>CAOKFN010000005.1 GCA_948467735.1 uncultured bacterium
TTCTGATAAGGAGATCTTTAATCTGAAAGTGAAACTTGATAAAGAAGATGGCATCGGGCGATTTTGGACATGCTGGCAGAAAAGGGGCGGATTACCACAGGGGAGGTGCAGGAAAATTTTAATGTGAGCTACGATTCCGCCAAAAGGGATCTGCGCATTTTGGAGGAGAAGGGGCTTCTGAAACGGACCCATGGGGGCGCGATACCAATGCGTCAGACGGCATATGGAAGGCCCGCCAAGATGACATGCAAGGATTTTGGTGAAGTGAAGGAGAATTATCTGGCCATTGCAAAAAAGGCGGTTTCCATGATAAGGAATAACGACGTTGTCTTTATTACAGCCGCCACGGCGGGGTATTTGATGGCGCGGAATCTTCCGGAGCATTTGAGGATTCGGGTGGTAACAAATTCCATTGTGATTGCTGAGGAGCTGCGCAGGAGGGATCAGGTTTCCGTGATTCTGCTGGGGGGAGAAATGGACGACAAGGGAAACTGCTATGACGCCTTTGCCATAGACATGATAAAAAAGCTCCGTTTTGATCAATGTTTTATCACAGCCGCGTGTATTTCCGCGAAGTTCGGGCTGTCCATCCAGAAGTCTCAGGCCATCAGCTTTTACGGCGCGTTGATGGAAAGCGCAGGGAAGGTTGTGGGTTTGTTCCCCACGGAGAAGATAGGGTTTGAATCAGTGGTAAGCATCTGCCCTGCGGATAAGCTGGATGTGCTTGTCACGGATTGGGAGGCTTCCGAGGAGAAGCTGCAGGATTTTTATGATATGGGGATGGAGGTCGTGGTGGTTGAGAGAGACTGCGGCAGTCAGGCCGTATCGGTATCATGAAGTCTCCGTTTCGGGGGTGATGCTGGCGGCACAGAGGGAGGGGATGAGGGTAACAGCGAGGAATGGGTGAGGGATGAGTGTAATAGTGAAAAGTGGAGTTTCGCAGGAAATCATAAAGTGCTGAAAGAAATCATGATGTGGAGGGAAATGATGACACAAAAGAATAATTTTCACACACATACAAAGCGCTGCGGGCATGCGGCGGGAAGCGAGGAGGATTATGTAAAGTCCGCGCTCGCCTGCGGGATGTCCCAGCTTGGATTTTCCGACCACGGGCCTTTTCCCGATGTCGATTTCGGGAAGAGGATGCTTTTCGGGGAATTGGGGGATTATCTGGAGACAATCGAGGGGCTGAGGGAGGAATATGGGTCGGAGCTTGTGAGAGGGAAGGGGCTTGTGATATGGAAGGGGCTGGAGATCGAATATCTGCCCCGGTATCGGGATTATTATGAGGAGCTTCTCACAAAGCGGGGCGTCGATTACCTGCTGCTGGGGGAACATTTTTATATGGGGGCCGGAGGGGAGTGTGTTTTTATGCATGACCAGCCCCTGTCAACGGAGCAGTATCTGTGTTATGCCCGGGCCGTGGCGGAAGGGGTAAGGACGGGTTTGTTTCAGGCTGTCGCGCACCCGGATATGTATATGCGGCATCCCTTTCCATGGGATGATAACTGCGCGAGGGCGGCGGATATGATCATTGACGCCGCCGCGGCCGTCGGCGCGGTCTTGGAGTATAATGTCAGCTGGCTCCGCAGGGGGCGGAAGCCTTTTCCGGACGGGATGCGTTATCCGTATCCCTGCGATGCATTCTGGCAGGCGGCGGCCAAGGCGTCCGTAAAGGTGATGGTCGGCTCCGACTGCCATGACCCGGCGTGTCTGTGGGATGGGGCGGTGGAGGAGGCATACGGGAACCTGCGGGAATTGGGAGTGGAGCCGGTGACGGAGCTGATGGGGGCGGTTTGAGCGTTATGTGGAGGCAGGAATTTTTCAGACGCGGCAGTTTCGTTTTGCGATAGGATGCTGAAACCGTCATCGGCGTTCAGGACTTTTCACATATTTCTGAAAGAGAAAAAATAGAAAGAAATTTAATGTTGACATTTTTACATTTAGGATTTTTCCTGAAAAGAAGGTGACATTTTACGACAGATATGGTATCGTAATTGATATGATATTAAGCTGCCGAGAGGGGCGTCATAGGAAAAAAGCCGGTTTTCGTCGGCGGGAAAGGAAATAAGAAGAGATGCCAGTTACGGATTTTCTGGACAGGAATGCGGAATTATACCCGGATGAGATCGCCTTGGTGGAGCTGAATCCGGAGGAAAAGGACACAAGACGAACCACTTGGAAGGAATATGAGCTGATACAGGCGGACAGCTTTCAGCCATACCGCAGGGAGATTACATGGAGGGTTTTCAACGAAAAGGCGAACCGCTTTGCCAATATGCTGATCGGCCGCGGCGTCAGGAAGGGGGACAAGGCGGCTATATTGATGTATAACTGTCTGGAATGGCTGCCCATTTATTTCGGGGTGTTGAAAAGCGGGGCCATTGCGGTTCCTTTTAATTTCCGTTATGACGCGGAGGAGATTTTATACTGCGCGGAGCTGGCGGAGGTGGACGTGGTGGTGTTCGGGCCGGCTTTCATCGGGCGCATCGAAGCCATATGCGAGAGGCTCAGCAAGGGGCGGCTGTTGATTTATGCAGGGGATAATTGTCCCAGCTTTGCGGAGAGCTACCATGAGCTGGCGGCGGATTATTCCAGTCAGGCCCCCGGGGTGGAGATTACGGAGGAGGACTATGGAGCCATTTATTTTTCATCGGGCACCACGGGATTCCCGAAGGCGATCTTACATAAGCATAGGAGCCTGACCCAAGCGGCGGAAATGGAGCAGAAGCATCACGGCACCAACCGGGAGGACACGTTCCTCTGCATTCCGCCCCTGTACCATACCGGGGCCAAGTTCCACTGGATGGGCAGTCTGGCGGCGGGCAGCAGGGCGGTGCTTTTAAAGGGGACGAAGCCGGAGACCATTCTTTCCGCCGTCGCAAAGGAGCACTGTACCATCGTATGGCTTCTGGTGCCTTGGGCGCAGGATATTCTGGACGCGCTGGACAGAGGGGACATCAAGCTTCAGGATTATGATCTGACGGGATGGCGGCTGATGCATATCGGGGCCCAGCCGGTGCCGCCTTCTTTGATTAAGAGATGGAAGGAATATTTCCCGGACCATGCCTATGACACCAACTACGGGCTTTCCGAGTCCACGGGGCCGGGCTGCGTGCATCTTGGCATGGAAAATATTCATAAGGTGGGGGCCATCGGCGTCCCGGGCTATCGCTGGATGTGTAAAATCGTGGACGAGGCGGGGCGGGAGGTGTCCCGGGGAGAAGTGGGCGAGCTCTGTGTGAAAGGCCCCGGGGTCATGACCTGCTATTACCGCAACGAGGAGGCCACGGCGGAGACCATAAAGGACGGCTGGCTGTACACGGGGGATATGGCCATGCAGGATGAGGACGGCTTTTATTTTCTGGTGGACCGGAAGAAGGATGTGATCGTCAGCGGCGGGGAAAATATATATCCGGTGCAGATAGAAGATTTCCTGCGGCGGCATGATAAGGTGAAGGATGCGGCGGTGATCGGCCTGCCGGACAGAAGGCTGGGGGAGAAGACCGCGGCGGTGATTGAGATTAAGGACGGAATGGAATGCGCCAAGGAGGAAATCGAAGAGTTCTGCATGGGACTGCCCAGATATAAGCGGCCTAGGGAAATTATTTTCAGCGAGATTCCCAGAAATGCCACCGGAAAGATCGAGAAGCCGAAGCTTCGCAGGATGTATGGGGCGGACAGGCTGGTGGAGAAGGAGAATAGGGCATAAAGCCAGCCTCTTGGGGCTGGCTGGCCATTGTCTGCGGGCGGAAATTTTTTGATAAAGACAAGGGACAGGGATTTAAGGGCGGCGGGTGCGTTAGATTTCTTTTATGCCGCCCTTTTTTCTTTTGGCGAGACCAAGCAGTCCGGCGGCATTGTCCCCGAGGATGGCCGAAAGCTCTTCAGGAGTCAGTCCGGATTCCTTCAGCGCCGTAATGGAGGCCTGCTGAGGGTCCCAAGGGCTGTCCGTGCCAAAGAGGATGCGGTCCGCGCCATGCCTGCGCACCATGCGGAGGAACTGCTCTTTTCCGAGGGGCGGGTTCTCGCCCGGATCCCTTTGGGTGCCGGGAGCGGGGCGGATGGGGAGAAGGCAGAAGGAGGTGTCAAGCCAGACGTCCCTTCCCACAAGCTGTTCCTCCGCTTCCGTCCAGCAGAGCCAGCCGCCCATATGGGCAAGGATGAACCTGTCCGGTTTCAGCCTGTCCAAGACAGGGAGAATATGGGCGGCGGAAGCAAAGTCGCGCTGGGGATAGCTGATGTCATATCCGGCGTGAACCAGAATAATCAAACCATGCTCGCAGGCGCAGTCAATAATCCGCAGATAGCGGATATCGTCAAGATAGGTCTGCTGAAAGATGGGGTGGAGTTTAATTCCCTTAACGCCGTTATCGGCACATTGGCGGAGTATCTGCCGATAATCTTCATTGTCGGGATGAATGCCGCCAAAGGACAAAAGCCCTGTCTCATGGGAATGAAAATTGATTTCCAAGGCCAGCCGATTGATGCTTCGCTGTTGGTCGGGTTTTGTCACGACGGGAAGCAGTACGGAATAATCGACGCCGGCTTCTTTCATGGAACGGCGCAGATCGACGACGGTGCCGTTCAGATAATTCTTTGCCCGGGCGCTTTTGGCCAGTTTGGCTACGGCGCGCTCTGCCAGTTCTTCAGGAAATGTATGCGTATGAAAATCTATAATCATAAAGACTCCCTTCCGTTATCATCAATATTCTATTCTCCGTCTGCGGCGCCGCATTCTTTTTCGTACTGTTCCAGCATAGCTCTCAATTGTGCTGGTTCTTTTTCTGCGGCCTTGGGATTTTTGCCGTCGCTGAGAAGGGTAAGGCATACATCCGTTTTTGAGATGATATCGCTTATGCTGTTATAGCTTTTTATAAAGTCGTCGAGCAGCAGCTTTTTCGCGCTTTCCGCGGGCCGATAGTTCCGGCATATGACTTTGCCGCTGTGACCGATTCCGGCCACTTCAATACAGCCTTCTTTTAAAAGCTTTGCCAGCGCCGCGGCGGTGGTGCTTTTTACCATGGAAGGGGCGATGGACAGAAGATCCGGCAGCGACAAAGGCTTGTCCGAACGCAGCAATAGTTTTAGAACCTCCAATTCTTTTGGATTCATAAGTTTTCTACCTTCTTTAATGGCTGTTTATGGTGTTTTAGCTTTCTTTAAAGGTTCATTTTATCTCCCCCATTCATAGATGTCAAGTAATAGCTGCAATATTTTTAATAAGACAATATAAGATTGGTAAAAGTAAGATGATTTAATAAATATTACTTTGCTATTATAATGTTAATGCAAAGAATTTGATATAGACGACTCATAAAAATGTTAAAAAATGCAAATTGGTTATTGACATATAATATTTGTTAGCATATACTAACTATATGAAAATGAAAATCATTCTCAAAAAGATAGTATAAAGAAACAGCCGAGAGGAGGGAGAAGTTATGCCGTTGTCAATGGCCCATATGGGAGAGAGCAATGTGATTAAAAAAGTAGGAGGAAAAGAGGAAACAAGAAGATTTCTGGAGAATCTGGGATTTGTGGCAGGCAGTGTTGTGACCATCGTATCTGAGGCGGGGGGCAATATCATTGTCAATATAAAAGAATCCAGAGTAGCCATCGGGAGGGATATGGCGAATAGGATTATGGTGTAATGTCGGCTTAGAAGTTCGCTGTATCAACTATTGATACTATATGCGCCGGGGCGCATGAAATTGTGGTATACAAAAGCCGGTATTTATGCGGTTTGCAGAGTTTTGCGAAAAGCTGGGATATAAGGAGGAACATGAAAAATGACGACATTGAAAGACATTGCCTGCGGGCAGACTGTCAAGGTGAAAAAGCTGTCCGGCGAAGGCCCGGTGAAGAGGCGCATTATGGATATGGGGATTACAAAGGGTGTGGAAATTTTTGTGAGAAAGGTCGCGCCCTTGGGGGATCCTGTGGAGGTGACGGTGAGGGGCTATGAATTGTCCCTGCGCAGAGCGGATGCGGAGATGATAGAAGTGGTTTGATGCTGCGTAGGATAAGTGAATGCCGCAAGCCGGCTTGAACAGTCTGCAGATGACGCGTGGACTCCTGACTAAATTGACTGGAGCGGCAAAGAGCGCAGACATGTTTTAAGAGATGCATATCAAAAATGATAGAAGAAAGAAGGAACAGTAAAATGTCAATTAAAATCGCATTAGCAGGCAATCCAAACTGCGGGAAGACAACATTATTTAACGCCCTGACCGGTTCCAATCAATTTGTGGGCAACTGGCCCGGGGTGACGGTGGAGAAGAAGGAGGGCAGGCTGAAAAAGTCTTTTTTGGACGGCGACGCTTCGGAAGTCACCATTATGGACCTGCCCGGGATTTATTCTCTGTCGCCGTATACGCTGGAAGAGGTTGTGGCGAGAAATTATCTGATTAACGAAAGGCCGGACGCCATTATCAATATTGTGGACGGCACCAATATCGAAAGAAATCTGTATCTGTCCACGCAGATTATGGAGCTTGGCATTCCTGTGGTCATGGCGGTGAACATGATGGACTTGGTGGAGAAATCGGGCGCGAAGATACATACTGATAAGCTGGCGGAAAAGCTGGGCTGCGAGGCGGTGGAGATTTCCGCGCTGAAGAGCACCGGGCTTGAGGAAGCCGTAAAGAAGGCGGTTTCTCTGGCGAGGCAGAAAAAAGCGGCGGCTCCGGTGCATGAATTTGCGGAGAATGTGGAGGCGGCGATTCGGAAGGCGGAGGCTAAGCTGGAAAACGACGTACCCGAGGGGCAGAAGCGGTTTTTTGCCATTAAGCTTTTGGAGAGGGACGATAAGATCGAGGCTTTGATGAAAAGGGTTCCGGATGTGTCAAAGGAAATCAAGGAGCTGGAGGACGCCTTTGACGATGACACGGAGAGCATTATCACCAACGAGAGGTATGAATATATTACCTCCGTGATTGGAGAATGTTATACGGCCCGGAAGGGAAGCGGCGGAAAAGGCCGGCTTTCAGTTTCGGACAAAATCGACAAAATTGTGACTAACAGGTGGGCGGCGCTGCCTATTTTTGCGGCGGTCATGTTTATTGTGTACTATATTTCGGTCACGACTGTGGGCACCATTGCCACGGACTGGGCAAACGACGGGGTGTTCGGGGACGGATGGCATTTGTTCGGCATCGGCGGTTCCGCGTATGAGGAGGCCTGCGGGGAATTCGCGGAGAATACTTTGTTTACGGAAGAGCTGGTCTTAACGGTATCGGCTGCGGCGAATGCGGGAGTAATCGGCGCGGAGGATGTTCTGGGCGCGATAGAGGAGGCTGATTTCGGCGGTTTTGAGGAAAGCTATGGTTCCTATGGGGAAGCCCTTGCGGACGCGGGATATGATATTTCCGAAATTGCGGGTCCTCTTATGGAGGAAGCGCCGGATCCTGCGGATTACGGGGTATGGGTGCCGGGGATTCCCGTTCTTGTCGGAGCCGGTCTGGAAGCGGTGAATTGCTCCGAATGGCTTCAAAGTCTGATTTTGGACGGCATTATCGGAGGCGTGGGAGCGGTGCTGGGCTTTGTGCCCCAGATGCTGGTGCTGTTTCTCTTCTTGGCATTTCTGGAGGCCTGCGGCTATATGGCCCGGGCTGCCTTTATTATGGATAGGATTTTCCGTAAATTCGGTCTTTCCGGCAAGTCGTTTATTCCTATGCTCATCGGAAGCGGCTGCGGCGTTCCCGGTATTATGGCGTCGCGTACCATTGAAAACGACAGGGACCGGAAGATGACCATCATGACCACTACGTTTATTCCCTGCGGCGCGAAGCTGCCCATTATCGCTCTGATATCCACGGCGCTGTTCGGCGGTTCCGGACTGGTGGCTGTGAGCGCGTATTTCTTAGGCGTGGCGGCAATCGTGATTTCGGGTATTATCTTGAAGAAGACAAGGATGTTTGCCGGGAAACCTGCGCCTTTTGTCATGGAACTGCCCGCGTATCACTGGCCGACCGTGGGGAATGTGCTGAGGAGCATGTGGGAGAGAGGATGGTCTTTTATCAAAAAGGCGGGAACCATCATTCTTCTTTCCTCCATGGTCATTTGGGCGGGATCCTGCTTCGGCATGGTGGACGGCAGTTTTGGGTTCAGCACGGAGCTGGAGCTGTCGGACAGTGTGCTGGGAGTGATCGGAAACGGCATCAAATGGATTTTCAAGCCTCTTGGTTTTGACGATGCGGCGGCAGCCATTGCCACGATTATGGGACTGGTCGCAAAGGAAGAGGTCGTGGGTGTGTTCGGCGTGCTTGATTTTGTCAGCATGACAAAGGCGGCGGCATATTCCTTCCTCGCGTTTAATCTGCTCTGCGCCCCCTGTTTTGCGGCAATCGGCGCCATCAGGAGGGAGATGAACAGCGCCAAGTGGACTTGGGCTGCCATCGGGTATCAGTGCGGCTTCGCCTATGTGGTGTCCTTAATTATCTATCAGCTGGGAAGCCTGATCGGCGGAAACGGAAATGTGCTTGGCGTTATCGCGGCCGTCTGCCTGATTGCGGGATTGATTTATCTGTTAGTCCGGCCTTATCATGAGAGCAGGTCATTGGATGTGGATATGGGGAAATTTGCAAAGGGCAGGGCCATGTGAGAAGCATCGTTTGGTGTGTGAGTTATGTAATCTGCGCCTGAAAAAAGAATGATATGTTATAGTAAGGATGAAAGAGGAACAGCCGTCCATAAGTGATTTCATAATAGGTTCCCAACACAAGACTTTGGGTCATTGTCCGTTGGGAACCTGTTTTCGGCATTGGAAATCCGTCTTAATTTGAGAGAGTTTTATAGGACTTATAATTTTGTATGATTTTCTTGTTTAAAACATTGACAAATCAGAACAAATGTTTTATTCTATAAGAGACAGAACGCACGTTCAAGTTAAGGAGGAGATTGTGATGAAGAGAAGGATGGGAAATATCGCTTTTGTGACGGCAACGCTGGGGCTGGTGATGCTAATCGCTTTTTGCTGCCGAGGAGTGGCAATGAGCAGGACGAATTTGAGTGTACAGGAGCTGGAGGGTTATTATCAAGAAAAGGAAAGGGCGCTTGTGGAGGACGCGAGAGAATTTCTGAGTCAGAGGGGATTGGCGGACAGCGGCGTAATGCTGACCAGAGTGGTTGACGAGGGCGGCGGCAGGCAGTATACCCTTACGGTACATCACGGCAGGATTACTAAGATGAGCGAAGATGACAGGCGGTTTCTTATGGAAGAACTGCAGCAGATTGTCTTTGAGGATGAGGACAGCACCTTCTTTCATAAATTTTTAGAAAATCAATAGAAGGAAATACATGACATTTTGGGAAAATAGGGGTATACTTTCTCTATAAAAAAACGTCGAGGAACGGCGCCGGTCTGCGGAGCAGATTTGGGAAAACGCCCGTCTATCGGCAGAAAGGAGTCCCTGAAATGTCATTTATGCCAAAAATACATGAAATCTATAAGCATTTTAAAGGGAATCTATATCAGGTGACAGCGATTGCGGAGCATACGGAAACAGGGGAGATGCTTGTGGTATATCAGGATCTTTACAGTGATGTCGGAACCTATGCCAGACCTCTTTCCATGTTTGTGAGCCGGGTTGACAAAGAAAAGTATCCGGATGCGGCGCAGGAATTTCGCTTTGAATTACAAGGGCCGGAGGCGGAACGGCAGAGGGCGGAATCAGACAAGGCCGAATCAAATGCGGCGGAACCGAATAAGGCTGAAGCGTATGCGGCGAAATCAGACACTGCCGGATCGAATGCGGTGGTATCCGAAGGAATCCAAAAAGGCGCCGAGGCAAGGCTGGGTTCCGGGAACAGGAACGACAAGGAGCAGACGGAAGAGGAGACGGGGATCGACCCGCTGGTATTGGAATTTCTGGATGCGGACAGTTACGGCCAGCAGCTGAATATTCTGGCAGGACTTCACCACAGAATTACGGATGATATGATTACTACAATGGCAGTCGCATGTGATATAGAGATAAATGAAGGTGATGTTGAAGAACGTTATGAGGCTTTGCGGACCTGTCTGCTTACATTGGAACGCTATGAATGCCAGCGGCTGAGATGATGTTCTATCATTGCCCAAAGCTTGGTGCAGGCTTTGCGGAATCATACGGCGGAAGTGAACCGAAATGCCGTATGGCAGGGAGGGAAGCGCGGAATATATGATTGCGGAGCGTCGGTGTTTTGCGGCGGGCTGCCGTCAAGGGCGTGTATGGGGGTACAGGTTTGGAGTACAAGCATATTGTGGAGGGGCGTTTTCTGGAGCGTCCCAATCGGTTTATTGCCAAGGTCGAAATAGAGGGGCGGATAGAGACGGTTCATGTGAAAAATACGGGCAGATGCCGGGAACTGCTGCAGAAGGGAGCCTGCGTCTATCTGGATAAAAGCGACAAGGCCGGGCGTACCACAGCGTATGATCTTGTCGCGGTGAAAAAGGGGAGGCGCTTGATTAATATGGATTCTCAGGCACCGAATAAAGCGGTTTGGGAATGGCTTTTGTCAGGGGGACTTTTTCAGGATGCGGCTCTCGTGCGCCCGGAGGCAAAGTATGGTAATTCCAGATTTGATTTTTATATAGAAACCAAAACGGATAAAATCTTCATGGAGGTAAAAGGAGTTACCTTGGAAGAAAAAGGGGTGGTGCGTTTTCCGGATGCGCCGTCCGAGAGAGCAGTGAAGCATATGAGGGAGCTGGTTTGCGCAAAGCAGGAAGGATATCGAATTATTGTGATGTTTGTGATTCAGATGGAAGAGGTGGAATATTTTACTCCAAACTGCGACACACATCCTGAATTTGCGCAGGCGCTCTGTGAGGCGGCGCAGGCGGGGGCGGAAATACTGGCCTATGACTGTGAGGCTGGGGCCTGCTCAATGACGGTGAACCGACCTGTTCCGATTCTGCTTCGGCCAAAGCTTCCGGATATCTCAGGGAACTTGATAAAATGGTATCATGTCAATAGGCGTATCCTGCCATGGAGGGAATCGCCTTCTCCTTATCGGGTATGGGTATCGGAAATTATGCTGCAGCAGACCCGGGTGGAGGCGGTGAAGCCGTATTTTGAGCGCTTTATGAGAATGTTTCCTGATATTGGCGCATTGGCGGGGGCGGAGGAGGAAGAGCTTCTGAAATTATGGGAAGGCCTTGGATATTACAGCCGCGCCCGTAATCTGCAGAAGGCGGCGATTAAAATTGTTCAGGAATATGACGGTGTAATGCCGGGAGAGTATGAGACATTAATGTCACTTCCCGGAATCGGCAGTTATACGGCAGGAGCCATTGCTTCGATTGCATTTGGGCGGAAAGTACCCGCGGTGGATGGGAATGTGCTGCGGGTGGCGGCAAGGCTTCGGGGAGATGAGCGGCTGATTACGGATGAGAAGGTCAAACAGGCGGTCTGGCGGGATATGAGGGAGATTATGCCCATGGAGCGCCCCGGTGATTTTAATCAGGCGATGATGGAACTCGGCGCCTGTATCTGTATCCCCAATGGCGCGCCGTTGTGCGGGAACTGTCCGCTTGCGCAGGACTGCTTGGCCCATGCTATGGGCAGAGAGCAGAATTATCCAAGGAAACAGAGGAAGAAACCAAGGCAGATTCAGGAGAAAACAATTTTGGTTCTCAGGGATAATAACAAAACGGCAATCTGCAGGAGGGAGAATAAGGGACTGCTGGCAGGAATGTATGAACCTCCTTCCATGGAGGGATTCCATACGGCGGAAGAAGTGACGGCTTATCTGGCGGAACATGGTTTCCGCACTCTGCGTATACAGTCCTTGGCCGACGCAAAACATGTATTTACCCATAAGGAGTGGCATATGAAGGGCTATCTGGTGAAAGTTCAGGAACTAGAGTCAGGACTTTCCGAAGAATCTGTGGAGAATGCCCCCGGCTGGCTGTTCGTGGAACCGGAGGAGACAAGAGAGAAATATCCCATTCCTTCGGCATTTGCAGCATATGCAAAGTATTTGGGAAATTTTAAGTAGGAGGAAAACATGAAATTATTATCTGTGGCGATACCGTGTTATAATTCGGAAAAATACATGAGAAAATGTGTGAATTCTCTTTTGGAAGGCGGAGAGGATGTGGAAATTATTATTGTCAATGATGGTTCTCAGGATGGAACAGCTGAGATCGCGGAAGAATATGCCAGCAGGTATCCTTCCATTGTAAAAGCGGTGCATCAGGAGAATGGGGGCCATGGCGCCGCGGTCAATACGGGAATTCGGAATGCGAGCGGCCTGTATTTTAAGGTGGTTGACAGCGACGACTGGGTGAAGCGTGAGGCATATATGCAGGTGCTTGATACGCTCAGGGAGCTGGCAGGCGGAGATCGCGCGCTTGATATGCTAATCAGTAATTTCGTCTATGAGAAAGATGGAGAGAAGCGCAGAAAGGTGATGCAGTATCACCATATTCTTCCGCAGGGAAAGATGTTTACTTGGGAGGACTGTCATCATTTCTTGAAAGGACATTATATTTTGATGCATTCGGTTATCTTCCGCACACGGCTTTTGAAAGAAAGCGGCATCAGTCTGCCGGAGCATACTTTTTATGTGGATAATATTTATGTATTTGAGCCGCTTCCCTATGTGAAAAATATGTATTATCTGGATGTGAACTTTTATCGTTATTATATTGGAAGGGCGGATCAGTCCGTTAATGAGCAGACGATGATATCCCGAATAGACCAACAGATTAAAGTGAATAAGCTTATGATTGATTATCTGGTGGATAAAAAGCAGGAAATTATGAAGAATAAGCGTCTGTGGCAGTATATGTGTAATTATTTGGAGATTATTACAACCATTTCATCCGTACTTATGATTCGTTCCGGCACGGAGGAAAACTTGGCAAAGAAGAAGGAGCTGTGGCAGTATTTGAAATCTAAGGACGGGCGTTTATTCCTGCGATTGAGGCATGGGATTATGGGAAATGCCATGAATCTGCCGGGATGGGGCGGCCGCAAAATTTCTGTGGGCGGGTATAAAATCTGTCAAAAAATATTTAAGTTTAATTAGGCCGTGTCTTACAGCCTATAAGGAAATAATTTGAATGGCTGATTTCTCGCAGCTTACACAGATGCGGCGGCTTCTTTGGGTTACTTCGCCATCCGTGTGTACCCATAGGGGCCGGCTGGATTCAATGGTAAGATTTCCTGCCGTGTAGGGTGTGATTCCCTTGAATTTATAATGGCTTCCTTTGAAGGCAGTGGGCAGCGCGAACAGAACAAATAATTTGGATAAATCGCCGACTACGCATAGGTTCAGGAGTCCGTCGTTGTCTTTCGCATCGGGGGCAAATTGAAAACCGCCCCCTTCAAAACGATGAAGCATACATGCGGTAAAAAGCATATTTCCGATATTGATGGGCGCGCCGCCGTCTATGGTGAGTGTTCCTGACGCGGCTTTGGCAGCAAAAAGCTGTTTCAGAGCAATACCCAGATAAGTCAGTTTCCCAAGGCCGAGCTTATTCATCATATTTTTTAGGGAGGAATGCATTGCTTCTTCACAGACAGCGGCGTCAAAACCGATACCGCAGCTGACGGCAAAGCGTCGTGAAATGCCGTCCGGGTAGGATATGGTACCGAGATCCATTGGGCGGGGAGTTCCGATATGTAAGATCAGGTCAAGGGCGTCTAGAGGATTGGCCGGGATGTTCAGGTCTCTTGCAAGATCGTTGCTGGAACCGGTGGGAATGTAACCTAGGACGATTCGGGAAGTATTTTTCATTCCCTGAAGTGCTTCGTTTACGGTGCCGTCGCCGCCCAGTATAATAAAGGAGATGGGGTCTTGGGTTCCGGCGGTGATTTTTTCGGCAATGAGGGCGGCGTCTCCGGCTTTTTTGGAATAATATGAACGATAGGGAATATTTTCCCGCCGAAGGGCAGGTTCTATTTGTTTTTTCCATATTCGCAGTCCCCTTCCTGAACGGGACGTGGGATTGATGAGGATATGATACATGATAATTTCTCCATTTTCTTTTGAATTAATTGATTTCAAGTCTGACAGCAGGACTAATTTTTGGAATATCATTACATTTTCTGAAATTCGTTCTATGGAATCTCTCTTTTTAGTTTAATCAAAAACAGTGTTTATATCAAGAGTTTTCCTATATTATTTTTGATTTGCGGCAGGATTCGGTCTGAATCACTCTGATTATAAAATTATATACAATTCTTTATAAATTTTTTCATTTTATCTCAGGTTATATTTTGAAAGGATTGTTATACTTATTTTATTCCCGCAGGAACTGAGTTCCGTGATTATTTCGATGGAAGCCGCATGGAGCTTTTTGAAGAATACCATAAGAGGAGCTGGAAGCTTTATCGGGAATGGAATTTAACTGAAACGAAAGATTTTGCCGGGGGAATAGCGCCGGACGGCGTATAGAGGGACAGGGAGGATAAGCTATGCAGTTCATTGACCACAAAATATTGGCTTCCTATATCATTCGACACAGCGGAAACATGGGTTTGGAAAAACATCGGTATGCATTTACTTTGGGTTCGGTTATGCCTGATTTGGATATCGGTAATTATGTGAAAGGATTTTTTAAGGGACATCCGTTGAAGATGCATTTTACGGTAAATTCGACCCCGGTGATACGGAAGAAGCTGGAAAGGCTTCATCAAAAAGAAAAAAGAAAATTGACATGGGCGGATTATTACAGGCTGGGAGTGCTTACCCATTTTTTGGCAGATGCGTTTACTTTTCCGCATAACGAAGCATTCCAAGGGAGTATGTTGGAACATGCGGAGTATGAAGCTCAGGAGCTGCATCCGGCGTTTCAACAGGCGGCGAGACGGGAGATTGAAGAGCTGAATTTTGGCAGAGAGAAAAATTTATGGGAGTTATTCTGCAGCGCTCACAGCGAATATCTCAGGGAGGAGCCGTCTCCGTGGAGGGATATTTCTTATATTGTCTCTGTCTGTAGACAGGTCTGTGAGCAGTTGATTCCAGAAGAGAATATGGGAGTTGAACGCAAGATTAGATTTACCGCTGTTTGACGGAGAAAAGCCGGGCCGGAATGGAATCTTATGCCTGCGGTTAGTTATGCTGCGGGATGGAAATATAAAAAGGAAGGAATTGGCCTAAGAGAATATAATGATAAGAAAAACTGGCATTCGCCGGAAAGAGGACGAACTGTGAAGATAGGACATTCTAAAGAAAAAAAGAGTAGGGAAGAAACAGGAAGAGAAAAAACAAGCAGGGAGGAAATAGGCGGGGACAACGCGGACAGGCTGGAAAACCGCAGGAAGGAAACGGTCGGACAGGAAACCGACCAAAGGGAGACGGAGAGCCTGATTGGAAATCCGTATCCAAGGGGATTGACGACAAAAGAAGTCAATGAAAGAGTGGAGCAGGGACTGATAAACAATGCGGATATTACCACGGATAAAAGCGTCCGGAAAATCATACTTTCCAATATTTTAACTTATTTTAATTTAATATTTCTTATTATAACGGTACTGTTATGTATGGTTGGATCTTTCAGGAACCTTACGTTTCTTCCGGTTGTGATTATCAATACGGTGGTGGGGATTGTGCAGGAGCTGCGGGCGAAGCATACTTTGGATAAGATGAATATGCTGAATGCGCCCCATTCCATAGTGATAAGGGACGGGGTACAGTCCCAGATTCTATCGGAAGAGCTGGTAAAGGATGATTGTATTCTGCTGAAGGCAGGGAATCAAATTTGTGCGGATGCAAGTGTGATACAGGGGAGCATATCGGTAAATGAAGCGCTTCTAACCGGCGAGGCCGATGAGATTAAAAAAGAGGCCGGAAGCAGACTTTTATCGGGAAGCTTTGTGGTATCAGGGCAGTGCTATGCGAAGCTGGACCGTGTGGGGAAGGATTCATATATCTCGCAGCTGACTGCGGAGGCGAAAGCCATGGGCGACGGAGAGCAGTCGGGAATGCTGAGAGCTTTAAACCAGCTGGTAAAATGGATTGGCATTATTATCATACCCGTTGCGGCCATTCTGTTTGCGCAGGCTTATTTTGTAAATCAGGAATCATTTCCGGTCAGTGTTGTATCCATGATAGCCGCGGTCATCGGAATGATTCCGGAAGGCCTGTATCTTCTGACAACGGTTTCGCTTGCAATCAGCACCATAAAGCTGGCGCAGGTAAAGGTCCTTCTGCATGGAATGAAAAGTATCGAAACTTTGGCGAGGGTGGACGTTCTGTGCGTGGATAAGACAGGTACAATCACGGAACCGGGGATGAAAGCGGCCCGGATTTTGACCAGTGAGAAAAATCCGGAGGGCCCGTTGGAAATTTCCGAACTGGAGCGGCTGCTGGGAGAGTATACGAAAGCGGTACAGGATGATAACGCCACGATGCAGGCCATACGCGAATATACCAGCGCATTGTGTACGGAACAGTCAAGGGAGGCGAGAGTGCCCGTATCCGTCATGCCCTTTTCTTCTTCCAGAAAATACAGTATGGTTTCTTATGAGAAAGAAAGTTATGTTCTGGGTGCGCCGGAGTTTGTGATGGGGGGAAGGTATGATGAGATTGCGCCGGAAATTGATGCATATCTGAATAAAGGCTATCGCGTCCTTTTGCTGGGAAAAATCCGCAATGACAGCGGGAAGGATTTTGACAGGGAAGCGCCCGAGCAATCCGCCATAACGCCTGCCGGCGCCGGGGAAGTATCCGAAAATGAGAAGTATGCGCTCGCGGATTTGGGTAAGGTTTCCGAAAGCGCAGAGGCAGGTCCGGCGGAAGAGGTGATTCCTCTTGGATATGTGATTTTGACAAATCCCATACGCAAGAACGCAAAGGAAACCTTTGATTATTTCAGGGGACAGGGCGTAACAGTGAAAGTGATATCGGGAGATCATCCGGCAAGCGTATCGGAGATTGCAAAGCTTGCCGGAATAGAATCCGCAGAGCGGTATGTTGACGCGGGGACGCTTGTTACCGATGAGGAAATAGAAGACGCGGCGGGCAAATATACGGTTTTTGGCCGTGTCACCCCAAAGCAGAAGCAGCTTCTTGTAAAAGCATTGCAGAATGCCGGGCATACGGTGGCTATGACGGGGGATGGAGTGAACGATATTCTTGCAATGAAGGATGCGGACTGCAGCGTTGCCATGGCGTCCGGCAGCGAGGCCGCGGCGCAGGCGGCGCAGGTGGTACTGCTGGATTCGGATTTTGCACATATGCCGGATGTGGTGCTGGAAGGACGGCGGGTTGTGAACAATATTCAGCGCTCGGCTAGTCTGTTTTTGGTGAAGAATATTTTTTCACTTTTATTGGCGCTGTTTTCCGTTATATTTGCGATTACATATCCGCTGGAGCCGTCCCAGATTTCTTTGATCAGCATGTTTACCATTGGGGCTCCGGGATTCCTTCTGGCTTTGGAGCCGAACAAAAACCGTATTGAGGGAAATTTTATAAAAAATGTTCTGGTAAAAGCGCTTCCGGCGGGACTGACGGATGTGCTGGCGGTGGGTACGCTGGTGGTCTGCGGCGAAGCCTTTGGGCTTCCTAAGGGGGATGTTGCCACCGCGTCCACCATGCTTCTGGCCGTGGTGGGATTTATGATTCTGGCCAAGATAAGTTATCCTTTTAACCGCATGAAATATGGTATTCTTGCAGTCAATATTGCAGGGCTTTTGTTCTGCGGCATTTTTCTTGGCAGGCTCTTTGCTATGAGCGAGATGTCCGAGATTTGCATACTTCTCATGGTTGTTTTTGCCTTTGCCGCGGAATCCCTTTTCCGGTATCTGACGCTTTTGACGGAAAAAATCAGATTACTGTATTTGAATAGAAAGTCATGGCGGGATAAAATTATATTTAAGATATGGAATGTGTGATAAATTTATATTGGCATTTTTGGTCCTCCATGATATAATAAGGCTATGCGCAGGTCACGGCCGAATGGTCCTCCGGTGATTCCATGTGTACTGAAATGTTCGGACGGAACAAAGCAGTCCCGAAGCGGAAGCGTGGGAATGAAACTATACAGTTCCGAAGCGGAATCACAAGGACAGAACAAAATAAGACGGTCTCGGAAAGCGCAGGGACCGGAATAAGTTCCCACAAGCGGGAATAAGTTCCCACAAGCGGGAATAAATTCCCACAAGTGGGAATTTGAATAGGAGGATGAAAAATGTATTCTTTGGATGAAGTACGGAGTATTGACCCCGAGATTGCGCAGGCGATTGAGGATGAACAGGCGAGGCAGAACAGCCATATTGAGCTGATTGCTTCCGAGAACTGGGTGAGCAGAGCAGTGATGGCGGCTATGGGCAGTCCTTTGACGAATAAGTATGCGGAAGGGTATCCCGGAAAACGGTATTACGGCGGCTGCGAGTGCGTGGATGTGGTGGAGAATCTGGCGATTGCCCGGGCAAAGGAGCTGTTTGGCTGCGAGTATGCCAATGTACAGCCTCATTCGGGAGCTCAGGCAAATATGGCGGTGCAGTTTGCGGTATGCAGGCCCGGCGACACCATTATGGGTATGAATCTTGACCACGGCGGGCATTTGACACATGGCAGCCCGGTCAATATGTCAGGAAAGTATTTTAAGATTGTTCCCTATGGTGTAAACGACGACGGCTTCATTGATTATGACAGGCTGCGTGAAATTGCGCGGGAGGCAAAGCCCAAGATGATTATCGCGGGAGCGTCTGCTTATGCCCGCACGATTGATTTTAAAAAGTTTCGTGAGACTGCGGATGAGGTTGGCGCGGTTCTCATGGTGGATATGGCCCATATTGCCGGACTGGTGGCGGCAGGGCTTCATCCCAGCCCCATTCCCTATGCCGATGTGACGACAACCACCACGCATAAGACCCTTCGCGGTCCCCGCGGCGGCATGATTTTGTCCAGCAGTGCCGTAAATGAGAAATACAATTTCAACAAGGCTATTTTTCCGGGGATTCAGGGCGGCCCGCTGATGCATGTGATCGCGGCCAAGGCTGTCTGCTTTAAGGAAGCGCTGGGCGATGAGTTTAAGACATATCAGAAAAATATCATTGACAATGCACAGGCGCTCTGCAGGGGGCTGCTGGATAGAGGAATCCGCATTGTTTCGGGCGGTACGGACAATCATTTGATGCTGGTGGATTTGACCAATTTCGGTCTCACCGGCAAGGCGGTGGAGAAACTGCTGGATGCGGCGCATATTACCTGCAATAAGAACACGATTCCCAACGATCCCCAGTCTCCTTTCGTGACCAGCGGGATACGTCTCGGTACTCCCGCCGTTACTTCCAGAGGCATGAATACGGGAGATATGGAGAAAATTGCGGAAGCCGTTGCGCTTGTCATCAAGGGCGGTGAAGGGAAAATTGCGGAAGCCCGCGCCATTGTACAGACCTTGACGGATAAGTATCCTTTGAATTAAAAGGTGAAGCATTAGCAAAATGTAACATAACTGGCACCGATTATGATATGCCGCATTAGTATTTTCGTGAAGCCGAGGATTATATTGCTCGCAGTAAAACAATGGAATCCATGCTTTGTGTGGATTCCATTATTTATGCACACGGGCACCCAAATGAAATGTGTCGGCAGGAGCTGACGGACGCCCGGCGCGGCCGTCTATGACTTGAGGGGGAGAATGGATGACAAATAAAATACGCTATGGCCAAAGATAGCAAAAGACGCAAGGAAGCTGGAAAGGGGAATGAAGAGGAGCTGAACTGTACCGAATGGTTCGGGGAAAGATTTTTTCCTTGCCATTTGGACGTTATATATGATATGATGTATGAGTTCTTTTTAATTTTAAGAGATGCAATAGAATGATAGAGTATCAGTTTAGAAAAGTTTACTTCCAAACAATGGAATCCATAGATTCTATTGTCAAGAATACGGATTGGATGCTTAAAAAGGGTGTGGCTGCACCCTGAGAGGGAGCCGCATACCCTCTTGTAGAAGCGGGCAGGGGGTATAAAAATGAAGCTCAGTTCAGATAAAGAAGTTGCAATGAAATCTCTTCGTTTTCTCAATACATTCCTTCTATGTGTACATATTATTTTTTTCCTGTTTTTTGGGTGGAACCGCATCACCATTATGACAATAATGAATATGTTCAGCATTATAACTTATGCCGCGGGATTCTGGCTGATTAAGAAGCAGAAGACAAACTATTATATTATTGTTATATTCCTTGAGATCATGATACATATGTTTCTGTCGGTGCTCTGTACCGGAGAAGGCTGTGGTTTTCAGCTATATTTCATTGGATGTGCCGCGATTATTTTTTATGCGGATTATTTTTCCATGAGGCTGGCCAAGCGTCATATTGGCGGGATTGCCATGAGCGTGTGCAGCGCGGTATTATATTTCATCTCTCTGCGCATTGCGCGCGGCCGGGGGGCGATTTATCCGATCGGCGAAGGCACGCAGAATTCTTTGATGACAATGAATTCCATGGCGGTATTTATTGTGTGCATCTATTTTTACAGTATGCTGACCAGTATTGCCAATTATTATGAGGAAGAGCTGTCGCGTCAGGCAAACCACGATAAACTGACGGGGCTGGTAAACAGGTTTTATCTTATCGATCATCTCCAGCAGGTATATGATGAGGGAAGGATGAAAGATTATTGGCTTGCCATAGTGGATATTGACGATTTTAAGATGATTAATGACCGGTTCGGACATAACTGCGGCGATTTTGTATTAAAGAGCATGACTTCTATCATTGAGTCGTGCTGCGGCGATTTGACGGCATGCCGATGGGGCGGCGAGGAATTTGTCATGGTAGGGGCAATGGCCGGAGGGCTGGAAGCGGAAACGGCCATTCTTGAGACTGTAAGGAAGACGGTTGCGGAGAGGGAATTTGTGTACGACGGCAACCGGATTAAGCTGACGATTACCATCGGGGCGGCTCCTTATACGGATCATCAGACAATTGACGAATGGATCAGCGCGGCGGATGAGAAACTTTATGCAGGCAAGCATTCAGGCAAGAACCGTATTGTGATTTAAGGGGATTTCTGCCGTTTTCTTCCTGCGGAAATTAAGGGGGAGCAAATATGGCAAATAAAAACACGTCATTGGTATTTACAAATGACAAATGTATCGGATGTAATAAATGTACCAGAGTCTGCAGCTGCGAGGGGGCGTGTATTACCAGTGAAGCGGAGAATGGCGTAAGAATTGATGTGGACGGAAATCGCTGCGTGGCTTGTGGGGCCTGTTTTGATGTATGTGAGCATCAAGCCAGAGAGTACCATGACGACACGGAGCGTTTTTTTGAAGATTTAAAGCGGGGAGAACAGATTTCTCTGTTGATTGCTCCGGCGTTTAAGGCAAATTATCCACAGGAATATGAGCAGGTGCTGGGGGGCCTGAAAGCCCTTGGCGTCAGACATTTGATTAACGTGTCTTTTGGAGCGGATATAACCACTTGGGGATATTTGAATTATATCAAGCGCCATCATTTCCTTGGCGGTATATCTCAGCCCTGTCCCGCGGTGGTGCGTTATATTGAGCATTATATTCCCGAATTGATCCCGAAGCTTTTTCCGGTGCAGAGTCCTTTGATGTGCGCGGCAATTTATGCCAGAAAGCAGATGAAGATTTCGGACAAGCTGGCTTTTATCAGTCCCTGTATTGCCAAGAAGCTTGAGATTGACGATCCAAATAACAAGGGCTATGTGTCCTATAATGTCACATTTGACCACCTGATGGAGCATGTTCGGAACAACAAGATTTATGGTCCGCTGAAATCCGACGAGATTGAATATGGACTTGGTTCTATTTATCCCATGCCGGGAGGGCTGAAGGAAAATGTGTACTGGTTTTTGGGGGAGAGCGTATTGATTCGCCAGATCGAGGGCGAGAAGCATATGTATCAATATCTGGAGAAGAATAAAGAGAGCATTGCCGGAGGGAAAACCCCGTACCTTTTTATCGACGCGCTGAACTGTTCCGCCGGATGCATTTACGGTACGGGCTGCGAGGCGGACAAGGCGGCGTCCGATGATGCGCTGTGCAGTCTTCTGCAAATCAGGGAGGCTTCCAAGAAAAATCATTCCGCCAGCGCATGGTCGAAAAAGCTGCCGCCCCAAAAGCGTCTGAAACGTCTGAATCAGCAGTTCAAGGAGCTTGTGCTGGAGGATTATCTGCGCAGATATACGGACAGGTCCGCGGAATGCAGCAGAAGGATTCCGACCGTTTCCGAACGGGAGGAGATTTTTAAGAATATGAAAAAGTATACGCAGGAGGAGCGGACCATTAACTGTTCCTGCTGCGGGTATGAATCCTGCGATCAGATGGCGGAAGCAATTTATAACGGTTTCAGCCGGAAGGAGAATTGTATTTATTACATTAAGAAAGAAGTGGAGCTGCAAAATGAGGAAGCCCAGAAGCTGACGGTACAGCTGGGAGAGGAAAAGCGCACCGTTCAGGAACAGAAGGAGATGATTTTGGAGACCATCCGGGAAATCAACGAAAAGTTTGCCAATCTGTACCAGTCCGTGGACGAGATGACGGCGGGCAATGACAATACGGCCATGGAGAGTACGGAAATTTCCGCCGATATGGTACAGGTCTCGGAGTTCTGCGAGGCGCTGGCGGCTTCATTGAACGATATAACGAAAGTATTTCAGGAGCTGGCGGGTAATAATAATGAAGTGGTGAGCATAGCATCCCAGACGAATCTGCTGGCTTTGAATGCCAGTATTGAGGCGGCTCGCGCAGGCAGCGCCGGGAGGGGCTTTGCGGTGGTTGCGGGGGAGATTAATAATCTGGCATCCGAATCCAGAGCCACAGCCACGCGGAGTAATGAAAGCCAGAATAAGGCTGAGGCGTCCATTGCCCGGATTATCGAGGATACCGACAGGCTGCGAAGGACCATTGAAGCGGTCAACGGTCGTACTCAGAATCTGGCGGCTTCCACGGAGGAAATGGCCGCTTCCGTCGCCGTCATATTGAATACGGCGAATAATGTAAAAGAGAGTCTGAATCTGCTGCTGGAGGCGTCTACATAAGGAGGCGGACAATGCATATAGGGTCGTCAAAAAAGGATGCCAAAGGCGCCGTGGAATGAACGGCGGAGGAAGAGATTAATGAAATCAGGCAGTCCATATGAAAGGCGTCGGGCCGGGAACTGCGGAAAAAAGAAAGAGCAACAGCAATATATTGCAAGAAGGGAGAGAAATCATGGAAAGAAAGAACGCATGGGAGACCTATGATGAAAATCAGGTGACAAAATTAGAGGAGTTAAGCCGGGAATACCGGGATTTTCTGGATCATGGGAAAACGGAGAGGGAATGTGTTGACCGGATTGTGGAGCTTTTGGAAGCGGAAGGATATCGGGAGCTGGAAGCTGTGATGAAGACCGGACAGAAGCTTCAAAAGGGGGATAAGGTATACAGCGTATGGATGAATAAGTCCGTTGTGATGTTTCAGCTGGGGAAAAGGCCCATGGCTGAGGGCATCAATATTCTGGGAGCACATATTGACAGCCCCAGACTGGATGTAAAGCAGAATCCTCTGTATGAAGACGGCGGATTTGCGTATCTGGATACTCATTATTACGGCGGCGTGAAAAAGTATCAGTGGGTGGCGCTTCCCCTAGCCATTCACGGCGTGGTTGTGAAAAAGGACGGAACCACCATAGAATTGAACGTGGGCGAAGATGAGGATGATCCGGTATTTTTCATTTCGGATCTGCTGATTCATCTGGCGGCGGAGCAGCTGGAAAAGAAGGCGTCAAAGGTAATCGAAGGAGAGGCCCTTGATCTTATTGTCGGCAGCAGGCCCATTGTAATCAAGTCCGGCGAAAGTGAACAACAGGATGAGAAGGAAAAAGAGGACGAGAACAAGGCCAAGGCAAAGGAGGCTGTCAAGGCGGGGATTCTGGATATACTGAAAAATAACTATGAGATTGAGGAAGAGGATTTCCTCTCCGCGGAGCTGGAAATTGTTCCTGCGGGAAAGGCTAGGGAAGCGGGATTTGACCGCAGCATGATTCTGGCTTATGGACAGGACGACAGGGTCTGCGCGTTTACCTCTCTGCGGGCTATGCTGGATTTGAAGGAGACGGAGAGGACGGTCTGCTGCATTCTGGTGGATAAGGAGGAAATCGGCTCCGTGGGGGCTACGGGTATGCAGTCCTGTTTCTTTGAAAACGCCGTGGCGGAATTGATGAACTTAAGCGGGGAATACAGTGAACTGAACGTGCGGAGATGTCTGGCGCGCAGCTGTATGCTTTCCTCCGACGTCAGCGCGGGCTTCGACCCGTCCTATGCTTCCTGTTTTGAGAAGAAAAACGCGGCGTTTCTCGGAAAGGGAATGGTATTTAACAAATTTACCGGCTCCAGAGGGAAATCAGGCTCCAACGACGCCAACGCGGAATATATCGCACATCTGCGCGGCATATTGGACGGGAAGGAGATTGCATATCAGACTGCGGAGCTTGGCAGGGTCGATGTGGGGGGCGGCGGAACCATCGCATATATTCTGGCCCTTTACGGAATGAACGTCATAGACAGCGGCGTGGCGGTGCTGAATATGCATGCGCCGTGGGAAGCGACCAGCAAGGCGGACATATATGAGGCATATCGGGGCTATATGGCGTTTGCGGAAGGAGCGTCGCTGTAATGGGCGGAGCTTTGCAGGAATTAAAAAAATCGGACTTTACTTTTGAACTGCCGGAGGAGCTGATAGCGCAGGATCCTTTGGAGGAACGTTCTTCTTCCAGACTTCTGGTGCTGAATAAGCGGACCGGAGCGATGTCCCATCATGTGTTCCGGGAGATTGTAAATTATCTTCGCCCGGGGGACTGCATGGTGCTCAATGACACGAAGGTAATTCCGGCAAGACTGTTAGGAGAGCGGGAAGGCACGGGTGCTCATGTGGAGGTGCTTTTACTGAAGCGGCGCGGCGGCGATATCTGGGAGACGCTGGTAAAGCCGGGCAGAAAGTGTCGGCCGGGCGCCGTATTGAGCTTTGGCGGCGGACTGCTGAAAGCGGAAGTGCTGGAGACCGTGGAAGAGGGCAACCGTCTGATTCGTTTTGAATATGCGGGAATTTTTGAGGAAGTGCTGGACAGGCTGGGAGAAATGCCGCTGCCGCCTTATATTACCCATAAGCTTCAGGACAGGAACCGCTACCAGACAGTCTACGCGAAATATGAAGGCTCCGCCGCGGCGCCCACAGCGGGACTTCATTTTACGCGGGAGCTTCTGGAGCAGATAAAAGCGGCGGGAGTGCGGATTGCGGCTGTGACGCTCCATGTGGGGCTGGGAACCTTCCGGCCTGTGAAAGAGGAGAATGTGCTGGAGCATCATATGCATTCCGAATATTTTCAGGTGTCGGAGGAAGCGGCGGAAATCATCAACCGCACAAAAGCGGAGGGCGGACGTATAGTCTGTGTGGGGACCACCAGCTGCCGGACGGTGGAAAGCGCTGCGGACGAGGGGGGAATGGTACATTCCGGAAGCGGAAACACGGAGATTTTTATTTATCCCGGATATCGTTTTCGGGTGACGGACGCATTAGTCACCAATTTTCATCTGCCGGAATCCACTCTGGTCATGCTGGTGTCGGCGCTGGCGGGCAGGGAAAACGTTCTGAACGCATATGAAGAGGCGATTCGGGAGCGCTATCGTTTTTTCAGCTTTGGGGATGCGATGCTCATTATGTAAATGCGCGGTATGGGAGGCGGCCCGAAGAGAGGCAGGGGCAGAAGGAAATGAGGATACGGAAAAGCCGGATGTGAGCTTCGGGTCCTTCCTGTGAAAGCCATACATGGCAGCGGCAATGTGCCGGAACATGATTAGAAACATATTGTAAAATAAAATTGCAGATGGTTGCGCTCAGGAGGAGCAGGTGGTAAAATGATGTATAATCGGTATATTACAAAGGTGCGATTCCGAATATAACCTGACGCATAGGGATGCGCTGCTGGTTTTTGACGCACAATATTTTGTCGGGGAGAAGGGCAGGAATATGGAGGAGAGAAGAAGAACAAAAAGGACAAGCATGCCGTCTAAACTGATGATTAAAAGGATGGAGGAGGGCGGAAGCGTTGAAGTGGAGATTGAAATCGTTGATGTGTCCAAGTCCGGGCTTGGCTTTATCTGTAAAGAACCCTTGCAGATTGGAGAAGCGTATGAGGCGTTTCTGACCATATGGACGAAGGAAGTCATACATACGGTTCTGCAGATTGTGAGGGCTGATTTGAGGGAAGAAGATTTCGGATATGGCGCGGTTTTTGTGGGAATGTCGCCGACGGACGCCTCCAGAATAGAGGTTTATCAGACAATCAATGACAGTGAGGATTTCGTGTAAGGCCTTGCCGCAGAACGGAGGCTTTATGACGGATGACAGGTGATAAGTACATATGATTAGGAAAACGGATATGGCGGATAAGACGCTGGGGCGTAAGTATACAATAACGATGATCGCAGCGTTTTTATTGGTACTGTTATATTATGCCATTTTTCACTTTTCCGCCCAAGACGGGGAAAAATCTTCCTCCATAAGTCAGCGCATCACGCAGAAGGGGGTGGAGATTGCCAATTCCTTAGCGGGGGGCGGCTGGAGTGAAGAGAAGGTGGAGGGACTGGAGGAAAGGCTGGAACATCTGGTGAGAAAGTCGGCGCATTTTGGAGAATATGCGTTTATGGGAGTGTTGGTGTGCCTGCTTTTGGGGCAGTGGATGGAGCGGGGGAAAAAGCTGTATCTTGTGACCACAGGGTGGGTCTTTCTATCCGCCGCAGGGGATGAAATCCATCAATTTTTTGTCCCGGGCCGGTACGCAAGCCCGGCGGATGTGATGCTAGATACCTGCGGCGGCATATTCGGCATGTCCCTCTGTCTCTGCGCGGCGGCGCTGCTTGGGAAGCTGCAAAGAATTTCTAAGTCGGGAAAGCGCGCCGCGAAATATAAGAAGAATTCCTAAGCCGCGAAAGCACGCGCCGCCGCGGCCAGCTATAAAGGAGTGGAAGGAATTGGAAACCGGCAGGAATTTTCATGGACGTATGTTGACCGAAAATCCTGATCCGGCAAGGACGTCTGCCGCCGTCGTCATGGACGCTTCCTCATAAAACTCAACGGTCAGTACCCCGTCTTCCGATTCTCTGTTATGAGTGATTCCCACATTTTTGATGCTTAAATTATTGTCGGCCAGCAGGGCGGTGACTTGGGCCAGTGAACCGGCTTTATCCGCGATATCCACGTAAATGCGGTAGGAGCGCTTGATGGGGCCGCTGGAGGCGTTGATGAAAGAGTCCCGGTAAACGCGCGCGCTGTCAAACTCGTCATAGAGCGCGTTTTTGTCGCATTTATCCAGCTTGGCCTGAAATGCGGTCAGGGCGCGGATGTAATCCGAGAGCAGGGCGGAAATATTTTCCCTGTTGGAAAGGCATATCTGCTGCCACATCGCCGGGGAGGAGGAGGCGATTCTGGTGATATCTTTGAATCCGCCCGCGGCGACCATTTTCATAATGCCTTCTTCGGAATCACTGTCGCGAATCAGGTTGACCAAGGCGGCGGCAATGACATGGGGAAGATGGCTGATAGCCGCGGTCACATAATCATGCTTCCTGTAATCCAGCACAAGGGGAATGGCGCCCATGGCCGTCACCAGTCCTCGGTAAGCGTCCAGCTTCTCCGCGGGGACGGAGGGCGTCGGCGTGAGAATGTAATAAGCGTTTTCCAGAAGGGACGCCTTGGAATTGGCAAAGCCCGTCCGTTCGCTGCCCGCCATGGGATGTCCGCCGATAAAATGTGACGCAAGCCCGGCGGCCTGTACGGCTTCGTGAATGGAGGTTTTTACGCTGCCCACATCCGTGAGCAGGCAGTCCGTTTTCATGATTTCTTTGACGGCGGACAGATTGTCGTCGTTTTTCTGAACGGGGGCGCATAAGAATAGATAGTCGCAGGACGAAAAGGTTTCGTCCACGGCTTCGGCGATGACGTCGGCGACGCCTTCTTTCTCGGCCAGCAGAAGGGATTCCGGGTGGACGTCATAGGCGATGATTTTTATGGCGGGATCGGAGTGCTTTAAGGCTCTGGCAATGGAGCCGCCGATTAATCCCAGCCCGATGAAGCCGCAGGTTAAGCAGGACATAGAAGTTACCTCATTTCTGATGTTATAGTTTCTTCATACCATATTTCCCAAAGCAGAATTGTGAAAATATATTTGATATAGAATTATCGCGAGGAGTGAATTATATTTTTTGATTCCCGCGAGGGCCGCATACCCTGCTGCCCGCAGTACCACAAAAGGGATGCCCCGCTGTCTGCCGTGAGGGCGTCGGCTTGTAGTTCACTGTTACACAATACCACTTTAACGTGTGAAAATCAATAGAAAACTGCCGCTGTTGATAGAAATGTTGTATATGGAAATGCGGCGGGGAAGGGAGAGCTTATATGGAGACGGTGCGGAACGGGGACAGGGAGATCGGTTTTTGGCTGGCCCATGACAGGGACGCGTATCTGGGAGCCGTGGAACATATGAACAAAGCGGTGCGAAAGAAGATTCCGGCCATGCTGGAAAAGGAAACCTCCTGAGGAAGCCGAACCGCTGCTTTCTCAAAAAGATTTACAATAATGGCTTGTAAAAATCAACAATCTTTAGTAAAATAGACCTATGGGAATTGAAAGATTTGTCTTAGTCAGGTCGAAATGCCCAAATTACATAAAATTGGAGGAAAGTCATATGAAAGTTTACACAACTGACAAGATACGCAATGTGGTGCTGCTGGGACATGGCGGCAGCGGCAAAACCAGTCTTGCGGAAGCCTTTGCGTATTTGTCCGGCATTACATCCAGAATGGGCAGGGTGCCCGACGGCAATACCCTGAGTGACTACAGCAAAGAAGAACAGAAGCGCCATTTCTCCATCAATACCTCCGTGATTCCGATTGAGTGGGAAGGCTGCAAGATTAATGTGATAGATGCGCCCGGCTATTTTGATTTCGTGGGCGAGGCGGAGGAGGCCGTCAGCGCGGCGGGCGCCGCCATTATCGTGGTGAACGGCAAAGCGGGCATTGAGGTGGGGACTCAGAAGGCGTGGGAGCTGTGCGAGAAGTATAAGCTGCCCAGATTCGTCTATGTCTCCAATATGGATGTGGACAACGCTTCCTTCCGTCAGGTGGTGGAGGATATGACCAATCTGTACGGGAAGAAGATGGCGCCCTTTAACCTGCCCATCCGTGAGGATGAGAAATTTGTGGGATATGTGAATGTGGTTTCCGAGACGGGGCACCGCTGGCAGGGCAAAGAGGTGGTGGACTGCGAGATACCCGAGTATAACAAGGCCAATCTGGAGCTCTGCCGGGATACGCTGATGGAAGCGGTGGCGGAGACCAGCGAGGAGATGATGGAGCGGTATTTCGGCGGGGAGACCTTCTCCGAGGCGGAAATCAGGGCGGCTCTGCGCACCAATGTGTGCGAATGCAGCATTTTCCCCATGACGATGGGATCCAATACGCTGTGTCAGGGCGTGTATACCCTGCTGGATGATATTGTAAAATATATGCCCAGCCCGGAAAACCGTAAGATTGCGGGCATCAATATGAAGACAAACGAGATTTACAACGCGGATTATGATTTCTCCAAGGCGAAGTCCGCTTATATCTGGAAAACCATTGTGGATCCTTTTATCGGAAAATATTCCTTGATTAAGGTGAATTCCGGCGTCTTAAAGACCGATGATCTGATTTACAATGTGGACAAAGATATTGAGGAGAAGATTGGCAAGCTTTATGTGCTTCAGGGCAATAAGCCCATGGAGGTGCCGGAGCTTCATGCGGGGGATATCGGCGCGCTGGCTAAACTGACCGGGGCGAGGACGGGGGACAGCCTTGCCGCCAAGACGGCGCCTTTGAAATTCGGCAGGTTTGAGGTGTCCACGCCTTATACCGCCATGCGTTACAGGCCGAAAAACAAGGGAGATGTGGATAAGATTTCTCAGGCCCTGCAGAAGATGACCCATGAGGATTTGACGCTGAAGGTGGTAAACGACGCGGAAAACAGGCAGACTCTGCTCTATGGCATGGGAGATCAGCATCTGGAGGTGGTGGTGAGCCGTCTGCTGAACGAATATAAAGTGGATGTGGAGCTGGAGCGGCCCAAGGTTGCCTACAGGGAGACGGTGAAGAAGCAGTCGGATGTGGAATATAAATATAAGAAGCAGTCGGGCGGACATGGGCAGTATGGGCATGTGAAGATGCGCTTTAGTCCCTCCGAGGATTTGGAAAAGCCCTATGTGTTTGAGCAGGAGGTAGTGGGAGGAGCCGTTCCTAAGAATTATTTCCCCGCAGTGGAAAAAGGCCTGCAGGAATCCGTGTTAAGGGGGCCTTTGGCCGCGTATCCGGTAGTGGGCGTGAAGGCTGTGCTGTATGACGGTTCCTATCATGCGGTGGATTCTTCCGAGCAGGCGTTTAAGATGGCGACCATACAGGCGTTTAAGAAAGGCTTTATGGCGGCGCATCCGGTGCTGTTAGAGCCCATCGCATCTCTTAAGGTCATCGTTCCGGATGCTTTTACGGGCGACGTTATGGGGGATTTGAATAAGAGAAGAGGACGCGTGCTGGGCATGAGTCCTATGGCGGGCGGGAAGCAGGCGATTGAGGCTGAGATTCCTCAGAGCAGCCTTCACGGTTATTGTACGGATCTTCGCTCCATGACCGGCGGAAGAGGAGAATATTCCTATGAATTTGTCCGTTATGAGCAGGCGCCTTCCGATGTTCAGGAGAAGGAGGTTGCTGCCAGAGCGGCGAAGGTGGCGGAGAATTCCGGAGAGGAATAAGAGATTTTTATTCTCATAAGAAAGAGCAGGGCATATCCCATGGCCGGGATGTGCTCTGCTCTTTTCGCGGGGGCTTTTGGCTAAATCTGCTCCGCAGGTCTGCCGGAATAAAAGTCAGCCGGGCTGGTCGTGAGGGGAGCCGGCGGCATTGCCGCTCTTTTCCAGAATTTTGTCAATCTGCTTTAATTCGTCCGCGCTGCTGTATTTTTTGATTGCCGCAATGGCGGCCTGCATTTCATGAGGGGTGAAAGTCAGATTTTCCTGTCTGGCTTTTTTCATCATGGGCATCAGGTAAGCCATCATTTCCTTCTGGCTTTTGCCCTGTCCGTCCGCGAAGAGGCGGCCTAGGAAATCAAGCTTTTTCTTCGGTATTTCCGCTACAAGCGGGTCTGCCATCCAAGCAGGTCTGGAATCGTTTTCCATAAATGCTCCTTCCTGTTATGAAGTGTTTGGGTCCTGTGTTGTCCCGCCCTCGGGCGCGGCGCCGCCGAACATTTGAAACAGGGCGGATATGTCCATATCGCCCATGCCGGACATTCCCGGCATTCCGGACATGCCTGAGAAAAAGTCCATGGGGTTGTCGCCGCCTCCTTCGGGGAAAAGCTCCTGCATCATTTGTATCATTTCCATCATTTCCTGCATTTTTTTCATGCTCGCCAGCATGTTTTTCATGTTTTCAATTTTTGCCCGTCCTTCCGGACCGCTGAAGGGCATAAGCTCGTCTAAGAGCTTTAAGGTATCGGTATTATCGCCCTGAAAGAAATTGGCGGACAATTGCCTGCCTTCTCCAAACAGCCGATTTCCCGGATGGCGGCGCAGAAATGTGAGGGTATATTGCAGTTCGAGCAGTTTTATGTAAACTGCGAAGCCGCTCTGCTGTTCGGGAGCAAGGCGGGGAAGTAATATTTTCAGTATTTGTATCCGGTTCGTGGTAAAGAGGGAGTCAAATGCGGTAATTATTTTTGAACCTTGTTCCTCCATAGCGGCGCACTCCTTTCAGGACAAGAATGGTACTTTCTATTCTATGTAGGAGCGGCGGCGCTTATGAGGAAAAACAGGCTCCCGATAGGAAGCAAGTTCCCATGGGAGCCTGTTTGGGGTCAGTGATTAGTTGCAGCCGCAGCCACAGCCGCAGTTATTGCCGCAGCTATTGCCGCATCCGCAGCCGTTATTGCATCCGCAGTTATTGCTGAATCCGAAGCCGGAGCCGTTTCCGCAGAAGCAGGAAAGCAGCAGGATCCAGATAAGCCATTCGCAGCTGCCGTTATTTCCTCCGAACAGACCGCCGCCGCAGCCATTGCCGCATCCGCAGCCGTTATTGCATCCGCAGCTATTGCCTCCGCACAGGAACAGCAGCAGGATAATCCATATCCAGCTGTTGCTGCCGCAGCCACAGCCGCAGCCGTTGTTCTGGCTGCTTACGCAGCCGCAGGAATCGTTAGAGCAGCCACAATTCGTAGCAGTTAAATCACTCATTTTTTTTTCCTCCAAAGGATATTTATGCTTTATTGTATGCGGGGGGGCATGGCAATGTTTCCGGGGGTCCGGCGGAATTTGTTAAAAATTTTGGGGGGGCAGAGAGCCAAAATAATGTGAGGAAAAAAATACCACATCTTGGAAAAGGGCTTGCAATAATTTCAATATATAGTAAAATAGAATATGAGAGGCGGAAGATACATAAAGGAAGGATTATGGCACAAAAGGTTTATACGGTGGAGGGCAGGCAGTTTCGCACGGAAGGCGACTATGCCCGCGCAAAGCATGATAAGGAAATCATAGACAGACTTCGGGCGGAGACGAACTTTAAGGACAGGAAAGCGGTGGAGGCCCTGCGGGATGGACTGCGGGGCGGAAAGTATAAATTCCTGACGCTTCTGGGGCAGGATTTTCAGGAGGAAGTGGAGGGAATACTTGCTGCGGTCCCCGCAGGCAGGAAAAGTAAAGGCAGGGCTTTGACGGCAAAGGCGCAGGAAAAGGGAAGCACGTCGCAGCTCCGCAGGCCGGAGCAGCCGGAAAAAGGCGGCGCGCCCGAGCAGGGGCGGCCGGGAAGAGGCAGTACGGCAGCGTCCCGCATGGCAGGGCGGCAGGAAGGGGGCGGCGTGTCCGCAGGAACGTCAGGTCAGGGTCGTCCCTATCGACAGACAGCTTCTGCGGGAGCAGTTCAGGACAAGCAGGCTTCCGTGCCGGATTCGGCGGTGGAGGAAGTACTGCTCCGGCAGGAGCGGCGCAGAAAACTGATTCTGCGGGTGAGCAGCGTGCTGGCAGTGATTTGTCTGGGATATTTCGGAGTTTATTCTTATTATAATTACCAGTCGGAGAACGCTTTTGCACAGCTTTTGGAGCTGAAAGACAGACCGCTTACCGTAACCCCCGCGCCGCAGGCGTCCACAGGGCCTCTTTTTACTCTGGATGACGCGCCGGAGGAGAGAGAGGTGCTGGATGAATATAAAAATTTATTAATTAATAACAAAAGCCTAATCGGATGGCTGAAAATTGACGATACAAATATAAACTATCCTGTGATGCAGACGGAAAATAATGAGTACTATCTGGATCACAATGTAAATGAGGAGTATGACATCAATGGTTCCATTTTTTTGGATAAGGACTGTGATGTGGTGAACCCCAGCACCAATTACATATTGTACGGACATCATATGAGAAACGGCAGGATGTTCGGAAAGCTGGATTATTATCAAAGAGAGTCTTATTATAAGGAACATCCGTATATCAGTTTTGATACCATATATGAGAAGGGGACTTATCAGGTGATGTATGTGTTCCGCTCCAAGGTGTATAAAGAGTCCGAGATTGTTTTCAAGTATTATCAGTTTATAGACGCAAACAGCGAGCAGGAGTTTGATTCCTACATGAAAGAAATGGCCGATATGTCCCTGTATGACACGGGGGTGACGGCGCAGTACGGAGATCAGCTTCTGACCCTTTCCACCTGTGATTATCAGGAGACGGACGGGCGTTTTGTTGTAGTGGCTAAAAAGATCGCAAAGGAGTAAGAAGATGGCTGGAACTGTAAAAGATGTAAGTAACGGCAGGAAAAAGAAGAAGAGGCTGAAAAGGTCGGTCCGCAAGACGCTGGGGGCCTTATTCATGGCGACTGCCTTGGTGGTGGCGGCAATTCCGGTGGAGAATATGCAGGCGGCCGGTGAAAACGGCGTCCCAAGGGCGGGAACCAGCAGCGTTCCGAATACGGAGCCGCCCCATGTCCATACGGATTCGAGTGCGGATATTCCCGAGATTACGGCGGATGATACCATTTATACCTCAAAAGACAAAATCTATCAGTTTGCGTACATTGAAGATAACAGCGGCAATCCGGTGGCAGTTATCACGGGTTATGCGGGAGGCTATGTGGAAGGCAATAAACTGACCATTCCTTCTACCATGGACGCTTACAGGCAGTATACCATTACGCAGGGTACCACGGGCGGTTATGCCGCGGTGGGGCAGAACGGTAATTTTCTGTTCTACCGTCAGAGGCATGAAGTGCTCTATAATGTAGGAAACTATCCTACAGAGGGTTCATATCCCAATTATCCCGTGTATGTGGAAGGGAAAGACGTAACGAATGATAAGGATGAAGTGATCGGCCGCTATTATTCGGAAGAATGGGGGGATTATCTGCCCTGTTATCTGACCGATGAAAGCCAATGGATTAATATCAAGGACGCCGAACTGTATTATGATACGACGCATGATGACGGCGACGCGGCCAGCACGCAGTTTCAGGCTCCCGCCGCAGACGCGCTGGAGGCCAATGCGATATTCAAACGGGCGATTGATTTCAAATATCAGAGGATCAAGGACGCCACGGTTGCCTATATCAGCAATCAATATCAGGATGACAGCGGGAACTGGCAGAAGGTGACGGCTGCGAATCCGAACAAGGGCGTCTTTGCGGGCGCGTCAAACGTTGTGACGCTGGAGCTGGGACCGGAGCTTCAGGGTATCGGAGATTATGCGTTCTACGGCGCAGGTATTGCCCAGCTGAACTTAAGCAATGGTCTGAATACCATTGCGGAGGGCGCGTTCAAGGATTGTATCAGGCTGACTTCCATTTCTCTGGATGTGAACTGTCCTTTGAAGGAGCTGGGGGAGATGGCGTTTCAGGGCTGTACGGAGCTGACCAGCTTCACTCTGCCTTGGAGCGTGACGCAGGTGGGAGATTCCGCGTTTGAAGGCTGTACGAAGATTACGGATATTAATCTGTGCAGCGAGGGAAGGGCGGCGGACGGCACCAGCAGCAATATGCTTACCAGACTGGGCGTCAATGTTTTTAAGGACTGCGAGCTTTTACAGTCCATGACCTATCCCAGCGGCGTCGGCGGAGAGATTTATATTTCCACCTTTGAGGGATGCGATTCCCTCCAGTATATCTGCGCGCGAAATCAGAATCTGACGTTCGTGGAAGATACGGGATATTTTACTTTTGACGATTTTAAAAATATGCTGGGAGAGGGCACCAAGGTAAACGGAGAGTTCTATTTTGAAGGGTTTGACATTTCCCAGATTCATACGCTGGCAAAGGATAACTGTTTTGCGTTCAGCTATTTGACAAGGGATGACAAGGGAAATTATATCAAGCAGGACAGGTATGAGATTACTCTGCCGGATGTGAACGGCGGTTCGGGCATGCGCAATACCTTTGTGGTGACTTCAGGCCATAACCTGTGCGGATATACGCCGGAAGGCAATTCGCCGGAGATTGTGGTGCCCACTAAGATAGGCCCTCATGTCATTAACAGCTTTGACGCGGATGTATTTTCCGGCAAAACCAATTTACAGACGGTTGTGATACCTAATACGGTGAATTCCATAGGCGAGAGAGCGTTTCAGGGATGTAATAATCTGTCCAATGTGGTTTTTGACGGCTATGGAAGCACGTCAAATATTACCATTGGCACGGATGCCTTTAAGACGCAGGTCGGAAACTCCGCACTGACGCCTGCGGAGAACCAGAAGCTGCATTTTACGGGTCCCATCTCGGCGGGCTTCGGCGCTTATCAATATGCGATGAACGCGGCCAATGCGTACACGAACGGCAATCAGAACGCGGATTACATTATTTATTACAGCGGCTGGCCTCAGAACCTTGAGGTGCAGTATAATCAGAGCACGGGCCTCAGCGAGCTGATCAATTATCCGGCGCTTCACGAGCTGAGCTCATATGATTCCAATACCTACAAGTATCTCGCTCTTCCGGGGACTAAGACGGGAACTGCGGACAGCGAGTATGAGAAGGCTATGAAGAGCGCATATGCCAGCTATCAGAGCGGCAGCATGACGCCCAATGAGCAGGCGATTGTGGATGCGGCGGTGAATCTGGTGATTCCTGAAGGCGTGCAGTCCATCAAGGAAGGATTGATTAAGAGCAAGGAGGAATCGGCGTCGGCAGGAGGTGCTGCGGGGCCGGTAATGAAGACCGTTACCGCTCAGAGCCTGACTTCGATTACAAGTCCTCAGGAAACGGGGAACGGAAGTATTGACCCTCTTCATCCGGGAACCTTTGCAGGATGCGAGAATCTGTCCAGCATCACTTTGAACAGTGTGACTTATTCGGACGGCACCACGGCCGGAATTACCGAGGTGGGGGATCATGCGTTCCTGAATTGTAAGGGACTCACGCAGGCGGCTCTTCCGGAGACGGTTGCAAAGATGGGAGTTACGCCCTTCTTCGGATGTGATAAGCTTAACTTTGTGAATTTCCAGAACAATCCGAATTTTGCCTGCGAGAAATCGATTATTTACGGACCGGCGGAGGACGGAACGGAAAAGGGCAGGCTGGTTGAATGCCTTCAGGGAAGAACGCAGGGATATGTTGAGAATACGGAGCTGACAGGGGTAACGGAGCTTGGAAAGGATGCTTTTAAGGCCACCAATGTATTTGAGGTCGATATGTCCGATTCCAAGATTGCGGTGGTTCCCGAAGGCGCTTTCGCGGACACTCCTTCGTTAAACAGGGTATTGTTCCCCTATACGCTGAATAAATTTGAAAATAACGGATTTACAAACAGCGCGGTAAATTATATTGCCGTAAAATCCACATCAACCATCAGGGCCGAGAACGACGCGTTTAAGGATATGAAGATTCCTTACGGAAGCATCGCATGGCGCTGCGGAGAGAATACGCCGGCATACGATATCGGCGTGCTGTGGGGATTCGATGTGGGCCCCTTGGATATCGACAGATTTTATAAAGTTATTTTCAGATATTGGGATACCGAAAAAGGCGATTTTGTTCAGGTGGACGGGGAAGACCAGTATTCATCGGTAAGCGACGTGAAATTCCCCGTGGAGAAGGGCACGGAAGTGGAGATGCTTTTGGACGGTATCATGCAGAAGGCCATTCTCAGCGACTGGTCTCTGTCTCAGTCCGAAAACGTATGGTTTTTCACGGCAGAGTACGCAAAGCCTCAGTGGACGGTTACTTATTATGATCCGAAGCAGAATGTGATCGTGGATACGAAAATCGTGGCAAACGGCCAGAATGCATCGCAGTTAGTGCCGCTGCCGGAAGGCGCCGTAGGATGGGTGTGTGCGGACGGAGATATCTCCAATGTTACGAAAGACTTGAACGCGACGGCGGATTACGGGACGGATCACACTTTGACGGTGCAGGGCGGAACCATGCAGGACGGCGCCACCTCCGGAAGCTTTACGGCGGGGACGAAAATTATCATTATTGCCGATACGCCTGCGGAGGGAAAGGAATTTGCATCATGGTCCAGTCTTCCGGATCTTGCGAAGGCCATATTGAGCACAACCAATCCTCAGACTGTATTTACCATGCCAAATGAGGATATTGTGGTGATAGCCAACTATCGTGATATCGGCAGCGGAGGAGGAGATGACGGTCCGGATTCTTCCAAGAGCTTTAATTTGACGGTGCGCGGCGGAAGCGGTTCCGGAACATATAAGGCAGGGGAGCAGATTATCATTACGGCGGATCCCGCTCCGGAGGGCAAGTCTTTTAAAGAGTGGACTTATGTTCCGGCAGAGTTAACGATCATGGATAAGGCAAACGCTGAAACCGTTGTTACCATGCCCAGCAGCAATGTGGTAATTCTTGCAAATTATAAGGATGGCAGCGGCGGTGGTGGAAGCGGGGATGACAATGATCCTTCAAATCCTGACAACAGTAAACTGCATTCCCTGATTGTCCATAACGGAAATAATTCGGGAAGCTATCTGACCGGACAGCAGATTATCGTGGTTGCCAATGATCCTCCGGCGGGACAGCAGTTTAGCAGCTGGACAGTCAGCCCTGCGGATACGGTGGTGACGGATAAAGGTCTTTCCGCGATTGTCGTGACCATGCCGGATCACGATGTGGCGCTGGTAGCCAATTACAAAGCGATTCCGACCGGTTCCGGCAATACCACCGGATCCGGCAACACTACGGGTACCAGTAATACCACCAACCGTCCCAGCAATAGCGGAAACACCAGCGGCGGCAGCTCGGTTGTCATTAATAAAAACGGCCTATCCAATACGGGCGTGGTCGAGGCTGTGATACACGGTTCTTCCGATAATTTCGTAGTAAAAATATCGGAGGACAGCGCGGCAACGGAAGCGGTTTTGAAGGCGCTGCTGGCAGAATTCGGCAGTCTGGATAAAATTAAATATGTGCCGATGGACATTTCCCTTTATGATTCCACAGGAACCAGAAAGATTACGGATACCACGGGATTGTCCGTCACGCTTACGCTTCCCATTCCCGATTCCCTGATTCCTTATGCGGGCAATAACAGGGTGGCAGGCGTGGTAAATGACAGGCTGGATAAGCGGTCCGTGAAATTTACGACCATTAACGGAGTATCCTGTGTTATATTTACGGCAGATCATTTTTCACCGTATGTAATTTATGTGGATACGGGCAAGGCATCGTCGTCGTCGGGAACCGTTTCGGACGATACGCCTAAGACGGGAGACGGAATTCATCCCAAGTGGTTCTTATCCATTGGACTGGCAAGCTTGTCCTTCGTAATGTTTATGCAGAAGGATAATAAAAAGTCAGGAAAGAAACAGAAGGCGATGGTGAAAGCAAGATAAAGATGGTTTTCATGAGATGAAAAGCTTTTAAAATTCATGGCGTGTGGCAGTATGCCATGCGCCATGTGTAATTTATGGCAATAGAATTTCTGCGGAGCGCGATTTCTGCCGTATATGAGGTAAAATTCTTCCAGAGCGTGAATTTTATCGTATATCGACGGAATTTTCCCGAAGTGTGGATTCTATTATTTCAATTTTCTATTGACGCAGTATCATGGGGGATAAGTATGAATAGAAGACAAAATCAAAATCTAAGAAGGAAAAGGCCTGTTCTGGGGATATTGATGATTGCGATGGCGCTGATTATCATGCAGATTCCGGTGATGGAGGCAGATGCGGCATACAGTGTGGATTTTAAGATGAATGGAAATACACTGGTAAAATATCGGGGACCGGATAAAAACGTGACGATTCCGGATACGGTGGAAGTTATCGGGCGTGGCGCTTTTGAGGACAATACCAATGTTGAACTGGTGGTGGTGCCTGCTTCCGTGAAACGGATCGACCCTTACGCCTTTTGGGGATGTGAAAATCTGGATACGGTGGTTCTGGGAAAAGGCTTAACGGAGGTGGGAGATTATGCTTTTGCGGGCTGTAAGGGCCTGAAACAGATGACGATACCCGCCAACATCACTTCCATCGGTATTCAAGCCTTTGCGGATTGCGTCAATATGACGGACATAGGCATTCCCGTGGAAACCGTGAAAATACATGAGACGGCCTTTGACGGCTGTTATCGTCTCACCATACATGCGGAAGAATACAGTGTGGCGGAGGATTATGCCAAGGCCTTTTATGAGCGTCAGAAGGATATGGCGGGATATGAGGAGGGGACGGGCAATGAGCCGTCCGACCCTGACGCGCCTGTATCCACGCCTGTACCCACACCCGTTCCGGGAGTTACGCTGGGTACGACCCAGATTGTTGGGAATGCGGCGGTATTCTTGATGGATGGAAGCATTCTTCCGGTGTATGAGGGGAATCCCAGATCGGAAAACGACGCCCATCCCCTTGCCAGTCTGACAGGAAGCGGAAGTATCCCGAAATATACCATTGTGGATGGAGAGATCATAGCGGATCAGGCATATTATCAGAACAATGGATTGGGCGAGGTGATTCTTCCGGAGGGGATAAAAGAAGTGGGCCAATTTTCTTTTGCCAGAAGCTCTATGACGGGAGTAACGGTACCGCAGGGTACCGAGAGAATTGACTACGGCGCTTTTTACCATTGTACTTCGCTGGAGAGAGTAACGCTTCCGGATACGATTAGGTATGTGGAGCCCAAGGCGTTTTCCTACACCCCTTGGGTGGAAAATTTCTTGTCGGGAAGGACAGGAAACGGCGATTTCTTAATAGAAGGCGGGGTACTGATTGCCTATCGGGGAAATTATCAAAATGTGGCGGTTCCTGAAGGAGTGCGTGTGATTGCGGCGGAAGCTTTTCGGAACCATACAGAGATAAAAAGCGTTACCCTGCCGGAGAGTCTTCTTGTCATCGGAGAAGGTGCGTTTGAGGATTGTAATCAGCTTAGGAAGGTTACTTTCGGACAGAATGTGGAGGAAATCAAAGACAGAGCTTTTTCCGGCGTCAGCAGTTTATTTAGAAATGTGTCCCTGCCTTCATCGGTAAAAAAACTGGGCCTTAAGGCATTTGCCAATATGTGGATTACGTATGAAGGAGAAACGCCGGAGCAGACCTATGAAGTTTCTGCCACAAGGCTATCCAACGACACTTATCGCGTATACGGAAATCTGGATGTGGGAGCGCCCGGAGTAACGACGGTTGGTCTGGAGGGGGCGGAGGCCTCTCTGGAAGGAGCCGACAAGAGCTATACGCTGACCATTGAGGAATTGGCGGAGAGCAGCGAAATGGAAGCTGCCTGTCAGCGGGCATTTCAGGAATCACTGCCGGAAAATCGTGTGTTATATCGCATGACCCTGACGGATGCCAGCGGTATTCCTCTAACAAAGCTGGGAACACAGGCGTTAACAGTGACTTTTCCGGTGCCGGAGGCTCTGCGGGGGCAGAATCTAAGGCTTCTGGCCTTGGACAGAAACGGACAGGTGGAAGCTGCAGCAGTGGAATCTACGGCCGTGAACGGCGTGGAAGTTCTTCGGTTTCAGACGAATTATTTGTCACAATTTGCTGTTTATGGGATTGGGGCGGACGCGGCTGTGCTTTCGGAGGATGTGGCAATGAATCATCTCAGCGCGGGGCCTGACGATAGAATGCCGGAGGATTCGGCGCTTTCCGGAGGGCGGCAGCCGGAGGGCGTGAAAACGCTTTCCGAGGAGCAGCTTCCGAATACTGCGGAAACGCTTTCCGAGGGAAATACGGCGCAATTAGGAGGGCTGATTTTTGCAGGCAGCGTTCTGGCGGCGACAGGATTGATTCTTTTGACAGCGGCAGGCATAAAGAAAAAACAGACGCTGCGCTGAATGTTAGGCGATCTGGTTCCTATGAACATCAAGAAGTTCTCGGCATACAATGAACTAAAGTATATGCCGGGAACTTTTTTATTATGCAGCGTGTGAGAGATTTGGTGGCAGGAAATTTTCAAAGCGGATTGGATGGGAGCGGCGTGACGATTGCGGTGCTTGATACCGGAATGAGCGGACACCCGGATTTAATGGGAAGAGCAGTGTGTTTCCGTGATTTTGTAGGTCACAGAAATCTAATATATGACAATAATGGGCATGGGACCCATATATGCGGGATTCTTTGCGGAAGCGGCAGATTGTCCGCAGGACAATATCGGGGCATGGCGCCCGGAGCCAAACTGGTGGTGGGAAAGGTTTTGGATGAAAAGGGAGATGGATGCACGGAAACCATGCTGGAAGGGCTGAACTGGGTTTTGCAGATGAAAGGGAAGTATCGAATTAAAATTCTGAATATATCCATTGGCATCGGAGATTTGGATGAGTGGGAGAAGGAGAGGGCGCTGAGGGACAAAATCGAAGAAGTCTGGGAGAGCGGCATCCTTGTGGTCTGCGCGGCAGGGAATAAGGGACCGGGCGACAACACAATATCCTCCGTGGGGAGAAGCATTCGGGTGGTAACAGTGGGATGCCATGACGGAAGTTATGCAAAGAATCAATCCGGAAGATGTGAGACTTATTCCGGAAGAGGAATTTCAGGGAGCCCTGTGCGCAAACCGGATTTGGTGGCGCCGGGGACGGATATCGTTTCCTGCAATGCAAATTATCGCGGTTTTACCGGTAAAAACAAAAATGCCTATATTGCCAAAAGCGGCACATCCATGGCAACACCTGTGGTATCGGGGGCGGCAGCATTGGTATTTCAAAAATATCCGGATATGACAAACGAAAAGTGCAAGCAGAAGCTTCAGTTTTCAGCCACGGATTTAGGCATTCCATGGAATCAGCAGGGCTGGGGAATGCTGAATGTGGAACGCCTATTATTATGATTTATTGTAAAAACTTTTCCAGCTGTTTGGCAATCTCCTGTACGTCGATGGGTTTTGCAATATGAGCGTTCATGCCGCATTCCAGACATTTCTGAATGTCTTCGGAGAATGCGTCCGCGGTCATGGCAATGATGGGGATGGCCTTGGCGTCGTCCCGCTCCAGTGACCGTATTGCCTGAGTCGCCTGATAGCCGTTCATGAGAGGCATTCGGATATCCATTAGGATGGCGTCATAGCTGCCTTCAGGAGATTTTTGGAATTTTTCCACGCAAATCTGGCCGTTTTCCGCCCATTCCAGTTCCAGCCCCAGACCGGATAATAATTCCTTTGCAATTTCCCAGTTGATGTCGTTGTCTTCGGCAAGCAGGATATGCCTGCCTTTTAAGCTGACATTTCTGCTTGAGGAGATATCGTTTTGAGCTTCGGCAGCGGATAAATCCTTATTGGAAATGACAAATGGCCGCAGTCCGTAGTATAATGTGGATTTGAAAAGCGGTTTTGAGATAAATCCGGTGACGCCGGCTTCTCTTGCCTCGGTTTCGATTTCGTTCCAATCATAGGCAGAGATAAGCAGGATAGGAATATCGCTGCCATAACGTGAACGGATTTCGCGTGTGGCAGTGATGCCGTTCATATCGGGAAGCTTCCAGTCCAGAAGGATAATTTGATAATCCGCCTGCTGTCTGTGATGTTCCTCTATCATGGAGAGGGCGGTTTCGGCGTCCAGACACCAATCCGCTGTGAGGCCGATGGATTTCAAAGAGTCCACCGTGCTTTCGCACAGCTGTACATTATCGTCTACCACAAGCGCGTTCCGCTGTGGCAGTATCATTTCTGTCTCCGTTACCTCCGCTTTCTGCAAATCTAATGTGATATGGAATTCACTTCCCCGACCCGGTTCGCTTTCCACAGTTATAGTACCGCCCATTGCGTCCACTATGTACTTTGTGATGGCCATTCCTAAGCCGGAGCCTTCTGTCTTCTGCACGCGGGTATTATCTTCCCGGGTAAAGGATTCAAATATTTTCGCCATGTATTCTTTGGTCATGCCGATGCCGTTGTCTTTTACTATGACATGGGTGCGGATATGGGAGTCACCTTTCGGGGAGGCCTCCTGCCACATGGAAACATGGATGGTTCCCTCTTCCGGAGTGAATTTAACGGCGTTGCCCAGAAGATTAATCAGAACCTGATTTAAACGCACACTGTCGCAGCAAACATTTTCCGTTGTAATATCATGAATAAATATATTGAACTGCTGACGCTTTGACTTAATCTGGGGCTGGGCAATATTCACGATGCTGTCCATCACCTCCCGCAGAGAGACCTGATCCACATTCAGGGTCATTTTGCCGCTCTCAATCTTGGACATATCCAGCACATCATTGATCAGCCCTAAGAGATGCTTGCTGGAAAGGGTGATTTTTTTCAGACAGTTCTGTATGGAATCCCGATTGTCAATATTGGCGGAAGCGATGGCAGTCATGCCCACAATGGCGTTCATGGGAGTGCGGATGTCATGACTCATATTTGAGAGGAACTCGCTTTTGGCCTTGTTGGCCCGCTCGGCGGCTCTGCGCGCTTCTTCTGCCTCTCTTCCCGCCTCAGCAAGCTCCGCCATCTGCTTTCTGGATATTTTGACATATTGATAGAAAATAAGCGCCAATGCCAGTACGGCAATGAAGGAGACAATATATACCATGCGGCTCCATTGGCTGCCCATATTCTTGACCACCGCAGTCAAGTCGTCATAGGGCATAATTGTCACCAAATACCATTCGCTGTGGGACAGACTGGTACAGTATATGTGGCGGCGTGCTTTGGGGCCTTCGAGAATTGCGGAATAATCCGTATTATTTTCCATGGCAGTTATCAGAGAATCTATGTATTGTTCCGCATTTTCGGTCTCGCTGCCGAAGAGGGAGCTGAGCTGGTCAAAATAGGATTCGCCCATCACATTGCTGCTGCGAACCACAAAACTGCCGTTTTTGCGGATAATGTATGAGGAGACAAGGGAATTATCCGAGGCCAAAAAGAGGATCCTGCTCATGTCCTCCGAAGAAATGCCTGCAACCAATGCGGTGCTTTTGCGGCCGTCCGACATTGCGCAGCTGTAGGGAACGCCAAAAAGGATGATGCCCTTTCCGTCCGCGTCCACCCCGGCGGCGACTTTGGTCTGGCTGTTAGTGAGGCTTTTTAAGAAAGGATCCGGATCAACCGCCTTCACTTGGCTGCCGTAAATCATCTCAAAACTGCCGTCGGCCGAATAAAGGGCAAGATATTGGAAGCCTCTTGCCGTAGCATGATAAGCCAGATTGCTTGGCAGTCTGTCAGGTTCGCCGCCGGGTATTTCGGGTGGGAGAGTAGCTATGATAGCACTGAGCTGAGAGATGCGAAAGTCAATGGTCGTTTCATAGTGCAGGGTAATTTGTTCGTTCATGCCCGTCATATAAAGCTTGCCCACTTCTTCAATGGTTTCTTCGCTTTTTTTGTTCATAAATCCTGCCAGCAGTGAAAAAAGAATTACGATCAGGGCGCTTGTCCCCAGCAGGCTCAGGGCAAGCTTGTAAAGTTGTTTGTTCTGTGATGGCACTTTTTAGTCAATCCTCCTAATTCATTGCCGCGAGTGACAATTTTGCCGCTTTGGCCGGCTTCATTCCATGTAAAAATATGATAAAAAATACATGATGTTTCTGTTTTATTGTAGCAGATTTTAAACCATGCTGCAAGAAAAAACATTAAGAGAAAATGGACGAAAGGGTATTTCGGCGAATCATGTAAATTGCGTGATGGGGGGGTATATTATGTGGTGATCGCGTTCCTTGTCCGGAAATTGAGACGGACCGCCCCGGCGGAAGCGCTGAAAAACAGGGAATAGCCTGAATAAATTTTTCCAAATCCGTCCATATTGAACAGTGAAAAGAGGACGTCTGGGCGCCCGTATTCAAAAAGACCGCCATAATGTTCGGACGGGGCGCCAAATTGTGCGATCACAATGAAAGGAGACAGATTTCCAAATCTCAGGAGGGTTATATGAAACGTGTTCCAAAACATATCGGCATCATCCCGGACGGAAACAGACGATGGGCGAAGGAAAACGGATTAAAAAAGGAAGAAGGCTATGCCTATGGATTAGAACCGGGTCTGCGGCTGCTTTCCGCGGCGCGCAGGCACGGCATACAGGAGCTGACCTACTATGGATTCACGGTGGATAACTGTAAGAGGCCCAAGGAGCAGGTCGCCGCGTTTTCCAATGCCTGCGTCAAGGCGGTTGAAATGATAGAACGGGAAAACGCCCAGCTGTATGTGGTCGGCAATACCGATTCGCCCTGTTTTCCGGCGGAGCTGATCCCCTATGCAGGCCGCCGGCCCGCCTGCGGCGGAGAGACGATTCGGGTGAATTTCTTGGTAAACTACGGATGGGAATGGGATATGAAAAACGGCTGGGCGTCCAAAGAAATCCCAAGAATCGATTTGGTCGTCCGCTGGGGCGGGATGTGCCGTTTATCAGGTTTCCTTCCGATTCAGACCGTTTATTCGGATTTTTATATTGTAAAAGAATTATGGCCGGATTTTCAGGAAAAACAGCTTGAGGACGCCTTGGAATGGTATAAAAAACAGGATATTACCTTAGGGGGATGAGCAAATCTGCTTCGCTGTGCTGCTTTTCCCGCCTCATTTCCCTCGATGCTTTTTGGGTTCGGAAATTTATGGAATGTATTATATAGAATTTTCATGAAAAACTTGACACAATCCGTATAATTGTATACAATGATACAAACGTGGAGAGCCGTCGGAGTGAAACCGGGCTGCGACAGGCTTTTTTACGCCAGAAGGAAGGAGAGCGAGGATATGAGAGACAACGAGGCATTTCAGAATCGTCCCGTTACCATGAATCATAATAATAATCTGCTGCAGATAGAGGAGCATATGTACATTCTGGATGATGTGGAAAAGCCCAATGTGTTCCGCAATATGTTTCCCTACTCGGAGATCCCTAAGATTCCCTTTAACGACAGGATTGTGCCTCACAATATGCCCAAGGAAATCTGGATTACGGACACCACATTCCGGGACGGCCAGCAGTCCAGAGCGCCTTATACCACGGAACAGATTGTGACGATTTTCGATTATCTGCACAAGCTGGGGGGACCCAGCGGCATGGTGCGCGCCAGCGAGTTTTTCCTGTACAGCAAAAAGGACAGGGACGCCGTGTACAAGTGCATGGAGAGGGGATATCAGTTTCCGGAGGTGACAAGCTGGATACGCGCCAGCAAGGAGGATTTTAAGCTGGTAAAGGAAATCGGCATGAAGGAGACCGGCATTCTGGTAAGCTGTTCCGATTATCATATCTTCCTGAAGCTGAAAATGACCAGACGGCAGGCCATGGAGCACTACTTAAGCGTGATCAGGGAGTGTCTGGAGGAGGGCATCAGCCCCAGATGCCATCTGGAGGATATTACCAGAGCGGATATCTACGGCTATGTGGTGCCCTTTTGTCTGGAGCTTATGAAGCTCATGGAGGAATACGGCATTCCCATTAAGGTGCGTGCCTGCGATACCATGGGATATGGGGTCAATTACCCGGGAGCGGTCATACCCAGAAGCGTTCAGGGGATTATTTACGCCATACATACCCATGCGGGCGTGCCCCATGAGCTGATAGAATGGCATGGACACAATGATTTCTATAAAGCGGTGTCCAATTCCACCACGGCGTGGCTCTATGGCTGCTCCGGCATCAATACTTCCCTCTTCGGCATCGGGGAGAGAACCGGAAATACGCCGCTGGAGGCCATGGTGTTTGAGTACGCCCAGATCAAAGGCGATTTGAACGGCATGGATACCACGGTGATCACGGAGCTGGCGGAGTATTATGAGAAGGAAATCGGCTATCAGATTCCCCCTAGGACTCCCTTTGTGGGCAAAAATTTCAATGTGACCAGAGCGGGAATCCATGCGGACGGGCTGTTGAAAAATGAGGAAATCTACAATATTTTCGACACGGAGAAGTTCTTAAAGCGTCCTGTGGTCTGCGCCGTGTCCAATACCTCCGGACTGGCGGGAATCGCCCATTGGATCAACGCTTATTATAAATTAAGCGGCGAGGAACAGGTGGAGAAGAATTCCGAGCTGGTGAAGGAAATCAAAAAATGGGTGGATGAAGAATATGCGGGCGGCCGCGTGACGGTGATGACGGATGAAGAAATCGCCGGATATGTGGAGCGGGCGTGTCAGGAAAAGGGTATGAGAATAAAATGAGCCGATATGACGTAAAGCAGGAGGTTACGGATAAGTACTCCCTGCGGGGCCGCGTATTCAGCAAGCTGCGGGAGGATATTTTAAGCGGCAGATATGCGGAGCATGAAGAATTAAAAGAAGTGGCAATCGGGGAAGAGATGGGGGTCAGCCGCACTCCGGTCCGGGAAGCTTTCCGGCAGCTGGAATTGGAGGGTTTAATTCAGATTATTCCTAACAAGGGTGCGTATGTGACCGGCATCACGGAACAGGATGTAAAGGACATTTATATGATACGTTCTCTGCTGGAGGGACTCTGCGCCAAATGGGCCACGGAGCACATCACGGACGAGCAGATGAGAGAGATGGAGGAAAATGTCTATCTGGCGGAATTTCATGCCCGGAAGGGCCAGCTGGAGCAGCTGGCCCAGCTGGACAACCGCTTTCATGAGATTATGTATGAGGCCTGCAGCAGCAAGATTCTGGAACGCGAGCTGAAAGACCTCCATCAATATGTGCTGCGGGTGCGGAAAAAAACACTGGCCAAAGCGGACAGGGGCTTGAAGTCCAATGAGGAGCATAAGGGAATTATGGAGGCGATTAAGGCGGGGGATGGGGAGCTGGCGGAAACCCTTGCCAACAGGCATATGATTAACGCCTACAGCAATATGGTTCAAAACGGGCTGAGGGAGGCTTACGGGCAGGAGGGATGGGAGAAGCGGGAAAAGTGAACATTGTGGCGCACACCATGGAATATCGGGGCGGGCAGATTGCGTCCCGTCTGCGGCTGAGGAATTATTCGGCTTTGGACTATGACCAGTATCGGAGGATTTACGAGGAGTGCTTCCGGGAGATGAGAACCGCTCTGCACCTTCCGGCAGAATGCTGCGCCTGTAAAGAAGAATTGGAACGCAGAAAAGAAAACATCCATATCCTTGAAACGGGCGGAAAACTCATTGGCTCCGTCGCCGTCTACGGCAATGAAATCGACGACTTGATTGTGGAAAAAAGTTTTCAAAGGATGGGATATGGGGAAGCCCTGCTGCGGTTTGCCGTTTCTGCCCTGCAAAGCAAGGATATTTCACCCATCGTCCTTCATGCTGCGGATTGGAATCAGGGGGCAGTTAAAATGTACCTGAAAAACGGGTTCTGCATTGTCAGGACGGAAGTGGTCTGATTTCCGAGGGATTATTGACAGTATACATCGGGACACGTCTCCGAAAAGAAATAAAATAATGGCAATGCACACCGCAGATACATTTCCGAAAAGAAACAAAATAATGGCGGCGTACACCGGAGCCAAGTTTATGAAAAGAAATAAAATAATGACAATGTACGCTGGAGCCACGTTTCCGAAAAGAAATAAAACAATGACAATGTACACCGGAGCCATGTCTCCAAAGAGAAATATAATTATGACAATGTACATGAGGACATTTTTACGAAAAAAGAAAAAAATAATAATGCCTGCGGCCTAAAAGCTACAGAATATGGGCCCGCAGGACATGGAAAGGCGGTTTATTCCTATGGAAAAAATTAAAATGACCACCCCTCTGGTGGAGATGGACGGGGACGAGATGACCAGAATCCTCTGGCAGATGATTAAGGAGGAGCTGCTGCTTCCCTATATTGATTTGAAGACGGAATATTATGATCTGGGGCTGGAAAACCGAAACGCCACGGACGACCAAGTAACCGTGGATTCCGCCAACGCCGCTTTGAAATACGGCGTCGCCGTGAAATGCGCCACCATTACCCCCAATGGCGCAAGGATGAAGGAATATAACCTGAAAGAGATGTGGAAGAGCCCTAACGGAACCATCCGGGCCATTATGGACGGCACCGTATTCCGGGCGCCGATTCTGGTCAAGGGAATCGTACCCTATGTGAAAAACTGGACGAAGCCCATCACCATTGCCCGCCACGCCTATGGGGATGTGTATAAGAATGCGGAAATCAAGGTGCCCGGCGCCGGAAAAGCGGAGCTGGTATTTACCGGGGAAGACGGCACGGAGGTCAGGGAGCTGATACATAATTTCACCGGGGCGGGAATCCTTCAGGGAATCCATAATACGGAGAAATCCATCGGCAGTTTCGCAAGGGCGTGCTTTGGCTATGCCGTCGATACAAAACAGGATTTATGGTTTTCCACCAAGGACACCATCTCCAAGAAATATGATCATACCTTCAAGGATATTTTTCAGGAGATTTATGAGGCCGAGTATCAGGCAAAATTCGAGGAGCTGGGCATCGAGTATTTCTACACGCTGATTGATGACGCGGTGGCCAGAGTGATTCGCTCGGAAGGCGGATTTATCTGGGCATGCAAGAATTATGACGGGGATGTAATGTCCGATATGGTGGCCACGGCTTACGGAGATTTGTCCATGATGACCTCCGTTCTGGTATCCCCCAGCGGCGCCTATGAATATGAGGCGGCTCACGGCACCGTCCAGCGCCATTATTACAAGCATTTGAAAGGGGAGGAAACCTCCACCAACTCCATTGCCACCATCTTTGCATGGACGGGGGCGCTGAAAAAGAGAGGGGAGCTGGACGGCATCGGGGAGCTGGTCCAGTTTGCCGGAAAGCTGGAACAGGCCTGCATCAAGACGGTGGAGGACGGAAAGATGACAAAGAGCCTGTCGTTAATTTCCACCTGCCCGAAGCCTGTGATATTAAACAGCATGGAGTTTATCAAGGCCATTCGGGAGACCTTGGACAGTCTGCTGTAGTCGTCAGCTTTCCTAAAATGGAGTATGGTTTTGATTGTGTATTGTATGCATAGTGTTTGAAAATAGTAGAAAATAACACTGTATACACAAACGAAAAAAATAGTGTATGGTGCTGCAAAAGCTGGCTTACAGGAGTAGAGTTCTGGAAGTCAGCTTTTTATGTAATTTTATGAAATATGATTGTAGAGGAAGTCAGCTTTTGTTATAATATGGATGCAGCAGTGTGCTAGATGAAATCAATCTGAGAGGACATATATGGATGAAATTAAGAGAACCTTTACGAAAGTGATTGCTATTATAGAAAGTGCAAAGAGAAATGCATATCAAAAGGTAAACGAAGAGTTGATTAATATGTATTGGCATGTAGGGCAATTTATCAGCGAAGAGGCAAAAACAGCATCCTATGGAGATTCGTTTATTGATGAACTTTCCAGATATATACAAGATACATTTCCAGGGATAAAAGGGTTTAATCGTCGTGGCCTTTATCGTATGAAACAATTTTATGAAACTTATGCGAATTATGAAAAAGTGTCACCACTGGTGACACAAATCAATTGGACCAACAATCTGCTTATTTTGTCGGGAACAAAAAGCATCGAAGAAAAAGAGTTTTATTTGAGATTATGTATACAAGAGAACTATAGTAAGCGTGAGTTGGAAAGGCAATTAGACAGTGCTTATTATGAACGTTATATGTTATCGAAGGGGAAAGCACTGCCTGAAGGAATAAAGAAAATAAATAAAAATCCATTTTTTGATTCTTATGTCGTTGAATTTTTGAATCTGCCAAATCCATATAAAGAACATGATCTTAGGAAAGCATTGATCCTTAAAATGCGGGATTTTATCTTGGAACTGGGAAGGGATTTTACATTTATAGATGAAGAATATAAAGTGCAGGTTGGCGGAGAAGATTATGCGATAGATTTATTGTTTTTTCATCGAGGGTTACAATGTTTAGTGGCGTTTGAACTAAAGATTGGAAAGTTTAAGCCGGAATATGTTTCAAAGATGGATTTTTACTTGGAGGCGTTGGACAGACAGGTGAAAAAGGAGTATGAGAACCCAAGTGTAGGATTGATCTTGTGTGCAACAAAGAATGATGAGGTTGTAGAATATGCAATGAGCAGGAGCATGTCACCGATGCTTGTGTCTGAATATAAATTGCAGCTGCCCGATAAAAAAGTACTAAGAGAAAAATTACAGGAACTGGTAAATATACCAGAAATAGAGATAGAATAAAATATACTGTTTAAAGTGTGGGGTAGATGATATAAGAAATTAAAGCTGGTTATAGTCAGGTAAGATGTAAGGAAAATATGCGGAAGTCTCCGGTTAAAAACCGGAGGTTTCCGCCAGTGTTTCCCATTCTTTGTATAATTTTTCTAATTCCGCGCTGGCTTGCGCCTGTTCCGTTGTCAATTCCAGAAGCCGTTCGGTCTGAGTGCCGATGTCGGGAGCGGACAATTTCTCGTCAATCTGCTTTAACCTTTCCTCTAATAAAGCAATTTTTTCTTCGCACTTTTTTAATTCATTTTCCCGTTTGCGAATTTTGGACTGTTCCTCCTTCTGAGCTTTCCAATTCCTTTTGGTTTCGGATTCAGGAGGTTCTATTTTGGAAGAGGCGGCATAGGAAGAGCCTGAACCCCGGCGGCCGCCCTGTCTGCTGCCTGCGCTGCCCAAGGAGCTCTGCCCGCCATCTGCGTTTCTGCCCAAGGAATTCTGCCCGCTGCCCGCGATTCTGTCCGAGGGATTCCGTTCGCCCTCCGCGATTCTGCCCGAGGAATTCCGCCCGCCGCTCGCGATTCTGCCCGAGGAATTCTGTCCGCTCTCTGCGTTTCTGCCCGAGGAATCCTGCCCGCCGCCTGCTTTGCCCGAGGAATTCCGTCCGCCCTCTGCGTTTCTGTTCGAGGGATTCTGCCCGCCGCCCGTGTTTCTGCCCGCTGCAGCCCGCCTGTCGCTCGCACTGCCCGAGGAACTCTGCCCGCCCCCCGATACTCTGCCCGAAACAGCGTCCGCGGCGGTCATAGTATCTCGTTTTTCCAGATAATAATCATAATTTCCGATATAGTTTACAAAGCGGCGGCCAGTCAATTCAAGGATTCGGTGGGCGGTCTTGTTGATAAAATAACGGTCATGGGACACATACAGCACGGTGCCCTCATAGCTGTTCAAGGCGTCCTCGAGAATTTCCTTTGACACAATATCCAGATGGTTGGTGGGCTCGTCCAAAATTAGGAAATTGGCATTGCCCAGCATCAGCTTTGCAAGGGAAACCCGCCCTCTTTCTCCGCCGCTTAAATCGCCGATACGTTTAAACACATCGTCGCCGGTAAATAAAAAGGCGGCAAGCACATTTCGGATTTCCGTTATGGTGAGCGTCGGGTAATCGTCGGAAATCTCTTCAATCAAAGTCTTTTCGCTGTGCAGCACATGGTGTTCCTGATCGTAATAGCCGATCTCCACGTTGGCGCCCAGACGAAAACCGCCGTCGTCAGGGGGCAGCAGATGATTCAGGATTTTCAGAAGCGTGGTTTTTCCTGTCCCATTGTCCCCGATGACGGCGGTATGCTCCCCGCGCTTTAGTTCAAAGCTGACCTGTTCAAACAGGAGATTCGGCCCGAAGGATTTGCTTAAATTTTCTACGGAAAGCACGTCGTTTCCGCTCTGCCGTCTGGGGGTGAGCTTAAAGCGCATATCCGCCCGGGCCTCGGAGGGCTTTTCCAAGACCTCTATCTTTTCCAGCATTTTTTCCCGGCTCCGGGCCCGTCTTATGGACTTTTCCCGGTTGAAGGAACGCAGTTTCTCGATAACCTCTTCCTGATGCTTGATTTCCTGCTGCTGATTTAGGTAGGCATGCATGGCGGCGGAACGAAGCTGTTCTTTTTTGACGGCGTAATCGGAATAGTTTCCCGCGAAAGAAACGGCTTTGGTCCGGTCGATTTCAATGATTTTAGAGGCGATGCGGTCCAGAAAAAAGCGGTCGTGGGAAACCACGAGGACAGCACCCTTGTAATTTGACAGGTAGGTTTCCAGCCATGCGATGGAGTTCATGTCCAGATGGTTGGTGGGTTCGTCCAGTATAATCAGATCCGGCTTCTGCAGGAGAAGTCTGCTCAGGGCCGCTCTGGTTTTCTGCCCGCCCGAGAGGGTGGACACCGGTTTGTGGAATTCGTCTTCGCCAAATCCAAGTCCCTTTAACACCCCCGTAATTTCGCTCTGATAGGCATAGCCTCCCCCGCTTTCAAAGGCGTGGGTCAGGGAGGCATACTGCTTCATCAAGTCTTCCAGAGCCTTGCCCTGACAGGACTGCATGGAAATCTCACACTGACGGATGCGGCGTTCTAAGTCAATCAATTCCTGCTTGACGGACAGAAGCTCCTCATAGATTGTGCGGCTTGTGTCCACAGCGCCGTCTTGGGCGAGATATCCCAAGGTTTTATTTTTCGCCACGGCGACGATGCCGCTGTCGGGGGACAGCTCTCCGGTGATAATGCGCAGCAGAGTGGTTTTTCCCGCGCCGTTTATGCCTACAATGGCGGCTTTTTCGTAATCTTCCAGATGAAAATTAATATTCTCCAGTATTTTTACTTCCAAAAATGATTTTGATATATTTTGACAGGATAGTATCATGGTACTGTTCTCTATGCTTTCTCAGTTATTTTCGCTTTTCGCGGCCAGTTTTGCTTTCTCATCTATAGATTTAGTTCTTGGAAGTCAATCCATAGGTCGTTCCAAATATTCACTTTGATTTTATCGTGGAAAGTATAAGTCCCGATTCGGAAATCAGCCTGTTCCAAATAGTAGACAATCACTTTCTCAATGCGGGGATCCACAATCCAATATTCCCGGACGCCTGCCTCGGCGTACAGATTCAGCTTCCGTATATAGTCATGGCTGGGATTGCCGGGGGAAACGATTTCAATCACCCAGTCAGGCGCGCCCGTGCATCCGCTGTCCGTGAGCTTGGTTTTGTCGCAGATTACGCTTATGTCCGGTTCGACGATGACGTCCTGTTTCCTGTTGAACAGCTTGACGGCAAAAGGGGCGGGATAAACCTTGCAGGAGCCTTTTTGGGAATCGATGTGAACGCCGATTTTTTTATCGAGAAAATGCACAATTTCCTGATGAATCCGGCTTGGAGCGGACATATCATAAAACTGCCCGTCGATCAGTTCCGCCCGAATATTATCCGGAAGCTTGTAATAATCGTCTTCGGTGTAAAATGTTTTCTGTGCCAATGCCATAGCAGTCCGTCCTTTCTTGCGGTTAAGTTACTCAGACACTGTAACTCAAGCCTTATCATATCCTTTGGCCCACAGCCGACAGCTTCGTCTCCGGAACATTTCCAAGGGGTGATGTGCCGCCGCACGTTCCCCGTTTCAATGTGAATCGGAAATGAAATTGCCGCACATTTTTCGTTTCATTGCTTTGTCATATTCAGTATACACTAAAATGGCGTGAGCATCAATGAAATATTGCCCTTTTTGCGGGCAATAGCGTTTCAAAGAAGGCATATGATAGATTCGATAGGCCCAAGCAGGTGCTGAGCGGGCTGATATATGCGGAGATTATCGGCTGTAATAGGAAGAATTTAGAAAGGTTTTTGGAACGAGAGCCGCATGCAGCTGTTCGAGGGAGAGCTGACAGGCGGGTAAAAATAAAACGGAGGGAGGAAGAAATCTAATGTGAATTTTATTGTAAAATCGGGCGTTTTTTTGTATAATAGAAAAGAGAAGATTCTATTATCCTATAATTGAAGTGTGAACGGAATGAAGATTTTCTAAGGCTGGAAAGTACCCAGCCTAAGAAAATCTAAGTCATTCCGGGAAGAACGCAAGTGCGGCGTTCTTCCGGTCTTGTACCAGTTCATTGATTGTTCTTGACAACAGAATTCATTCTGTTGTATGTGCCGCCGGAGGCGGCATGACGGGAAAGTGTGGCAGGAGCAGGATATATCATATCTTGTGCCGCATCTCATGAAACATTAGCAGTTTCATAAGCATGGATTTTTAGAAACCGACGGAAACAATCCGTATCTGCAGGGACAGGAATATTTTAAAACAGTATCTAAGCAGCAAGGAAGTGGAGGTAGTAACGATTATGATGAGCTTATTTGATGACGAGCAGATTATGAGGACTTATACGAAAGATATGGAAAGAGAAACGACAAAAAGAAACGTGATAACAATGATAGAAAGAGGACGTATTAAAGTGGAAGAAGTTTCTGCCTTCTTCCCTGAATTGACGTCAGATGATGTAGAAGAAATCGAAAGAGCGGTTCTGCCATTAGCATAATCATAAAACCAATTCAATATCAACAAAATAGCGTAAAGGCGGCCGTCCTTTATGGAACCCGCTCTTTACTGTCCTTATACACGCCCGCAGAGGCTCATTGTCAAGCTGACCATGAAATAAATGCCTCATAATATAAGTAACCGCCGCATCGAACCAGATACGGCGGATATTTATAAACTTATTTTAGATATCTCGCTTGTCTGCCTGACAAGGCTGTTCAGTCAACACCGCAGACAGCCATAGCCCTGTCTATAGCAGAAGAGTAAAAATAGTATTTAGCTGCATGCTCCGGCAAAAATTCAAATTTATTTGATGAATGAGCGGAAGAAATTAACACCTGTTTTAATTTTTCCGGCTGGGGCAGGCAGCATTTTTGGCCTGCCTTTACGCTTTTCCCTCAATAACATATACAGTACCACAATTTCATACATATCCGGCCTGTTTTCATGGAGCCATAGAAAATATTCTTCAAGCTGTGCTTGTGAAATTCCTACGTCACACGTTTTCTTATCTCCATTCTGCGCTAATTCCTTTTCTGCGATGTCAAGTTTTCTCGATACCGTTTCCCAATCGAAGTTCTCCCAGTCAACGCTCCATTTTCCGTCATGGCTCTGACTTCTCTCATTGCTTGATTTCCCAATCTTTTTTTGTTTGGCTTTCGCTGGTTTTGCTCTTGGATGTTTCCTTCTCCAAAGGTTTAGCTTAGAAAACATTTTTTGAATGTTTGCCGCCCGGCTTCTAATATTCATATTTTGTTCCTCGTCTTTCTGTAAATTCCTTTCACAATACCAGTCTGTAGTTTATGTAGGGCATTTTTCTTGGCTGATAATTTTTGTTTATATATAGAACCTTTTCTAAAACCTAAAGTCTTTGATTTTGCCATTTTGTTTCTCAAATTTTTCAACATGTTTTTTTATGAGGGTTATTAATTCTTGGTTAGCAGAGCAGTCATTGTATTTGGCAACATACTGAAACTTTTTTAATAATTCAATATTTACATGTAAAGTAAATTTGGATAACTTAAATGCCAATGCTCATCACCTCCTTAGTGGTTCTGCAATTTTATTATACCGTCAAAAAGACGGCATGGTTCATCATGGCGGCAGAACAACGGCATAATATAATTGCAGAGACAATAAAAAAGGCGGCAGCAATATATCAATGTCGTTTAGTTAGATGCGTGAGCCGTTAAGTTAAGGAGTTATACTTGGACAGAACATTCAGGAAATTTTCATAATCCTGAAAAATGGACTTTGGATAAATTTTCTGAAATGAACACTATGGACGGAAAGCCATGTCTGTTGTGTGGTTCAAAAAGAGAAATCCCCTATAGATAGAGTAATATCAGAAAAAGGGAGTAATTTAAAAATTTCAGGCAATAAAAAAGTTATAGAAATAAGGCGGGGTGACAGTTCCCGCATTTTGACATACTCAATGGAATTGTCGCTAGGGTTCTGCCCTGCATGGTCAAGATAGGCAGGAATATTTTGTATCTGGTCTTTGTATTTGGCGCAGTCAGAGGGGGTGAGAATTCCATGTGGGCAATATTGGCAGCGTTCATATAAATACTGTCATTCCCTACAGATGAAAGACCTAACAGCTTTTTAAGTTTTCAGAAACAATACCAACTTTCATTTGTTTACCTCCGGGTTGTCGGTCCTGCCCAGCAGATAATCAACGGAGCAGTCGAGGTAGTCGGCGATACGGGCGAGACTATCAAATGCCATAGAACGTCCATGTAACATATGTGAAAAGGTGTTGGAGCCAAGATTACAAGCAATTAATAAATCCTTTAAAGAAATATTTTTTCCCTTTGCATAGGTTTTGATTCGTTTCGCCACATATGGCGAATTATATAAAATCTCAGCATCCATTTTGTGCAAACCTCCAAAAACGCCGGAAATGGCGAAAATATATTTACAATCTCCATATTTGGCGATATAATACGACCAAGTTAAGGGATACATCTTAACAATACCACAAAAAGGAAGAAAAGCCAATGGGCAAGAAAAAGCACAAAAAAGGTGATAAGAACCGCCGCCTCGAAACGATAGCTGTCTGCTGATCGGCGGTGGTTCTTCGGCTTAATTTAACGGAGGGAGGGATTAAGTAAATGACATTGAGTAATATATGGGATATTTAGAAAGGCAGGTTGTATTTATTTGTGATGGAAAAAGATGTGTTGTCTGTAATTTCATGCCGTCGCATAGCCGTCAAATAATTTATCTGCCATTATGTTGACGGTATAATAATGTCACATATGGAGGTGGTTATATGACAACAGATACAGCTAAGTTTACGCTAAGGATAGACGCTGAATTATTGAAGAAATTTCGTTATACTGCCGATTATAACGGTCGCTCCGCCAATCGGGAATTGGAAGTCCTTATGAAAAAGCATATTGCAGAATTTGAAACAGAACATGAAAGAATTATATTTCAATAATTTACGTCGCAGGCGGTCAGTGATATTCCCATAAAAGAAGACGCCTTATGTCAACAGGGATAGCGAGTATCGGATTGTGTCAGCAGCAATCCGAATTGTAAGGTTTTTTAAGAAAGAGATAGATGCTCATTGATTTCCTAAAGCGGGGGCGGCACTGTGAAAAGTACCGCCCCTTTTCATGTCCGGCGGCATCCTTGTTGATATGAAGCGGTTAAATGTAGTAGGAAACCGCGACTGCCGCAGCAGAAAATCACAGTATTCTGCCCAAGTTCGGCATGGGTGTGAAAAGCGGCGGTTTTGCAGTTTCAAATTAACTTTGCCGCGGGGATTGACAAGAATTTAACATTTTGTTATGATGAAATGTGGAATAAAAATCAGTTCAAATTATGTGTCAGTGTGCCAGTATGGAGGTGTGGAACCTTGGAAGAGAGGGAAATTTCGCAGGCTGTTATCGGACGTCTGCCGAGATATTTTCGTTATCTTGGGGAGTTGAGAGATAAGGGAATCGAGAGAATATCGTCACAGGAGCTAAGCGCTTTGATGAAGGTGACAGCGTCCCAGATTCGTCAGGATTTTAATAATTTCGGCGGTTTTGGCCAGCAGGGGTACGGTTACAACGTAGAATTTCTTTATCATGAAATAGGGAAAATTTTAGGCTTGAATCAGCAGCATCATTTTATCATTGTGGGCGCGGGAAATTTAGGGCGGGCGCTGGGCAATTACATCAATTTTGAGAAAAGGGGATTTATTTTCCGGGGAATTTTTGACAAGGATCCGGCGCTGGCGGGGCAGGAAGTCCGAGGGATTAAGATTATGCCGATGACGGAAATGGAAGAATTTATCCGAAAGAATGAGATTGACATCGGGGTGCTGACCATTCCGAAGGCCGGAGCGGTGGAAGCTGCGGAGAAGCTGGTAAAGAACGGGGTTCGGGCGATTTGGAATTTCGCCCATGTGGATTTGAATGTTCCGGAGGGAATTCAGGTGGAAAATGTGCATCTTTCGGACAGCTTGATGAAATTGTCCTATAATCTCAGAAACGGTTCAAGTAATTAGTCCGAAGGGGATTTGATTGTGATGCGCGACCGGAGCGAAGGGGTTTTGATTATGGTTCATTGTCATAAACGATAGAACGGATGCCCGGAGATGGGGAGGCATACTCTCTTAGGCATCGGGCAGGAGGGGATGGAAATGAAAAATAATGAGGATGACAGCCGACAAGCGCTTTTTTCGGAGGCGCTTCGGGGGAAAAAAATTCCCATACTCACTTTGGACAACAAATGGTATCGGCTGCTGACGGAGGAAAACAGAGCGGAGGCGGCTGATTTGGAAGCGCAGCTGAATACGCTTTTAAAGCGTCAGGGCAAGCTGAACGGGGAGATTAAAGAAATCAAGAAGCTGAAGAAAAAGCTTATGAGCGAAATCGTGTCTCTGGCGGATGAGGCGGAGCAGTCTCCCAGCCCGGAAGTGTCGCAGAAAATGGAACAGAATAAGAAGATGGTGGAAGAATGCAACGAACGGATGGAGGCACATCAGGACGAACTGATGGAACTGCCGAAAGAAATCGATCAGTTGAATTTCCGGCTGATGCTGGTGACAATGAACTGCTGTTATGATACCATGAAGGAGAATACGGAGGAAATTCAGGTCATTGCCGACTGGGTGGCGCAGATCCGGGTGGAATTAAAAAAACGCCTGATAAAAAAGCAGGAAATGGAACAGAGAAACCATGCGATATATTCCTATATGCATGATTTATTTGGGGCGGAAGTGGTGGATATATTTGATATGCAGTATAATCCGGAGGAGGAGCAGGAATGAGGGGCTGTCTCCCCGCCTGCGAATCGATGGAGCTTCGTCCTGTATTATTTATATACCCGGCAGGGGAGCGGCGGGGAGATTTTATCCGGCGGGAAAAAGGATATGAGACGGGCTGGCAGCAGGCGAACCTGCGGCAGTCCGTTTCGTGCGTTTCCCGGGGGGAGGAGGGGCGCGCGGGCGCTTCGAGAGCGGAATAAGTTCCCGCAGGCGGGAAAAGTTCCCCCCTGTGGGAACTGGAATAAAAAACAGTCTCGAAGCGGAAGCGCCCGGGAGAATTTTCAGCTGCGCCTTTTGCAGATGAAAATTGCTCCCCCGTAAGGGCGCGGAAGCGAAGAGAGCGGAACAAGTTCCCGCAGTCGGGAAAAGTTCCCCCCTGTGGGAACTGGAAAAAACAGTCTCGAAGCGGAAGCGCCCGGGAGAATTTTCAGCTGCGCCTTTTGCAGATGAAAATTGCTCCCCCGTAAGGGCGCGGAAGCGAAGAGACGGAACTGGAATCGAGGTTTTTGGATGGAACGAGAATATCTTGTGTCAGCGTCCGAGATGAGGCGCTATGATGAAAATACGATAAAAAAAATCGGAATATCGGCGGACGTTTTGATGGAGAGAGCGGCGCTTGGGGCTGTAAGAATGATTGAGGAGCATGACACCGCCGGAAGGCGTGTGCTTATTATGGCGGGCATGGGAAATAATGGCGGTGACGGGCTGGCCGCTGCAAGGCTTCTGGTGGAAAAAGGGTATCGAACGGAGGTCTGGTGCGTGGGAGCGCAGGAAAAGGCCTCCGAACAGTGGAAGAAACAGAGAAAAATTCTGGGAAACTATCCGGTGGAATTTACGAACATGCCGAAACGTCAGGAGTATGACGTCTTGGTGGATGCGCTGTTCGGCGTGGGATTGTCCAGAGAGGTGACGGGGGATTTTGCCAAGGCAGTGGAGCTTTTCAATCATTTGGACGGCTGGAAGCTGGCCATGGATCTGCCCAGCGGCATTGATTCCGATACGGGCAGGGTGTGGGGCTTGGCCGTACAGGCGGATGAGACGGCCGCCTTCGGATTTTGCAAGAGGGGACTTGTGCTTTATCCCGGCTGCGAGTACGCGGGGATTGTGAAGACGGTGGATATAGGCATTTCGGAGAGAAGCTTTTTTGGCGGTGAGCCTGAAATGTATACTTATAGGGGGACGGCTGCCAAGCTGCTGCCAAAGCGAAAACGGGACGGCAATAAGGGAACCTTCGGAAAGGTGCTTTTGGCCGCGGGAAGCCTCAATATGGCAGGGGCGGCGGTATTGGCGGCAAGGGCGGCCTACAGGGCCGGAGCGGGAATGGTGAAGGTGATTACGCCTGCGGAGAACAGAATCATATTGCAGGAAGCCGTGCCGGAGGCGCTTCTGGGGACGGCGGAGAACTTGGAGGAAGGAATGGCTTGGGCCAATGTCATAGCCATTGGGCCGGGGCTGGGAAAAAGCGAGGCGGCGCTTTCCGCTTTGGAACGGGTATTGCTGAAAAGCGGAAAACCTCTTCTGATAGATGCGGACGGGCTGAATCTCCTTGCGGAGCATCCGGAGCTGAGAAAGGCGCTGGCGGATCAGGGAAAGGAGGGCAGAGCGGTAATCCTGACCCCTCATGTGGGAGAACTGGCAAGGCTGGTGGGCACGGATATTGACCAATGCAGTCAAAATATTCCCTTCTATGGGAGTAAATTGGCGGCGGAGCTTCATGCGACGGTGGCGGCAAAAGACGCCCGGACATTTGTCTGCGGGGAAGGCCGCCCGATTTATGTGAATGTAAGCGGCAACAGCGGCATGGCATCCGCCGGGAGCGGAGATGTGCTGGCGGGGGTCATAACCGCATTTTTGGCCCAAGGGATGGAGGCGTTTGAAGCCGCGGCGGCGGGGGTATATATTCATGGCACGGCCGGGGACGCCGTGGCGGCAAGACTTGGCGAATTTGCCTGCATGGCCGGAGATATCGCGGAGCAGGCGGGCATATGCTGTAGTATATAAATGTTTTTGAAAACGCTTAAGGAGATTTGTCAATTGGATAAACCGCGCATTTATGTTGATTTGAACGAAATGGTTACGGAAACCGTCATATTATTCTCAAAAGAGGATACGAAAACGGATTCCGATGGCAATGTCGTTGTCCTGTATGATAAGATGCCCGTTTCTATATATTCCGATGACGCTTCCCATACCGGTGAGACGGATTATCTGCTTGCGGAGGGCATTGTAATAAAATATGATTTAAGAGAGTATCCTAGATGGAAACAGGTAAAATGGTGCGTCCGGATTGACCGGAATAGTTTCATGCATGAATCCGATCTAAGGCTTCTCCTCCTGCTGCCCATAGAAATTAAAAAGCATCCCCATGATTTAGGCGTTCTTCAGAAGTGTTTGATAAGCTTTAAAAATCAGGGAATGGATAGAGACGCCATGTTGAAAAATTTGGAGAAACTAAGGGCGGAAAGCGATTCCGGAACGGAGGATGTCTTATTGGAGTTGATGGATTTTGTTTCCGGATGGTGTGTTCCGGCCCTGTCAGTTTATGAATCATAGCGGACATTAGAAAAAATGATAGAAGGAATTGCGGAAAGGAGTGAAGGGAAATGGATGCAGTGAAAGGCTGGGAGAGCTGTCAGAGGGCTTACGCGGAGATAAATCTGGACGCGATCGCAGGGAACGTGGAGCGGATGAAGGAAAATCTGACGCCGGGGACAAAGCTGCTGGGAGTGGTGAAAGCGGATGGGTATGGTCATGGCAGCGTGCCTATTGCAAGGAGGCTGGAAGCGCTTCCGTATTTGTTCGGATTTGGAACCGCCACGGCGGAGGAAGCGTTTTGTCTGCGGGAAGGAGGCGTGACAAAGCCCATTCTGGTTCTGGGATATTCTTTCCCATACGCGTATGAGAGGATGGCGGAGGAAGAGATTCGTCCGACGGTATTTCGCCGGGATGACATAGAGCCGTTACGGGCCGCCGCAGAGAAGGCGGGAAAACCTTTCCGGGTACATATCAAGGCGGACACGGGCATGAACAGAATCGGCATTACTCCGGACGAAGCGGGCCTTGGCTTTGTAAAGGCTCTGGCGCGTCAGGAAGGGATTGAGGTAGAAGGCATTTTTACTCATTTTGCAAGGGCGGACGAGGAGGATAAGTCAAATGCGGAAGAGCAGTTGAGAACTTTTCAAAATTTTCTTCATATGATAAAAGAGGAGCTTTCTTTGGAGATTCCCATAAAGCATTGTTCTAACAGCGCGGGTATTTTGGAAATGCGAGGGGCCGATATGGACATGGTGCGGGCGGGGATAGCAATGTATGGACTGAGCCCTTCGGGCAGGGAGGGGGACAGCGCCGTGTCTCTGCAGCCCGCGCTTTCCCTTTACAGCCGCATTGTCTATATCAAAACCATAGAGAAGGGGCAGTCGGTCAGCTACGGCGGCACCTTTACGGCCAAGAACCCCATGCGGATAGCAACAGTTCCGGTGGGCTATGGGGACGGGTATCCCAGAGAACTGTCCAACCGGGGGTATGTTCTGCTGCACGGCAGAAGGGCGCCCATTCTGGGCAGAATCTGCATGGATCAGTTTATGGTGGATGTGTCGGAGATTCCGGAGGCCGAAATGGGAGACAGAGTGGTGCTTTTGGGATATGACGGAGAGGAACATATCAGTGCGGAGCTTTTGGGAGAATTGTCGGGACGCTTTCACTATGAGCTGGTATGCGGCTTAAGCAGGCGGATTCCCAGAGTCTATGTGGAAAACGGGAGGGTGCTTACGGAACGAAAGATATAAAACAGGAAGCAAAATAAGAAGAGCATTCCTAAGAAAGTTGAATAACTCTTTAAAAGCCGGCAATACTACCTTACATATAGTAAAATAGCAATGCCGCAGAGCGCAGTATTTGACCTGTCCGGACTTGTTCGCTGTCTGCGGAATCGTGGATTTGGAGGCAAAAATGAGACGAGGAGATGTTTATTACGCAGACCTTAGGCCGGTGGTCGGTTCGGAACAGGGAGGAATCAGGCCGGTATTAATTGTGCAGAATGATGTGGGAAACAAACACAGCCCCACGGTGATCTGTGCCGCAATTACCTCGAAGATGAACAAGGCGAAGCTGCCCACACATATTGAATTAAACGCGTCGATGTATGATATGGATAAGGATTCCGTGGTCCTTTTAGAACAGCTGCGCACCATTGACAAGAAACGACTGAAGGATAAGGTATGCCATTTGGATGGCGATATTATGAAAAAAGTAGACAGGGCCTTGATGGTAAGTCTGGAACTGGATGTTACATAAAAGGCAGTTCTTGACGAACACAAGGCAGTTATGGTATATTGTAGAATTAGGGACCTCACATAAGATATGGTTCCGAGAAAAGTTTTGGAGGAAAGTATAAAAATGGACGGGCCTATTGCCGGTATAATTTTTTTCATCGTACTGCTTTTGATTGATGTATTTTTCTATGGCTTTGGAGCGGCCTTAAGCTCCCTGAACGAAAAGGAAATAGAAAGGAGGGCTGAGGAAGATAAGGATAAAAAATCAATCAAGCTGAGGGCCATTATCAGTGATCCGGCAGAGTATGAAAATACGGTGCAGCTGATTACCACATTGATTAACATCATCCTCGGAGCGGTCCACCTGAGTCTGCTGCTTCGGAATTTATCCCAAGGACTGCAGTTTGTGGCGGAAAATCAATTCCGGCTGGAGGCGCTTCCCGCAGGACTTGTGATGGCGATTGCAGCAGTGATTTCCACCTGTCTGCTTTTGTACATAACCCTTACCATCGGCGTTCTGCTGCCGAAGAAAATTGCGGTGAGAGTTCCGGAAAAGTGGGCCTATGCCTGCATTATGCCCGTATTTTTTGTGACAAAAATGTTTGCTCCTTTTACGGGATTGGTCACTGTTACCGCCAAGGGAATCTTAAGGATTTTCGGCGTCAGCGGCAATGCGGGCGGGATTGATGTGGCGGAGGAAATTATCAGCATGGTAAACGAAGGCCATGAGCAGGGGCTGATTCAGGCCAGCGAGGCGGAGATGATTTCCAATATTTTTGAACTTGGGGACAAGGAAGCGCAGGATATTATGACTCATAGAAGAAATATTGTGGCCATTGACGCGGACACCATGCTGAAGGACGCAATTACTTTCATGATGGAGGGCAAAAACAGCCGTTATCCCGTCTATGAGGAAAATATTGACCACATCATCGGTATTCTGCATCTGAAGGACGCCATGCGTTATCATGAGAAAGACAATAAAATGAACTGTCCTTTGAGGGATCTGGAGGGCTTGATGCGGGAGCCTTGTTTTGTTCCCCAGACCAAAAATATTGACGAGCTGTTTCGCGAGATGCAGGCCGGGAAGCTGCAGATGGTCATCGTGGTGGATGAATACGGGCAGACGGACGGATTGGTTGCCATGGAGGACATTCTGGAGGAGATTGTCGGAAATATCATGGACGAGTATGATGAAGACATCGAACATATCGAGGAGAGGGGCAAGGACGAGTATGTCATTGAAGGCAAGACCCCGTTGGAAGAATTGGAGGAGCGGTTCGGAATCCCTTTTGAAGACGAGGAGTTCGAGACGCTGAACGGCTTTCTGATTTCGAGGCTGGACAAGATCCCCGAGCCGGACGAGCAGTTTGATGTGGATTATAAGGGCTTTAATTTCAAGATACTTTCGGTTGAGAACAAAATGATTCAGAGCGTGCTTGTGACAAGGCTCCCCGAGGAAGCGCAGGAAGAGGAGAAAGAGTCGTAGGGGCGCTGTAGTGTAGGAACGGCACTGGAATAGGAGAAGAAGATATGTCAGGACATTCTAAATTTGCGAACATAAAGCACAAAAAAGAGAGAAACGATGCGGCCAAGGGAAAGATCTTTACGATTATCGGCAGAGAAATTGCGGTGGCGGTTAAGGATGGCGGACCGGATCCTAACAATAATTTTAAGCTGGCCACCGTAATCGCCAAGGCGAAGGCCAATAATATGCCCAATGATACCATTGAGAGAGGAATCAAAAAGGCGGCGGGCGATGTGGGCAATGTGAATTATGAGTATGTGACTTATGAAGGCTATGGGCCAAACGGCATTGCGATTATCGTGGACGCCCTTACCGACAATAAGAATCGCACCGCGGCAAATGTCAGGAGCGCTTTTACGAAAGGGCAGGGCAATATCGGAACTCCCGGCTGCGTATCTTTTATGTTTGACAAGAAAGGCCAGATTATCATTGACAGGGAAGAATGCGAGATGGAACCGGACGACCTGATGATGACGGCTTTGGATGCGGGGGCGGAAGACTTTGGCGAAGAGGAGGACAGCTTTGAGGTGCTGACCGATCCGGATCATCTGGAGGAGGTGCGCAAGGCGTTAGAGGATGCGGGCATTCCTATGATGAGTGCGGAAGTGACCATGATTCCGCAGAATTATACTGTGCTGACAGATGAAACCGCAGTGAAGAATCTTCAGAGAATATTGGATATGCTGGAGGATGACGACGATGTTCAGGCAGTGTATCATAACTGGGAGGAATAAAAGTTTTTAGGGCAGAGTACAGCTTTTTAAGGAAGACTGTCTGTGAAAGAGGAAGATGAGAAAGCTTTGGGACAGGCCGCTTAAAAGGTAAGAAATGAGAAAGCTTTAGGACAGGACGCTTAAAAGGTAAGAAATGAGAAAGCTTTAGGACAGGCCGCTTAAAAGGTAAGAAATGAGAAAGCTTTAGGGCAGGACGCCTCAAGGGTGAGAAATGAGAAAGCTTTAGGGCAGGATGTCGTAAAGGTGAGTTAAGACAGAACACTTGAGAATGAGGAAGTGAGGGTTTATGGATAAGCTTGCAGTGGTGGTTCCTTGTTACAATGAGGAGGAGGTGTTACAGCTTGCTTCCAAAGCACTGAGAGAGGTACTGGACGATTTGGTGCAGAAGGGCAAGATTGCCGAGGACAGTTTTCTGCTGTTTGTGAATGACGGCAGCAGGGATCGTACTTGGGAGTTGATAGAAGAAGAGCACAGGGAGCATCCTGTTCAAGTAAAGGGTGTTAAGCTGGCAGGCAATGTGGGACATCAGTTTGCGTTGACGGCCGGATTGATAACCGCTAAAGACATGAGCGATGTGACCATTTCCATCGATGCGGACCTTCAGGATGATGTGGCGGTCATCGAGGAAATGATAGACAAGTTCCATGGGGGCAGCGATATTGTGTATGGCGTCAGGCGTGAGCGCAAAACGGATACTTTTTTCAAACGCACCACAGCGCAGGCATTCTATAGAATGATGAGCCTGATGGGAGTGAAAACCGTATACAATCATGCGGATTTCCGATTAATGTCCAAACGGGCGGTGGAAGAGTTCTCAAAATATAAAGAGACTAATTTATTTCTGCGGGGTATGATGCCTTTGATCGGTTATCAGACGGATTCTGTCTTTTATGATCGCAAAGAGCGTGCGGCGGGGGAGTCGAAATATCCGCTGAAGAAAATGCTGGCTCTTGCTTTCAACGGAATTTCCTCCTTCAGCGTGAAGCCTATCAGCCTCATTCTGGGGCTGGGCGTGTTTATTATCATTGTGTCGCTGCTGGCGCTTTTGTATGCGCTGATTTCTTATTTTACCGGGCATGTGGTGGCAGGATGGACTTCGCTGATTTTGTCTATTTGGTTCCTTGGGGGCCTGCAGCTGCTGGCTATCGGCATGGTGGGACAGTATATCGGAAAGATTTATATCGAAGTGAAACAGCGGCCCCGCTATAACATTGAGAAAGTGCTGGGAGATGAACGGGAAGAATAAAGTATTTCGTTATCTGATATGGTTTTTGTACACGCTGCTGACGGGCACCCTGCTGTCAGGACTGGTAAGTGTGTTTTGTGTGAGGGAAGGGCTTGCGGCTTATTGGGGGGTCCTGATTGCCGCATTGTACTCCGCTGCGGCGGGCGTATGTGTATTTCTGATGAATCGGGCGGAGCTGGGCTCTTCTTTCGCCGCCGGAAAATATCGAATTCTGCTCCGGGTGCTGGAAGCGGCGGCCGCGATTGTCTTTCTGGGTGTGGGACTGCGGCTTAGAATAGAGGGTGTGGACAGTGCGAAAGAGTGGATGATCTATTATGAAATAATACAAGCCGCAGAGGGAGGGGATATTCCGCGGATGGCTCATGGCGCCGTCTATGCGTACCTTCGGCTTCTTCAATTTGTCTTGAATTTCTTTGAAAATCAGTTTGCGGCAGGTATCTGGTTGCAAATCCTGCTGCAGACCGCAGCGCTTCTTGGATTGTATTTTGTAGTGAGAAAGACGGCGGGCGTCACCGCGGCTTTGGTAATGCTGGCTTTCAGTATGTGTACGCCCTATATGGTGCAGAACTCCCTTCTGTTATCGCCGGAAATGCTGTATTTCTGCTTATTGACAGCGGTGACAGTATTGACGGCGAAATGCGGCAGAAGGCTGAGGCCGCCGCTTTTTCTGCTCATAGGAATTTTAACGGGCCTGTGTACTTATCTGGATGTGATGGGAGTTCTGCTCTTCATTCCGGCAGCGGCGGTTATTTTCCGGCGGCGTGAAGAGGATGCGGAAAAAGAGGCTGCTGCGAAGGAAGCGGGGGCCGCAGAAACAGCGGAAGTTAGAAAAGGAACAGAAGCCGCAGAAATAGGGGGGATTACGAAAGGAGCAGGAGATGTAGAGATAGCGGGGACTTTGAAAAAGACAAGGTCTGTGAAAAAAACGGCGGCAGTCCTGTTGTGGCTGGCGGGAGCCTGCTTAGGGTTTTGGGCCTGTGTTTTCTGGAACGCCGCATTCGGCGGCGAGTCAGTGCGGGAAGCGGTACAGGGCTGGCTTATGCTGTATCAGCCGGATAGCTTTCAGGTGCCTGCGGTTATGAGCGGCGCTTGTTCCGAGCTGGAAGGCATTGTTCTGCTGGGATTGATGATATTCGGCGTCTTTAGTTTCTGGTGCAATCCCCAAAAGGAACGTATTTCATTATGGATGCTGGCGGTTATGAGTGTTATGCTGGCGGCTTGTTTTGATATTTTTACAAATGAAATGCCGGGATATTTTTATTTGTATGTATTGTTTGTGGTGCTGGCAGGCATAGGAGTGGGGCAGTGTTTTTACGGCGGGCCGCCGGAAACGGAGGATGCGGCCGTCCGCGGGCAGGTCGAGAAGCTGCCCAAGGATGAAGGAAAAGGCCCCCAATTCCCGGAGAATGGGCCCGAAGGTGCGGGGAATCGTCAGGAAGCATCGTCGGCCGGGCCAAGAGGTGCGGGGAATCGTCAGGAAGCATCGTCGGATGGGCCAAGAGGTGCGGGAAATCGTCAGGAAGCATCATCGGACGGGTCGGGGGCCGGGCAGAATCGTGAGAATCCCATGGCGGCCGGGCCGGATTCTGCGAAAATGAGAGGGAATGGATTGGAAAGACCGGGGGCAGGCAGCGGAGACATGAAGGAAATTGGATGGAAAGAACCTGCGGAGGACAAGAATTCGGAAAGACAGATGAATTTTATTGAAAATCCGCTTCCTCTTCCGAAAAAGCATGTAAAGCGTGTTATGGACTACTCATTGGAATCGGCATCGGCGAAAGAGGATTTCGATCATCCGACGGCATCGGACGATGATTTTGACATTTGAAAAAGGGAGGAAATTGTAATATGGAATCATTGTCAGAGATTCGTTCACGCATAGAAGCGCTTGGAATGGATTTTGAATTTATGGGAACGATTAAGACGAGCATGAACGGGGTAGAACGGGAAACATGGCTTTTGGAATATAAGGGGGCGCAGTTTGTCTTTGTTTCCGGCCGGAAAAATGTTGTTCTGGGCTGGGATACGGCCAAGTGTCCTTTGGGCGAAGGGGTATTGGAGGGTCTGCGGGAAGAATTTGAAGCAGAACGGGAGCATTGCGAGGAAGAACTGGAGGTCCTGCAAAGCGATTATCAGGATCGGATTGCAGAAGCGAATGCTGACGGCGATTGTACAAAGGCGGAGAAACTGGCCGCAGAACGTGCGGAAGAATTGGAAATTTGGCAGAAGGAGCTGGTGGAAGGCGGGTGTGCGAGCTGGGAGAACTATATGGCCAAATGGAATGAAAATCTGGCCCGGTGCTTATCGCCGCTGCGCACGGCTGATATTGGGGATATGCTTGTAGAAGTGGACAGCCGTTACATAGAAAAGGACGCCCCGTCCTTAAAGGAGGCCGTCCGTTTGCTGAAAGAAGGCCCTTTTACGCTGGCTTCGGAGGATGAGTGGGAATATCTCTGCAGCGGCGGTACGCGGACATTGTTCCGCTGGGGAGATACGCTAAAGGATGTATTGGATGAGATTTACGATGTGGGCTGTGACTGCGGGGATGAGGAGGAAACGGAGGAAGAAACATCGTCCATGCTGGGACCCAACATGCTGGGGCTGCGTATCGCTTATGATTCTTATAAAAACGAAATAATAGACAATACACAGTATACCAAAGGCGGGGACGGCGGCTGTTCTCTCTGCGGGGGAGACGGCCCCATATATGTCCTGCCCTGCTATACGGCGTTCTATCGCCAGAAGGACCATGTGGAGCCGTTATCGGACAATTATTATTGTTACCGCCGGATTATCCGGCTGTAGTCGCTCGTGAGTATAACAGACTATAAATTTGATGGGAGCAAGATGCCATGAATATACAACATCCGCAGGAAATGATACTAAAAACTTATGATTATAACGGAATTACAGTTGATTTGGTTGAATGGAGCGACACTGTCTGGTGTGGAAAAATTGGTTATGCGGTTAATACTGTTGATGAACCGAACGTTGAAGGAATTATGGAAGATTTTATGTCTATTTCTGCCGTGCCTAACGGCCGCGAAGATAATTGGGATATCTGCATGAGTGTGAATTATCTTTCAAGTGAACGGCCAAGCGGCGTAATGTTCGGCTTCCTTGTTGATACTGATGTTCAGCCGGCTTCCTATGATATTTACAAGATTCCCGCCGCAAAATTTTTACGAGTAAGAATTTGTGATGAAACCTCAGGAGCGCTTGGGCGGGAGCCTTGGAAGGGCGGAGTTCCTCCCTATCAGTGGATTGGAGAGCAGATTGGTCCTAAACTGGGCTATACTTATGGCAGCGATATGCTGCCAATCTTAGAATACTATGGTTTTTTCAAACCTGAAGAGGGAACACATGAATATTGTTACTTGTATGTTCCGGTGAAGGAAAATAATACTTTGGTAAAATAGGCTCCATTTAGCGCTGAATTTTATTTAGTGAAATTCAGCGCGGTTTTGTAGACTTGCAGATTTCCAGAGTATATTTTCCGAAAAAGAAGGAATGAATTTACACGAATAGGTTATACTGACAGGGAACAGTAAATCTTCATAGATTTGCTGTTCCCTGCGGCGTTTATGACAGGAAAAATCGGGCAGTCAGGCAGAGTTTAGTAAATGAAAAATCAATTTACTTTGCAGCAAATGGAGAAGAATAAAAATTCATTATAGAAATAAATTGTCCCTGATTACAGTTGAATAGGAGAAGAAAATGGCACAATCAGCTCAGAACGACGAAAAGAAGATAGAAAAGGAAGAGCACCGTGACGAAAGGATAGAACAGACAGGACAGGCGACGCTGGATGAGAACGGCAAGCTGGAAAATATACATTTAATTTCCATTATCGGAGAAATTGAAGGTCATGATAATCTGTCCAACAATTCCAAGACAACGAAATATGAGCACATACTGCCCAGTCTGGCGGCGATTGAGGATAGTAGTGAAATCAAGGGAGTTTTAGTGCTTTTGAATACCATGGGCGGAGATGTGGAAGCGGGGCTGGCGATTGCGGAAATGATTGCATCGCTCAGCAAACCTACGGTTTCGCTGGTGCTTGGGGGAAGCCATTCCATCGGAGTCCCGATTGCGGTGAGTACGGATTATTCCTATATTGTACCCACGGGAACCATGGTTATCCATCCGGTGCGCATGAACGGCATGGTGATAGGCGTGCCCCAGACCTTTGAGTATTTTAAGCTGATTCAGGATAGAATCACGGGATTTGTGTGCAGCCACTGCAGGATTGATAAGAGTACCTTGGAGGAATTAATGATGGAAACCGGGGTTCTGACAAAGGATGTGGGGACGATTCTGGTGGGCGAGGAAGCGGTAAACCACGGCATCATCGACGAAGTGGGAGGCATTGACAAGGCAATCGCCCGGCTGCATGAGATGATTAAGGAAAAAAACACCGCAGAGCAGTAATTATTTAGGGAAAGCGCTGAAGCATAAAAGGCGGATATCTTTTCGGTTGAAAGGAACTAAAAATATGGGGCTGCGGTGAAAAAAGGCGCGAATCTACAGGCCGCAGTCCTCCCTAAACTGCGCTATGCTTTGAGATTTAGAGGCGGTTTTGAGCCATAAGTATAATACCTCAATATTTTTTTCCGACATAATTTTCTCTTTCAATTCCAGCGGAATATTGCCGTATTCCTCCAGAAGCTGAAAAATGGACTGCGCGATTCCTTCCGCTTTCCCGGCGTCCCAGACATATTCATCCTCCGCCCGGCGGTCCCGGATGTCCTTCAGACGCTGTTCATACATTAGCCGAAACGGCCTGATCAGGCTCATTTTCCGCAGTATTTCAGCTGCTTCCAAGATTCCCTTGTTTTTCGTCTTCATCATATCCAGATCCTCCCAGCTCTTGGCGTTGAACAGCCGGACCCATTCATCCACCGCGCCGCTTTCGTTCGGCTTCTTTCCAAGTTCTATGATATGCAGTTCAAACAGGTCAGTCAGCTCTCTGCCGTTTTTGTTCCGCAGGAGGTACGCCGAATGGCATTCCTTCTCTTCCGTCAGCTTAAAATCGAGAATGCTGATACTGACGCACCTGCGGAGCCGCCCATAGTCCTGTCCGGATTTCAGGTCCTCCGCATACATCTTTGCAAGGTAGAACAGTTTCCGCTTGATCCAGTGGTTTTGGCGGCGCACCTGAAGTTCAATGTTAATCTTTGTGCCGTCGTCCAGCTCCAGAGCCATGTCGAGAATTCCCTGCTTCTGCTGCCGGAAGCGCTTCCACAGATAGGGATTCACAATTCTGACGGCTTTCATGCTTTCTGCCGGGATGTCCAGCACGTCGCTCAGGAACTGTTTTCTAATATTTTCATAAGAAAAAAGCTCCCGAAATACATAATCGTTCTTTAACGAGACAAACTGCATGTTTTTCTCCTTTGAAAGATGCCCGCAGAAGAAAAATCCTGCCTGTCCACCAGAAATCTTCTGCTCCTCTTGTTGATTATTGGAATAAAAGCATAGATTTCTTGAAAAAACGAAAATAGAATAAAATGCCATGTATTAGAAAATGTTATGCTTTGTGTTTATTCTAACATATTCGGTGGGTTTGTCAAGCGTAAATTTGCTAAAAATGACAAAGATATTTTAAACTTCCTTTAACGATTCTTTTGACATGCTCTGGAGAGAGCTGCAAAACAGAGGGCGGCTGTTTCTCTAATGATTTGTCAAAAAAGTACCTAAAAAAGAAACGGAGATATATTCATGGGTATTTTCTGAGTCTCAATCTCCCGAGTTTCCGGTTGGCGGCTTGTCAAGCCGCCTGAAAAATGATATAATGTCCCTGTGAGCGATGCGCAATGCCCACAAACGTAGTAAAATCCATGCATTGCGCAAAATGCCCATAGATAGGAGAGGTTGATAAGATGGCGGCTTCCAACGGAAGAAAAACATCATCTTCAAATAAAAGAACTGCCCTCAGTACTACAACAAAAGGCACTGTAAAAACAAGGACTTCCGCACAGAAGAAAAAAGAGGAAGCTCAGCAGCTGGCCCGGGACAGCGCACTGTTCCATGAGATAGGTCTGATTGTGCTGTTCGCCGTTATGGTGCTTTTATTTTGCTGCAATTTTGGTATTGTCGGACCAGTGGGAAACACCGTCAGCGGCGTTTTGTTCGGTTTATTCGGGCTGACGGCCTATGCCGCTCCCGTGCTGATTTTTCTGGCGGCGGCATTCTGGTTTGCCAACGAAGGCAATGCCAGCGCGGCCAGAAAGCTGATTGCGGGTATTCTGCTGTTTGTGATAGCGGGCGTGGTCTTTGACATGCTTTGGATGAAGAAAAGCGCCGATGCGGAATATAATGTGGTTCTATTATATGAGGGCTGTCGTGACGGGAAGGCGGGCGGCGGCATTCTGGGCGGAAGCATCAGCTTTTGCCTGCAGCATTATCTCGGCACTTTGGGGACGGTGCTGGTGGTGCTGGTGGTTTCCGTGGTATGCCTGATTCTCTTGACCGAAAAATCCATCCTTGACAGTATAAAGCGGGGCGGCAGCCGCGTGCGTGAGCTGTCCAGAGAGGATGCGCGCCGTCGCCGGGAAGAAGCCGAGAGACGCCGGGAGGAGATGGAAAGGCGCAGAGAGGAAGAAGCAGGGTATGATGAGGACGATGGGCAGGAGGATGAGGGATACGAGGAGGACGCCGGGAAACGCGGAGGGAATGGACAGAGAGCAGAGAGCGAGAGACGGAGAGAAAATGCCGAAAGGCGCAGGGAGAACATAGATAGACGCCGTGAGAATATGGAGCGGCGAAAAGAGGAATCAAGGAGACGGAGAGAGGAGGGCAGGCTTCGGAGGCAGGCTCAGGAAGAACAGCGCAGGATCAGGGCAGAGGAAAAGGAGAATGAAAAAATACTGCGCATGGAAAGAAAAGTTTCCGGGGTTATGCTGGACACGGCGCTGCAGAGACCGGAGGCGTCTTCTTATCGTGATGAAATGCACGAAATTATATTGGAAGAGGAAACCGAGGAACTGCTGCCGCAGGATAATGCCGAGTCTGTCATACAGGAAGGCGCGGAAACAGAGAATGTAAAGTATGCGGATTCGGAACGTGGGGAGTCGGTAAAAACGGATACGAAGAGGGCGGAAAACAGTGAGACGCTGCCTGCGCAGGAGAGCGGCGCTGCCTTTGACCAATGGGATATGCAGGATCTGCCGATTAGGATACATATAGAAGGACAGGAGCAGTATCCTTTAGGAGCCGCAGAAATGTCAGGGCAGGAAGCAGACTCTGCAGGCGGCGCGGGAGGAGCAGAACAGGCAGCGGCAAGGCCTGCGGAGACAGAACCTTTCATAGAAGAAGGAATTATTAAGGGAGAAGGACTTTCCACAGAAGAAGGAATTTCTAGGGAAGAAGCATTTTCCGCGGCGGAAGGGGGTTCCATGGAAGCAGGAACTTTCGTGGGAGAAGGAATGTCCATGGAAGAAGGAGCTTTCATGACAGAGGGATTGCCTGCGGAAAAAATGACAGCAGATGAAATGCGTTCTGTTTCTGAGGGAGAGGTGCGGTCTGACTCCGACGGGTATTCTCCGTCGGCTGTGAATAGGGCGGCGTCTGCGTCCATAGATACATCCGAAACACAGGCGGAGTCAGTATCTCCGCCCATGAGATCGGCAGCAGCGTCTGCATCCCCATCCATGAGACCGGCAGCAGCACCTGCGTCCGCATCCGTCAGGCCGAGACCGGCCGCGGGAAATCCGTCAGGCCGGGGAGCGGAAAATCAACTGAGGATGGAAGAAGGATTCGGGCAGGAAATTGCCGACAACGACATAATACTTCCCAAACAATACCTATTTCCCCCTATTACGCTGCTGCAAAAGGGAAAGGCAATGACGGGGGATTCGGTCAGAGAGTTGAAGAATACTGCAATGCACCTCCAGCAGACCTTAAGCACTTTTGGAGTCAAAGTCACCATTACGGATATTAGTCAGGGGCCCAGCGTGACTCGCTACGAGCTGCAGCCGGAGCAGGGAGTGAAGGTATCCAAAATCGTCGGACTTGCAGACGACATTAAACTGAACTTAGCGGCCATGGATATCAGAATTGAAGCGCCCATTCCGGGCAAGGCGGCCATTGGAATAGAAGTACCCAACAAGGAAAGCATGACCGTGGCGCTGCGGGACCTGCTGGAGACCACGGAGTTTAAAGAATTTCCTTCCAATCTTGCTTTTGCGGTGGGCAAGGATATCGGGGGCAAGGTGATTGTAGCGGATATTGCCAAAATGCCCCACATGCTGATTGCGGGAGCTACGGGCTCGGGAAAATCCGTCTGTATTAATACTTTGATCATGAGTATATTGTACAAGGCTCATCCCGATGATGTGAAGCTTATCATGGTTGATCCTAAGGTGGTGGAGCTTAGCATATATAATGGAATTCCTCATCTGCTGATTCCTGTTGTGACAGATCCTAAGAAAGCATCCGCGGCGCTTCATTGGGGTGTGGCGGAGATGGAGGACAGATACCGGAAATTTGCGGAATGCAATGTGAGGGATTTGAAGGGATACAATAAAAAGGTGGAGGCCATGCGGGAAAAAGGCATGGAGGATGCGCCTAAGAAGCTGCCGCAGATTGTCATTATCGTTGACGAGCTTGCGGATTTAATGATGGTATGCCCGGGGGAGGTGGAGGAATCTATCTGCCGTCTGGCCCAGCTGGCGCGGGCGGCGGGCATTCATTTAATTATCGCCACACAGCGTCCCAGCGTGGACGTCATCACCGGTTTGATTAAAGCCAATATGCCCAGCCGGGTGGCGTTTTCCGTGTCCAGCGGCGTTGACTCAAGGACGATTCTGGATATGGTGGGCGCGGAGAAGCTTTTGGGAAAGGGAGATATGCTCTTTTATCCTCAGGGATATGCGAAGCCGGCCCGGGTACAGGGAGCCTTTGTCTCGGATAACGAAGTTTCTGATGTGGTTGACTTTATGAAAAATCAGACTTTGGGCAATGTCTATGCCGCGGAAATTGAGGAAAAAATAAAGAATATGGGCAGTTCATCAGGGAGCGGCGCATCCGGCGGCAGCGCGGTGGACGATTTGTTTGAAAAAGCGGGCCGGCTTATCATAGATAAGGATAAAGCGTCCATCGGCATGCTGCAGAGAGCGCTTCAAATCGGGTTCAACAGAGCGGCAAGGATTATGGATCAGCTCAGCAGTTATGGCGTGGTAGGCGAGGAAGAAGGCACAAAGCCCAGAAAGATACTGATGAGTCCGGAACAGTTTGAACAACTGTTGGAAGAAGTATGAGAAGAAAATCTAACGCTCGCGGAAGGAAAGGAGGAGGCAGAATATGGGAACAAATCATCCCACAGAAAAGGAGCCTTCGATAGAAAAGGTGCAGAAACATGTGTCGGATATAGAGATTGCTCAGAGGGCTGTCTTGGAGCCGATTGGCCAAGTGGCCAATCGGCTGGGCGTGCCGGAGGAGGCCTTGGAATACTATGGGAGATATAAAGCAAAAATTTCGGAGGAATATCTGGCAGGCTTAAAGGACAGGCCGGACGGAAAGCTGATTCTGGTAACGGCGATTAATCCGACTCCCGCAGGGGAGGGAAAAACCACCGTCAGCATAGGGCTGGGGCAGGCGTTTGGCAGGCTGGGCAGGAAGGCGGTGACTGCGCTGCGGGAACCGTCTCTTGGGCCGTGTTTTGGTATCAAGGGCGGAGCCGCAGGAGGCGGATATTCGCAGGTGGTTCCCATGGAGGAGCTGAACCTTCATTTTACGGGGGATTTTCATGCGGTAACTTCGGCCAATAATCTTCTGGCGGCACTTCTGGACAACCATATTCAGCAGGGAAACGCCCTGAAGATTGATACCAGACAGATTGTATGGAAACGCTGTATGGATATGAACGACAGAGTGCTCCGAAATATTGTGGTGGGGCTGGGCAGCAGGCTGGATGGTTTTGTCAGGGAGGATCATTTTGTCATTACGGTGGCAAGCGAAATTATGGCGATTCTCTGTCTGGCGGAGGACATGAGAGATTTAAAAGAACGTCTGGCAAGGATTATCGCTGCCTATAATATGGCCGGAGAACCGGTGACAGCCGGGGAACTGCAGGCGGTGGGGGCTATGGCGGCGCTTTTGAAGGACGCCATGAAGCCCAATTTAATACAGACCTTGGAACACACTCCCGTGCTGGTACATGGGGGGCCTTTTGCCAATATCGCCCATGGCTGTAATTCTGTCAGGGCCACTAGGGCGGCACTGAAAATGGCGGATTACTGCATCACGGAAGCAGGATTCGGAGCTGACCTTGGGGCTGAGAAATTTTTTGATATCAAATGCCGTATGGCGGGTTTGAAGCCGGACGCAGTCGTTCTTGTTGCCACGATTCGCGCTTTGAAGTATAATGGCGGTGCGGCGGTGGAAGGCTTGGGCACCGAAAATCTGGACGCTTTGAAAAAAGGCATCGTCAATCTGGAGAAGCATATAGAAAATTTACAGAAATACGGCGTGCCGGTGGTGGTGACACTGAATTCTTTCGCGACGGATACGGAGGCGGAGACGGAGTTTGTCCGTGAATTCTGCGAGACAAAAGGATGTGAATTTGCCCTGTCGGAAGTGTGGGCAAAGGGCGGTGAGGGCGGAATCGCCTTGGCGGAGAAGGTGCTGGAAACCCTGAATTCCAAGGAAAGCCGTTTTCAGGTGTTATATGAAGATTCGCTGCCGCCGGAGGAAAAGATTCAAATCGTGGCAAGGGAAATTTATGGCGCGGGGAAGGTCAGTTTTTCGCCTGCAGCGAAAAAGCAGCTGCAAAAGGTGACGCAGTTAGGCTTCGGAACACTTCCTGTCTGTATGGCGAAAAATCAGTATTCCCTTTCGGATAATCCGAAGCTTTTGGGACGGCCTCAGGGATTTGAACTAACGGTCAGAGAGGTATATGTATCCGCAGGTGCGGGATTTATTGTTGCGCTGACGGGGGACGTGGTGACGATGCCGGGTTTATCTAAAAAGCCAGCCGCCTATGGAATTGATGTGGATGACAATGGAGTGATTACAGGTTTGTTCTGAAGGGTAATGTGAGGTGGCACAGGTATATGAAATGTCCCAACTGTGGATCGGAAATGGCCGAAGGAAGCTTATATTGTGAAAAATGCGGCGAAGATATCCATATCGTACCTGATTTTGAACCTGAGCTGGAGCGAAATATAGAACAGACCATACATACGATTCTGGAGGAACTGCATGAGGACAGGGCGGACGCGCAGAAGCCAAAAGACATAAAACAGGAGAAAACAAATAAGGCGCAGAAGAAAAAGCGGCGCGGGAAGGCGGTACTGGCGGTCGGGATACTGGCGGTCTTGACGGCGGGAACAGCCGCATGGTCTGTGTATGGATATTATTCCATAGATTATCAGGTAAACAGGGCGATGAAGTATGTCGCGGCAGGAAGATATGATAAGGCGATTTCCTGCTATAATCGGGCCTTGGAGCTTGACGGCAGTAATATAGGAAGCGGGTATTCTGTGGAAGACGGGCGTTCCATAGAGCTTATTTTTGAACTGGCGGAGGTATATCGGCTTAAGAATAATAAAATTGAATATGAATATCTCCTTCGGGAGATTATTAAGGACCCGAAGGCAACGGCAGAACAGCTGGAAGGCGCTTATGATAAGCTGATTGCCATATATCGCGCCAGAGGAGACTATCTGACAATCAACGAGCTGCTGCTGGGGAGCAATAATGAAAATTTGATTTCTACTTACCAAAGTTACATAGCGAGAGAGCCGGAATTCAGCGTGAAGGAGGGATACTATACAAGCATACAGCCTTTGAAACTCACGGCTGTCGGAACCGGGAAGATATATTATACCATGGACGGAACGGTTCCCACGGAAGACAGCGTTCCATATACGGCGCCTATTATACTTGAAAACGGGGATTATGTGGTGTCTGCATATTTTGTGAATGACAGAGGAATTGCCAGCGATATTGTGTCAAAGGAATATCATATTGAAAATGATGAAATTCCTCCGCCGGAACTAAACGCCATGAGCGGCGAATACTATTTTCCGTTAAATATAGAAGTTACAAGCGATGATGACAATGTGTATTATACCACGGATGGAACGGAGCCTACGCATTTTTCAAATGCATACACAGGACCCATACCAATGCCCCTTGGCAAATCAATTTTCAAATTTGCAAAAATTGTGGAGGGCGTGACGGGAACCGTGGCGGAGAGGACATATATATTAACCATGAATACGGATTTAACTCCGGAGCAGGCAGTGGCTTCGGTGGTTGACTATTCCATGCGGACAGGCAAGATATACGATGAGGACGGTCATTTTGACGATTCAGGTTCTTCCTACTGCTATGAGTATCAATATGTGACAAATATCAATCATATGGATGATTTCTATGTGATAGCGGAGATTTTCCGGGGGGCGGACGGTTCCCTCACCAAAACGGGGAATCATTTTGCTGTCAACGCTTATACCGGGGAGCTATTTCGGCTGCAGCAGGATAATCGCAGCAGGTGGGAGTTGCTTGTAATTGAAGAGCCGATAGCGGATGAGGAGGATTGAAATTGTCAGGAGGATATTTCGGCAATGGCAATGGCGGCAGTTTCAGCCTGCAGCATATCATGCCGCCGGGGGGCGTCCGTAGAAAGTCGAAGCCTGCAGGAAATTAGGCTTTGGGGCTGTCTGCGGGTTCAATGAGGAATAGCCGGACTGTCAAGCAGCGCTTGTTTAATAGAGTGATTGGAAACAGGAAGAGAGAGGTGGATTATGTATAAGATTGTAAAGAAATGCGAACTTGCCGCCAACATTTATTTGATGGATGTGGAGGCCAAAAGAGTGGCGAAATCATGCCAGCCGGGGCAATTTGTGATTGTGCGCATGGACGCGGAGGGAGAGAGGATCCCGCTTACCATCTGTGATTATGACAGGGAGCGGGGGACGGTGACTATTGTGTTCCAGACTGTGGGCGCGGGCACGCAGATGATGGCGGAGCTAGAGGAAGGGGATTGCTTTCATGATTTTGTGGGGCCGCTGGGCTGTCCCTCCGAGCTGGTGAAGGAAAGCCCCGAAGAGCTGAAAAAGAAAAAAATTCTCTTTGTGGCAGGGGGCGTGGGCGCGGCGCCCGTGTATCCTCAGGTAAAATGGCTTCATGAACATGGAGTGGCCGCGGACGTCATCGTGGGAAGCAAGACCAAAAGTCTGCTGATATTGGAGAAGGAGATGGAGGCCGCGGCGGGGAATCTATACGTCACCACGGACGACGGCTCCTATGGCAGAAGCGGCATGGTCACACAAACCATCAAAGATTTGGTGGGAGAAGGGAAGCAGTATGACGTATGCATTGCCATCGGCCCCATGATTATGATGAAATTTGTCTGCCTGCTGACCAAAGAGCTCGGCATTCCTACGGTTGTAAGTTTGAACCCCATTATGGTGGACGGTACGGGAATGTGCGGAGCCTGTCGAGTGACCGTGGACGGAAAGGTAAAATTTGCCTGTGTGGACGGCCCGGAGTTTGACGGTCATGGGGTGAATTTTGACGAAGCCATGAGGCGGCAGACCCTCTATAAGACCGAGGAGGGCAGGGCAATGCTCAAGCAGCAGGAGGGCGACACACATCATGGCGGCTGCGGACAGTGCGAGTAGAAAATTTAACGCCTGCGGCAGAACCCTCTTGGCGAAGATTTCCGACGGATGTATCCTTCGGAATCTGCGTACATAGATATTAGAGGCTCTGTCGTCGGCGGCATGACGTAAAGTTGAAAATAGAGTATGGAGGATAGAGATGGACGTATTGAAGAAGGTTCCGGTAAGGGAGCAGGACGCGAAGGAGCGCGCCGCCAATTTTGAGGAAGTATGCCTTGGATATAATCAGGAGGAGGCGCAGGCTGAGGCATCCAGATGTATCAACTGCAAGAATGCTCAATGTATTAAGGGCTGTCCCGTGGCAATCGATATTCCCGGTTTTATCGAGAAGGTAAAGGAAGGACAGATTGAGGAAGCATATCAGATTATCAGCCGGTCCAGCGCGCTGCCGGCCGTATGCGGACGTGTGTGCCCTCAGGAAAGCCAGTGCGAGGGAAAATGCATCCGAGGAATCAAGGGGGAGCCTATTTCCATCGGCAAATTGGAGCGTTTTGCTGCGGACTGGGCAAGAGAGCATGGCGTCAAGCCCGCGGCGGCTGTCGAGAAGAAGGGGAAAAGCGTGGCTGTCATCGGTTCCGGTCCTGCGGGCCTGACCTGTGCGGGAGATTTGGCGAAGATGGGATATGATGTGACGATTTTTGAAGCGCTTCATGAGCCGGGCGGGGTTCTGGTCTATGGAATCCCTGAATTTCGTCTGCCCAAAAAAGAGGTGGTTGCAAAAGAAATTGAGAATGTAAAGGCTTTGGGCGTGAAAATTGAGACCAATGTGGTGGTGGGAAAGTCCGTCACCATTGACGAGCTGATACAGGAAGAAGGTTTTGAGGCTGTGTTCATCGGCTCCGGCGCCGGACTCCCGAAATTTATGGGGATTCCCGGCGAGAACTCCAACGGGGTTTTTTCCGCCAATGAGTATCTGACCAGAAGCAATTTGATGAAAGCTTTTGACGAGAACTCCAATACTCCTATTATGCGCAGTAAAAAGGCTGCTGTGGTGGGCGGCGGCAATGTGGCTATGGATGCGGCCAGAACCGCACTGCGTCTGGGCGCGGAGGTGCATATTGTCTATCGCCGCAGCGAGGAGGAGCTTCCCGCCAGAGTGGAGGAAGTGCATCATGCCAAGGAGGAAGGCATTATTTTCGACCTTCTGACAAACCCCACGGAAATTCTTGCGGATGAAAAGGGCTGGGTGAGGGGCATGAAATGTATCAGGATGGAGCTGGGAGAGCCGGATGCTTCCGGACGCAGGCGCCCGGTGGAAATTCCCGGATCCGAGTTCACTATGGAAGTGGATACCGTGATTATGTCCCTTGGCACTTCGCCCAATCCGTTGATTTCTTCTACCACGGAAGGACTGGAGACAAACAAGTGGAAATGTATTGTAGCCGACGAAGCCAACGGCCAGACCAGCAAGGAAGGCGTTTATGCCGGAGGAGACGCCGTGACAGGAGCCGCAACCGTAATTCTGGCTATGGGCGCGGGCAGGGCGGCAGCGAAAGGAATAGACGAATATTTAAGCGGGAAGTAATCCTTTGCGCCCATAGCCTGCCGTGGGCGCGGGGGAAATGAAATATTTAGTCGGCAGGCTGTTCTTTTCACAGGAGGACATACAGGCCTGAGTACAAAGTTTAAAACTGCCTTATGCAAAAGGGAAGGCGTTTTATATTGGATGTAACGTTGTCAAAAGAAATTTGCAGACTAAAAAGCAGACGGGGTGGCGTATATGGTAAAACATATTGTATTATGGAATTTTGCGGCAGGATTTTCTGAAGAGGAGAAGGCGGAAGCCGCAAAAAAGATGGCGGATCTATTGGAACCTATCAGGAAGCTTGTTCCCGGAGCCGCGGAGATTCAGGTGTTTCGGAATCGGTTTGCATCCAGCAATCGTGAAATCGCGTTGATTTCCACATTTGAAACCGCGGAAGCGCTGGCGGCATATCAGAACCATCCGGCTCATGTGGAGGCCGGAAAGTATATCAGAAGCGTTACCTGCGACAGAGCCTGCATGGATTATGAATTCTGACCAAAACAGCGTCCCAATGATGGGCGGGCGGAAACTCCATGCGGAAAACTTCGATAATATGTGATAATGGGATATATTTCACGAAAGAAGGAAATTTGCTATGCCTTGGTGTCCAACGTGTAAAAGCGAGTATAGAGAAGGATTTATGATATGCGCTGACTGCGGCGGTGAGCTTGTGGATGACAAGACCTATGAGAAATTGGAAGCCGAGAGGAGAATACAGAAACAGTCAGCAGATGAACTTCAAGCAGCAGATGAGGAACAATTATTTCAAAATATGGCGGATGAAGGACAATTATTTCAAAATCCGGCGAATGTTGTCCATCCCATATACCGAGACAATTCCCGACGTGCCAGCGAAAACCGTTCTTCCGGATGGATTCTGCTGGTATTGGGAAGTCTGGGCCTTGCGGGGGTGGGGCTTGGAATCTTGGGCGTGATTCCTTTGAAATTTGGCAATATCTATCTGACATATGGCGTGATGACCGCCATATTTCTACTCTTTTTCATAGCGGGTGCTATGTCTATTAAGGATGCCGGAATATTTGAGAAAAAGGCAGAATCGGAGAATTCCCTGAAAGATATTTTATTGGAATGGTGCAGAGAGAATCTGCATGGAGACGAACTGGACCGACAGATAGGTGCGGAGGAAATTTTAGTGCAGGAGATACTGTATCTGAAACGTTTTGAATGCATCAAAGGAAAGTTGAACCATCAGTTTGTGAATCTGGAGCAAGGATTTTTGGATAATTTGATAGAAAACTGTGTTTATGATATGGTTTTTGGAGAAATGGGTACTTCAAAAGAAAAGATTACTTCATGAGAAAAGAATTCCTCAATAAAAAGGCGTGGTTTTGTACGAGAAACGGTTTCTGGTCTGGGATGCGTAGAGTAAGCACCGCCTTTTATACTGCAGACTGCCGAAATTTACAGTAGGGAAATAAGCGGTGGTATCTTATTTTTGGTCTGTAGTCGGGATTTGTGGCAAGTTTTATCAGTGGGCAGTATAAATTCAAATGAGGCGAGGCCGGACTTGGAGTGCTGCCGTCTGTAAAACAGAGTATGGATTAGAAGACTAAATTCTCAAACATGCATTGGGACAGGAAAAAGCATATAATGAACAAAAGAACAAGTGGTAAATCATTGGAGGTTGACATAGATGGCTGAGAGGAATACTGCTAACATTGGTTTTGAAAAGCAGATATGGGATGCTGCCTGTGTTTTATGGGGGCACATTCCTGCAGCAGATTATAGAAAAGTAATCATAGGACTTATTTTCCTGCGTTACATTTCAAGCGCTTTTGAAAGGAGATATAAAGAACTGATAACGGAAGGCGAAGGTTTCGAGGATGATCCGGACGCATACGAAGAAGAAAATATCTTCTTTGTGCCGGAAAAAGCCCGCTGGAGCATTATTGCTTCCGCCGCGCATACTCCTGAAATCGGAATGGTAATTGATGATGCGATGCGTGCGATTGAGGCAGATAACAAGAAACTGAAAAATGTGCTTCCCAAGAATTATGCCAGCCCTGATCTTGACAAAAGAGTTCTCGGCGATGTTGTGGATTTATTTACCAATATGGATATGGGGGACACGGAAGAAAGCAAGGATCTTCTTGGAAGAACCTATGAATATTGCATTGCGCAGTTTGCCGCATACGAAGGAGTAAAGGGGGGTGAATTTTACACACCGGCAAGTGTGGTGAAAACCATTGTTGCCGTACTTAAGCCCTTCTCCAACTGCCGAGTATACGATCCTTGCTGTGGTTCCGGCGGAATGTTTGTACAAAGCGCAAAGTTTATTCAAGCCCACAGCGGCAGGCGCGGTACAATAGCCGTTTATGGTCAGGAATCCAATGCCGATACATGGAAGATGGCAAAGATGAATATGGCCATTCGGGGTATTGACGCAGATTTCGGACCATATCAGGCCGATACTTTTTTTAATGATTTGCATTCTAATTTGAAAGCTGACTTCATTATGGCAAACCCTCCCTTTAATCTCTCGAATTGGGGGCAGGAAAAGCTAAAGGAGGACAAGCGATGGAAATACGGCATACCTCCGGCCGGCAATGCGAACTATGCGTGGATTCAGCATATGATTCACCATCTTGCGCCTAACGGGAAGATCGGACTCGTTCTTGCAAACGGTGCGCTTTCGACGCAGTCCGGCGGGGAAGGTGAAATCAGAAAGAAAATTATTGAGGACGATTTGATAGAAGGCATCATTGCGATGCCCACGTAGCTTTTCTATAGCGTGACGATTCCGGTAACACTCTGGTTTATCACAAAAAACAAGAAGCAGAAAGGCAGGACTCTGTTTATCGATGCCCGTAAGATGGGTTTCATGGTTGACCGGAAGCATCGTGATTTTGACGATATAAAAGATATTCAGAAGATTGCGGATACTTTTTCTGCTTTCCAACAGGGAACGCTCGAGGATGTAAAGGGATTCTGTGCTGCGGCCTCTCTACAGGATATTGCGAAGCAGGACTACATTCTTACCCCGGGCCGCTATGTGGGCATCGAGGAACAGGAAGAGGATGGAGAGCCTTTTGAGGAGAAAATGACCCGGCTGACGTCTGAGCTTTCGGGACTGTTTGTCCGCTCCCATGAATTGGAGGAGGAGATTCGCAGGAAATTGGGGGCGATTGGGTATGAAGTATAAGTTGTCGGATATTTGTGAGTATGTAAAGGAAAAAACTTATGTGGCAGGTCTTAATAGAAACACATATATTTCTACAGAGAATATGCTGCCAAATAAATGTGGTATAACTCAAGCGTCATCCCTTCCAGTGCAGGAGCAGACACAGTCTTTTTCTGCGAATGATGTACTGGTATCCAATATTCGTCCATATTTTAAGAAAATATGGTATGCAGTATTTGATGGTGGATGTTCAAATGATGTGTTGGTTTTCAGAGCAAAAGAAGGAGTGAATAGTCGCTTCTTATATTATGTTTTGGCGGATGATACTTTTTTTGAATATTCTATGGCAACATCAAAGGGGACAAAAATGCCGCGTGGAGATAAAAAGGCTATTATGGAATATGAAGTGCCAGTGTTTTCATATAAAGAGCAGGTGAATATAGCGAGTATTTTAGCGGTGATTGATAAAAAAATAGAAGCCAATATAAAGATAAACAAGAATTTATCTCAGCAAGTGTCTTCGATTTACCAAGCATGGTTTGAGCAATATATTCCATTTAACGGAATTTGTCCAGACTCATGGAAACAAGGCACTTTGGGGGATATTGCTGTCATTATGAGCGGAAAGCGTCCGCCAATGAAATCTGTGGAAAAAACCAATGCGGCAGTTATACCTCTTGTTGGAGCAGCATCAGTAATGGGCTTTACCACTGAGGCCAATCATACCGATAAAATTCTTGTTATAGGTCGAGTTGGAACTCATGGCGTAGTTCAGCGCTTCAATTCTCCATGTTGGACGTCTGACAATACTTTGGTTATTACAAGCAATCTTTACGAATATACTTATCAAATCCTTCAAAGAATTGACTATCATGCTATAAATAGAGGATCTACACAACCTCTGATTACTCAAGGCGATATTAACAAAGCTGCTATTCACATTCCGAATAATGTTATTCTTGAAAAGTTCGAGATTTTTGCATCGCAGCTTATGGCTCAATATGAAGCAAATTTACTGGAGAACAGTAAGCTTGCAGAATTGAGGAATGCTTTGTTGACAAAGCTGATATCCGGCGAACTTGACGTATCCGCCATCGATATCTAAGCCATCCATAGACTCGAAAACGCCTGCTGCGTTTCCTTGTTACCGCTGGAATTTACTCTTTCTGCATATTTCCATTTATGATGAGGCGGTAAATTCTTGTTTACACAATATTTGTATGGTACAATGATATAATAACGAAGTATACGCAATGAAAGTATAATTTCCTTAAAAACAAAATACCTTTTGTTTTAGCGCTATGAAAAGATAGCTGTGATATCATGACTTCGTGGAGGATTGAATAATGAATAACAGTGGAATCATCTCCCAATATGGTTTCCTATTTCAAAGAAAAGTATTTGTTTTATACATTTTGGAAAATGTAAATGTAAAACAGAGATTTTGCTTTGAGGGTAAAGACGATGTCGAAATAGCCGCAGATAAAAAAATATATGCATTATATGATTCCGCCAGTCATTATATCCAAGTAAAGAGCGGAAAAGTGGATTCTGTTTGTTTCTGTAAGATTGTTGGAAACTGGCTGTTGACTCACAATTTTGGGGAAGAAGCATTTACTCTTTTTATTGAGAATGATTTGGGCTTTGCATGGTCAGTGCCTAAGTTTACTGATTTAGTAAAGAAGTATGTGCTAAATGGAAAAAAGCAGGACAAAACCTCAATAGCAAAAAGAGTATACGACCAATATGCGGAAGATATTGAAAATAATGGTTCGCAGCAGTTGGAGGAGGACATTAAGAGGATACTTTCAACAATGAATATTGTTAAATGTTCTGTTGAGGAAATAGACCATAGATTAGAGAATGTGTTCTTTGAGAATCATTGTCAAGATATTATAGAGTATGAGCTTGCAAAGAAAAAAAGACTAGAGAGATTTATTCAATATATCAATCAGCAGATTGATGATGCAATAAAAGAAAAAAAGACATATTCGTTGATTTTTCCGGAACTTATGAAAATGCTGACTTTAGTATGTGATGAGATTAATGATCATAAGTATATTGTGGACACAACATATTTAAAGAAGCCATTTAATGATAAGGCGAAAGAAATTGTTGGTGAAAGAAAGCAAAGAGAAGTGCGGCAATTATTTATGGTGGATAATAAAGATGCTTTTGTAATTGAGGGAATCGTGAACGAATTATTTTATAAAGATTTCCGAGAAATATATGTGGATAAAAGGACAACGGAAATTTCAAATTTGGAACAGTTTGCGAAGGAGAATTTTGATGAGGCTTTATTTGAAATAGAAGGAGTCCCAAAGCCAAGGGAATTATATATTAAAACAACATCAAAGTCTATAGAAAGCGATATCCTGCCAAATGGACCAATGTACAGAAAAGGATGTTATATATATTTGACAGGAGATGATATTGATGAGGAGAAACAATTGACATGGGGGGATTGCAATGAAACTGAATGATATTGTTATTGAGGCAGAATATGCGGATATAATACTTTCTTTATTAGGAGAACCATATTATGTTTCATCGGTTTCCAAAATTATTTTTATGTCCTTTTGCATAAAACATGAAAAAAATATGGCGTATTACAGAATGAGAAAAGAAGATTTTGTGGATGTCTTTTTTAGAAATATATCCTTTAAACTGTCTGCTGAATATAAAGATATCGGCAGAATAATCCATGTTATAGATATACTGAACAGAACTAATAAAATTAAGGTTGATGGTGATAGTATATCCGTTCAAAAGCAAATGCCGCATTCCCCTGAGAATGAGTTTTTAAGGATGTGTGTTGTTAAAAATCCCAATCCAATTATTGAAATAAATAAGTTAGACGCGACTGCAATGCTTGAGGAGGTAATTCGTTATGTTTAAGCTGAAATCTATTAAATTTATTCATGACGAGCAGACTCAGGAATATGAATTTACTGAGCATAGTTTTGTATACGGGGAAAACACCAAAGGAAAAACCGCATTAACCATGGTGATTGATTATATTTTGGGAAGCAGCGGGAAATTGACATATCGGGGATTGGATCATATTGACAGTATTGAGGCTCACTTGACGAATGATATGACAAATCTATGGATAAAAAGGGATATTCAGGGAAATTGTTTTTATAAAAGAACAGAGGAAAGTGATTTTATAGAAGTCAGTTTAGATATATATAAAGATAATATATGTTTGATGCTGGTATCCAAGCCTAATAATCGATATTTGGATATATATAGAAAAGTGTTTGATGAGCGTCCGACATTTCGCTCATTCAATTTTTTAAATTACATAGAAGAAAAAGGAGTGGGGGATTTAAGTATTGTATTTACAAAGACAAAGGATATAAAACATAATATTCGTGTTAGAAACATTATGAATTTCTTTTTCAACTTTGAGAAAATAGAGCAGATATATGAAAAAGAATTGCTGTTGGAACAAAGCAGCGGTGAATTAGATAAGATTACAAGGGATTATCAGGAGTATCAAAGGATTCAAATACAGCAGCGTAATATTTTTAAAGAGCTGCAATTACCATATACCGGAAAATATCAGATGGATTATAAAAGTTTTTGCGATTTTAAAAATACATATACAAGAAAGGCAAAAGAAAAGGAAAAGGATTTAGTGTATTTGTCGCAGGCAGCGTTTGCTCTTTCCGAAGAAATAAAGTTATATCAATTTATGAAGAATCAATCAAGTAATATGATAGAACGAAAAGAGAGGATAAAGCGGTTATTGTCAATTTTGGATGCGGTTGTTGATGATACGCCGGAATATGCGGAATATACACAATTTATAAAAAATACAATTCAAAGAATCGATGATGAAAATGTTATATTATCTCTAACAGATTATAATAGGGTAATAAAGGATATAAAAAAAGAAAAGGGTCATTTGGATGACGAAATCGCACTATTGAAAGGTAAAGCTGTTGAGATATCTTATGAAGATGCTGTGAAAAAAGTAGGCTTGCTGGAGCACCTGTTCTATGTGCTGCGGGAAAATATTGATGTTGGGAAAATGGAAACTTTGAAAAAGAAGGTTGATGAGCTGAAAAAAGAAATAAAAGAACTCAAATTATCATTTGATCAGAACAAAGTGAATACTTTTAATGAGCGTCTTACGAAAGTATATCTTAGAGAAGGTCTGGCTATAAAACATTTGGATGAAGATTTGAAAGAGGACTGTTTTTCCTTGGAATATGATCCTTTCAGGGTATGTTTATATGCAAAGCATAGGGAAGGCGATAAGATTGTCAAATTTATGCCGGGAAGCATGGCGAGGCAGACGCATATCCAAATATTGTTATATTTGACAATGTTTGAGTATTTGATAGAAAATTTCCCTGATTTTATATATATGCCCTTATTGGTGGTTGATTCGGCGAACCAATCAATGGAAATAAATTGTTTTAATAAAATTTATCCGGTCATTATGGAAATGGTTGAAAAGATTGGTATTCAAACAATATTTATTTCTAAAGATAAAATAGATGGGATTCGTTCGGAAGATTTTATCGACATATCTGGGGGATTGAATAGATTTCACCAAAGCTAAATGTATTGAGCAAAAATAATATATGGTACAAAGAGAAGAAGTATGAAGATACAATCAACAAAGGAGCTTATATTATGTCAGAACATTATACGGAAGCGGACTATGAGAAATCCGTGATAGAATTATTTGAAGGCATGGGCTATACTCATGTGTACGGACCTAATATCGAACGAGATTTCCACAGCCCGCTGTACGATGAAGTGCTGGAGGACTGTATCCGGCGCCTGAATCCGACTCTTCCGGAGGACGCCATTGCCGACGCGTTGTACAAGGTTCGGAATTTTGAAAACGGAGAGCTTGTTCAAAAGAACGAGCTGTTCATGGATTACCTGCAAAACGGAATACCTGTGCGCTTTTTTGTAAAGGGCGAGGAACGCTCCTCTATCGTCCGCCTTGTTGACTATCATAATGTAGACAATAATTCCTTTATCGCCGCAAATCAATGGACTTTTGTTGAAAACAGCAACAAGCGTCCTGATATTATTTTATTCCTCAACGGCCTGCCCGTTGTTGTTGTTGAGTTGAAGTCTCCATCCAGAGAAGAAACCGATGCCAGCGAAGCATACCTGCAGTTAAGGAACTACATGCAGGAAATTCCATCCATGTTTATTTATAATGCCATCTGTGTCATGAGCGATATGGGGACGTCCAAGGCCGGAACGATTACATCCGGTGAAGACCGCTTCATGGAGTGGAAAACGAAAGAGGGATGCTATGAGAATACCCAATATGCTCAATTTGATACATTCTTTGAGGGAATCTTTCTAAAAGAACGACTGCTGGATATCATAAAGAACTTTATCTGCTTTTCTAACGAGGGGTTAAAGCAGGTTAAAATATTAGCAGGATATCATCAATATTTTGCCGTAAAGAAGGCGGTTGAATCGACAAAGCACGCTTCCGAAACGGACGGCAAAGGCGGTGTCTTCTGGCATACGCAGGGCAGCGGAAAATCCCTGTCCATGGTTTTTTATGCGCATCTGCTTCAGGAGGCGTTGGACAGTCCCACGATTGTTGTGCTGACGGATCGAAATGATCTGGACGACCAGCTGTATAGCCAATTTGCAAAGTGTAAGGCTTTTCTAAGGCAGGAGCCCATGCATGCAAAAAGCCGCGAGCATTTAAAATCTTTGCTGGCAGGGCGGAAGGCTAACGGGATTATCTTTACAACAATGCAGAAATTTGAGGAATCCCACGATGCGCTGTCTGAGCGCCGCAATATCATCGTAATGGCTGACGAAGCGCATCGGGGGCAGTATGGACTTGCAGAGAAGATAAAAATGACGACGAACGAATCCGGTGAAAAAATTGCCAAGCGTGTAACGGGCACTGCCAGAATCATTAGAAACACTCTGCCCAATGCCACATACATAGGTTTTACCGGCACTCCGATTTCCTCTAAGGATCGCAGTACCCGCGAGGTATTTGGGGACTATATCGATATTTATGATATGACGCAGGCCGTTGAAGATGGGGCAACCAGACCGGTATATTATGAAAGCCGCGTTATCAATTTGAAATTGGATGAGGAGACGCTCAAACTGATTGATATGGAATATGATATTATGGCCAATCAAGCTGATCCGGATGTGATTGAAAAGAGTAAGCGTGAACTTGGCCGGATGGAAGTGGTTCTAGGGAGCGACCAGACAATTAATTCCCTTGTCTTAGACATTCTGGACCATTATGAGAACTATAGAGAGAACCTGCTGACAGGCAAAGCTATGATTGTAGCTTATTCCCGCGCAATCGCAATGAAGATTTATCGGCGGCTTTTGGAGCTTAGACCGGAATGGACGGATAAAGCTGCCGTTATTATGACGGAAAGCAATCAGGATCCGGCGGAATGGCGCAAGGTTATCGGAAGCAAGCATCATAAAGACGAGCTGGCTAAGCTTTTTAAGGACAACGACAGTCCGCTTAAAATTGCAATCGTGGTGGATATGTGGCTGACAGGTTTTGACGTACCGTCGCTTGCGACCATGTATGTATACAAGCCCATGGCAGGCCACAATCTTATGCAGGCAATCGCTCGTGTAAACCGTGTGTTTCGGGATAAGGAAGGCGGCCTTGTTGTTGATTATATTGGAATTGCCTCGGCATTAAAGCAGGCAATGAATGATTATACGGTTCGTGACAAGAAAAATTATGGCGATACGGATGTGGCGAAGGCGGCATATCCTAAATTTTTGGAAAAGCTGTCAATATGTCGAGATCTGTTTCACGGATATGATTACACTAAGTTTACTGCCGGTACCGATCTGGAAAGAGCAAGAACGATTACAGGCGCGGTGAATTTTATTGTTGACCGTGGAAAGGAGGAAGAAAAGAATACTTTTGTCAAGGAAGCTCTTATGCTCCATCAAGCACTTTCACTTTGTTCTTCTCTTGCACCGAAAGAACTGCGGTTTGAAGCGGCTTTCTTTGAGGCGGTGAGGGTACTGGCTGTCAGGCTGACAAATCAGGGAAGCGGCGGCCGGAAAATCTCTCTTCCGGAGATGAATCAGCGTATTAACGACCTTTTGAGACAGAGCATAAAGAGTGAAGGGGTGATAAATCTTTTCTCTGACATACAACGGGAATTCTCACTTTTCGATCCCAAGTTCCTTGAAGAAATTTCCAAAATGAAGGAGAAAAACCTTGCCGTGGAGCTTTTGAAAAAATTGATTGCGGAGCAGGTGCAGGTTTATCGCCGAACCAATGTAGTGAAATCCGAAAAATTCAGTGAAATTATACAGCGGGCTATGAACGCTTATTTGAACGGAATGCTGACGAATGAACAGGTGATTGAAGAACTTTTGAATTTGGCAAAACAGATCGCAGAGGCGCAGAAAGAAGGAGAGAAACTTGGGCTTACGGCGGATGAACTTGCCTTCTATGACGCTTTGACGAAGCCGCAGGCAATCAAAGATTTCTATGAAAACGAGGAGCTGATTGCTGTTACAAAGGAACTGGCTGAAACGCTGAGAAAGAATAAGACCATAGACTGGCAGAAGAGGGATTCCGCCCGTGCGAAGATGCGCATGCTGATCAAGAAGCTTCTTAAGAAGCACCGCTATCCGCCGGAGGGAATGGAAGATGCGGTTCGGACCGTCATGACGCAGTGTGAGCTTTGGACGGACAATACAGATATGGAAGAGCCGGAACACAAAACTGCAAATTATTTTCTGCGTGAAGAAAAACTTAGCAGGGTTGCGGAAGATTTTTCATTGCATTGGGAGTAAAGAAAAGTATGACAGAGGAGGCTCTGCATTCTAATTGAAAGCAAAACCAAACACAACAGCGGAAAACTCCGCATCATAAAAATCAAGAATCGGAGGCAGCGGCATATGGACGCGAGAAAAGGTAATATTTACGAGATACTGAACGGAAACAAGCAGTTTTTAATCCCTGTTTATCAGAGATACTACAGCTGGGACAGAGAGCAGTGTACGAGGCTCTGGAACGACATTGTCGATATGCAGAAAAAAGGAAGGGTCGGCCATTTTGTCGGTTCAATTGTCAATATTGCGGAACAGGCCATGCCCACCGGAGTCCAGAAATATATGATTATTGACGGCCAGCAGAGAATGACCACCCTTACCCTTCTTCTGCTTGCCCTGAGAGACTATGCCGTCAAGAACCCGGAGGACGCCGCGGTCAATGCCCGCCGTATTGATAATATGCTGTTGAAAAATGAATATGAAAGCGGTGATGAGCGATATAAGCTTCTTCTGACCGAAACGGACAGGGATATATTAATGCGCCTTGTGGAAAGCAGGCCTATTGCTGAAAATACCAAGTCAAAGCTGCTGGACAACTATACTTTCTTTGCCGGAAAGATTGCGGACAAGGAGCTTCAGCCTGCGGAAATCTACGAATCCATCGGCAAACTGCAGATCGTGAATATTACGCTGGATCGCGATGTGGATGATGCGCAGGCAATATTTGAGAGCCTCAATTCTACAGGCAAGGAGCTTTCCGAGTCCGACCTAATTAGGAATTATGTTTTGATGGGGCTTGCGCCCGGGGAGCAGACCTATGTGTATGAGCACTTATGGAGGCCCATGGAGCTTTTGTTTGTCTATGAGACGCAGGATTCTGTCATGGACCGGTTCTTCCGCGATTACCTGACTATGAAGCTGACCCGGATTCCAAAGCAGGACAGGGTGTATGAAGAGTTCAAATTATATCATTTGAACTGTGAATTTGGTTCTGTCAAGGAGCTTTGTCAGGATCTGCTTGCCTATGCCAAATATTATACGGACATGGTGTTCAAACGCAGCAATAATAAAGTACTGAAAGCCTTGTATGAGGATATCAATGCGCTCAGGATGGAGGTGTCCTATCCGTTTCTGCTGAAGGTACATAACGATTTTGCGGAAAGCCTTCTTTCCGAAGACGAACTTCTGGAAATCATACGCATGTGCATCAGTTATGTGTTCAGGAGAAGTATCTGCGATATTCCGGCAAATTCACTGAATAAGACATTTGCAACACTTCGCAATGAAATCAAGCCGGACGACTACCTGAATTCTATCAAGGCATTTTTTGTGATGCGTGATGATTATAAAGAATTTCCCAATGACGATAAATTTACGGCGGCGTTTATGTCAAGGGATATCTATAATATGCGCTCCCGCAATTTTATATTGAGCCATTTGGAAAATTTCGGCAATAAGGCGCCCATTGTGATTGAAAATTACACGATTGAGCATATCATGCCGCAGAACAGCAGCCTGAGCCCGGCGTGGCAGCAGGAGCTTGGAGCGAACTGGCGTGAGGTACAAAAAAATTATCTCCATACCATTGGCAATCTGACTCTGACAGCATATAATTCCGAAATGAGCGACAGGCCGTTTATGGATAAAATGGAGATGTCCGGCGGATTCAAGGAAAGCGCTCTCAGGCTGAATTCATATGTGGTAAAACTGAATAACTGGAATGAGGAGCGAATCAAAGAGCGTGCCGGACTGCTTGCAGAGAAGGCCAAGCTCATCTGGGCTTACCCGTCTATGGCGGAGGCTGAGCTTGCGCCTTACAAGGTTACGGAGAAACCGGCACAGCGCCACAGCTTTGAGAGCTACGACAGCAACGCGTTTACCAAAATGTTGTTTGAAGCTCTGGACAGACGTATCATGAACCTTTCTCCGAACGTAAAGCGGGAATTCAAGAAGCTGTATATCGCATATAAGCTGGACACCAATTTTGTGGATATCGTATTACAGAAACAGAGACTTCGTATTTCCGTTAATATGAAATTTGCCGAGGTCTATGATCCTAATGGTATCTGCAAAGACATTACCCGGCTTGGACGCTGGGGCAACGGGGATGTGGAGCTTTTCCTAGAGCATATATCCGATGTGGATCAGGTGATGGAAATCATTGAGCAGTCGTTTAGGCTGCAGGCAGACGAATGAATCCTCAGCGGGCATGCTCCCGATTCTTTTTTACTTTGCGCCGTGCCGCAAAGCCGACTTGCGGCGGGCCCGGGCATCAAGCCATGTAAAAGGTGGAAGCTGCCAATAGAATCCACATTCCATGAGATAAACAAAAATTAGGAACTGGCGGTATGAAAGGAAGATAAAATGGAGCTGACAAATGAACAGCGTAAATATCTTGGACTGGAACTCGCCTTATGGTATGTATTTTGATTATAACGGAGGCGTCCGGTTAGCAAATTACACAACGCAGCAGACCTATTATTCTTCGGCTTTTGCCGGTGTTCCATTTATGGACAAGGGAGGGCTTCAAAGGTTTCTTGATATATGGGCTGCCGAGACAACCAATGAGGATTTAGATGAAATTCAAGCGTTCGCTCATATGAAACGTTGTCATTGCAAATATAAAGAAGGGGATTTCTTTCGGTTCAAATATGATCGCAGAAATTACGGCTATGGACGGATTTTATTTGATGTAAGAAAATATAGTAAGGCCGGAGGGAAATTTTGGGATATTCTCATGGGAAAGGCGCTCTGCGTTTCGGTTTATCATATCATTACGGAAAATCCATGTGTGCATATGGAAGATTTGCAAAAGCTCCAAAGCTGTCCATCCACATACATGATGGACAATCGGTTTTATTATGGGGAATACAAGATTGTCGGGAATGCGCCTTTGTCTGAGGCTGTGGATTATCCGGTGATGTACGGACGTTCTATCAGCGCGCTTGACAGAAATAAAATCTGCTTTTGCCGCGGCAGAGAGTATCATGAGATTCCCTTGGAAGGGAATGAACTTTTCTCTACGGATTTCAAAAACAATGGAATAAGCTGGTCGCTGAATGTCAATAAAACACTTGTTGAGGAATGTATTATGGCAGGTACAAACGAACCGTTTTGGAAGGCCAATCCCGGAAATGATCTGCGAAATCCTGTTTTTTCTAAAGAATTAGCCCTTGTTCTGAAACAGATGGGAATGGAGGAGCAAAAAAGTGGGACTTGATTTGTATATTGAAGCAAGAATTCGTGAGAAGAAAACAGGGCGGGTGATTTCGTCCGGCGAATACGGAGAACATGCGAGTGAAGAGGACAAGGGCTTTTTTGAGATATGCTGGTGGGGCGGATGGCTTTTTTGTGATATCAGGGCTAAAATGATTGAAATATGCAGTCAATATTTGGGAACGAATTACACGGATTCGGATTTCGCCATACCGACGCCGCAGGCGGCATTGCGTGAAATTTACGCTTATCTTATAAAACGTTCCTGTGTGCCGGAGGATGAGTGCTTTGAAATGTATTCATCGGATTTTGAATGGCAGGAGAGAGGTTCCTATGAAAAAATGAACTTGGCAAACGCAGAAAAGCTTCATGATATACTATGGATTTTGAATTCCATTCAATATGATAACGATGTTGATATTGGAAAAAAATATATTTCCGACGATACCGACCGAAAATTTTTTAAAGAAAATCCCCAAGCTTATAAATGGGAGTTTAGGATATTCAATTCATATTGATGGTGTGCCCTGCTTGCCTATTTTTGGTATAGGCAGATGAGGCTGTCAGCCTTAAAGGATGTGTTTGCTTGTATCGTCCGCGTGGCATGGAAGGAAGCAGGAGTTAGGTTAAACTAATTCGCGCAGGTCTGCATCGGCGTTTTGGCAGGGACTTGGGCTGTGTGTCGAATACGGGCGGCTAAAGCATGCAGGCCGGTATCAGTGTTTTGCGCCGCTTATGCGGCATGGGAGAAAGTATGAAAATTACGGTTGTCTGTGTGGGGAAAGTAAGGGAAAAATTTTATCGGGACGCCATTGCGGAATACGAAAAACGTCTGGGAAGATACTGTAAGCTGGAATTTGTGGAAGTAATGGACGAGAAAACGCCGGAGAGCGCGTCGGCCCTTATGAAAGAACAGATAAAAGAAAAGGAGGCGGGGCGCATCTTGGAGAAGATTCGGGAAGATGCCTTTGTCTGCACCTTGGAGATTTCAGGAAAGCGTCTTTCCTCCGAAGAACTTGCCCGATGGATGGAGGGGCATATGGTAGGGGGAACCAGCCGGATTGTGTTTGTCATAGGAGGTTCGCTGGGGCTTCATGAATCCGTGAGGAAACGCTCTGACATGGCCCTGAGTTTTTCTGATATGACCTTCCCGCACCAGCTCATGAGAGTCATTTTGACCGAACAGCTTTATCGGATATTTCGTATTATTCATGGAGAGCCATATCACAAGTAAGGGCGAAAGACGAGGATTCGGTCAGGAAACGGAACAGATGTAATACTTGCACTTTATCTAAAGGACATAAAACACCTGAATGTAACTGACGGAGGATCAAGAGAGAAATTATGAGTATTATCAGAAAACATGATATAATATTATGCGGCGAGAACGAGGAGTATAAGATTGGATTATATCCTTTGTCGGATGAACATTTGCCATATTTGTATAAATGGAATTCCGATCCGGAAGTATTGTTTTGGACAGAAGGCGAAGATATTGAAGGATATTCGCCAGAGGTGGTTCATCAGATTTACGGAGGAATTTCGCAAGACAATCTTTGTTTTGCAATCAAAGTAAACGATGAGATCATAGGAGAATGCTGGCTGCAAAAAATGAATCTGCCCGGTGTTATAAAGATGTATGCAGCCGACGCAGACGTTAGAAGAATAGATATGTCGATTGGCGAAAAAGCTTATTGGGGTCATGGAATCGGGACACTTTTTATTGGCATGCTGGTAAAATACGCTTTTGAATATGAACATGTCGATGTTTTGCATTGCTTTTGTGAAGATTATAATATCCGTTCCAGGCGTGTATGGGAAAAGAATGGGTTCCAGCTTGTATTGACAGAAGAAATCCCACAGCCCCATAAAGGCAAGCTGCAGTTTCATTGGCGGTTGACAAAAGATGAGTATGAGCAGCAAAAAGGTGAATTATATTTAATAGTGAGTAAAGAAATTTAGTGGATAACCAGGACATGAGTGTTATCAGTATAAGTAGTTGTAATCGGCCGGGAGACTGTGTATAATAGGGTTAGAGGATTAAAGCCTATGAGACATACAGAGTTTTTCCCGGCAGTCGTTTATGGGAAGAAAGCAGGCAGTTAATTATGGAAAACATAGAGACAAAGCAGCTAAAATGGGAAGAATTAAGCATATCCAATGATTTTTTGTTTGGAAAGGTCATGCAGGACGCAGAACTTTGTAAAGAACTGTTGCAGAGAATCCTTCCAGATTTGGATATTGACCATGTAGAATACCCAGAACTGCAAAAGGCAATAAAAGAGGATTTTGACGCAAAAGGCGTCCGATTGGATGTGTATGTAAATGATGGGAAAGGCACAGTATATGACATAGAAATGCAAGCTGTCACTTCAAAATACCTGCCAAGGAGAACCAGATATTATCAGAGCATGATAGATTTACAGTTGGTTGATAAAGGGCAGGACTATGATACACTGAATAATAGTTACATCATCTTTATCTGCCTGTCGGACTTATTTGGGAAAAGCCGTTATATGTATACTTTTGAGAATGTCTGTAAAGAAGATTCAGAGGTCATATTAAATGATGGGGCAAAGAAAGTTTTCCTAAATGCAGATGGAAGGAACGGGGCTGTGAGTGAGGAATTAAAAGCGTTCCTGGATTATGTGGCAGGAAAGCCATCGGAAGATACACTTGTGAAGAAACTGAAACTTGCGGTGGAAGAGGCGAAGAAAAATCGGGAATGGAGGCGTGAGTATATGACATTGTTAATGCGTGACAGGGAAAACCGGAAAATTGGAATGGAGGTTGGTATTTTAGGTACGATATCTTCACTAAGAGACTTCAATATACCAGATATCGAAATTTTTCAGAAAATACAAGAAAAATATAATCTTTCTCCCGAAGAAGCAGAACGTTACATGAAAACAGAAGCAGAGGCATGAGTATATGACATTGTTAATGCGTGACAGAGAAAATTGGAAAATCGGGGAAAAAAGGTTGGCAGCAGACAGAGCATTTACAAGGGTTCTGCCTTTTTTGACAGAAGAATATAGAGCTGATTTTCGCACTTGGGTATGTTATGGAGAACCGTATCACAAGTGAGGGCGAAATTGTATACAGTCGCAGGAGACAGAACAGGGATCTTATTTGAGATGTTTTCTTAGGCGTTTATATACTTGGGGAATTTGCCAGACGAGACAATCAATTTGTCTGATATGAGAGGAGAACATGATGAAAATAGCGACTTATAATATTTGGGAAAGCTCGGTGGGAATGCCGCTTCGGTTTGTACAGATTGTCAACGAAATTGTGAACCAGAATGCGGATATTATGTGCCTGCAGGAAGTGGCTGATATCAAAACGCAGGCTGAGCTTGTGTTAAAATGTAAATATTCATATTTTTGTTTTTATTCGCTGACAGGGCTTTTGATTCTAAGCAGGCTGCCAATTGAGGAAAGCCATGAACTGCCGTATGCGCTGGCTGTCAGAGTGAACGTAAACCAGAAAAGTTTAATTGTAGTTAATGTTCATTTACCGTGGGACAGTGTGGTAAAGCAGGAAAACGCAATGATAGAAATAGTGGAAAAAACAAGGCAGATGCAGGCTGATTATATGTTTCTTTTAGGGGATTTTAACAATTCAGAGAATTCATCAATTTACCGTTTCCTAAGAAATGAGCAGTCACTTCAGGGATGCGAAGCATATTTTTTTGATGTGGCCGAAGCGTTTGCTGAAACAACAAAAACAGCTATTCTTCCAACTTTGAATTTCAGGGAGAATCCACGCTGGGGAGTGGTTGATAAAAAGAATACCATCGAAGTGAGTCGGAGATTTGACTTTATTATGCTGAAAAATCCATATCCTGCGGATTTTCCTCTGCTAAGAGAATATGGTATATTTGGCAGAGATATTTCCAAGGAAACAGGACTAGCGGCAAGTGATCATTATGGAGTATATGCTGAATTGAAATTCTGAAAATTGCTGCCATAAAAAGGAGGGGATCCTGCTATTTTTCCTTTTATCCGTAAAACAGTTTTATGTAGATTCAGTTGTAGTTTAAAATTATCGGTTTCTTTGAACTGAACATACATAAAGCTTCGGGTAATTTGGAGAAAGGGAGTGTTTATGAATAAAATAATCAAGAAACAATACCTTGAAAATCCATGCGGCACAGCATCGCTCCCCTATTGGAAAACAGTTTGTATTTCCATGCCTGACAATATGAAAATTTTACACGACAGGGAGTTCGATGCAGAGCTGTTAAAACGATATGTTGATGAACCATATTTCCGTTTGCTCCATCACATGCGGGAAGTAAAGCCTGTGCCATTGTCGAAGGGCTATTCTCTTTGTGAAGCCTCTGTGCCTGATTTTTTGGCTCATATCAACAGCTGTTATGAAGACATTGGTATTACGATGTCTGAAATGCAGGGATATTTGGACAGAAAGCAATATTGCGCAGAACTTTGGCTGGCTGTCAAGGATGATTGTAAAGGAAAAATTGTGGCAACCGGTATTGCTGAACTGGATCGAGAGATTGGCGAGGGTGTATTGGAATGGATTCAAGTATCAAAAGATTATCGCAGATGTGGATTAGGGAGTTATCTGGTACTGGAACTGTTGTGGAGAATGAGGAAAGATGCGAGATTTATTACAGTATCGGGGAAGTGTAAAAATCCTGATCATCCGGAAGAACTATATCGAAAATGTGGTTTTTGTGGTGATGATGTGTGGCATATTTTGCGGGAGCGTGGGTAAATAGGAGTAAGAGATGACAGAGGTTTGAAACACACAGCGTTTTCCGGCAGTATTTTTGAAAGAAAGCAGGTTGAGGAATGGAAAGTTTGGAAATAAATTTCCAAATATTGAATTGACGTGCGCTAAAGCGCACAAGGAGGTATAAACATAGATACAAAACAGACTCAATGGGAAGATTTGAGTATATCCAATGATTTCCTGTTTGGCAAGGTCATGTAGAATCGAGAGCGTTTCAAGTTTTGTGTAAACTCAAAATCTGATATAAGATAGGTGAATAGCTGCAAAGGGGCGGATGCCGGATTTCCCGACTCTGCCCCTTATTCCGTATTATCCTACAGCTTAAACTTTGTCATTTCCTGCTCCATCTCTTCCGAAACCGTTGACAGATTATCAATACGTTTCGCCGCGTTTCTGATTCCGATTAATTGTTCCTCCAATGAATCGGCGGCTTTTTCGGTCAGAGCGGCAGTCTTTGTAGAAATATTCCGGATTCTCTCCACCGCGCCTACGATGTAACGATCACAATGATGCATTTCCTTGATTAACTCCTCCATGCTTCTGACAGATTCACTTGTTTTTTCTGCCAGCATACGGAAATCCGAAAAGGTCTTCTGCACTTTGTCCACCGCCTGCGTCTGTCCGTCCACTCCTGTGCGGATTGCTTCTATATTTTCAACCGTATCTGAAATATCCCTGCATAACTCGGCAATAATTTTCTCGATATCGGCAGTTGCGGCCGTTGAATCGGCGGCAAGCTTTCCAATGGATTCCGCCACTACGGCGAAGCCCCGCCCATGCTCTCCTGCGCGGGCGGCTTCGATGGATGCATTTAGAGAAAGCAGTTCGGTCTGGGAAGATATTTCATAAATCGTGTTTAAAATTCCCGAAATTTTCTGGGAATGTTCTTCCAGCGCCATAATTTTTGTAAATGCTTCCGCCATTCCCTGGGACGCGGTTTCATTCTGGTTCTTAAGCTCTACGGCGCACCGCATTCCGTTTTCTCCGGAGGCAATCGTATTTTGGGCGTCGGTCAGAAGAAGTTCGCTTTTCTGCTGCAACTGTCCGAACTTCTCCTCCAGCTCTTCCTCCTGCATGACAACTTGTTTTACATCTGCATTCTGCGTCTCCGTGCCGTCCGTTATCTCCCGTACTGTCCGGCTGGCGGCTTCCACATCTTTCTCAATCTGTTTTAAATGTTCCGAGCTTTCCATAACCTCTTTGGTAATTGTAGTGATTTTTGTAAGGATTGAGGATATTTTTCTGGTCATCTTATTGAAACCAATGGAAAGAGTGCCGATTTCGTTATTGCTGTTTTCTTCCGCCTGCACCGTAAAATCTCCGTCGGAAGCATTTGAGATCAATTCTGTAATAGATACAATCGGTCTGGTCAGCCTGCGCGCCAAGAGCGCGATTACCAAAATAGCAGCGGCAATGACCAGCAGGGCCGCGGCTGCGGCCGCCGCGATAATCCGGTATACCGGCGCCATTGCCGTTTTTTCTCTGTGGAGCGTTATGACAGACCATGAGTCCGATGCTCCTTTCAGCGGTATCGACGCGTAGCTAACGAAATAGGATTCTCCCCCGTTCTTCATTTTACAGCTTCCGGTATTCCCGGCCATAACCTCTGAAATAATATTTTGATAATCCTCGGAAACGGATATTTCCTGTTCCTCTGTCAGAATATTGCCATACGCGTCGGTGAGCGGCTGTCCGTTTGCGTCCTTGCTGGAAACCGTTTTTGTCAGCAGCTTGTAATTATAAAGCTCCTCTATCTGGGTGCTGTCAGGATGTGCAACCACAACTCCCTCCCCGTCGATTACAAAAGAAAATTCACCGTTTTCCACATCCGAAAAATCCTCTATCAGGCTTTGCAGGTAATCTAATTTTATGTCCACTGCAAAAATTCCAACAAGCGCTTCTTTTTGATACATGGGAAAAAATATGGAGGCGCAGGGCATTCCGGTATTTACAGAATAATAGGATTTTGAAATGAAATCCTTCTGCTCTGCCATGGTCTGTACAAACCACCATCTTGTGGAACGGTCCGCCAGCTCTCCGGAGGAACGCCCTGTCTGCATTCCGTCCGTTCCCTGAATATAAAGCAGTTCCAGATAGGGATTGCGCCTCACGCAGTCTTCCAGAATCGGCGTCTGTACCTCGGTTTTCATCGTCAGAATACTGGGATTGACAGCCAATTCTTTTGTGACGTCATAGGCGCCGTCCAGAAACATGGCGATTTCGCCGGATACAAGCTGTGATTTATCCCGGCTCCTGCCATATATTTCACTTTCGTAGGATTTTAAAAATATGGATACGACAATTCCCGTCAAACATACCGCCAATGTACATACGATGGCTATCATTGGTAAAAGCAGCTGTTTAAAAATACTTGTCTTTTTCATTCGTGTTCCCATACCTTTCTAAGAGTCTGCTTTATATTTTACAGTAGTTAAGCGATTATGGCAAGTAAATCTCTAAATTTGTTGATGGATAACAGTTCAGCCGAAGGCTGAACCGCTGCATGAATTGCGGCTGTGCATAACGGCGGCGAATTGTCTGAACCGTTATGGCTGCGCGGACCTCCCGCAGAGTGAGGGGGAAAATTATGGATGGAATTTAAGCGGAATGCGATAGAAATAAGAGTTTGGAAATAGAATACAGAAGAATATGAACAACAAAATCTCTTACGTCTTACGAGGCTTTGGATAGCTAAGAGGAGAAGCCTATGTGGGAAGAGCAGTGATATCAAGAGTATGTGAACCAAAATGATCAGATGTTGGAAAAGAATATGAAATGGCTGATAAATGGAATAGATGATGCAAAAATTATGGGATTTTATCTTACAATATCTTATGACAGGGGGCAGGGAGTATCAAAATGGGTTTAAGGAAAAAGAGTTTACTTATTACGGCGTTCTGTCTTGCCGGTGCGCTGGCAGGCGCGGGTGTGTCGGCCGGTATTTGGGGCAGGGTTATTTTCAACATTCATAGTCAATTCGGGCTTGGAAAGTCAGCGCGATATCCCGACAGGAACGAAAAGGGGATTTTCGAGATTTCTTCCTTGGAAGACTTTGTAAACTTTCAGTATTTTGTGGAGAATGGATATAAGGGGCTGGACGGAGAACTATTGGCAGATTTGGATTTTGACGGGAAAAAATATTGTATCAAAGATTATAACGGGCATTTCAACGGCAATGGATATTCTATTAGAAATTCCGCCATGGAACTGTTTATCCGGCTGGAATCGGAAGCCAAGGTGGAAAATCTGAATTTTGAGGATGTGAGGATTATAGATCGGAAGCATGGCACGGGCGCCGCTGCGTATTTTAACTATGGGGAAATTTCAAACTGTCAGGTGTCCGGCCATGTGGAGGGGCTTGCGTATACGGGGGGCATTGTCTGCACAAACTTGGGGGTCATAGCAGATTGTACCAATTATGCAGATGTGATTTCCACACAGACAGGAGAAACCTATGAATATAACAATTGGACCAGCGGATACGGCGCAGGCGGAATTGCGGGTTTAAGCGGCACATCTAGGAGGGAGGAAAATATTCCGTCCCAAAACCTCATTGTAAACTGCGCCAATTATGGAAACGTGACGGCAAAGAGTCTGGCGGGAGGCATCTGCGCTTATCTGGAGGACAGCAGCGCTTCCGCCGCGGCAGATTATTCCGTCCAAGAGATGGCGGAGAAATTCGGTTTTTCTTATGAAAACAGGGAATCTGGAGCGGATTGCGGTTTGGATGAGAGTGCTATGGCTTTGACGAATCAGTCGATAGTGAATTGTAGAAATTATGGGGACATTATGATCGAACAAATGACTGACAAGCATCAAGCCCACGTCAATGCGGCGGGAATCTGCGGATATCTTCATCGTGGGAATTTGTATCACTGCGCAAATCTGGGTAATATTTTGGTGTCAGAGAATGCTCCAAAGGTTTCGGCCGCCGGCTGGGCCTATACCTGCCGCACCATGGCAGTTTCATATAATATGGGCTTCGCGCAGAATTCCAGACAGCATATTTTGGACTGTGTAAGCTTACAAGGGACGGTTTCGGATACAATGCGCCATGAGAGCGTCATGGAATTGACAGAGGAGGAGATGGCCTTATGGGAGGAGGGGCGTTTGTTTGCGAAAGACAGGTCTTATATCAGCAATAATTGGCGGTTTGATTTGGATGAGGCGGTTCGTCTCTGTGCCTTGGAACCCTTGGGGGTGGAGGAAAACGCCGCTTCTTTGGGCAGGGACAATTATTATCTGTGCGACGAATTTGCGATATATCTGCCGGATGGATTTGTCATTACGGAACAGAAGAGCGGCGGGGTGCTTTATGGACTGCAGATGTTTGTTCCCGCCTCCTATGGAGGGGAAGCGGGTGAGCAGTATGAAGCGTGGCTGATCCGCAGGCAGGTGGATATGGATACGGCCCTAGAGAGTGTGCGGCAGTCCAATACCAAATGGAGGATCCCTTATTTTATGGAGGAATGCTTCTCAACTCTGACCAATGAACATATTTTATCCATCTCTTCCTTGAATCTGCCGTTCCATGCCTGTTTCAAGGAGCGGAGGCTTGACGGAAAACGTATCTGCATGGAGAAGGCCATTCCTATGGGATGGGAGGACGTCTATATGGGAGAGGGAGATCATATTCTGGGCAATGTACTCAGCATCCCCTTGGAAGGGAACATTTGGGACGGGCTGGAGGCCAAATGGATTATGGTATTTGGCAATGAAGCGAATAATATTCGGCCTTCCTATAATTTTATTGACACTGTGGAAAATGGCTTTTACGCCCTAAACGGGCAGGAAAGCCTTGTGAGGGCGGAAGCGGGGGACTGTCTGTGGGAGCTGGCGGGAAAATACACGGGCGATGAGGAGAATTGGGGCGTTTTGGCAGGCATGAACGGCATGGAGAATCCGGATATGCTTTTGGAAGGGCAGATGCTCCTTGTGCCGGATTTCGATATATGGCAGCGCAGGCCCGAGGGACTTAATGCTTCTTGGCTGTGCGGGCAGGAGAATGCTTCTGAGGCAGTTTCGACAGAACGTTATACTACAGCTCGCCGAAATTTACAGTAGGAAAATGAGCAATGGTATCTTATCGGCGGTCTGCAGCGGGGATTGTTTTATCGGTGTGCAGTATAGATTGCCGCGTTCGATGGTACAGCCTCCGATATCAGACTTCTTTTATCAAGGAGTGGTGGGAGAGCGAGGACAGCGTCACGCTGATTACCCGCCCGCGCAGGTTTTGGCAGCCTGTCTGTTTACATATGAAACAGCGGGCTGCCGATTTTATAATTGAACTTATTTTTGTATTCAGCCAGCGTATATCCGGTATATTTTTTAAATATTTGGTTGATATACTGAGGTGAAAATTCAAAGTCATCGCATATTACAAAGATAGGACGATCGGTGTTTTCGAGTTCATCTTTTATCTTCGCGACCCTTGCTTTATTGACAAATTCAGTGAAAGTCATATTTGTATTCTTTTTGAAAAAGCGGCATAGATATGGCGGGCTTAAATGCAGCAGCTGCGCCGCGCCGTTTAGTGTAATTTTGGCATAAATATTTTGGTTGATATAATTGATGAGCAGTCCCATTGTCATATTGGTATGTAACGCGTTTTTATTATTTTGGTTTGAGCAGAACATGCGAAATAAATCTATCAATACAACATTGAGGAGGCTTTTAACGGAGTATTCCGATGCGGGCTGTGAATATGAATCATCATCAAGCATTTTTATCATGTAATTGCGAATGCTTTTATTGTCCGTATCGCGCAGCGATATGAATGGCAGCCCGCCTTGAAAAAAGTCGTTCAGTTCGGGGAAATAGTTTTTATACTTTGTAAAGCGATATGGAAGAATCTCAGGCATAAACATACAGCAGTAAATACTAAGTTCACGAACGGGCAGTGCTGAAATGAGGGAAAAGTCCGTATTCGGCGCAAGAAGGAAGATATCTCCTTCCGCTGCGTTTAGGCTTGATCCGTTTATTGTGAGAATTCCCTTTCCGTGAGCAGTGTATATGAGCAGCATATGATTCGTTCTGGTCGGTTCCGGAGCATGATTGGCAGTGGTATGCTTGAGTCTTATGCCGCCGGATTTTATTTGGTTTTCCTCAGGATAAAAAAATTCTTGAATCATCCGTCGCGCCTCCATTGCTTTGCGTCTTGATCATAACATGGGGAAGGCGTCCTGTCAATGAAAAGGATAAAATTGCTTTCGGATAGATTAATATAGTCGATTGCATCTGCCAGAGGGCCGGGGGTATAATCGTTAAAAGCAGGAATGCGATTAAGAAAAGGATGGAAGGATAAGCGAAATGATGTATGAGGAAAAGGTTAATACCGTTATATTTATGGATGGACAGAACATTCTGGATACGCGGAATGTCAAATACTCGGAGGAAATGAAGAAGATACCTCAAGCGCCAAAGCATTTCGGAAGAAGATTTATCGGCTGGTATGTTTCGGGGAGCCGCGATACCGTCGTAGAGCATCCGGCGGATTATCCCATGGAAGCGGATACAATCTTTGAGGCGGCATATAAACCGGATCGGGAAGAAGGGGAAAGCAGGGCGTATTTATTCGCCTATTTTACCGATAATAACGAAGGTGAAAAGCTGTTTTACGGTGTCAGCCGTGACGGATATACGTTCAGGCAGTTAAATCAGGGCCGCCCCGTATTTGCATCAACACTCGGAACAAGACATTTGAGAGACCCTTATGTATTTCGGGGAGAGGATGGGTATTATTATATTACGGCCACGGATCTGCATGGAACGGGAACGCCGAACTCTACGATTTTGATATACAAAAGCGCGGATTTGATCAGTATTTGCGGAAGCCTTCTGTTTGACTATAAACAGTTTCCGAATTTTCGGGATACAAAGAGGGCGTGGGCGCCGCAGGCGATATGGTGCCCCTGTCATGTAAATAAAGACGGCACAAGGGGCGCATATATGGTGTATCTTGCCATGATGAAGGAATCCGACGCGGCGGCTGTGGGGACGGTAATGTATCATCAGTTTACGACGGATCTTATGGATCCTTCAAAGTACACGGAACCGGAGATGATGCTGGAAGGGCAGGAGAACGGCTTGTATCGTGAAAGCGGCGCCATTGCCCGGTGCGATATGGTTGACGGCGTCTACAGGGAAATAGGGACAAGGAGCTTTGACAGGACGCTTAGAGTGGAAGGATCCAATATCTATAAGCTGCTGCATCAGGATAAATGGATCATCATGGCGGACGGGAATGCTTTTGGCTGCGGCTTCCAAGCCGCCGAGACGACGGATTTCAACACATTTACAAGGCTCACGGAAAAGACGGACTGCAATCTTGATTTTATTCCCCGCCACGGGTATGTGATTCCTATTTCGGAGGAACAGCTTCAAATATTGTTTGACGAGTACGGCGAGGCAGAGCTCACCGAGAAGTTCCCCGAGACTGAGGCGGATGTGGCTTCGGAGGAGGGCTACAGGCTTCTGAGTTATACCACCGACGGTTCGGAGTATATGCCGGGAAAATGGCCAATCATAGGCGGCAGCCTGCATCTGGCCGTTTCTAAGGATGGAGGGGCGTCTTATGAACCGCTTAATTCAGGGATAGGCGTGCTTTTTGTGGAGGCGGATTACGGGGAGGCCAATCCCGGGGAAGCCAATCCCGTCAACGGCAGTCCCAAAATGATGCGGGATCCTTGTGTATTTCGGCGAAAGGACGGGGGCTTTGGCGTGATTGCGGCAAGGGCGGATGCAGCTTCGGACATAGATGCGACGGACGGCAGGGCGATGATTTATGCCTCTGAGAATTTGACGGAGTTTGACTTTCAAGGATATCTTTCCTTGGATCACTGCGCCGTCTCAAAAGTAAAATGCGAGTATGGGGAGGGCGTGTATAAAATTTCTTGGACAAATGCGGAAGGCAGGCGCAGGGAAGGGGCGACGGCAGATTTTAGGAGCGTGTCCCAAGCGAAGGATTCCCATGACTTGTATGCGCCTCCGGCGCATAATCTGCCGAATGCCCAAGGGATAAATTCCCTGACCATTTCCAGAAGCGAATATGAGAGCTTAAGGGCGGGGCTGAATGCGCCTGAAAATACGGGTGTAAAAGAGTTTGAACCCATCATGGCAAAGGCGGGCGAGGACATTCTGCTGCCCAAAACCGCGGCTGCGGTTTACAGCGACGGTTCCATGGCGGATTATCCCGTGGAATGGGACGTCTCGGGGCTTGACGCGTCCAAGGCGGGGGAATATATTTTGACAGGCACAATCAAAGCAAAAGCGTATCCTTCCGATATGATTGCGGACAGGGCGGATCCCTGTATCATAAAGAGGAACGGCATGTATTATTTTGCGGCAACCCGCGACAGCGGCGGGCAGACGGTGCTCAATCTCAGGGCTGCGGACAGCATCGAAGGGATTGCGGCGGCGAGGGATCATGAAATTTTCGCCGGGGACGGGGGGCTGATATGGGCGCCGGAAATCCATGATGTGGACGGAAAGCTGCTCATATTGTTCGCCGCAGGCCCAAAATGGAATAAGGTCCAGTCCCATGTTATGATTTTTACCGGGGGAAATCCCTTGAACAAAAACGACTGGTCCGCGCCGGTGAGGGTGAGGAAGCAAAGCGGGGAATACTTGATAGAAAATGGGATAACCCTTGACATGACCTGCTTTTGTTATCACGGGATATGGTATTATGCATGGGCTCAGCGTGTGATAGAGGATGCGGAGTATGGCATGGGAAGCTCGGATATCCATATAGCGTCGTTTCATCCTGCGGATCCGACTGTTTTGACAAGCGAGGACGCCGTAATCGCAAGGCCGGTTTATGGCTGGGAACGCTCTGCCGCCGCGGTGAACGAGGGGCCGTTTACCATTGAACATAACGGCAGCTTGTACATGACGATTGCGGTAAACGGATGTGATTCGTCCTATGGGATAAAGATGATTTCGCTCAGGGAAGGAGGGAATCCCCTCTGCCCGTCCGACTGGAAGGCAAAGGGTTATCCTCTGCTTGCGACGGCATGGAATTTATCCGAGCCGGGCCCCGGGCACAGCAGTTTCACCACGGATGAAAACGGGGACGATGTTCTGATTTATCATTGGGGAAGGGCCGGAAAAGGCCGGACGACTTCCGCGAAGAGAGTTCATTGGAACGCGGCGGGAGAGCCGGTACTAAATATTCCTCATGGTCAGGAGATAACATCCGATTTCAAGACGATAAAAATTAAGGTAATCGTAACTTTAACTTATTAAAATTTGCCAAGCCGCCCGGCTCTCGAGCGGAAAACATCATGAATCAAAGGCAGATATTATCGCCTGTGAGTATAGAATTATCACAGTGACTATCGAAATTTAGAGGCTTCTATAAAAACGAAAAGCAAGGAGGAGTAATATAATATGACGACACTGACAAAACCGCCCATGGGATGGAACAGCTGGGACTGCTACGGCGCCGCCGTGAACGAGGCGCAGGTAAGGGCAAACGCCGAATATATGGCCCGGAATTTAAAAGAATTCGGCTGGGAATACATAGTGGTTGATATTCAATGGTTTGAGCCGAACGCCGTGAGCCACGAATACAATAAGGACGCGGCGCTGGTCATGGATGAGTTCGGGAGGCTTCTGCCTGCGGAGAACCGTTTTCCCTCGGCGGCGGGGAAGAAAGGATTTGGGCCCCTTGCGGATTATGTGCATTCTCTTGGGCTGAAATTCGGCATCCATATTTTGAGGGGAATTCCCAAGGAGGCGGTACGCCGTAATGTAAGGATTGAGAACACGGACTGCCGTGGGGCGGAAATTGCGGACTTCGGAAGCGTATGCCAATGGAACGGGGATATGTGCGGCATTGATATGAGCCGAAAGGGGGCGCAGGAATATTATAACTCGATTTTCAGTCTGTATGCCCTGTGGGGGGTGGACTTTGTAAAGGTTGACGACATTGCGCGCCCTTATCATAAGGCGGAGGTGGAAGCCATTGCAAAGGCCATAGAAAACAGCGGCAGGGATATGGTGCTGTCCTTATCGCCGGGGGCCGCGCCCATAAAAGAGGCAGAGCATCTGTCGAAATGGGCCAATATGTGGCGCATGACCGATGATTTCTGGGATCAGTGGGAGCCGCTGAAGAAAATGTTCGACTACTGCCGGGAATGGTTTCCGTACACGGGGGATAACCATTTTCCGGACTGCGATATGCTCCCTTTGGGGCGTCTCAGGCTGTGTAACAGAGAGCATGGGGAAAACACAAAGTTTACAATGGATGAGCAGAAGCTTTTGATGTCCTTATGGGCGATTTTCCGTTCTCCACTGATGTTTGGGGGAGATATGACCATGAATGATGAGTTTACATTATCGCTGATACAGAATCGCGAGGTGATAGACATCAATCAGAATTCATGGGGAGGCCGGGAGGTTTACCGCAAGGGAGATGAAATCGTCTGGGCGGCGGGCGGTTCGGGGGATGTAAGATATCTGGCGCATTTTAATGTGGGAGAAGAGGAGGCCGCTGTTGAATTTAATCCCGAGTATATCGGCATTAGGGGAAAGATAGATGTCTGCGAGATATGGGGCGGGGAAGAGAGGAAGGGAATTTTGAGAATAAAGTCCCTGATTCCGCCCCATGGGGTGAAATTGTATAAGGTGAGCGGGGCGGCGGTATGACGGGGGTATTTTGGGAAAACATAAGGAACTCATCCCATCAGGAAAGTGAATCATCCCATCACTGCCCTCCGGCAATGATGGGATATGTTCATTCTCCATTCTTTAATTCAACAGCTTAAACCTCCTGATGCTTTCCGATATAAACCGGGAAGGTGCTCGTGCCCTTTATTTCTTTTCCTGCCGTAATCGTGACGTTTTTGTCCATGACGAGATATTCCACATCCGCGCCCGCCTCGATGACGGAATCCTGCATCAAAATGCAGTTCTTGACCTTCGCGCCCTTTGCGACCTTGACGCCGCGGAACAGGATGCTGTCCTCAACCTCCCCTTCGATAATACAGCCGTCGGCCACCATGACATTCTGAACCTTCGCGCCCTCAATATACCGCGTGGGATTGTCGTCGCGGATTTTAGTATAAATCGGCGCGCCGGAGAAGAGGGCGTCCAGATTGTGGTCGTCCAGAAGCTTCATATTCTCTTCAAAATAGCTGGCCATATCACAGATGCGGGCGATATATCCCTCGTATTTATAGGCCTGTACATTCAGCTTATTTAACTGGGGCAGCAGAACGTCGCGCTCAAAGTAAACCTGTCCCCGAACGGAAGCGGTATTAATCAGGTCTATCAGCAGTTCGCGCTCAATCACAAACATGTTCATAGAGAAATTCTGAATGCCCGCGTCCTTGGCATTCACATGAATTTTTGTTATCCGGCCGTTCTCAATGCATAAAGTGTAATAATATACCGAGTGATTGTCCTTGTCCTGCATCAAGCTTTTCGGAAGCTCCTGCTCATTGTAAGCTACCGTGATATCCGCGCCGCTTTCAATATGAGCCTTAATCATTGCCTTGAAATCAAAATTTACAACGATGTTTGCATCCGTAAGTACGACATATTTTTCTTTCTGGCCTCTTAAAAAGCCTAAAATATTAGCCAGCGCGCCCACGCGGCCCACATAGGGATTGGCGTTTTTCTCCACGAAGGGTGGGAAAATATGCAGGCCGCCGTTTTTGCGGACCAGATCCCACTCGCGGCCGGAGCCCAAATGATCCATCAGGGAGTGATAATTGTTGTTCACCATGACGGATATATTGTCAATGTCGCAGTGGGACATGCTGGACAGAATGAAATCAATCAAGCGGTAACGGCTGGCAAAAGGGATAGAAGCCATCAAACGCACATTTACCAGATCCGGAACCAGCGAATCATAACTGTTGGGGAATATGATGCCAAGCGCACTTGTATTTGAATTTACCATACCTCTTCACCGCCTTCTACATTTTTGTTTACCATGGCTTTCGGTCCCACCTTCGCGTTATCGCCGATAGAAACGCCTTCGCCGATGGTGGCGACTCCGTTTTCATCCTCCGCAGGCATTGCTCCCACCACGGCATTTTCTCCTATGGTCACATTCTCCGCCACAATACAGTGTTTTACCACGGCGCCGGACTTAATCACCGTACCGCCCATCACCACGGCGTCTTCCACCACGGCGCCTTTTTCCACTTTGACTCCCGCAAACAAAATGGAGTGCTTCACGCTGCCTTTGACGCGGCAGCCGTCCGTGATCATGGAGTTCTCAACCACAGCTCCGGCGCTGATTTTATGTCCGGTCATACCGCTGTTGCGGCTGTAAATCTTCCAGTTCTCGTCGAAGAGGTTGATTCCGCTGTGCTCAGGATCCAGAATCTCCATGTTTGCTTCCCACAGGGAGGAAATGGTTCCCACATCCTTCCAGTATCCGTTGAAGTGGTAAGCGTACATCCTGCGGCCGTCCTTCAAGAGATTCGGAATAATGTTGTTGCCGAAATCGTTCTCGGAGTTTGGATCCGCCTCGTCTTCCTCCAGATATTTCTTAAGAATATCCCAGTTAAAGATATAGATTCCCATGGAAGCCAGATTTGATTTGGGATTTTTGGGCTTTTCCTGAAATTCCGTGATCCGGTCGTCCTCATCCGCAACCATCAAGCCGAAGCGGGAAGCCTCCTCCCAAGGAACCTCCATCACGGCCACGCTGAATTCTGCGTTCTTTTCTTTATGGAATTTCAGGAAATCGCTGTAATCCTGTTTGCAGATCTGATCGCCGGACAGGATGATGACATACTTGGGCGAATATCGCTCAATAAAGGAAATATTCTGATAAATCGCGTTCGCCGTTCCTTTGTACCAGTCCGAGCCGCTTGCCTTTTGATATGGCGGCAGGACATGCACACCCCCATAGAGACGGTCCAAATCCCAAGGCTGGCCATTTCCGATATATTCGTTCAGCACCAGAGGCTGGTACTGGGTCAGGATGCCCACCGTATCGATTTCCGAGTTGACGCAGTTTGATAATGGGAAGTCTATGATACGATATTTCCCACCAAATGGAACCGCAGGTTTCGCAAGCTTCTCCGTCAATGCGTACAGACGGGAGCCCTGTCCGCCGGCCAGAAGCATTGCAATCATTTCTTTTGCCATAGTATACCCTCCTGAATTGAATTGTTGCTATAAATTGTACCACAAAAGCCGTATAAAAGCAATCAGTGCAAGGCAGAATTGTCTGCATTGTTTATGCTTTTTTCGTAACAATTCAGACAGGTCGCTGCACTGTTATTTTTTTTCTAAGGGGCATATGATTATTTTAACTAATGGAAAAGAGGCGTCCTGCCGATAAATATTATGATATTTTACGATTGCGGCAGATGTTTTTGGCTAAAGTCGGCTAAGGATAGCAAAATAAAGATTTTGACAGGCTGATAAGGAGGAAGTTTATGCATTCACCCTTGGAGATTGCGCAGAATTATGTGGAAATCGGGATACATAAGGTAAGGCTTTCAGCGTTTAAAATGCTGGTGCTGGGATTTTTTGCCGGAATATTTATCGGTTTTGCCGGGATTGCGTCCACCGTGGGCGGGGCGGCCGTGGAAAATCCCTCCCTGTCAAGGCTTGTCAGCGCCTGTTTATTTCCGGCGGGAATGGCGATGGTTCTGGTGGCGGGCAGCGAGCTGTTTACGGGAAACAATCTGATTATCATTGCTTTATTGGAGAAAAAGATAAGTCTGGGGCAGATGTTAAAAAACTGGGTCTTTGTGTTTTTGGGAAATTTTATCGGCGCGGCGTTCGTGGCTTTTATGGTGGTGTACGGGCATACGCCGGACCTGTTGGGAGGGAGGCTCGCGGACAGCGTTGTGAACGCCGCTCTCCACCGGGTGAATCTCACGTTTCTGGATTCATTTATCAGGGGCGTTCTCTGCAATATACTGGTGTGCATTGCGGTCTGGGCCGCTTTTGCGTCCAAAAACGTATCGGGGAAGCTGTTGATGAGCTTCTGGCCGGTGATGCTGTTTGTGCTCTGCGGGTTTGAACACAGCATTGCGGATATTTATTTTTGTCTGGCCGGTATTTTTGCGGCGGGGGAGTATGGAATCGCGGCGGAGGGACTTAATCTGGGCAGTTTCCTGCTGAAAAACCTGCTGCCGGTGACTCTCGGCAATATTGTGGGAGGCGCGGGAATTGTGGGTGCGGGCTACTGGCTGATGTATCTGCGCCATACGCCGGGCTTTGCTTCTTCAATTGAATCGGAGCAGGAGGAAATCGATATTGCGGAAGAATATTAGGCGGCGCAGCAGAAGGGAGAGCGGCATGGAGCAGGATACCTTTGAATATTTAAAAAATCATTTTGAACTGCACGCGCAGGAAGCATACCGAAGCTTCCGTTTATCCTCCGATACCATGAGAATATTATGTGAGACAGGGCTGCCGGAGGAGATAGAAGATCTCAATATTCAATTTTATATGAGTTCACCGGAAAAGCCCTGCTTTGCGGACAACTGTGTTGTCATCGGAAACGATTTCGGAACGGATATCCGCATCAATTCCCAAGATGAGGTGATTTCCGTGGATCCCTGCGGGGAGCTGCCCACAAGGTTCGTCAATACGAATCTGGAGGCGTTTCTTGTGTTTATTGTGATTTTTTTGAAGTTTCGGGAACAGGCGGCGGATGCGAGCAACGACGAGGCGGAGCGGATGCTTAGGGAGGTACGAAAAGAATTTGAGAAAGCGGACGCCAAGGCTTTGTGTGATGAAGAGAACTGTTGGGCGGTTATACTGGAAGACATGGAATCCGAGTTTATGTAGAATCTGAGTCAAGGGGATGCGGCATGTCAGGGGGAGGATATTTGGTCATGGGACGGGCCGCCCCCTGACATGCCGTTTTAGCATCGGGACAAAAATTATTTATACTGCTTCACAGTTAAAATTTCCGAGGTACCTGACTCATAACGCCGACCGTATACGTTTAACCAGTGCAGTACGGTAAATTCTGGCGTTATGTAGTATAAAGCAGGCGGTTAAGGTTCGTACCGCTCCTTCAGTGTGAAACGTTATCCGGTTCCCAGAGCAGATCGGGAATTTTTTTTAAGGCCTGAATTTTCCCTTTATCGTTTGACGACGCGCTCAGCCATAAGATATCTTCAGGAGGCGTCTCTTTCCCAGCTTCCCACTCGTCTGTGTCGCAGGCAAGAATGACGCCGTCTTTTATAAAGATTCGGTAATACTGGTATTTTTCAAGGTTTTCCAATTCACAGTCCCTCATGCCGAGGGCGGCGGCATAACGGCTCAGCTCGGGCAGCTCGTCGTAGTCGAACTGGCTTAAGCGCAGGCAGCAGTCGAGTCTTGACTCATAGCCGATCTGCCAAAATACGCTGACAATCAGAAAATTCTCCAAGGAAGGATTTGTCAAAACCCAAGAAGGGTTTCCCCAGTCACAATAGTAAACAGGCGGGTCTTCCATGTCGAGGTCGGACAGACGGATTCCGTATTCTATGGCCGATACCGAGGAAAAACCGAAAAAGACCAGAAAATCCAGTTCGTTCGGCGTATAAGGGGCATTGTAGGAGGAATCGGGGATGAAAACCTCCTCCAAATCCAGCGGGACGGGGATGTTGCTGCCCTCATGCTTAATGTAAGGACAAGCGCCGAATCCGGCATAATACTGTTTTAAAATCTTGGGAAAGGAAACGGATAATTTCGCTTCCGCGGCGGATATCCGGGAATCGGAGTACCCCCAGCCGTTTTGAGCGCAGTCATGGAAGAAATTTTCCAGCAGCGCAAGGGTTGCTTTCAACATTGACATATCCTTCTTTCTTTATTTTCCGCATACAGACTTGTATCTAACAGCCCTCTGTTATTTTTCGGAGGGCTGTTAGGTCTTGAATATAATACATCAACGATTCATAGTGCAATCTCCAAATCCCAGCCATGCCCGCCAGTGAGATTATCTTTTACTCCAAAAGAAATTGTCATATTGGCTTCCGGTTCATTTTCATCGGCCGTTCCATCAATTTCCAAAACTAAAGCCTCACAGACCAGCAGTTTTTCGAGAAATTCTTCTTCGCTTAACGGCAGGTTAATAATCGTTGAATCACTCAGCTGATACTGCTGGCTCGCATCACCATCCATTCTATTATCAAGATAGCTCTGCACCATCATCACAGGAGATTCGGCAAGAAGCTGTTTCAAAATTTCCTTTCGGCGTTTTTTCGCATTTTCTACGCATTCATTGATGAAGCCAATGTTTTGTTCGATAAATTTCATTGCTTGTTTAATATAGTACGCTTCATCGTCTTCATCTTCATCTAATTCAATAGATAATATAACTGTAGTTTCCTGCCCCCATATCTCTGTTGTGGCTGCAAGCTCATCAACAGCTTCTGCTTTGAAATCTTTTGCATTTAACATAATGATTCTCTCCCTTTCTGAAAAATACGATTTCTCTTGTTTTACTGGTATTTATTTGCCTTTCTTGTCTTTTTTCTGCGCATACTTATTCCTCCTACGGATAATTTCCGATTTATCGGTTTGTATTGGGGAAAATTATACCATACCCAATTACGAAAAGCAGCTCCCCGTTTCCCACCGCACTAACAAGGGCTTGCGTACATAACTTAAAAAAGCACTTGACAAAACGCTTCATGCTGGATAAGACCGGACAGCATTAGCAAGTGTACGCTCACACAATACAGCCTTCATGTGAGGCGATAAATGGGGAGTTATTGATTTGTTTGCTTTAGCCAGTCCATGCCGGGATATGGCTCACAGGTATGTGCATACCACTCCACACATTTTGCCGCCAGTTCTCGGTCTTGCATGGTACACGCCATAGGGAAAACAGACTGTCCATCACTGGCTTCAATGGGAGCCTCCTCATCAGAGTCCAGATAATCGGGGTCAAAGCAAGCCCAAGAAGTTTCTTTCTCATAATACTCGACAATTTGGAGGAAAATGCGGTCACTCCCCCCGCATTCCAGCTGCAAAAAGCCCCAGTCACTTTCTCCATCTTCGTTAGGATTCAGGTACAGGCTTTCACATAAGCCGCTGCGTATTTTTTCTACAATATTTTTCACGCCCGTTTCTGAAAGGTCTTTAATTTCGGTATTATCACTGCTATTAAATTCCCAGTTCCCATATTTGACCTTGATACCCTTTGGCAGTGGCGGAACCTCCCGTTTTTTGATAATTTCTTCCATAAAAATCCTCTCCTTTTATAATCAATAATGGAAATTTACTGGTTTGTACTGGGAGAAATTATATCATACCCAATTATGAAAAACAATCCCCATTCTACGTCCGTTCCGACTATCCAGACCGTCAAGGGGCGAGTAGTATTTTTCGCACAGGACGCGAAACAATCTCCACTCTTAAACCCTTGACCGTCTGGATTTTTGCCGTTGCCATTTCGCCGCCGAAAACGGGGAACAGGATAAAAACAAGGAAATGCAGTTGTTGGAGTTTAGCTAAATTTTATAGGATATTCATATTTTCTGCATTGATATGGGGATAACATCGAACTATAATCTAACCTAGTTAGTTTTTTTGCTCATTTCCCTGACATTCTATTCATGAGCGGTAAAATCTGCCGTTGATGCATGATGCTTTCCGCCCGTGAGTCGGGCGGTTTGGCAAATTTTAACCGCCGTCAGTATAGAAAACAGATGCGGCAGGATGGCTGGGCGGTAAAATGACTGGGGGCGGCAGGACTGTCTCGGGCGGCAGTTGACAGGAGGTTTTCAGTATGGCGGATGAAGCGCAGGTGAAAAGGATATTTGAGAGACTGGGGAAAGTAAAGCCGATGACGGCTTTCAAATGCGTAGACGAAACGCAGGCGGGCATCGGAGCGGTTCTTCGTCTGCTGGAGGAATCAAGGGAAACCGTTACGGCAGGCAGAATCAGCGAGGTACTAAACGTCAGTACGGCGAGGGTGGCGGTTCTATTGAAAAAAATGGAGACAAAGGGGCTGATAAAAAAAGAACGGAGCAGCGCGGACGGCCGGGTCGCGGTGGTCAGCCTGACCGAACAGGGGGCGGATGCCGTCGAGAAAATGCGCAGGGAAATCTTCCGGCAGATGGGTCATATGATTGACGTGGTGGGCGAGCGGAGGCTGTTGGAATTTATTGACACAGCGGAGGAGATACAGAAAGCGTTAAGCCCGCCGGGAATGCATTTTTAGAGAGTTTTTATCCGCGGCCTGTACAGATGAATTCCGCATCAGTCTTGGGATGCCGATAAGAAGGAAGCGGAATAGGCTCCTGTATAAGGGGAAGTGAAACAGCCGTGGAAGGGAGCAGAATGAGTTTCCATATGGGGGGAGTGAAACAGTCGGGGAAGGAAGCAGAATGAGTTTCCGTATGCGGGGAGTGAAACAGTCGGGGAAGGGAGCAGAATGAGTTTCCATATGCGGGAATGGAAATAGGCGCAGAAGGAACCGGAACATAATTCCTCATGCAGAAAACGGAATAAGAGAACAAAATAGGAGAACAAAATTATGCTGAAACTTTTTAAAAATCTGAGAAAGGCGGAATGGCTGTCGGCCGCCCTGTCCGTCGTCTTTATTGTAGCGCAGGTATGGCTGGATTTGACAATGCCCGAATATATGGCGGAAATTACCATGCTGGTGCAGACCGAGGGAAGCACGATGCCGGAGATTCTGTCCGCGGGGGGAATGATGCTCTTATGCGCGCTGGGAAGCCTTGCCGCTTCCATGGTGACGGCGGTCTGTTCGGCGAAGATTGCGGCGGGCTTTGGCGGGACGCTTCGGGGGAAGCTGTTCTCGAAGGTGCAGTCCTTTTCCATGGAGGAAATCGGGCGCTTTTCTACGGCCAGCCTCATCACCCGTTCCACAAACGATATCACACAGGTGCAGATGCTGATTGTCATGGGGCTTCAAATGCTGATCAAGGCACCCATTACGGCGGTCTGGGCCATAGGCAAAATTGCCGGGAAAGCAGCAGAATGGACGATGACCACGGCCGCCGCGGTTGTGATACTGCTTGTCATCGTGCTCGCCGCCATGGTGCTTGTGATGCCGAAATTCCGTAAAATGCAGAAGCTGACGGATGACGTCAACCGCGTGACGAGGGAAAATCTCACGGGACTTCGGGTGGTTCGGGCATACAACGCGGAAGAATATCAGGAAAATAAATTTGAGAAGGCTAATGAAGCGCTCACGTCCACCAATCTGTTCGCCCAGCGCACCATGTCCTTTATGATGCCCGGCATTCAGCTTGTCATGAGCGGGCTGTCCCTTGCGATTTACTGGTTTGGCGCAATTCTGATCAACGAAGCCCGTATGGGGGAAAAAATCAGGCTGTTTTCCGATATGATGGTGTTTTCGCAATATGCCATTCAGGTGGTAATGTCCTTTATGATGCTGGTGATGATTTTTATGATGCTGCCCCGTGCTTCCGTATCCGCAAAGCGTATCGGAGAGGTTCTTGACACCGAACCCACCATTATAGACGGAGCGCGCGTGGAGGGAGAGAAAGGGAGCTTTGGCGAAGTGGAGTTTCGCAATGTCTCTTTCCGGTATCCGGACGCCGAGGAGAATGTGCTGCAGAATATTACCTTCAGCGCAAGGAAGGGGGAGACCGTTGCCCTGATAGGGGCTACAGGCTGCGGCAAGAGTACGGTGGTGAATCTGATTCCGCGGTTCTATGACGCGTCGGAGGGGCAGGTGTTAATTGACGGCGTGGACGTCCGGGAATATACCCAGAAGGCTCTGAGGGATAAAATCGGGTATGTGTCCCAGAAAGCAGTCTTGTTTACCGGAACCATTTGTTCCAATGTGGCATACGGCGACAACGGCAGGGGGGATATTTCGCAGGAAGAGGTCAAGGCGGCCGTGGCCGCGGCGCAGGCGGCGGATTTTGTGGAACATATGGACGGAGCGTATGAGGGCTATGTGGCGCAGGGTGGCGCCAATCTGTCCGGCGGGCAGAAACAGAGGATTTCCATTGCACGGGCAATCGCGAGGAAACCGGAAATATTTATTTTCGACGATTCCTTTTCGGCCCTTGACTATAAGACGGACCGCGTGCTGCGGAAGGCTTTGGAGGAAGAGTGCAGGGACGCCGTCCGCATTATCGTGGCCCAGCGGATCGGAACCATTCGGGACGCGGATAAGATTATTGTTCTGGAGGAAGGACGGATTGCCGGAATGGGCAGGCATGGGGAGTTGATGGAGAACTGCGAGGTCTACCGGCAGATTGCGCTTTCCCAGCTTTCAAAGGAGGAACTGGCATAATGGAAAATAGAGCAGAGAATGAATATCAAGACCAATATAAGAAAAACGGCGGTTCGGCTCCCGGCGGCTCCCATGGCCCAAGGGGCGGGGTTCCCAGCGGCCCTCACGGCCAAAGGGGCGGGTTCCACGGCGGCCCGAGAGGCGCGGGAGGCGGAGAGAAGGCAAAGGATCTGGCGGGTACATGGAAAAAGCTTTTGGGGTACTGCCGCAGGTATATGGCGGTATTTGTGACTGCGCTTCTCTGTTCCGCGGCGGGAACGGTGCTGACGCTGATCGGGCCCGACAAGCTCTCCGAAATGACGGACGTTATTACGGAGGGAATCGCGCCGGATACCGAGATGCTGGAAGAAATCATGGAGGCGGTGCTTGGAAATCCCGTGCCGTTTCAGGACATTGTGGTGGAAGGCGTCACGATTTCCGGAGAAGATCAGGCGGCCATGATGGCGCTCTTTGCCGAATTGAATTCGGAAGGGATGCCGCCCATGGAAGGAGGACAGTCCACGGAAGGGGCGGCACCCATGGAAGAGGGCATTTCCGGGGAAAATCAGGAAGCCCTTCTGGAAGCCATGGAGAAACTGCCGGATTCGGTGTACAGCCTGATAAAGCCCTCCATTGACATGGACAGGGTATTTCACATTGGTTTTATCCTGATTGCCTTTTATGTGATAAGCTATATCCTCTCCGCCGTACAGGGATGGATTATGGCAACCGTTACCCAGCGTGTCTCTCAGGAAATGCGTTCGGATATCTCCAAGAAGATTAACAGACTGCCCATGTGGTTCTATAACCGCACTACCACCGGCGATGTGCTGTCCCGGGTGACAAACGATGTGGATACCATCGGACAATCCCTGAATCAGAGCATCAGAAACCTGATTTCTTCCATCATCCTGTTCTTCGGCAGTCTGGCCATGATGCTGATTACGGACGGCTGGATGACGCTCACCGCAGTCTGCGCGAGCCTTCTCGGCTTTGTGGTGATGTTCGTCATTATGGGCAGGAGCCAGAAATATTTTACCCGCCAGCAGAAGCACCTTGGGGAAATCAACGGGCATATCGAGGAAATCTATGGGGGACATACGGTGGTGAAGGCGTATAACGGGGAGGCGCAGGCCCAGAAGACCTTTGACGAGATGAACGGCAATCTATGCGAAAGCGGTTTCAAGGCCCAATGTCTGTCGGGATTGATGATGCCGATTATGGGCTTCATCGGCAATCTTGGCTATGTGGCCGTATGCGTGGCGGGCGGCGCCATGGCGTTGAAGGGCCGGGTGAGTTTTGGGGTGATTGTGGCGTTTATGATGTATGTCCGTTATTTCACCCAGCCCCTGTCCCAGATTGCGCAGGCGGTGCAGTCCCTGCAGTCCGCCGGAGCGGCGGGCGAGCGTGTCTTTGAATTTCTGGAAGCGGAGGAGATGGAGGAGGAAAGCGGCAAGATGGGCGCGCCCGAGCATGTCAAGGGCGATGTGGAATTCGAGCATGTGAGATTTGGGTATGAAGATTCCGACAATATTGTCATTCATGACTTTTCCGCCAAGGCTCATGCCGGACAGAAAATTGCCATCGTAGGCCCCACCGGCGCGGGGAAAACCACAATGGTCAATCTGTTGATGCGCTTTCATGAAATTCAGGGGGGCAGAATCCTGATCGACGGAATTCCGACGAGCCAGATGACCCGCGAGGCCGTGCATGGGCAGTTCTGCATGGTGCTGCAGGATACGTGGCTTTTTGAGGGGACGGTGCGGGAAAACCTAGTCTACAATATGGAACAGGAGTCCTCCGATAAAGCCCTCATGGATGAAAAGATCAAAGAAGCCTGCAAAGCGGTGGGGCTGCATCATTTTATCCGGACGCTGCCCCACGGATATGACACGGTTTTAAACGATCAGGTGAATCTGTCGCAGGGACAGAAGCAGCAGCTCACCATCGCCCGGGCTATGATTGCGGATAAGCCGATGCTGATTTTAGACGAAGCGACCTCGTCGGTGGATACCCGTACCGAACAGCAGATTCAGAGGGCCATGGATCAGTTGATGGAGAATCGAACCTCCTTTGTGATTGCCCACAGGCTGTCCACGATTAAAGACGCAGATTTGATTCTTGTGATGAAGGACGGGGATATTATTGAGAGCGGCAGCCATGAGGAACTGCTTCGCCGGAACGGTTTTTACGCGGAGCTTTATAACAGTCAGTTTGAACAGGCGCCGGAAGCGTCATAGAAGGTCGGCAGGAAAGGAGCGCGGAAGCATGAAGTGCAGATACATTACAATAGAAAGAGAATATGGCAGCGGCGGGACCCAGATCGCCCGCCTGCTGTCCCAGCGGACAGGGATTCCCTGTTATGGAAGGGAAATCCTTGAGGAAGTGTCTAGGGAGCATCAGATTTCGGTTGAGAAAATCGAGCGATATGAGGAAACGGCCACCAACAGTTTCCTATATTCCGTCTATATGCTGACGCAGGCGGTATCGGGCAGCGGGGATATGCTGACGGGAGGCGGATACATTTATGTGGCGGAGCAGGCGGTGATCAGGCGGCTCGCCGCGAAGGGCCCGGCAGTATTCTTGGGCCACTGCGCCTGCGAGGCGCTGAAGGAGGCGGAGGGCGTGGTGAAGGTGTTTGTGCGCTGCAGCGACGAGGAGGCGAAAAGGCGGCGCATCATGGAGGAATACGGAATCCCTGAAGCGCAGACGGATATGGTCAGGAGAAAATTTGATAAAAAACGCTCCAACTATTATTACGCAAATACCGTGAAAAAGTGGGATGATTTCAGGAATTATGATCTGGTTCTCGACAGCGGCAGGCTGGGAACCGACGCCTGCGCGGAGATTCTTCGGGCGGTACTGCAGCCGACGCAGCTTTAAGCGGGAAACTATGGGAAGGACAGTGAAAACCATTCAGTCCTGTGTGCCGGGATTCACTTGGTTCCAGTGTTCGGAATTTGTATAAATACACGAAAATCTATTCCAATGCAGAACCAAATTCTGAGGAAGGCGATGTCTTTAGGATAATCGTGCCTATGTGACCTGCGGGAACAATGCTGACAAGCGATAGAAAAAGCAATGTGGTTACAGAAGTCACAGAAAAGATTACAGATGTTACAGAAGCCTTATTTTTGTGCGGAAAATTTTTACTTGCAGAAAGCCCGCGCATGTGGTAATATGAAAGCTGAGAATTCAAGGACATGGCGGTGTACCACCACGGAGAGTTGCCGCTCCCCGTGGCAAGGATGGTAATGTCTCTACCACACGATACAGAACATAGTCTGCGATACACACAAGAGATATTATAATGCAGATAAATAAATTTTGCAATCTCTTTGTGCTGTTTTGTGCAGATTATGTCTGGAGCCTTAGATATATTTGACAGGGTGAGAGTGTGGCCGCATACTTTGCACCCTGTTCTTGATTTCTCACACAAGTTTCCCAAAGTGGCGGAGCAATCTGCCATGGAGGGAGCTTTGGGTGAGGAGTCGGAGCTTTAGAGAAGGAGCTGCGATTAGCTGTGATGCTTTGCAGCTCCTTTTTTGATGCTTATAAAAAATCTAAGGAGGCAAAAAGAGTGAAAAAAGAAAAGAAATCGGGAAAGAGGATGCAATGGGCGCTTAAGCGTCTGGCAGCGGAGGGACCTGCCTGCGGGATGGGTATACCAGCCATTGTACTAAAACATTCCATGCTGATGGCAGCCGTTGTTCTGATATTCTCGGCTTGTGCTGATGCTGACAAACCTAAAACATCTGAGAAAAGCGGTATAACTGTCGAGAAGGAGCCGGATATGACAGACGAAAATAATATAGCGGACGAACCAGCTTCAGACGACAATATTGATGATGGCCGTCAATATACGGTAGTCGAGCTGCCTTCTGCACGATGGTGGTATAATAATGGCAATTTTGTCCAGCATCTGGAATATGAGAGAAATGAATATGGTAATTACGTTAATATAGCTCAATATGACGAGAATGGTAACTTTATCAGTTATACGACAACCGCAAAAACAACGGAGGATGAGAACGGAGTAACTGTAGACGATGGTTCCCAAAGATGGGAATACCAGTTGGGCACAGACGGAAAAATGGAAATGATATCTGTGAGTGAAAGCAAAACAAATAATATATTGTTTTCTATACAATATTCGGACACAGGAGAGGCAAAGTATATAACCCAAACTCATGATTCTTCCAATAGAAAAACTTACAAAATAGAATATTTCGACGAGAATTTTAATCGCATTAAAGCGTTGAACTACGACAATGGCGCATTAAAGACTACAAGTATAATGGTGTATAGCGAAAAAGGCAACTTGCTTTCACAGAGTGTATATAACGGAAGCTCTACAGACGATGAAGCATTGCGTAGTCAATATACTTATGAGGACAGCGATTATGACGAACATGGACATTGCCGGGCATATTATGTTGAAGGTTTTATGCAGGAGTTAAAAAAAGAATACTATACCGATGAACAATTTAACATACTATATCATGATTCTAATTCTAAATATGAATATGAATACGCGGAATATAAAGTTCTTGATGATGAGCTTTTGCTTGCATATTTCGCTTTGCATTAAAAAGCGGCTGTATATTGCCCCTTGCTTATCTTAGTAATTAAAAATACAGAAGGATCCGCTGTCTGGAAATTACTATTTTTAATTCTGGACACACATTATGTTAATGGTCTGCCTTACTTGCCTATTTTCGATATAGGCAGATGCGGCGGACCATTTTGTGTCATTCTATGTAGTAAATTCTGAATCCTCCTAAATTTATTTTCATATGGGGGTTGCTTTCCCAAGCAGTATCTTTTAAACTATTCATAGAGTTTCTTATTACGGGTATGAAAAGATAATACGCCTATGATGGGACATGAGAGGGATGCGTATGAGAAAACTGTGGGAAGAGATGCTTTATTTTTTGCGGCAGAAGCCGTTTGTCATATTCGCGGCGATGACGGCGGCGGGCAGCTATGGATTCGCGATTACCCATGAGGGCATCGGCGTGGACGATACTATGGCGGGAGTGTATCTGGATGAGGGCTTGGAACCATATATGGGCCGCTGGACCGTATACTTGGTGAATAAACTGTTTCGTATCGGTGAATTTACCCCCTTTATCACGGAGCTTATGGGATGCCTTCTCTTGATGGTGGGAGTGCTTTTGTTCTGTGTGCTGCTTCGGCGTATTTTTGGCGAGCGGGTGGGAACGGCGGGATATACGGTTTTTGCATGTGTATTTATCTCCTGTCCTTTTATCAGTGAAGTGTGGGTATATTATTATCATGACGGCGTGGATATGGGCTATATTCTTTTGGCCTTGTCGCTTCTGGCGCTGACGAGCGGGTGGGGGAAAACAGGAAAAACCCGCCTGAAATATCTTTCGGAAAGTACCTTATTCCTGTGTGCGGCGGTGGGCTGTTACGAATCTTTTTTAATTTTGTATTTGGTGGGAGTGCTGGTAATTCTGTTTTTTCAGGGGCTGGCAGAGAAGGAAGAGATGAATTGGCGCGTGATGCACAGGCTTCTTCTCAGCGTCGTGCCTGTGCTGGGCTGCATGATTCTGCGGGTTATGGTACGCGAGTTAATGATTATGGTTTTTTCGCTGCAGGACATGGGGGAAATTGCAGGGTTCAGAGACGCAGCCGAGGGTCTGAGCATTTTTGAGGGCGAAAACTGGCTTGCTTGTATTATTATGCTTCTGAAAAGATATTGGCTGGTATATTTTGTCAATGGAGCGATTTATTTTCCCATTGCCGTATATGTGACGGCGCTGGGGGGATTCGGGGCGGCTTCCGTGATTTTTATGTTCAAGAGGAAAACAGGGTGGTATATGCTGTTAGCGCTTGGGATGGCGTTTCTGCCCATGACGCTTATATTCGCGTCTTTATCCGTACCGTTGTACCGGTCTTGTCAGTATATGCCGTTTTTTGCGGCTTCCGCCATGCTGCTTTTATATTTATTTCTGAAAAAGGTGTTGAAACAATATGGAGCTTTCGTCTTTGGGCTGCTGTCCGCGTGCTTGGTCTGGAATCAGGCATATGAGTCGAATCGCAATTTTTATACGGATTATATGAAATATGAATATGATAAGGAGGTTTTAACCTCCGTAGCGGAGGAGGTCATCGGGGAATACGGCAGGGATGCGAAAGTGATTTTTACGGGGGAGTACAAGGCTCCCTATGCTCTGATTAAAGAGTATTACGCAGGATTTTCTTCAGAAGAGTTTCGGAGGATAGCTCTGCTTACGGACTGGCTGGATCCTTGTCTGAAAGAAAAATATTATACTCCTTACGGGTATTCTTTTGCGGGAGAAGCACAGTATTCCGTGATTGAATGGGGGCTTTATGCGTTCGACAGTCCAGGGCGGGAACTGGGGAATTTCCTTCGGATGCACGGGTATGAGCTGCAAGTGCCGGAGGATAAGGAATTGCTTGAGAGAGCGGATGCCTTTGCGGAGGGAATGGGCCGATGGCCGGAGGAAGGATCCGTGACTGAATGGGGAGGGTATGTGGTGGTGCATTTTTAGTACATAAAATCTTAAGTATTTTTTTATAGAAAAGGCGGGATTTTGTTATAACGGCATGTTATGATGGAAGATACCATGATGCAGGGTTAAGCATGGCATATGATGAAACGAAAAGGAGAGAAAGATGCGAAAACGAATTGCGGCGTCTGCCGTCATGCTGTTATGGATATTGGGGTGGATGGCCTTCGGCGGGAAGCTCACGGCGTCCGCGGCCGTAGAACCTTCGGCGGATACTTTTTCAGGAAATGTGGCCATGTTGAAGCAGGAGGGTAATTATTATGTCATGCAGGTGACGGTGGAGAACCGGGGAGAAGATTTTTCCGGAACGGTACAGGCGGTCTTTGCCAGCAGCACTTTTGCCAACTGCGCCTACAATACGGAGATTACCCTTCCGGCTCAGGGAAAGAAACAGTTTACGATCAATGTGACCAATCGGGCGGCGGATACCGTTCGGGGCGTGTGTGCGTTGAATTTTCTGGATGAGAAGGGAAATCTGCTTCAAACGATTTCGCTGAAAAATGTGTTTGGCAGTACGGCGTCGGGGATTCAGATGGGAATTTTGTCCGATAATTATTCCGGACTTACCTTTTTGGACGCCGGGGGAAAGGATTTTGCCATTCAGGGAACGCCTTATCCGTTGAAGCTGGTGGAATTGACTCAGGAGAATCTGGAAAGCTCTCTGGGAGGACTGTATTTTCTTGTCATTGACCAATTCAATGTGTCCTCGCTGGGAGAGGAGAATATTCTGGCGATTCAGGACTGGGTGAAAAAGGGCGGATGGCTGATTATCGGCACCGGAGCGTATGCGGAACAGACTCTTTCCGGATTTGAGGAGGATTTTATCGGCGCCGAGGTTCTGCGCGTCAGCGAGCCGGGGGAACAGAATACGGCGACGGATAAAGCGAACCGATATGAATATTATTATCAATACACGAACGCAGGGGTAGACTTTGCCCGGATGGCGATTGCCGATTTGGATTATAACAAAATGAGCTGGAATTTTGAGGAGGATGTGGAACATCCGGCTTTTACCGGAGCCGTGGAGGACGGCGCGGTGTCGGTTCTCTTGTTCTCGCTGGGGGAGGAGGAGCTGCGGAAGCTGGACGACTATGTGATTCAAAGCATTTATGAAAATGTGATGTACCGCTCCGAGAGTTATTATAATTATGGCGCGGATATGGAGATGGAAGGCATGGGAAAAAGGGCGCTTGCCTTTATTGACAATACAAGCGCAAATGTGGATTTCACATGGCTTGAGGTGTTGATTGGGGTTTACGTGGTGCTGATCGGACCGATTTTGTACCTGATTCTGCGCAGGTGCAGGAAGAGCGAATGGTACTGGGTCTGTGTGCCCGCGTTGGGGCTTGTGTTTATCGGAGGGGTATTTCTGTTCGGACAGGGCGCTAAGGTAAACGGAATCAGGGTATACTCCGTTACGGCCCAGAGAGCGGACAGCAGCCATATCGATACTTATTTTCTGGCCTATCGGTCCGGCATAAAGGAGTGGAATATCCTTTTGGATGACAGGTATGAGACGGCGGGGCCGGGATTGGACGGGTATTATAGGAGCTATGGCGGCAATGCGAATGATTATTATTATGCCGTGAGCAGCGGAAGCGATGGGCTGTCGGTTGGAATCAAGCCGCAGATGAACTTTGACAACGGCTTCCTCTATGCGGGGGGAACGGCCCAAAGCAGGGGGAATCTCCTAGGGAGGGATATAACGGTGTCTGCTGCCAGCGGGGAGATTGGCGGAACGGTTGTCAATGATACGGATTGTGATTTGGATTATATGGCGGTTTGGCTGGACGAGCCGTATGCCTGTATTATGGTGGTGTCGGATGTGAAAGGCGGGGAAACCATAGATTTGCAGCAGGCGGTCAAGGATGGGAGATGCGTGTATCAGAATTCCTACTCTTATTATAACCAGCTCCTGCGTCATATGCTGGGCATTTACGGACGAGGATCCAATTCATATCAGGAGGAGGATATGGCGGCGCTTCTCGTGGGGCTTGGGGCCGCTGCGGAGGGTTCCCAAAGCGGCGCTCAGCGGGCCGTGATTGCGGGCGTTGTCAAAGATTATGAGAAGGCGGCTGCGGGCCGGTATAACGAGACCTCCTACGGATGTCTTTATTCCTATGCGGAATTGGAGGTGGAAGATAATGCTGCAAATTAATCATCTGTATAAGAGCTATGGCAGATTTCAGGCTGTCAACAATTTGACCCTTCATGTCCCCAAGGGAGATTTGTTCGGGTTTGTGGGGCCCAACGGCGCAGGAAAGACCACCACCATCCGTATGGTATGCGGGCTGATGCTGCCCAGCGCCGGTAACATTGTGCTCGGCGGCGTGGACGCGCTGGCGAATCAGAAGGAGGTTAAGAAACAGATCGGCTATGTGCCGGATTTTTTCGGGGTGTATGACAATCTGAAGGTGAAGGAATATATGGACTTCTACGGTTCCATGTACCGCATGAATTCCAAGGAAATCGCCCGGATAGCGGATGATCTTCTGGAGCTGGTGAATCTTTCCGACAAGAAGGAGGTCTTTGTGGATACTCTTTCCCGAGGGATGAAGCAGCGTCTCTGCGTGGCAAGGGCGTTGATTCACAATCCGGCGCTTTTGGTGCTGGATGAGCCGAACTCGGGGCTGGATCCAAGGGCGAGGGTGGAGATGAAGGAGCTTCTGCTGAATTTGAAAAGTATGGGGAAAACCATTGTCATCAGCTCCCATATTCTCTCCGAATTATCCGAGATGTGCAGCAGCATCGGAATTATGGATCATGGAAATCTTGTGACGGCCGGGCGCATCGAGGACGTCATGGAGGGGGTATTCGGAAGCAATCAGCTGGTGATTACGCTGGACGGAGGGCGGGAGACGGCGCTTCGCATTGCAAAGGAGCATGCGAAGGTGAAGGTGGATTCCGCGGGAGAGCATGAGATTAGACTGTCCCACACCATGACCAAGTCAGAAATTGCGAAGATGATTGGCGTGATGATAGAAAACGATGTGGTGGTGACGGGATTTCATAAGCAGGAGGGCAGTTTGGAAACTTTGTTTATGCGTGTTACCGACAATGAGGAAGGGCAAAAGGGAGGAAAAGAAAATGCGGCTGAATCCGATTGTTAAAAAGGATGTGAGAGTGCAGGCGCGCAGCATGAAAATCTGCTGGGGCGTGTTTGCCTATGAACTGATACTGGCGCTTGTCTTTTTCTTTGCCATGATGATTATTCAGCAGGAGAGCCGGTATTCCACCAACAATATCTATAGTTCCATGGTGTGGCTTTACCCGGTGCTTGCGGTGACGCAGATTGTGATTCTGGCCGTGGTGGTGCCGGTCAGGACGGCTTCCTCCATATCGGGGGAGAAGGAACGCCAGACCTTTGACATTATGATGACCACTGGCATGACGCCGTTTTCGGTGGTTTTGGGGAAAGTCACAACGGCGATTGTGCAGAGTATGTTTTTTGTGACTGCCAGTATGCCGATCATGGCCCTTTCGTTTATCATCGGGGGAATGTCATGGAGTTATCTGTTCTGGTTCCTTGGAATTGCGATTCTGGTGTCGGTGTTTTCGGCGAGTATCGGAATATTGTGTTCTTCTCTCTGTAAAAAAAGCATCAGCGCGGTGATTATGACCTATGGATTTTATCTGATTTTCTGTCTGGCCACCCTGATGCCTTATCTGATCTATGTGATTGTGGAGGAGAGCAGATATATGGGCGGGCAGACTTATAACGGCTTCGGAGAGAATTTATTCCTTTTTTTGATGCTGAATCCCATCGTATATGTGGCTGAGTTTTTCGCGCAGATTATGGCGGGAGAGTCTATGGTAAAGTCGTTTCTGGATTTGACGAATACGGGGCATGGCATGAGTCTGGCTTACCAAGCGGCTAAGGGGTATGGGTGGATGATTTTTTCCACGATCCTGTTCGCGGCGGTTTCTCTTCTCTTTCTCTGGCTCGCGGCCAGACATATCAATCTCCTCGGCGGACATAAGGGGAAAAAGGTTAAAGGGAAGAAAGACAGTATATAATCAATACAGGAAATGTCGGCATGGCCGGAAGCGCGAAAGGAGATTTATGATGGCGCATCTGCGAAGAGGCGTGGAAGCTCTCAATGCCGGAAAAGGTGTGGAACATGATATTATTGAGGCGGACGAATGAAAAAGGTCTGGTTTGACGAGGCATGGGAGGATTACATTTACCGGATTAGGGGAGATGTGATGGAGATTGTGTCCTGCAAGGGGCATTATGAGGATTGAAAAAGGCTGCTTATGGATGAGAAAAAGGTTCTTCTGGAAGAAATCAAAAAGTGCAGAGTCAAGATAAACCTTGGGAAGATAATTGATTCTGGGATTGTGTCTGCGGCGGCGGGCGGAATCCTTGGGATGTTCTGCGAGCTGGCGTCCTTGTATTGGCAGTTTTATTATGTACATCTGGCGGCGGGGCTGTGCTTTGCGGGGGGACTGCTGGCGGGAATCGGCTATGGGATTTATAAGCGTGCGGATATGAGGCAGGCGGCGGGGCGGCTGGATTCGTTTGGGCTGAAAGAGCGTATGGTGACGGCGTATGAGCAGATTGAAAGAGAAGGAGCCTCTGCCGCGGGCGGAAGGGGGACTTCCGGAAAAGGGGCGGACTCCGCGGGAGGAGTGCGTTCTGTGGAAGGGGCGAATTTCACAGGAGGAGTGCATTCCATAGAAGGGGCGAATTCCACGGAAGGGGTGCAGTCTATGGAGGAAGAGCATTCCATGGAAGAGGAGCATTCCATGGAGTCCGAATTTGTGCGGATGCAGCGGCGGGACGCCCTTTTTCATTACGAACGGATTCGGGAGCAGATTAAGATATCGGTCCTGCCAGAGAAACGGCATGTGCTGGCATTGCTTTTGTCAGCGGCGGCGGTTATCGGCATGGGGCTGCTTCCATCCCAAGTGAGGGACAGGGCGCAGGTGCAGCATCAGGTACAGGAACAGGCGGAGGAGGAGCTGAGGACGCTGGAGGAGTTT
>CAOKFN010000006.1 GCA_948467735.1 uncultured bacterium
TCAATCCCTCAATCCCTCAATCCCTCAATCCCTCAATCCCTCAATCCCTCAATCCTATGTAATATATCATCCTCAAATATATCGGTTCTCGATATATCTTAATTCAAATATATCATCTTCCGATATATTTGTCAAGCATTTACGCAAAAAGGCTTTCCTTCATCTGCCCAAAGGAAAGCCCTCGCAAATTCACCCTATTTTATGTACAAAAAAGCTCAAGCCCTGCTCTCCCTGACTCTTGAGACAAGCTTCAATATCAAGTGATAAATTCCCCTGATAACGGAAAACACGACAAACATGCAGATAAAGCCCATAACCCCGAACACAATATCCGCAAATTCCATGTTTCCGGTATTCGTCACCCTCTGACCTATTTCAATCGCAAAGGTTATCACAATTATCAATGTAAATACATAAATCCAGCTGATCACCATAATATGATTATTTCTCGCCAGCCATTTGAATATGGGATGCACCACAAATATCATAGCCATTCCCAGCGCTCCTATGATTAGAAAATGCAGCTCCTTATCCGAAAAATTGTATTCATATGCATCATTCAACATCAACAGACGATTATGTATTTTGGCAGTCAGCCTCACAATTCCATACAGAAATTTTCCCATCCGCATACACCTCCCAGCTCCACAGCCTTCCTATTTCACTCAATATTCTTTTGCTATCTCCTCAATCCCGTACTTCTGCCTGAAAGCCTCCAGCTCTTTAAGACTCCGTATCAAGCACTCCTCCTTAAATTCTCCCGTATGTATATTCTTAAATCCGGCCACCTGCTCGCCATTGCAGATACTGCATTTCAAAACCGGCTTCCAATTATCCTTATCATACTCTGCCTGTCTGACCTGTTTTTTTCGGAACATTTCCACTCTCCTCCTTCGCATTATAAACCATAACCATTCTTTACCTATTTTATCTGTGCCGACGAAAACATCCATAAGCTCTGTTTTTATTCGCTAATCATACCCCTTTCCCCTAAAATAGTCAACAAAAGAAAACTTAAGATTCTCTGCATCCGTATCCCTCCGACACACAGCAGTCACGCCGCCAAATAACTTATGCTGCTGTTTCGCTGTGCCTCATCCCGTTCATATCATAATTTGAGCGATAAAAAATTGACGCCGGCGTTATAAAAATTCCAGTTGTATGGATTCATTTTATATGATATTCTTTTTACAGGAAAAAATATAAGTCCTCATAAAAAAACAGCCATAACCTTAAGGAAACATTATGAAGCAGATAAACAACGACATAAACCAGAAAACTTTCAAACAAATATACCTTCTCTATGGAGAAGAACGATATCTGCGCAGGCAGTATCGTGAAAAACTTCAAAAAGCCCTCTGCGACGAGGGCGATACCATGAATACCCACTTCTATGAGGGCAAAGACGTCCCCGTTGGCGAAATTATCGATCTGGCCGAAACTCTGCCCTTTTTAGCGGACCGCCGCGTCATTTTCATCACCAACAGCGGTCTCTTTAAATCCGGCGGCGAAAAAATGGCGGAGTACCTCTCCGCCTTGAACGACACTTCTTTTTTTATCTTTACGGAAAGCGAGGTAGACAAACGCAGCAAGCTGTACAAAACCGTACAGTCCAAAGGCTATGCCGCGGAATTCGCCATTCAGGACGAAAATACGTTAAAACGCTGGGTTGGGGCCGCTCTGGCAAAAGAAGGGAAAAAAATTACGGAAAATACCGCCCTGCTGCTCCTGTCAAAGACAGGCACCGACATGGACAACATTCAGATGGAACTGGAAAAACTGATATGCTACTGCATGGATCGGGAAGTTGTCACCTCGGAGGATGTGGAGGCCGTCTGTACAACCCGCGTCACCAGCCATATTTTCGATATGATCAACGCCATTGCCGCCAAACAGCAGCAACAGGCACTGAATCTGTATTATGATCTTCTCGCCTTGAAAGAGCCTCCCATGCGCATTCTATTCCTGATAGCGAGACAGTGCAATATGCTGCTGCAGACAAAAGAATTGAAATCAAAAGGCTATGACAACCGCACCATCGGCTCTAAAATCGGTGTCGCGCCCTTCATTGCAGGCAAATATGTAAGCCAAGCCTCCAAATTCAAAACCGCCTCCCTGCGCAGGGCGGTGGAAAAATGTGTGGAAGCGGAAGAAGCGGTCAAAACCGGGCGGATGAACGACGTTATGAGCGTGGAGATTTTGATATTGTCGGTATTGTAGGATCTTTCCTGTCATCTGCCGCACAATGCATGCCGTTCTTCACGGTTCCATCCCTACTTTTCCCTGATAACCTGCGGCAACTCAAAGCAGTCCCTCTCCACGTTTATGGCTGCCGCCATATCCAGCCCCGACGGCTTCCTGTCATTTATCACAATCCGCTCTCCCATGGGCATTTCAAACAAAATTTCATCATAGCGAATCGAGTTCTTTTTCAAGAAATCAATGGTCCGTTCCCGGTACTGCTCCAGACGGGAAGTCAGAATTACAATCTTATCCTCCGGAGGAAGCCCGTCCAGATACTCTTTCGCTCCCTTCAGCAGAATATCCTCCCCCTTTGTCTTATAGCCGTTATGCTCCACCAGCGTCCCGTCCAAATCAAATATCCATGTCTTCGGCAGTGTGGATAAAGTCAAATCTTCCATGCCAAAACCTCCTGTTTCTCCCTGCTTATAAAAACCCGTCCCCCGCTGCAGGCACGGCACAAAGTCAGCTATGCTGACTTTGCTCATCGCTTGCGGGAATCAAAATTTTGCCGCTCTGCGTCAGATTTTGTTGTCAAGCGCCTCAGTTGAAACAACAATGTTCTCCCATCCCTCAAGCCGATACATATCAATGGCTTTCCATTCGGTATCACAGTAATTATAATCCGGATAAAGAGCAATCTTCCTACAGGAGGCTTCTCTCAGCACATCGCAGAGACCGCTCCTGATGCCGATAAAAGTCCCCGCCCTCTCCACAACGGACTGCATTTCCGATATGGCCGGACTGATGGGCAGCGTACCGGGCAGCGGCTTCTCACTCCCCGACACATTCGTATAACACCGATAATTCCTGCTATGAAAGCTGTCAACAACTTTGGCCCAGATATCCGCAGGCAGTGCGGTCACTGATTTCGCATAAGGGGCGATAATCACAGACCGTCCCGGTTCAATCTTCTCAATATCCCCGTACTGCCGAAAGCCTGCGGGCCTGACGGCTTCGGCCGACACAGGCAGCCCAAACACGCCGCAGCAGTAAAGCTGCTCCAAAGGAATCCGCTTTACATACAGCGCCCGAAAAAGATTTACCACATAAGGCCTGTCCTGATGGGGGATGAACACGTTTTTATCCTCGGTAAACAAAGCCGCCTGAATCGTCTCGTCCATATCCTTCTGGGTAAATATTTCCACTTTATACAGCCCAAACAGCCCGGCCACTTCCCCGCAGGCCTTTCCGATCACACCAACGACACAGTTTTCAACGCCTCTCTTTTTCAAAAAACACGGCAGATAGGACATCATAATATAAATATCACCCAAGGCGGAAAAAGGACACAGAATCTTAAACTGGCCCGGATACTTCCGTTCCAGCCGACGCAGCAGTCCCATTCCCGTCTCCACCCTTCGGCGCATACGTACAATGGTATCCGGAGAAACAGAATACTCCGCATAGCTGTTGTAATTTACGAGCTTATGTATCTGCCCGCCATATCCCATGCGCCGCAGCTGCGTCTGCATGGCGGAATAGGCCCTTGCCGCAATACAGACGCAGGTTTTCTCCGACGGCTCCGCCAATATCTCCTCAGGAGACCGAATTTCAATTCCTCTGTACAAATTTCCCTGCTTCGCCGCGTTATTATCCAAGAATGCAGCAACGTCAAATCCCCTGTCAAGCAGCACGTCCGCCAATTCCTCCGCCGCGCTGCAATGCCCGAATAAATAAATCCGCCTTCCCTGAATGGCATGACTGCGAACCAGCCGATCCAGATTTTCCAACATTTCTTCGTATAACCGTTTTTCCATCGTCCGCTCCGTCTTAGAACCCGCCCGTAAATCCTCTCATTCGGCCTGCCTGCATCCCCGGATCCTGCACGAACCTGTGCTTCGCTCCTGTCCGCCTGAACGTATGCTGACATCACACGGCGCTGTCGGCCCTGATACCCGCCGACTCCTCCCCGCCTTTCCTTTGCAGGCCCATCCTGCGCCAAACCCAGAGTTATTTATTAACGGCTCCCTAACATAACAACGCTTCCCAAACCTCTTCCGCGTCCAAAAGCCCCGCCTCCGCGAAATGAAATAAATTCCCACAGGCCTCCACCGTAGAAATCAATCGAAACCGATCCGAAAACTCATACATATGATACAGGGAAAGAAGCCTCCTTGCATACTCTTTCGTAATCTGCCGGTATTCCACTCCTCCGCCCATGGCATACTTATTTTCCCCATCGGCAAGCACCAATACCTTCCACTTTGTCTTCCTCGCCGCTTGGGACGCCAAAAAAGCCTCCAGCAACTTTTCTTTTAAGGGCTCGTCCTCCCGTATCAGGAAAATTCTGTCATATTTCTCAATATCCGATTCCAGCGTCTTCAGCATAACGGCCTCCTGCCCCTCCCGAACCGCCTGATTCACCCGGACCGCCATTCTCTGATAATAGCTGCTGTTATAATAAACCGATTCCATGCCGAAAGGAAAATCATCATGCGTAAACATTAATTCCCGAAATTCCGAAGCGTCCGCCCACAAGGCTTCCGGCAGACACTGCCGCAGGTACCCGTAGCACCACTCCAATTCCCTGTTTGCCTCCCGAATCCACTCTATGGCGTCATACTCCGTAAACCGGTCGTAATATCCGCTGTGCTTTTCACACAGATAGTTCTCTACCACAATAACAGGTATCTTCGCCTTCCTGACCTTCTCCGCAAAAAGAGGCGCGTATTTTTGAAACAGCCTCCTTCTCTCCAAAGACAAAAACGGAATTCTCTCACAGCCATCTAAAGCGTCCGCCCCAGCCTCCTGCAGAAATGCAGAATCCGTAATATAACAGCCTTCCCTGAGCTTAATCAAATCGGAAATCTCTTCCAGCAGATCCACCGCCGCATAATCCATTTCTTCCAATTTGGCATCTCGACGGAAATGCTTTTTCACATCCTGCTCCACGCACCTTTTCCGGTAGGCGTTTTTAAATTTTACGCCGCCCGAGGAAATTCCCTCTAAAAAGGCTGACACTTTAGAATCTATAGCCTCGCCAAAAGCCGCCTCTTCATAGGAATCCGACATCATGCTCACAAGACTGCCCGCGGCATAATCGGCCCGTAAGAATTCCTCGTCGAGCAGCATGGAATGAACAATCACCCGCAGGCTGTAGCTCCCCGCCAGCAGAAAATTCTTCTCCTGAAACTCCATGGTAAGATATCTGCAAAACCATCTGCTCAGAAAACTTTTGTAAGACCGAAAAAAGTTGGGATATCTGCTCTTTATTTCCGCGGGCGCATGATATTCTTTTTTCACCCGAATCCGAAACAGAATGTCCTTAAACATAGTGAAAGAAATCTCATACAGCTGCAGCCAGTATTCCTCAAAATTTCCCTCTCTTTGAAAAATTTCATTCAACTCCCGTATGCTTTCCTCCACCTCGAAATAACGCTGATAATTTGTGGAGAAATTTCCCTCCCTCAGATAGCGGTAATTATAAAGGGGGGAATCCAGAAAACATATTTTTCCAGCTTGTATACACAAGCGTGCATTATAAACCAAATCTTCACATATGCGATTGCTCATTGCAATATCCGCATTTCTAAGAAATGCCGTAGAAAACATTTTATCCCATAATATAGGCGTCTGCCGCCCCAGCAGCTCCTTGTTCTCCTTTACACAGCTCCCTTCTACAAGTTTATATTCCAGCATTCCTTTTGAAACCTTATCCCCTATGCCGTTACTGGCATAAACACAGATATCCGCTTTCTCCTCCGTGATACGGTTCAGCACCCTGCCCACAAGCTCTCTCTCTATGTAATCATCCGAATCCACAAAAATAATATACTCTCCTGCCGCCAGCCGGATCCCAAGATTTCTTGCAATGCCCTGCCCCTCATTCTCCTTTTCCACATATCGGACTCTCGCGTCCAGAGCCTCCCATTTCCTGCAGATATTCCCTGACCTGTCCGTGGAACCATCATTGATCAGAAGAATCTCCAGATCGGCGTATTCCTGACTCACAATGGACTCAATGCATTGATCCAAGTATTTTTCCGTATTATAAATCGGAACGATGACAGATACCTTCATCTTAACCTCTATCTCCCCCTGTCTCCCGCGCCCTGTTCCACGCCCATTCGTATTTTGAGCCGCTCTGTTTCTTCCGAAATAGCATAATCAAGCAAAAAATCCGTCGTCTCCTTGTCCGTAATTCCCATATCGATTCCAATCACGCCATCCGCAATTCCAAGCGTCCCTATGGAGTCAATCCCAAAACAGTACTTCAAGATGGGCAGAATTAATTTCCCGTCCCTCCAATGGAAAAATCCCGACGCGTCAGGCCGTTTCAGAAAATCATCCGAATAATGTACAAATTTCAGATTTTCCGCATAGAAAGTCTCAATATTAAGCGCGGTCCGATTTTTCAGGCAGGTAAAATACCCGTCCACATTCTCTATCTGCCCCGCCTTGAACGCGGCGTCCTGACAATGCTCTTTCATAATGCCAAACCAATCGACGGTATTGTCAACAAAAGAAACTCCGAACGACCAGTGATATCCCTTTGTCCTTGTGGGCCACATGTCAAGTGAAAATATATTCACCTTTTCTTCCCTTGCATACATTTCTACTTTTGAAAGCATCTCGCAGGCTCTCTTCGGAGAAAGACAGATGCATGTGTCGTCGGCATCAATATTCCAGAAATAGGGATACCCGTTCTCCTTTGCATGAGAAAATGTGCTGATATGCGCGTATCCGGCATTCCGCCATAAAGCGTTCGTGATGTTAGACACAATATACTCCGTTTCCGAAGAATCCTTGCAGCTTTCCATGAACGCAACGGCGTCTTTTGGGAATTCCACCTTATTCAGGACAGCCTCTTTTAACTCATTGTTATCGCATAAGATGTATCCACGGGAATCAGGCATGCACTCAATGATGCGGATCCAATGCTGTAAATTTCTAAAGGTATACAACTCATTTCTGTTTATTTTTAAGTAAAAAACCATTTCTCCATCTCCTCTGCCAGATTCGTATCTAAGGCCGCGCCTGACACTTCTTCCGTTTTTCCGCCGTTTAGGGCGGCATGTGCGTCTTTCATGGCCGTCCCCGTCTTCCCGTCATTTTTTCAGGCTGGATACCACCTCGTCCTGCAGCCGCCCGTCTCCCTCTTCAAACAAAATTTCCGCCGCATCCTCACACAGTCCCATTTTCTTTAAACTAAAATATTCAAAAGCGCTGCAGTTAAAAAATCGATTCCGGGCGTCGTACAATATGACCTTCTTCGCCTTTGTGCCGCTGATAATATCGCAGAACCCGCTTCGGACTCCCACAAAATATCCCGCTCTTTCCACAAACTGCGGTGCCATCTCCAAGGAAACGAACACAGGCACCGTGCCTTCCACCGCCGGTTCCCCGCTGCCTCCGCTGTTGGTACAGACCTTAAAGCCTTCTTTTAAAAGCCTCCCCGCCAGCGCCGCCCAGAATCCGTCCGGCAGGTCCGCCAGCGTATTGGAATAGGGCGACAGAACCACCGTATTCCCCGCCTGCAGCCGATTCTCCGAAAAGATAGGCTCCAATTCGGTGTCCATGTTGGAAAGCGCCGGATGCTCCGGACGCGCCGTCTCCGGAAGATCAAATACAAATCTGCGGAATAGCTCCGTAAAATCCAGCCCCTTGTATCCGCGAAACCACTCCAAGGGATTTGTGTGAATCTGATACCACGAATCGTTTAACAATGTAATTTTCACCTTTTCCGGACAGAGCATGTGATATTGGATCAGGCAGGCACAGTCCACCTTTTTGTCAAATACCTCCACATTCCTGATTTCAAAGAGTCTTGCCGCTTTTTCACATGCTTTGGTGATAACCAGAAAAACATAATCCTCCATCTGATTTTTTTTCAGATACTGCTTCCAGAAAGCGCCAATTAGATAAATATCCCCCGTCCCTGTATATGGGCACACAAAAATAGGGACATTGCCATACCTGCGAAGCAGTTTCTGATAAATACGCCTGCCCGACACCGCCTGACTCACATGCTCTCTCAAAGTCTCTATGTGGTACAGCACCAGAATATTTTCCTTTCTGATTCCCTTATCCTCAAGCTGTGCCGCCATTTCTCTCCAATAATGAGAGCAGATAATATAAAGCTTCCGCCTGTTTCCCGGTTTCTTTACCCCGTCGATGGGAAGCACTTTGATACGGCTGCAGTAACTGCCCTGCTTCGCCCTGTCATTATCCAGCACATTGACCGGTTCTATGTGATATGTCCGCAGAATCTGTATAATCTGTCTTGAATTCTCACTTACTCCAAATAGGTACACCTGCCTGTCCCGAAAAACGCCCCTGCGAAACAGCAGGGCGATCTTTTTCTCCACCCTTGCCAGCTGATAATCGAACATGCTCAAATCCTCTTGTTTTTCCGAAACTATTCGTAGATAACTCTCTTAACTGTTCCCATGGGAGGCGCGCGCAGGAACCGTCCTCAGATGATATAGTCCAAGGCATACCGCGTCCTCTTCATTGACCTGCGTTTCCTTCAGCACCCGTCCCAGCAGATTGTCCTTCGGACGGGACACATAAGTAAACGCAATATTATCAAAAAATTTATGAAAGGAATAATAATCGTACACTGTCTCGATGGTTTTCTTGGCGCATCGGCACAGACGCACCTTTTTCCCCCCGCTTCCATATTCTGCCAGCGCTTTCCGCGCCAGACGGCATGTTTTATTGTCATAAAACAAAACCACCGCCCCGTCGGCATACTTTCTGTCCATGTAATCTCCCAGATGCGCCAAGGCATAATAATCCAGCTTCCTGTTGTCGTTCACCAAAACCAGAACCACCTTTTTATAATCAATCCTGCACTGAAACCGGAGCATTGCCCATAAAAACGCTCCGTGCAGCATACGCGCCATTTCCCTAAACATGCTCCAGCACTTCCCCGATATGTCCGCCCGGATGATTCCTCTTAAATTGATGAATATCCAGATTCATTTTCCTAGCCGTCATCATGGCCAGTCCCTGCAGCACAATTAAGTTCATGGTAGTGGAATTATTGGGCATAATATTCCACATATCCCCCTCATGCTGCAGTTCCAATATGATACGATTCGGTATCTCCCCTGCCAGAGTGCTCTCCTTGGCAAAAGACAGAAGCCACATGCTGATCTTTCTTTCCCTCAGAAGCCTTGCCAGATAAATCGATTCCTCCGTCTCCCCGCTCTTGGTGAGAAGAATCACCAGATCTCCGTCCTTCACCAGTCCCATATCCCCATGAACCGCCGAATTGGTATGAAGGAAATAAGCATCCAGCCCCATGGAAATCATGGAACCCACAAATTTGTCGCAGATGGGCACATTCTTCCCCAAACCGGAAACAATGATCTTATGCCCCTTCTTTAACGTATCCACAGTCTCCTCCACCAGCTTTTCAAATGCCGCCGTATCCAGTGAATGAATGGAATGGTCAATTTCTGCCAGCTGCTTTTCAAAATAACTTATCATAACACATCCTCCAGATAATATAATCCATTGTAAAACGCTCCACATACCGAGTCGTAATCCTGCCATGCATAGGTGGTCAAGGAAAGCCAGATCACCGCGTGAAGCAGTCTGATCTCGGAGGCATCCGCTTTTGTCAGCGCAAAGAAATCCTCTTCCAGCTCCTCCCAATGATTGGACGCAATCTTTAAGGAAACCTCCTCCTCGCCAATTTCCAGCCTAAACTGCTTCAAATTAAACCTGTCATAATTTCCCACAATGGAATAATACAGCTTCGCCCAGTCATACCTCACATCCCCGTAAAGCTCCGTAAATCCAAAATACCCTCTGGGGTCAATCAGCACAGGCGTACCGTCCTCCCGCAGCATCAGATTGGAAAAGGTACAGTCCCCATGGATAAAATGAAACTGTTCGCAGGAAAGCCTCTCCAGCGCTTTTTCCAGCTCCCGCTTGTGGAAATAGACATTTCTGCACATTTTCCCGTTAATCCGAATCACCCTGTCCCGGGCAAAAGGAACCAAATCCTCTATTCTGCTCAGGCGTTCCATGGTCTTGCGATAATAGGCTTCCTTCATGCTGAAAGAATCGGCTTCCCTGCTGTCAGACCCATGCAGCTGATCAAGGGCGCCCACGATTTTTTCCAGCACCTCCCTTTTCTCCTCAAGGGACAAGTCACATTCATAAATATTTTTTCCTTTGATGTATTCCATCTTCAGGGGACTGGTTTCATAGATACGGGGCAGTATCCCAATCTTCAAATTTTGCGCCTTTTCATACCATGCGCATTCCCGCCGCGCCAGCTTCCTGCCCTGATCGTCCACCGCCTCTTTGGTCAGCACATCCTCTTCCACGGAAATTCTATTAAAAGGCCTGCACTTCTCCGTGCCAAGCTTCTCATATTCTTCCAGCAGTCCGAATTCTCTGGTTCCCGCCAGACTGATTTCCTCAAACGCAAGCCCCGCATCCCGCATCCAGCGAACCAGCTCGCCGCTTTCAGGCACCTTGGAAAGCTTGTCCTTGTCCGTAAAGAGGAAAAAGCCCGCCACGCCGTGCTCGCTGGAACGTTCCTCCGCAAACTGCCCGCCGGCATAACTCCAGCGGCAGGGAAACGTCCCTGATATCCCTATGTAATCCCTTACAGGCTCTTCCGGCAGCGCAAGCCCCTCCGGAAGTATCAGATCCGACCACACAAGCAGAAAAGAATGCCCCGCCGGAATCCGCTCCAGCGCCTGACGGACTCCCGCGCAGGTTCCCTCGCCGCATGCGTCCACCACCTGATATTTCACATCCCCGAAGCTGGCCAGATACTCCCGCAGGACTTCCTTCCGGTAATCCCCAATAATCACGAATTTTTTGTCCGGATATTTCCTGAAAAGGTGAAATATCATAGGCAGGTTTTCCACAGGAACCAATGCCTTCGGTTTATTCTTGGTTAAGTATCCCAGCCGGGTGCCCTTTCCTCCCGCCTGCACTATGATGTATTCCATATGCCCTCCTATTTAAAGTTCCGTTCCTGCATTTCAGCGCCCCTACAGGGAAGAAAAATTCATCTGCAAAGTCACAGCTGAATTTTCCTTCCGGGCGCTTCCATTCCGGAACTGTTTTATAGTTCCGTTCCTCTTATTGAAAGTTCCGTTCCTGCATTTCAGCGGCCCGCCTCTTTCAGCGCCCGCCTAATCTGTTTCAGATATCCGTACCCATGCCTCGTGTCCGGTTCCAGATAATTTCCTTCGCCCCATTCGTTCCAAGCGTTGATGAACAGATACTCATTGCCTTCCTCCCTGCTTCGCCGGATGGCTTCCCTCATATATTGTCCGAACTTCTCCGGCGTGGAACCTCTTGTAATGACAGCCCTTATACCACGTCTGGGAGAATCGTCAAAATCAACAAACACTGTTCTGAAATGATTCCTGTCATGAGGCGTATGAAGCATTTTCTCGTTCAATTCCCTGTAATCCATGGAACGGACAGCAAACCGATTCCTGAACAGGCTTGCAGCCTCTATTGGCTGAAGCATCGACGATGCATGCATCCGCTCGGCTCTTGTCTTATTCGGTTCAAAATCCACCGTTCCGTCCACCCAGCGGCTTTTCGCCGCCTGCTCCCTCCAAGTATCCATAGAAATGAGAAATATCCCTGCAAAACCATCCTCCTTGGCCCTGCGGTTCCAATAACGGAGCATATCATTAAAATGAGAAATATTCCGCAGGCGGTATATCAACATTACCGGACGATTCTGTTTCTTTATGTACCTTTCATCTCGAAAAAAATGCCGGAAATAATCATAATGAGCTTCCCATTCTTCCTCTCCCCCATAGGTCTGGGGAATCAGTATCTCCCTGTTTCCGCCGGCGCCATGCCATGTCTTTGTCCACGGCTCGTTTGCCCACGAAAAACAATAATGGAAATCAATACTTTTATTTTTCAGAAGCATTTCAACAGGCTTTTCCAGCACCATTCTCCCGCCAAACCAATAGTGATAAAAACAGAATCCATAGATTCCCGCCCGTTTTGCCAGAGACGTCTGCCACTCCATCACGCCGTCGTCGAGAAGATTATAATACCGATTGTTCAGGGGAACTCTCGGCTGATTATGCCCCAGATACAGCGGACGCGCCTTTCTGACATTCACCCATTCGGTAAATCCTTTTCCCCATGCGTCGTTGTTCTCCGGAATCTCATGGAACTGTGGCAGGTAAAACGCAATAAGCTTCATAAATATATCCTCCGCATGCTTCTTATACTCACGAGCTGTCAGATTTGCCATCGATTTATGATGCTTTCGCTCGTGAGTCGGGTAACATGGCAAATTTTAGCGACCGTCAACATAAATCATCATTCAATGTAGGAATCATCACACGCTCCACACAACCTCTTCCAGTGAAATAATCGGACAGGCAGCCTTTTTTTCCAGAACCTTTTTAATCTCCTCAAACGCCGCATACGGCGTAACTACGATGACGTCGGTTTCAGGCAGATCGTCCTCCGGAGAATATACCTCGCTGATTCTGGCCATGGAGCAGCTGATATCCCTGTCGATTCCATAATCAACAAAGATCTCACTGCCTTCCAAGTCCTCGCACAGCCGAAGCCCCAACTCCGCCATGCCATAAACGGCAATATGCCGCCAGCCCATCTCTTGAAAATAATCCGCGGTGCTTTTCCCTTCTCCTTTTACCTCCAGCCAATGATTTAACAGCTGAAAATGATCGGAAAGGACATTGATTCGATCCTGCAGGCCGTCCGCCTGCTTTTTATCATATTTTCTCATCCGACAGAGCCCAAGGGCCAGACCCCCGAGGGCCGCTGCGGCCAGCGGTAACATTTTTAAATTCATATTGATCCCTCCCCGTTATTTCCGGTTCCCTTTTCTGCAACACCGCGCTGAAACATCCGCTTGTTTTTATCACTTTTACTCATCTGACAGCCCCCTAAGAGACAAGTCGGCGATAACAGCAGCATCAACAGAACAGCTTCCCGCCGCGTTTTTCCAGTTCCCACATATAATAATTTTCCACTATATCAATTTCATCAATTTTATGGCCAAACTGAATCGTTCCCATATCTACGATGCTGCTCTGCATCACCGGGTGGGCCAGCACTTCTATTAATTCCGCTTTCGGAGTAATGCCGTCCGGTTCCATCATACTGATTTCGGCAAATTCTTCCGGTGTATAAGTTCCCCAGTTGAGTATTTTGGTAAAGAAAATCTCATCCACCCCCAGCTCCTGCCCCCATTCCACAAACGGAACCATTTCTTTGTAATTCTCCCTTTGGACAACAAAATTCATGCGAAAATAGCACAATGCGCCGCTTTTGCGCAGCCCGGAAGCAAATTCCATGTTTTTCTTAAGCATCTCAAAATTACCGCCTCGACGTATTTTCCCATATGTTTCTTTTGTTGCGGCATCCACCGAAGCGGTCAACATAATCTTCGCTTTCTTCCCCTTGATAAAACGTTCCCAGTTTGCGGGCGTAAATAAGGTACCGTTAGACAACAGGCGAATATACTGTGGATTACAATTCTCGGCTTCATACGCCTCTCGATAAGCCGGACTTGCAAATACCTCTCCATTTCCCGCCATTATCAGGAACCTGCAATGGGGCAGATACTCCGAAATTACTTTTTCCGTTATCCTGTTTACCTCTGCCAATTCCTCCCCTTTCGCGTAATGCATACCTTTCCTGCATGTAACACAAGTAAGGTTGCAGGAAGAATCATATCCTAATGACAGAGTTTCGGGAAACGGAGTTTCTTTCCGGTAAGGTTCTTCCTCTAACTTCTTTATTTCTTCCGGCTTTTTTGCTACAAAAAGAGGACACATGCTCTTATCGCAAAAAGAAAATGTTTTGTTTTCTGTAGACAAACATAATATCTTGTGAAGTTTTGAATGCCAAAGTTCATCCAAACTTTTGTCAAAAATATTATCCAGTCCCCTTGCAACAAAAGTGGTGCAGCAGCTCCTAGTTGCTCCGGCAGTCAATATTTCCAAATGGTTGAGCATTGTTTTGCACTTTAAATCATAATAGGACCGATCGAACATCGTCTGACGCAGAAGCATGGACGGCATGTTCAAAATATCCCTATACCCAATAAAATCCTCCTTTTCCCTCAGTCCCTGCGCACGAAGCCTGTCCCTGATTTCACTGTCAGCCGCCACTGCGATTATGATATAATACTGCTTCCAATCCTCTATTTCATCCGGCAGAAGTACAGGCTGTCCCAGAAAAGTATCCCTTTTCTTATAGGAATCAATATATGCATCCACCTTCCAGCGAAGATTCTTTTCCATCAGAGAACGACACATATTGCCAATTCCCCAGACAGCTATCTTTCTGTCCTCTGGAAGCGGCATAGTATCAAGGCTGTCAAAAAAATCCTCTTCATATACATAATTTTCTCCATAAACCAGCCCTCTGGCAAGCAGCCTATTCTCTTTCTCTGTCTTTTCAAAATCACAGATAATGATTCTGTCATAGGATGTATCTGTCAGAGCGTCCTTCATACTCCGCACAGGATGGCCTCCCCAAATAAATGTGCCTGACTGGACGTCATCATCTGTCAGATAGAGAATATCAAGTTCCTCAAAAATGTACATGAAATCTTTTGCCATACGGTTTATTCCATATATGATATATTTCATTTTAATTGCTCCTCCTATTCAAAGCTGCTGTACTACAACACTACACTTTCCTGATGAAGGATTTGTTCCAGCCTGTTTTCCAAAACCTCCATAGTGAAATATTTACAATATGTTTTCCTTGCATTCTCTCCCATTATTTGCAAATGCTCTCTGTTTTCAATACAAAATGACATATGATCCACCAAATCATCCACATTATCCGACTGAAAAATGAAACCGTTTTCCCCCTGCCTGACATATTGCGCCATTCCCGCAATATCACTTATAATACAGACTTTTCCATACATCATAGCCTCTGTTGCTGCTAAAGACATGGTCTCCTGCAATGACGTCGCTACCAATACATCTATTCGACTGTACATACCTTCCAGTTCTTTTCTTGTCAATCCTCCTGTCACATAAACATTTGAAATTTCTTCCGCCTCTTCTTCCACTCTTTGCACATATTCCGCCACATCACTGTGATTTCCGATAATAAGATACTCACAATCTTGATATTTTTTATTCAACTGCCTGACGGCTTCTAAAAACAACAGTTGATGTTTTACCGGATGAATTGTGCCAATCATCGCAAAAGTCAGCTTCCCGGTCAGTTTCCTTTCATTTTTATTTACATCAGGAATTCCATATGGAAGCAGTTCCATTTCATGTTCCATTACATTATTGCAGAAATTCTTCCCAGCCACATTACTGACAGCAAAAATTCTCAGATTTTGCAGTGAAATATTCTCCATAACGATATCTTTCCAATACTCCATAACCGGATATGCAATATCATTTTCATGCAGCCAAAACACCACCTCTCTATGCTTTGCTATTTCTATCGCACAAAGCACCATGGGATAGGTATTTACAATTACTCTGTCAAATTCCTTTATCCAAAAAAGTTCCTCCCATTTTGCAAACTGCAGATTAGGATACACCGCAAATATAATGCCCTTCATACTAAATTCTTTGATAAATTTTTTATCTCCCTCCGGTGCCACAACAACCACTTCATATCCCTTATTTTGAAGCGCCAGCGCCGTATATGCTGCCACAATAGCACCGCCATGATACCCTAATGGATTCGTAACAATAAGACACTTTTTTTTCTTATGATAATACCGTTTCCCATAATACACACTGAGCTGTCCCGCAGACTGCATGCTGTTATATTCCGTATAGAGAAGAATGCTCTCCCTGTAACACCCCAGCTGAACCAGCTGATTTCTCATTTCAATGCAATGAATACTCATTATTACTATTTTTTCATATGCCAGACGATTTATTTCTGTCGGGCTGAATATTTTTATTCCATCACATTCTGTCCCCCACAGCTGCTCATTATTGTCAATGAACGCAGTAATCTCGTCTTCCTGTGAAATCTTGTCTCTATTTTTTCTATAGATTTCCCCCATACCAAAAATAATTATTTTCAAACCCATATCTCCCTATATCCAATGCCGCTTTTAAACAATTCCCAGAATATGATGATGCCATTGCAATATAATATCAGCAATTCTTTCACAGGCATGCCCGTCTCCGTATGGATTTGCCGCTCTGCTCATTGCCATATACTCCTGTCTGTCAACTAACAGCTTTTTTGCTGCCAGATATATGTCCTCCTCTTTTGTTCCCACCAGCTTTAAAGTTCCCGCAGCAAGCCCTTCCGGACGTTCCGTGGTGTCGCGCATGACTAAAACCGGCTTTCCCAAAGATGGCGCTTCCTCCTGTATTCCCCCGCTGTCAGTTAAAATAAAATAACTCCTTGACATGAAATTATGGAAATCCACCACATCCAATGGTTCAATGATTCTCATTTGTTCCAAATCGCCAAATACTTCTTCTGCCATTCTGCGGATAAAAGGGTTTTTATGTATTGGATATATCACTTTTACATCCGGAAAATCCTGCACAATTCTTTTTAATGCCTGAAACATATCTCTCATAGGCTTTCCCTGGTTCTCCCGTCTATGGGCAGTAAAAAGTAACAGGCGGCTTCCTTCAGCCCATTTCATATGTTCATGGTGATATTCCTCTTTCACCGTTATCTTTAACGCATCTATGACTGTATTCCCTGTCACAAAAATCCGTTCCGTTTTTTTGCCTTCTTTTATCAAATTATTTTTTGCGGTTTCCGTAGGGGCAAAATATAAATCGGCTAGTAAATCTACCGCCTGACGGTTAAATTCCTCCGGATAGGGAGATTTCATGTTATAGGTTCGGAGTCCCGCTTCCACATGCCCCACCGGAACCTTGGCATAAAATCCTGTCAATGCAGCAGCAAATGAAGTTGATGTATCCCCATGCACCAAAATCAAATCTGGTTTTTCATCAATGATGATCCGTTCCAACTTCCTTAAAATATCAACTGTAATATCACATAAAGTTTGTCCCTGCTTCATAATATCCAGATTCCAATCTGCCCTAATCTGGAAAATGTCCATTACCTGATCCAGCATTTCCCTGTGCTGCCCTGTCAGGCATATACGGCATTCTATATTCTTTGTATTTTTTAACCGCAGAGCCAAAGGACACATTTTAACAGCCTCCGGGCGTGTCCCAAATATCATAAGCACTTTCATACCGCATCCCTCTGCATCTATCAAATTTGCTTTGATGTCGTTTGAGAGAGCGCTCCTCTCATTATCTCCACCAGTTCGCTATATAAAACAACATCCGTTTCTGCCGGATACAGTTTTATCTGCTGATATCCTTCCAGCTTTTTTCTTATTTCGTCATGATAAAACTCATTCAAAGAAAATATGATAACACATTCATCGCAAGATCTCAGGAAATCATCCACACTGATAATCGGAATGTCAAAAAGCTTTTTATCCTTCACAGGGTTTGAAACAATAAATGCCTTTATCTTCAGCCTGTTCTGCCGTAGATATTGATAAAATAGTTCACCGTATGCCCCTGCTCCATATAAATAAATATCTTTTCCCTCATCCCACAAACGATGTATTGTCTGCAGAACCCGTCTGCCTTTGTCAGCCTGCTCTTTTTCACATACGGCCTCAAGATGCTCATAATAAACTCTATCCCTCTCAAAAACAATTTCCCATCCCCGTTTCCGCATTTTTTTAAGAACATCATTCATCAGCTGATGGTTAGATGAACTTGCGCTTACGGCCACCTCAGTAACTCCAAACCTCTTTGAAGACTTTGGCAGCGCTCCCCACATCTCAGGATGTTCAAAAGGATGGGGCGGCACATAAGTATTTATGCCATGAAGACTGCATTGACAGGAAAGACACATATCTTCCCCCACATATTTATATTGATCACTTATCTCAGAAGTGCCTTCAAACATATATGTCAGCCATTCTGTCTTCAGAAACCATGCATGCCCTACAAAATCCACCATTGCAGTTTCTTGATTTGGATTCATCCAGCCGATTCTTCTGTCTTTGCTGCTCCCTATCAGAGGATAATTGTCATCACCTGTCAAAAGAATGCCGTTTGTCCCATAAATGCCTTCTCTCTGCCGCATCTGTCCATAACAGTTTTCCAGCCATCTTTTCCCCGGAACCGCATCATCATCAAATATGCAGACATACGGAGACTTTACAATTTCCCATGCATATTGAAATCTTTTCCATACCCCCCCGTTGCTGTCTGCAATTCTAACGTCCGAAAATTCCTGTAAAATCTCTTTTTCCAATACAATTCTGTAATATGAATCAATTCCATCCTGATACAGATAGATATTTGCAGGCTTTAAGGTCTGCGCCTTTACTGCATCCAGCTGTTTCCTCAGACTTTCCGGCTTCTTGTATGTTGTCAGAACAACATCTACCTCAATTCTCTCCATTCCTGCCCTCTCTCCCTGTCATAAAGCACCTTCTTCCAAAATGCAAGATGCGGCTCCATTCTGCTCTTCGGATATACCGCATCGTGTGCCAGCCTGCCCATTTCACACAGCCTCTCCCTACAGCCCGCTAAATGCCCTATACATTCCGCCGCAGCATGATAATCACCTATGGGCACGACATATCCGTTAAAACCATTTACAATATCTTCCCTAACTCCTGACGTCTGTGTCACAACAGGCACGGCACCATTTCCCATAGCCTCAATAATACTGATGCTTCTTCCTTCAAAATCCGCCATATTGATACAGATATCCTGCCTCTTCCAAAAATCCGGAATTTCGGTGCGCTCTATCCGCCCTAAAAAACGCACTTTCTCATCCAAATGGTTGTTAAGGACAAAGTTCTCCATCTCACCCTGCGCAGAACCAGCCCCGGCAAACTCCATCATAAAATCTACTTTTTTTTCCGCTAATTCGGCTATCAGCTTCAGCATTAAATCCATTCTTTTTTGATAATATTCCAACCGTCCTGCAAAACCTATCCGAACAGGCATGGACTGTTCCTCCGAATAACTGCGCCTCAAATTCTGCTCACAGAAAAACGGGCACGTCATGGACGCTGTTTTTTCCGGACAGATTCCTCGTTCAATCAAATCGTTTTGTATGTCCCGGCTGACGCCGATATGTAAATCAGGGCAGTCACGAAAAGCCATATATTCGCGATAGACGCCTTCATTGCTATTATGAAGCACGGATATAATCTCAACCTTGTCCGGATAATAACTTTTTACAATGTATGCCGCCAGCATAACTTCATCCGTAATACATGTGACAACTTTACAGGGCATTTTTTTCATTATGACATCTATGAGACTATGAATTGTACTTTCCAAGAATCTTTCCCTATGATCGATATCTGCGGATAGAATGCAGTTTTCCAACATAGCCGGAATTGTATAAGTTCCCTTGTCCGAAATAATAAAGATATTCCTTCTGCCGTCCTTTATCAGCGCCTGGCATAAATCCATGGTCCAAGCCTCCACTCCTCCCAGCACAAGGCCGTTATAGCAGTCAAAGAGCATGCTTTCTTCCTCTGCGCCGTCTGTTTCCTTTCCCGTCTGGCAGATCAGCGGACTCCCCGCATAGGTTCTCACATATATCTGGAGCATCGCCCTTTGGTAGTCTATTTCATTTTCCGGTCTGAAATGATATATGCTCTGTAATTCTCTGCGTATTTCATCTGCTGTGCCGCCATCCTCCGGCGTAATGCAGAAATAGAAATCTCTATATTCTTCCAGCACTTTAGGCGCGCTGATTCGATATCCCTCTACTTCCTCTCCCCACTTTTTAGGGCTGCTGTCTACAAGAGCCGCTGGTTCCACATCTGTTTTTCTGAGCATTCTGCACAGCCTTTCACACCGTCTGCCCGCACCATATAATATCAGTTTTTGTATTTCCATTCTCCATCCTCCAGCAGCCCTTAAAAAACCCTCCAGCTATTATCATACATACTTCCCTGAAACCATTTTCGGGATGCAATGACTATTTTTTCGGGATTCTGATTCAGCCATGCTCCCCAATAACTGAATGTGCTTTCCGCAATAACATTATGCCGACACCCGGCCATAATCATCATTGCTTCATAATCCGAATATTCTTCTTTTCCAACCCAGTAAACGCTTCCCTCAAACTTGTATCTGGCTTCTGCCATCTGCGGGTTATCCGAGAAAATAATAAAACACGGATCCACAGTCCTTTCTTTTATGTATCTGACCGCATTATCATAATATGCCTGACTGCATATTGCCCTAGGATTCCGCAGATAATCCGTCAATCGAATATGCACCGATACCGCTCTCCCGCTTTCCAGCATTTCTGCTAACGTCTGATTGATAACAATCTTTTTTTTCAGCCTCAATTCCTGCAGCAGAATTTCTCTTATATTTTCATAATATCCCTTATTAAGACAATGAGCGCTTACATAGGTATAATCCCTTGGCTTCAAAATATCCTGACATAACTGCCCCATCCGGCCTTCATCATCCCTCCAGCGCCATCTCCACATGCCTTTTTTCATCAGCTTAAATTCTGCCCGCCTGATACAATTTCCGCCATCCAGACAGTGCAGAAACGGTACCTTGTCCGCCGACACACATTTTAATGATACACAAAAGTTCTGAAGTCCCAGCTTTCTCTTTACAATATCCTCTTTTTCATACGGCATATCCCCCCTATTGCAGCGGCGAATATCAAGATAGACCGGTTTATCCATTCTTTCCTGTAGAGCTCTTGCATACGCATATTGAAACAGCTGATTTCCAAGTCCTTCCCATATCCTGACAATAATCATTTCCCTCACCCACAAAATATCTACCAGCAAATGTCTTTTACCAGTTTTTTCGTAAATTTTTCCGCGCCTTTTTTATTAAAGTGCGACACATGATAATAATCCGAACTATTCCCATAATATTGACCGAAATAATCAAGTATCTGTATATTTTCATCGCACTCTGACAAAGCATCATAAAACCGATCCTTAAATCCCCGCGGCACTCCCTTTACATATCCTTCCACGGCCGGCATAATAACAATTACCGGTTTAATCCTCTTCTCTTTTAGGAAATTAAAAAACTGTTTTAATATCAATTTGTTTTCCCATACAGTAACGGGATGATTTTTATTAAAGTCTGCCTCTGCCGTTTTTCTGCCTTCTTCATCACTAACAACATGTTCATATTGTCTATGAAATAATTTATAATATATTTCATTCTTCTCCAAATAATCCTTGGCTTTATTAACAAATTTCTCAAAAGGAACGGCCGAAGCAAAATTATGCTGTTCCTCTATCAACGGATAATACCTTATAATTTCCCATCCATTTACCGACTTTGACATATCATACTCAAAACTGTAATAGCATAAACCCACAATATAATGTGTCGTATTCTCCAAGAATCCCTTTCTGTCCAGGAGTTTTGCTATTTGAAAATCATAAAAGATATCCTGACCTCTATTCGCAAAATTAAACGCCTCCTTACCAATCTCCCTGCCAAAAACTTGTTCGTCAATACCGTCATTATGATATGATATTCCTGAAATAAATATCTCCGGCTTTTTGCTCTCCAGTAAACTTCTCCACTTACTCATAAAACAATCTGCCTTATACATCTGATAACTTTGCGCTTTACTGACAGGATTGATTAAAATTTTTGATTTTTCTACCTCCATGCTTATCAACTGCTGAAATATATCTTTGTAATATATAGAGCATATTACAATATAGTCAAAATCATAATCCTTGATATTTTCTTTCTCCAAAGCATAAAGACCTTCAAATTCTTTTATATCAGGATTATTATCCAGAAAACCCAGAATTTCAACCGCTTCACTTATATGTTTCATTGCTTCTCTGGCAGTATTTCCCGCGCCCCACAAAATGATACGACAGATATCCACTTTCGCACTTTCCCTCGCCTTTCACAACACAAAACGGCCCAGCCTCTTGGCAGTATCTTATACTTCATATAAAATATCTTCCAATGACAGAACCGGACAGTCAATCTTGCCCCGCAGCTTTTCTGCAATCTCATCAAAATATGTTATTGCAGTAACTACAACCGCATCCACATCTGGCAGAGCATCATTTATAGTCAAAATATCAACATCCGCAAAAATCCCTTCCGCGTTTCTATCAATCCCGTAAGCAGTCTGTACTGTTGTTCCTTTCAGCTCATTCAGCAATGTTTCTCCCGCATAGCTCATGCCGTAAATTGCTATCTTTTGATATCCTCTTTCCTCAAAATAAGCTGCCAGATTTTTTCCCTCCTGCTTTACTCTTACCCACTGATTCATCATCTGTAAAAGTGCCAAGTGTTTATCCGAATACTCCCATGCTTTTGCAATGTCCTTCTTTCCCCTGCTTTCCATCGCGCCTGCCGCCGCGCATGCGCCTGCCGCCGCACCTGCCAAGGCGGACGCTATTGACAATATCCCTTTATTCATCCCATTCCTCCTTGTGCCCCTCTGCACTTCCCATAATTCACACATTATTAATTATCAATCTAAGAGCCACTGATTTTGCCGGAGAAAGTCCCTTCCTATACGCATATTAAAGAAATATTGTCCCTTTTTTATATACTCGCTTTTAATCAGGTCATATTTATTCTTTAATTGCAAATCTAAATCATCATATTCCATTTCACCATTCAGCCTGAGAAGCATCTCCTTTACAACATCCAAAATTTCTTCCGGTGTATTTTTTACTGGCAAAATTCCTTTTTTATGATATAACATCAAAGTATTAGCAGGTCTGCAATCATCCAGCTTTTCCTCTTCGCCATTGATTTCCATCTCTATCAATTCTCTAATTGTCAGATATCGCCCTCGCCCAGTATCCCAATATTTCTGTAAAATCATCAGGTCATAATTCTCATTTGACGGCAGTATTATATCCACCTTTGTTGTAAACACTGCATTATTAATTGAAATAACCGGCTTTGCAAAAAGCTTAGGAATAACTTGTATTCCGGATGAATCGCTGATAAAAAATCTACATTGTGAAAACAGATATACGTCTGCAAAGTCACTGCGCATCTTAAATACATAATCAATTATTTTACTATCGCTTTTCACTCTTTTTTCTGCTACAGCCCCCATTCTTACAGCAGATATATTGAGTTTATCCAAATAATCCGCTGTCAAATCAAAATTATCAATATCAGAATTTCTATACATATCAATAACATCCAGCGGTCCATATGTAAATTCCATTATATCCCGTCTGTATGCGCTGTCTCGATTTGCTATACAGATATAATCACTGACTCCCAACATTTTAAGTAATTCTTTCCCTCTGTTGATTTCAGACTCGTTAAACTGAATAAATACTTGATTTACATCCAGCTTTCCTTCCGAGACTGCCTGATTGAACTCATCAGACATAGAAAGCAGGCTATGTCCATTATTAATATGCATCCTTTCTTTGTAATTCTTCACAAAAAACTGCCAGAACCCCAATGTTTCAAATGTAATGACTTCAATCCCTTCACCTTTGAGTTTTGTCATCAGAAAATTATTTGGCATATTGCGTAAATTATTATTTTCTGTATGATAAGCAATAGGAAAATATAAATAATATTTATCAGATGGCTGCTGCTTTCGCTGTTGACTGTAATACATCCAAAAACACACACCGCCCATCTGCCTCAAAAAAATATATTGAAGCTCTATCGTGGAATATTTTTTCAAAATATTCTCTGCCCTTTCCACATAGTCTTCCTCAAATTCTACATCTGCCTCTTCACTCATCAAATCCTGCAGCAAAGTAATATCCGATAATTCTCTTGAAATTTTCTTATTGACGTCCTCGCTGGTAACTGCAAAGATATCCTTTATCCCCGCCTGATTTAACTTATGTATAATATTTTCATGATATCTCTCATGCAATGACAAAATCACTCCGCATTCCGAATTCTTTACAAGATCAAAACTACCAAACACTTCCACCGGAATACCATCTAATTCCTTTTTTTCTCCTTCCGAAATCAAAAATCCTTCTGGTGAAATTCCATTTCTTTTTAATACCTGTAGTACCTTTTCCCCATACTCTCCTGCGCCATAACAATATACCTTCTTATACTTACTGCAAAAATTCAAAAGTTCATCAAAATAACTCATGCTATACTCCTTTTAAATTCCTAAATCTTTTAAATACACTAATTTATTAAGAAATCCAATATCCTTTTTATCACAATAGCGATATATTCATATCCACTTTCACGAAAATGAAATCTGTCCACCATTGGAAAATATCTGCCGGCTAACACTTTATGCAAATCAATCAATTGATACCCTGATTCCGAAGAAATGGATTCCAAAATACGATTTCTCATTTCAACTTCATCATTATCTGCATCCGAACAATCTGTATTTTCCGGTGTTCCCGTTATCGTTATAATGTTGCTGCTAATACTATGCAGTGCTTTCAAGGCACACCCTAATTTCTGGTAATATTCATTCCAAATTAATTGTCCTTCCACACATCGAAAAGAGTACCCATGATGTACCCCTAAATTAAATAAAATGAAATCATAATGATATTGCTTTCCGACAGTGTCAATGAAATGTAAGATAGCTTCCATAAAGAGTTTATCAAAAACACTATGCGACATTGCCAATAAATCAACCACATAGCCTTCTTTACTCAGCATTCTGTTAAGTGGTTTTCTATAATCTCTTGCTACGGAATCACCAAGCAGCAGAATCCTTCTAAGTTCTGTATTATCTGCATCCTCAATCCAGTAATTCAGCCATTCTATCTCTTCTCTCATTTACTTATCCTCGTATATTTCTATCCGTACAAAAGCTCTGGATTCAAAATGTGTCCCGTACTTACTTATAACATTTTACCCATCTTTAAAGCTCTTTCCACAACAACATCGGAATTATAATGTCTATGTTCTCCCCAGCGGCCTAATCCATAAATTCCTTTTGCTGCAGAATATTTTAAAATTTTTTCAATTGCTTCCTCTTTTCCGATTGTGTTCAGTGGATAGGCATATTCATTCAAATATTTATAGTTTCCTTCTTCCTTAAAATCTTTTGTTCTCTCCTGTCTCGTTTCTGTCCAATAACCCCCTGCACCCGGCACAAAATTATTGCGCAAAAGACATCTGTGATATGGCAGTTCTTCCTGAGGATAATATATCCATTGCGCTTTATTTTCTCTTGTATCATCAAAATATCGTATTTCTACAGAATTATGCTTTAATTGATCTATTGCCCCCTGAAGCACTTCGGCGCTTAAATCATCTATGCGAAAACTGTTCCATGGTATGGTATTAATAATAATATCCCCTTGATACTGTTCTCCGTCAGCCGTAGTGATGGTTTTCATAGTCATATCCAGCATCTTTACCTCTTTTTCATACAGAATATACTCTTTGATTTCTTCGGCCATGCGAAGCCACAATTCTCCGTATCCAAATTTTGCAGGATAGTAGAATGTCGCATGCCCTGGCTGCTTTCCGAATGCTTTTTTCTCTTTACAGCTTTTTAATGTCTCCTCATAGCTCACATTCGGCAGCTTTTCCAGCCAATAGGTTCCTAATTTATTCAAATCCTCCGCAAATATTTTCCTATTATATGGAATCATATAATCCTTGGCAATTTTTTCTCCAAGTTTCCAGTATATCCAGTCCACAAATAACTGCGGCATAGGTTCGCCCTTGTTACAACCAGCGTTTTTTATTGATTCCAAATACTCCTCTTGTATTTCCTTAGGAAATTGCCAGACATTCGCTTCCAAAGGATGTGAGACATATTGTCCGTTCACAAATATCCTGCTGTCTCGTTCAAAAATATTCCACTCTTCCTTTGGAAGGAATTCAAAGAGAAAATCTGTAACCGTTTGATTCCTCGTATCCAGAAAATGCCCTCCTCCAATATCCAGAGGATAACCATTCACCGTTCTGCTTCTGCAAAGTCCTCCGGCCTCTTTTTCCTTCTCTATCACAAGGAATGATTTATTTTTTCTCTTTAACATATGGGCCATTGTCAGCCCTGCCGGACCAGCCCCTAAAATCAAATATTTCATCCGGTTTTTCCACCTCTATATTTTCACTGTCCTGACTTATTCCTCATTTATTTCGACTATCTTTATTTCTTTTCTTTCTAAAAATATATTTTTATCTACGCACTTCGCAAATTTACCAAAGAGCATTGCACATACGCTAAAACCGCTGGCAGGTGATGGAATCATAATCCTTCCCTCAGCCATTAACTGCAAATCCTTATAGCTGTTTCTCCCGCTATTTCCCTCAACATAAATCAATCTGTCTTTGATAATATTAAGCCCAAGTTCCTCTTCGTTCTCCCTACACCATTCCATGGAATCAGAAAAAAGAAAATACTTAATTCCATCCCGACGCATTTTTTCTATTTCACTAATTGCCGCCTTATAATATCCCGAATCTAACATCCAGTCAGAATATATCTTTTCCCCCCGCCTCACATGTATAATTACAGAATAGCATTTTTGTATTTCTTCACAGATTTTCTTATTTTCCGCATCCTCCAGTGCTGGAAACCGCATAATAGACTGTATCCACTCACCTTTGGTAAACAAGCTGTCTTTTATATCTCCGGAGGTGGCAAGTACGGATAAATATGCATTATGGCAATTTTCATCTAATAACCACTTCATCTTGTTATAATCCTCGGAATCATTCAGATAAATATTGATAAAACTTGTTTCATATAACATACTGATAAGATTATTTTGATACTCTATGCCAACATTATCCCTTATCAAACTGACCGAATATCCCATTTTTTCCAATATCTCAGGAGTTTGAGAAAACTTCTGTCCACAGCTCCAGTCAATATATGCGCTCCAATCGTCATGGGAAAAATATCCACTTAATAACGGCAGCTTTAAATCAAATATATATCCTAATTCCAATCCCTCAAATTGAAAATGAGATATCACTTTATAAGCCTCTTCCGCACACTTTACTGCCTCTTTTTCATCAATATGATAATTCCACATCAATTCATCTACGAATTTTTCTTTACCGGCCAGACTATTTCTTATGTAATTTCCTGAATCATCCAAAATTATTTTCCTATGTGTCATTTGCGCTATTTTAACAGCAAACACATACAAAAATATCTGACAGGCCAATCCGGCTCCAATCGGAATCAATACTACCTCTTGCGTATCGTCCAATTTCTCTGTCTCAACCTGCTTTAATCCTGATGCCCCCCCCATTGCCTCTATCAATTTTTTCTCTGTCAAACAGGCTTTTGTCCGCTCCTTGACTATGCACTCATTACTTGGAATATTATTTCTATCCTGAAGAAAGTTCCTGTAATCAATTTTTAAGGTTCTGCAGCTTTCTTCCATCCTGCTGATACAATCTTTCTTACCGGCTATAAAAACAATCAGACAGATCACAGGTTTTATTTTCTCAAGAATATCAGGTGCGATTTCTTCATCGACTTCCAGCCTCAGCATATTTCTTGCACCAATTGCGCCGACGGCAGTTATTTCATTCGCCAGCCTTTCATTCAGGAGACTGCTTCTCAGGCATAATTGAAATCTTTCTATATTTTTATATTCATTTTTAATAGATATAATTTTTTCACGAAATTCTTCCACGCTCTCTATCCTGACACGAATTAACGATATACTGCTCACCATTCTGATTTATCCTCCATAAGAAATATCATCAAAAAACTTATCATATCTACAAATATCTCTCCACCATCTCCAGCGGCTCCAAACTCTCATACCCCATCTCAAACGCCCTTGATGCATCGATACGAAACGGCTGCCTGAGACTATCGTCAATTTGTATCTTTGACGAGGAACCCGCAAGCTCTTTGATCCTCCCCACAATCTCCCTGATAGACGCCCCCTTCCTGCATGCAAGAACCAAGGTGTCATATTTCCATTCCTCCAGCTCTATGAGACGTCCGATGAACTTAGACAGATCCTCTATCCAGACAAAATTCCCGGTTCTAAAATCCGGCGTATAAATGGTGATATCCTCTCCTTTTTTCAGCTTTTCCGCCACGTTCGTAAGCCACACGCCGCTTGCGCCCGGTCCAATTACCCCCGGCATTCTAAGACTTATCCCTTTCACGAAACCGCACTCTTTCAGAATCATTTCCCCCATATATTTGGTAATTCCATAAGCATCCGGATTAATGCGGTCACTCTCCTCATTCAATACTCCGCCTTTGATCTGTCCATAAATACCAATGCTGGAAAGATTAATGACTCTTTTTACGGAATGCGTCCGGGCAAAGTTTATAATATTTTCCATGGCATCCACATTGTTATGCTTAAAACTGTTAAAGTCCTGTACGTCGTATGCCCACTGTTCACTTTTTCTGCCGGGCCGTTCCCCTGCCGCATGGACAATAACATCAAAAGCTCCCTCTAATTCCACTGCTTGACTCAAATCAGCCTTTACCGCTCGAAACGGAAACTCTCCGACCGTTTTCCTGTATGTTCCCGTCACTTCATACCCTTGTCCCTGAAGATATCCGGCGACAGCAGAACCGATATAACCGCTCGCCCCCGTAACTAATACTTTTCCACCCTTCACCTTATATCCCTCACAAATTCTTTTTAATTTGTTCCACAATATCCCTGCAGGAAAGATGGTTGATTTCCCGCATGTCCGCTCTGTTTCCGCATCCCGACGCAGTACAGTCCAGCCCCATCCTGATAAATACCGCCGGCCTGCCGCTTTCTGCGATACATTCTGCCGCGGCGCTTCCCAGACCGCCATATATACTATGTTCTTCCAATGTAATCACAAACCGGGTTTCACAGACAGCATTTAGAATCAATTCCTTATCAATAGGCTTGACCATGGGCATATCAATCACTCTGACAGAAATACCTTCTTCCAAGAGCAATGCCGCTGCCTGCAGAGCTTCCTGAATTACGGATCCCATTGCAATAATGGCCGCATCCTTCCCCTGCCGCACAACCGAGCCTTTGCCCATTGTAAATTTATAATCCTCCTCATACATCTCCGGTTCCCGGAATCCCTCCAGCCTGAGATAGACCGGACCGTTATGTGCATAGGCAAATTTCACCGCTTCCCTTGCCTCTATGGGGGATGCGGGCGTAATCACAAGCAGATTGGGCAGAGTCCTGAGAAGCGCCAGCTCCTCCGTCCCCTGATGCGTCGGACCCATACTGCTGCTCACAAGCCCGGCGGATCTGCCCAGAAATTTTACATTCTGTCTGCCAATGCAGACATCGTTTCTGATAAATTCAAATGCCCTCATAGACATAAAATTGGTAATGGTATAGAGAAACGGAATCTTCCCGCAGGACGCCAAGCCCGCAGCACTACCCACCATATTTGCTTCCGCTATCCCATAATCCATGTACTGATTCGGAAACTCTATCCGGATTCTGTCATATATTTCATTTCGATTGTCCGCGGTAAGCGCCATCACCCTTTTGTCCTGTTTTACCAAATCATAGACAACCTGTGTCGCCGCATTCCTCATATCTTCTCAAGCTCCTTCAGCGAAATCCCCATGTCATCGCACACCGCCGCCCATTCATTTTCTTTCGGCACTCTGCTGTGCCATTCGGTACTATTCTCCGCCGCAGGCACTCCTTTTCCCTTTACGGTATCCGCAATCAATATGGTTGGTCGATTAGTACAGTTCTTCGCATCTTCAAACGCACGGCCAAGCTCTGCAAAATCATGACCGTTCACACACAGCACATTCCATTTAAAAGCTTTCCATTTATCAATCATTGGATCAAGAGGGGCTATTTCGGACACCCAGCTGCTTGCCTGCAGCCTGTTGCGATCCATCACCACAGTCAAGTTTCCCAAACCATGATTACCGGCAAACATGGCGGCTTCCCATACGGAGCCTTCCTCCGCTTCTCCGTCTCCGATAATCACATATGTTCTGTAAAACCTGCCGTCCACCTTAGCTGCCAGCGCCGTTCCCGTGGCAAAACAGATCCCATGTCCTAGGGAGCCTGTGGCCGTCTCAATTCCGGGAAGAGAAATATGAGGATGCCCCCCAAGTCTGGTATTCTTTTGATAATACGTCAGAAGTTCCTCCCTTGGGAAATATCCTGCCCGCGCCAGCACCGCATAAAGCGCCGCACATCCATGACCCTTGCTCAAAATAACCCTATCCCTGTCGTCGGAAAATCTCTTCTCCCAGTCAATGACAGGTCTAAAATACAATTCCGTAAATATATCAACACAGGAAAGCGCAGGCGCCATATGTCCTGTTCGTGACACATAAAACATACGCAATAAATCGACTCTTATTTCATGTGCGATTTTTTCAAGCGTCATTGCCATTTCTACACCCTTCTGTCTGCTTTGGCAGGCTTCCATATTTCGTTCTGCTTTCTATAACATCCTATATCGCATATAATACTGTATCAATAGGCATCTCCGTATAATGCCGCATGTAAAATCGATAATCATCCCTGTAGCTTTGAATCAGCAGCGGAATATTTAGAATGTCATCCTTTTTATGGTAGACCGCGATGGCCAGTTTGGGCTTAAACGCTCTAATCGAATCCGCCGCACCCTTAAGCATCTCCATCTCCAGACCTTCGATATCAGCTTTAATAAACGTCAATTCACGGCCGCCCATAATGCTGTCAACGGACCTTACCTTTATTTCCTGTTCCCCTTCCTCATCAAAATGAGAAGTATACAAAGCCTGCGCCATGAATCTAGCCGTACCATCTTTCTCCGCAGCCCCGGCCTGATAATATTCTATTTTATCCAGTCCTTCCGTATTGGCCTTTAACTGTTTATAATTTGCTTCATCCGGTTCAACTGCAATAATTTGTTTATACCTGCCGCCAACCGCCTGACAAAAACTATGGACTGTATCTCCTGTATATGCTCCCAGATCAAGAAATACCTCCCTGTCCGTAAAACTCATAATATCAGAGGTAAAATATTGCTCCTCGACATTATCCCGTATTTCTTCTATCAATTTTCGATTTCGGGAGATTTTATAATTCAACAAATTTTCAAAAACATGTACCGATCTTTCATCACAAAGCAGTTCTTTCACCCTGTCTATCCGATCCATATTTTCCGTGTAATATTGCAGGTAATCCAATTCATTTTCCCATAAATAAAAATCTGACCATCTTACACTCTCATATAAAAACGGATATGTTTCCTTTAATTTCCGAATAATCACACTGGGACTATAGGATGCGATAAGAATAACTTCATTACCCCTCCTATGTTCGACAAATTCATCAAGAGAAATTACTTTGATTCCGCAGTATGTATTTCCCTGCTTCTTTACATCATCATCCACAAAACACGCTATGGGAATATGATATGCACAAAGAACGCTCACATAATTTCTTCCCGCATCCGAGGCGCCATACAGCGCCACGCTGCCGCCCGTTTTTCGCAGTTCCTGTATCAAAGTTATCATTTCATTGGATTTTTTCCCAAGCACCATAATTTTTACTCCTCTTTCATCCTTTCATCCGGTATACAATATAACACTGTTTCGGAATCTATAAATGAGTGATGACGTATAAGAAAATGATAATTCTCAAGTTTCTCAAAAAGATACAGCGGTATCTCCACAACATCACTTACAGAATGGTATAACGATATCGCCATAATGGGCCGACAATTCCTGATAGAAGAGATGCCCCCCCCAATCGCATTTAACTCCGCCCCTTCAATATCCATTTTAATAAAATCGAATTTCATATCTCCAAAGTAATCGTCAATGGACACCACGTCGATTGCGACGCCGTCTGTATCATTATCAACCTTTCCCCCTGCAATATCATCCGATTTGACATTCAAATACGCCTTTCCTGAAGCATCCCATACTCCCTTGTTGATTGGCAGAAATCTTCCCTCCAAAGAATTTTTTCTAATATTCTCCTGCATAATGCCAAACAGTTCCTGATTCACTTCAAAAGAGTATACTTTATCATAAGCAATCCCATGCCGATCTAACGCCGTCATCAAATCTCCTGTAAATCCGCCGCAATCAATCACAATAGGATGTTCCGGCAATGCCTCCAATACTTCTTTGATAAAATAGCAATCTTCCCTTGATACCACATCAAAAAAATAAGAATATCGCATCCTGCCGGACTCACTCACCACATTTAGAATTTTTTTCAATATTTGCTTAGATTCCATATCATTGATCTTATCAATCACGATCTGAACTTTATTCTGAAAAATTTCTATTTCTTCCTTGGGCAGAGACACTTTATAAAAAGAATTTTTGTAATACCTGTCAATCAACATGGAAAACGGTTCATATACCACCGCGCTAATTCCCTCCAGCCTTCCAAGAATCGGTCCGGCAAAAACACTTGTAAGAATTACATTCACCTTTTCGTTTTGACAAAATTCCTTCAGCTTATCAAAGGAAATAACCCGTATATCATGAAAACTGGTTTCCCATTTATTGTAATCATCATCACAGAAATAGTGAACCGCTATGGAATGCTCTTGAAAAATCTTTAATAATCGCTCCCCATTACCGCCCGCTCCGTACATGACAGAAATTCCATTTTCTAATTCTGTCTTTAAACTGTCAATATTATCAAGATTTATTGATTTCATACATCCTCCTAAGTAAATTCACTGAACAACAGCGCAAAATATAAAGTCCTTTCTGCATTCAGGAGCTGCTTTCACCATATCACTTACAGCACAATGCCGCTATATAACAACTGAACGGATAAAATCCCGTATTCACCGTTTCATCATTCATCCCAAATATAAATACATTTCTAAATCTTTCTTGAAATAACTCATATAATCTTTTTTGATCAAAATTGTTGATATGCGCTTTCTTATTAATTGGATTTGCATACGGATACAAGGTAACATTTGGCGTGCCTATCACCGCAAAACCATTTTCATTCAAATTATCATATATTGTATCCCTGAAAAGCATCTCTTTTTCCTTTGGTATATGCTCAATTACATCCAGAGAGATAACAACGTCTACCCCCCCCCGAAAAATTTCCCAAGAAAATCCGCCTCTTCAAAATGAAGGATATCATCCTCAAGATTCTCTTTGGCCCATTTGATTGCATCAGCATCAAAATCCACCCCCAGTATTGACTCAGCATCAATATTCTGGCGAATCATCAAATCACCGATTCCGTCATTGCATCCAAAATCAATTATTTTCAATCCCCGACGATTTCGCATCATCTGCATTCCAAATTTATATCTTGCCAGAATAAACAACATCCCTGTAAGCGACGTCCTCATTGTGCTTGATATTTTCGGACTTAATGTCAACGGTTCCGCCTTCATTTCCCGCATTACTTCCTGCCAGCGTTCCAATTCCGTCATTTGTCAAATCTCCTTAAATAAAATTAATATGGTCGTAATTTACGTCAAAATATGCCTGAATCAACTCATTTCTTTCCTGATACACACAAAAATTTCTACAGGCTTCTTGAGGCTTCAGCTGTTCCAGCCTTTTTCTTGTTTCTTCCGAATACCATGCCTCCCGAAAGCTCTTGTCCCTTAGATCCGCCACGACAGCCTTGGAATCATACGCTCTGGTATGGCACAGATATATCTTCTGATCCGCGGCAATCACGGTAACAAGCCTGCATGTATAACAGACCGGAAAGGACTGTGCGGTAAAATTTTTATCCATCCAGTCATTTTCATAACTGTTAGTGATCTGAAATCCTCCCCCTTCCAGTTCTCGCTTTGCCCTGTGAATCTGCTCGATAACCTCATCCTTTATCTCGTCATGATAATGCTGCTCATTCATCACCACTGCGGCATACTTTATATTGTCCACACCCAGCTCTTTCAGCAGTTTTGCCGCCTCATAAACTCTTTTATAATTTGACCTGCTAATCACATAATTGACGCCTAAAACACAGTCCCTGCTCTTATTTTGGGCAAAATCGGAAATATTCCCGATTACTTTTTCAAAAGACCTTACCGAAATACCGCGAAGCTTCGCATATTCCTCTCCGTCAGGCGAGTCAAAAGAAATTCTGATCCATTTGGCATCATAAAATGCTTCGGCTCTTTCACCATCCAGCAGCTCCCCGTTGGTAATCAGGGACAAGTCAATGTTATTCTCTTTTACTTTTTTTACCGTCTCAAGAATATAAGGATAAGTCAAAGGCTCCCCTCCGCCGGAAAATGTTACCGCTCTTACACCCATTTCACCCATATCTTCAATTATTTCCAGCATCTTTTCCTTTGGGATCATATCCATATGATTGATTGCATCCCTGTTCTCAGTCTTCTGATCCGTGCTGCCGGAACCATATGTACAATACGCGCAATGATGATTACATAAATTGGTTGGTTTTATCCTGATATAATAAGGGGCGCCTATCTCACCCCTTTCAATCAAGTCCAGCGCATCCTTATGGTGAAATACCTTAACGGAGCTGTACATATTCTTCATTCTGCTTCCTCCCTTAAAATCAACATTATTCGGGTGCCAAAACATTAAAGTCACCAACCGTCCGAATCAGATTACGGCATACAAGACAATTTCATCTAAATATGTCGTATAATTCCTAATATATAATCTGTAATCCGGCACAAATTTTTTTATCAACAACGGAATTTCCCACAAATCCTCAAATTTATGATAAATACAGATTGCAAGCTTCGGTTTACACTCTTGAATCGTCTTTTCCATTCCCTGCAAGGCTTTCAGCTCGCTTCCTTCAATATCCATCTTGACAAAAGTGACCTTTTTATCAGGCACGTCCAGATGATCAAAAGCGCACACCCTGATTTTATCTTCTCCATCCTCCTGAATCTGAGACGAACCGCCCTTTCCGGATAAAAATGTAATTTCCTCATCCTCATCATATAATCCCATCGGAAAAAGTCTGATATTATCTTGTTGATGATTGTCCGCCAAATTTCTGTAATTACATTCATCCGGTTCAAATGCATAAATGTATTTAAACCTTCCCTTCGTATAATCAATAAAACCGTCTATCGTATCGCCGTCAAAAGCGCCTCCGTCAACAAATACTTCCTCTTCCGCCACATTCAAAATATCTTCCGGAAAATACTGTCTGACGGAACATGTCCTAGCCAGCGCGTCAATATTTCCTATCAGTCTTGCTTCCACCACTGTTTTATATATCAGCTTAGATTCATAATCTTCCAAATAACCATATACCTCTCGCAGTTCATCCGCTTTTTTCTTAAAATCTTCACGATCGGCATATTCTATCAGCAGCTCGTTTGAAAAGTATACGTCTGCCAAATCCAGCCCTGCTTTTTCAAGTTTTTTGTATGTCTCTCTCACATAATAATTTGAGATTACAATGAAAAATTTACCCCCCCCCTAGATTTTCCAGCGCGCTTTTCAGGGGCATCACCTGTATCCCTTCCACATCCCTGTTATTTCTGCTCAAATTATCATCAATAAAATACTTTACTTCAAGCAGCGGATATCTCTTTCTTATATTAGCTAATGCAATTCTGCCATATTTCCCCGCACCATATAACGCAGCCGGAATATGGCTGCTCTCAGCATATTCTAACAGATTTCTATTAGTTTCCATTATGAATCCCTTCTCTTCCTGATAGTTCTTCCTCTTCCAGTTTCATTTCCGCACTTCAATGTCCTACCAGACACACTCTGCTCTCCATTTTGAAACTTTTGATACCACTTTATTTCTTTTTACTCTGATGATATTGCTTAATTCGACCGTTCTATTATTCAAACCACCATATTATTACACATTCAACAGTGTACTCGCATACTTTAATACATTTACCTTTTCTACGGCCTCACGATTTCCCACAATATTTGCCCCCAGCGCACCGCCGATATTCCCCATAAAAGTTCCCACTTCCATAGACGCGCCCGCCGCGGTAAATATGCCTGCTGCCGCAAAAAAAGCATCCCCCGCTCCAATGGTATCCTTTACGTTCAATGTAAACGCCGGACACTCCGACAACTCTCCGTCACATATTCCATAAGCACCTTTAGACCCCCTTGTCAGCCATCCGCCGCCGTTTAAATGCTCCGTCAGCTTTTCCAAACTAAGTTTTTCTTCCAGGGAATACTCCGGATACGCAAGCTTCAATTCCTGTTCATCGAGACTGAACACATCCGCTCTGGTATACTTTGTGATCACATTCATGCCCCTGTTACTGGAATTGGTCTGACAGTTCAACGCCAGATAATTCGCATTTTCCTGTATGATACGGATAGCATCCCGATCTATCAGGCCATGCCCAAAATCACATACAAACACCACATCATATTCCTTCAGCTTTTCTCTTAATTTATCTTTAAATTCCGTATATGCTTCTTCCTCATAACGCATATCATCAGGAATGTTATTTACCGCAAATATTTTTATGTACTGTTCTCTCTTCTCATTTCTCATAAGATATCTGTGCTTCACAATCGTAGGAAATGTCTGGCTGTAAGTAAGCTTCAGCTGCATTTTGTCCGTCAATTCATCAAAAAGGCGCAGTCTCACCTTCTGTTCGTTTCCAATGATGGACATCAGCGTTACCTTATCCGTGAAGCTTGACAAATGCCTTGCCACTGCGGCCGCTCCTCCCAGATACTCTTCCGAATGAGAAAGCCTTGCCGAATATCCCATATCCTTTGACATCATCCCCTGCACCTTGCAATAAGTGTATTTATCTATGATAATATCACCCACCACCAGCACCTTCAATTCTGCCGCTCTGTCCGCAAGGGCTTTGATTTCCTTCATATCATGTCTTGCCTTGAATCCCTCCATATACTGCCGGACTTCCTCCGACAGCCCCGACATCGCGGTATTTATCAGTTTTGTTGAACTGAATACCTGCCCTGTGGTAAATCCAAGTCTTCCTCCATGCTTCTCCACCAGAGCTTTTTCCTCGGCAATTTTCCCCGTGACGTCATCTTCCATTTTGGCATACTCGCCGCCCTTGACATAGACATCCGGCTCCACCGCTTCAATCACATCCTCAGATGTATACCCTTCCGAAAGCATGACATAATCAACACATTCCAACGCCGCAAGGGATTTTAAACGAAGCTCATCTTCAAAATAAGGTCTGTCCGGACCCTTGCGCACATACTTAGCCGCCGTGACGGAAACCACCAGAACATCCGCCATAGCCTTGGCCTGCTCCAAATGAATGATATGCCCCGGATGAAGCAGATCAAAAACACCGTGGCAGAGAGCAATGGTCTGATTTTTTGTTTTTATATCTTTACGAATCGTTATCCGAAATTCTTCCTTCGTCACCACTTTTCTCATTTTTCGATTCCCCTATGGTTATTGAACTCCTCACCGCAGTTATGAACAGTTTTTACCTTCTTCCAAATATCCGCGCCGACTTTGGAAGACATCTGATTCAACGTCTCCCCCTGATTCCATGGTGCATGCAACAGCGACTCTAACGGTGATACTATATTTTCCATATAACAGCTTGTCTTTTCCGAACGATATATTTGTCCGTATATTTCACTTTCTTTTATTGATAAAGAAAACGTTGAATAAGTCCAATTGTCAATATTGATGCATGCAATCTCTCCATCATACGCCCTCTGAACCCAAAGTGTTTTTGAATCTATTTTCTTTCCAAAACTGCTTGAGGCACTATTTCCATATTTATAATTGGATTTCCTGTTCATAACTGAATCAAAAAAATCAATTTTTACAATTTCTATTTTGCCAGTCTCTTTGTTCAGCACGGTCATCTTGTTACTAAGTGCAGGGACAGAAACAATACATTTATCAAAATCAAATAGATTCAAATGGACATAACTTTTATTTACAGAATTATAGTCCAATTCCTCCGGTGCCTGATACTTTTTTGTTTCGCCGCTGCGTGTATCGTATTGTACTAACGCTCCGGTACTCGATTCTGCCAGCCATAAACATTCATTATCCAGTGCGATTCCCGTAAAGCCAAAGGAATCTTTGTCAATCTCGATTAACTCATACCTCTCAGAATCCATATCCATTTTCAGCACCTGATTGGAGTAATACGCAGTAACCCATAAATATCTGCCCTGAATTATATATTCCGAAGTACATTCTTCTTTCTCTACTTTCGCATTCCAATTCTTTAATTTGATATACCTGACACTATTGAGTTTTTCCAAAACCAGTATGTCACTGTGAGTTATACCTGGGAGGAAAAAAATCTTATTTCCATAGATAACAATGTTCCTGTACCATGCGTATACTTCCTCTCTATCCAAATTAATATAATTTATTTCCTTTGCTTCGCAGTCGTAGACCGCCGCATCTTTCGCATAGAAAGGAGCAAGAATTATCTTATTGCCCGAATTTTCCATATAGCAGAATAAATTCAGCTGCAATAAGCTTCCCTGTAGATTTTCATAATTTAATTTGCACTCTCTATTTATTTTTCCGCTTGACTCATCATAGCTGTATAAAACATTTGCATAACAAAACCAATACTTACTTCCAATTTTCACCGGAGGATGATATAAAACTACTTTTCGATATTTGTCCAAAAAACTATTCTTACTCATATTTTATCCTTAACATTTTTTACATAAATACTTTCAGCCTGTAATGCCCGACATTGCTATTTCCCCAAATACTTAAACCAGTCCTCCGTCGCCGTGCCGATGCTCTCGGGCGTCCAGACAGGCGCGGCCTTCCAGTAGTCGATATTCTCCAACACCTTCCCCACGCCTTCCTCAAAGCTCACCTTCGCCTTCCAGCCCAGCGCTTTTTCGATTTTTGTTGTGTCCGCGTAGGTGCAGTCCGGTTCTCCCGGCCGCTTTGGTATATGGGTAATCTCCCCTCCCAGCAGCTCGCACAGACGGTTCACCGAATAAGTTCCTCCGCTTCCCACATTGAAGGTCTCCTGAACCACATCCGATACTGCCGCCGCATAAAAGGCATCCGCTATATCCGTCACATAGGTAAAATCCCTTGTCTGATTTCCGTCTCCAACCACCGTAAAGGGCTTTCCTGCCAGTTTCTGCGCAAGGAACACTCCAAACACCGCGCCATAAGTCCCGGAAGTTCTGGAGCGGGTTCCATAGACATTGAACAGCCTTAACGTCACCACAGGAAGGCCGTACACCTGCCCCCAATGCAGCACCGTCTCCTCCCCAAGCCGTTTAGTCAGGGCGTAAGGATACTGGGGACGGATCTCTGCGGCTTCCCCGGTGGGGTATTTGTCAGGAATTCCATAGCAGGAAGAAGAAGCGGCATATACCAGCTTCCTCACCCCGGCGTTTTTGGCGCAGTCCGCCACATGATAGGTTCCCAGCACATTGGAGGAATAATAATCCCATGGCCGCTGTATGGACGGCACAATGTCCGCCAGCGCCGCAAAATGAAACACGTAATCCACACCCTCAAATATCGGTTCGATTTCCTCCCTGTTGCGGATGTCCATGTGATAGACAAATAAGTTCGGGTTGTCCTTATGATGCGCTAAATTTTCCGGCCTGCCTGTGGACCAGTTGTCAATAACCCTTACCGTATGCCCTTCCTCCAGCAGTCTGTCCACCATATGGGAACCGATAAATCCACATCCTCCTGTTACTAATGAAACCATCTTTTCCTCCTGACGCCCCATAAGGTTTATTTGAATGGGGTTCTTTTTTCTGTAAGCTCTGCCTTATGTCCGTTTCGCCGTCCCTGTTTCTCAATGATCAATTACCGTATTTATGAATTATCTATGTATTTTGTCTCTTTTTTGATTCCATGGCAGGAAGAAATTCCGCCAATTCCCGCAAATCTTTCATAATATAATCCGGGCTGACCTTTTCCTCCAGCCGCTTTGTTCCGTAACCGCTTTCCAGCAGTATTGTCTGAAGTCCTGCGTTTTCTCCCATCCGGACGTCGCAGGCCCTGTCCCCGGCCATGTAAGAGTGTTCCATGTCAATCTCATGAGCCTTGCATGCTTTCTCAATCATCCCCGTTCCCGGTTTCCTGCAGCCGCAGGGAACCGCATACATGGGCAGAATCCCTTTTTCATAGTGCGGACAGTAATAAACCTCGTCCACGCCGGTCTTCTCTATCAAATATTGATTCATGCGGCGAAGTGTTTCTTCCGTATAATAGCCCCTTGCTATGCCGCTCTGATTCGTCACCACAATGACATAATAACCCTTGTTTTGAATCTGACGGACGCATCCCTCTGCGTATGGAAAAATTTCCAGTTCCTCCAAGCACGACACATAGCTTTTCTCTCTTGTAAGAACGCCGTCCCGATCCAGAAATACTGCCGGTTTCCCGACAGAAGTATCCTTGAAAAAATTTTTTTCCATGGAATGCTCCCCCTCCATATTCACAGCGATACCCCGTCCCTTTCCATAATCAAATCCACAACCTCCTGTAGAATCAGATTATGAATGGATTCCACCATTCCATATTTTCCGGACGGCACATATACGTTCACATTCCCCATCTGTTTTGCCCTGTTGTCAGGGTCAAAGCCAGTAAATGTGATAATTTCCATTTTTTTCTTCTTTGCGGCATCAATGGCGTTACATATATTTGGAGAATTGCCCGAACTGCTGATCGCGGCCAGCAGATCGCCTTCCCTCCCCAGAAATTCCAAAGGTCTGGAAAACACCGCCTCATAGCCATAATCATTCCCCATGCATGTTGTTACCGCGCTGTCATAGAGACTGTATGTATTCATGCCGCCATTTTTCATATAATCCGCCGTCATATGGCTGGCAATCGCCGCGCTTCCGCCGTTTCCGATAAAAAAGCACTGGGATCCCTTTTTCTTATGTTCCGTAAAACGACCAAGCAGTTCTAAAATCCCCGCTTCCAGCCCCAGCTTCTCCGCCCTCTCTCTGACTAAAATCTGCGTTTTTTCCAGACAACCCAGCAGTTCTTTTATATAATTATCCTGCATCGTTCTCCTGCCCCATAATAATTTCCACATCCTGTATCATCACCGGCTTTCCCGTCTCCTGATACAGCTGAACCACACTGCTCCAATCTCCAAAATATCCGTCGCTCAGCTCCACGGCCCGATCCACATCCGCCGTATCGTCGTAAATGCCCCAGCCCTCTTCCCGATACCGCAATACCATTTCCATGTATTCCTCCAGCAGCCTCTGCCGAAGAGAACTAAGCGTTGCCTGCATCAAAGGATGAGGCCGCCAAAGCAGCGCGATCTCCTCCCTATTCTCATAAAAAATACGGAAGGTATCCTGCATCTTAACCAGATATTTTTCACTGTGTTTCAACAGCGCTGTCACACAAGTATTGTAAAAGATAATCCTTTTCCGGCTGCCGTCAGGCTTTAAAATCACCTTCAGCCATTCGTCCGGCAGTTCCAAATCCTTCTTTTTTGTTGTCAGTACCCTGTCTATTTTCGGCGAGCCGAGTCCTAATATTTTTTCTTCCCAATATTTCTGCCCAAATCCCTGCTGGCCTGCCATGAATTTCGTCATGATCTTGATATATATTTCGCGCATATTTTCTGACTGCACAATAATCAAATCCGCATTGACGACCCCGGGCACCGTACAGAAATGCGATATTTCATCTAAGTCTTCTTCCTTTTCCGGATCGGCCTCTCCCAATATAAAATAAGGTACATATACTAACTTATCCGTAAACTTCTTTAAATTTAAGGAATAAAAAAAAGGCTCCACACTTGTAACATAATTACATTTGTCATAAGGATTATGAATAAATATCACATCGGGGTGCCTTTTCTCAAAATCATAATCCTCATATCTAATGACCGGAACATATTCCGGATATTGATTCAGCTCATAATGAATCTCTCCAAAGCTTTCATCCGGATTCTTATCATAATAAGGTATGGGGATCACATATGCGTCACACTCCGGATCCTCATCCGCCGCTTTCCATATGCTCTCCAAGCTGTCCCACATAGCGGCTTTATATGGCAGAAATACAACCTCCAAGCGAGTTTTTATCTCATTCTTGACGCTGTTTTTAATTTTAAGAAGGGACTGACGCAGCATTTTATAAGCTTTGTCCGCGTTGACGGAATAGGACGATAGTTCTCCGTGAATCCGATAAACCCGTTCGCAATATTCCTCCAGCAGACGAACTGCTCCGGCGTCCTCTCCTTCTGCCTTCTCAATTAATTCACCCAAGGCGATTGCCCCCTCTTGGCAGTCTGCAAGCAGGCTTAACGCCGCCTGTGTATTTTTCTGTTCAATCGACTTTTTTATTTCCTCATGCGCCTGCCCAAGCAGTTCCACAAAATCTTCTGCCTGTTTCTTCTGAAACCTTCTCATATCCATCCTCTAGCTGCTGCAGCCTGAACTCAAAAAACTAATTTCCCATAATCTTCTATCACAAAGACCATTTTCCCTAATTTATAAAATAATATAATAAAATACATATACCAATTTATATAAACATACAAAACCTTTACGGATGAAATTGATAAAAATACCACACGATTTCATCTGCTTTGTTCTGGCCAGCCCCATATTCACCCACACCTCTTCCCTATCCGGCAAAGGTATTTTCACAGCGTCGGCAGATCCTTCTATCTACATATATCGGTTGGTTACACAGGCTTAATTATATTCGCTATCATGTAATTTGTCAATTAGTATTTAAAGCCAGCTCCGTAGTCCTTCAGCCTATCAGAACTTTCCTGCCTTCAAAGGCAAATCCATAATGGCGAATCCTCTCCTTTGAGATTCCTCCTGCCTCCAGCTCCGTATCATAGGCCTTTTCCTCCATCTGCTCATGGGCCGACTTCACAGTATCAGCCAGCGTCCCCCCATCCTCCGGGTCATGCACCTTAAATTCCAGCACAAACGCAGGATCATCACTCCTTTGGGGCTCCAGCATGACGTCATACCGGCCGAAGCCGCTCTCCCTGTTGGACGTAATACGGTATCTCCCCGCAAGCTCCGCCATAAGCCCCAGAACAAATCCATGATAAAAACGCTCCGGGCTTGTTTTCTTAGATGCTTTATTCCCGGTGTCAAAAAAGCTGAAGGTTTCAAGCGCCACCTTATTCATATAACGATTCATTATTTTCAGATCACCCTGAAGCATCGCCTTAATAAAATCATTATACGGCACATCATCTCCGGAAAACCAATCCTTAATCATATTGCGAAACATGACGAATACTTCCCTGTTGGTCAGTCTCAACTCATAAACAAAATTTCCCGTCTCAGGATCAAAAACTTTGTTCTCCGCCCTCAGATACCCGCCCGCAAGAAAAAGACTCCAGACTGCGCCATGTTTTCTGCGAAGCTGGTCAAATACAATCTCCTCGTCAATCTCCGCCCTCAGGGTCTTTCCTGCCATGAAATCCTCCATCGTCATCTTAATATCCTGATTTCCCTCCCGAAGCAGCGCCGCGACTAAGCTGTTTGAACTGGAATTTGCCCAATAGGGCTTGTAAATCCTCTCGTCTAGAAAACCAGTGATCGACCACGGATTATAGACATCTCTCTGGCTTCCAAAAACGAAACCGTCATACCACGCCTTCACCATTTCCTTCTCATTTGATATCCCATATAATTCCAACGCATCGAAAACCTCGGTTTCAGTAAATCCAAACCGAGTCCGATATTTCTCTGATGTCGTTGTCACTACCGTCAAGTTATTCAAATCAGAAAATATCCATTCTTTGCTAATCCGCGTAATCCCTGTCAGAAACGCCCTCCCCATGTAAGGATTTGTCTTAAACGAAGCATTGAACAGCCCGCGAATAAACTCCGCCATTTTATCCCAATATCCGTTGACATATGCCTCCTGCAGAGGCGTATCATATTCGTCCAACAGTATGATGACCTTTTCTCCATAATATCGGTTCATACAGATTGACAGCCTGTGCAGCGACATTGCCGCCATGGAATCCGTCATATCGGCCTTAACATAGTCAAAATACTCTTTTTCCTTTGGATTCAAAAAAGCCCCTTCCTGTAGAAAACCATACTTCGCATATAGATTTATAATAATTTGGATAATTCCGTCTCTCGCCGTTTCATAAGTATTTCCCTTGACCGTAGCAAAGCTCAGCGAAATCACCGGAAAGCTTCCCTGCAGACTATGGTATCTTTCCTCCTCCCATATGGCCAGTCCTTCAAACAAATCGCTTCGTCCCGCATACTGATTGGAAAAAAAGCATTCCAGCATATTGAGATTTAATGTTTTCCCAAAACGGCGCGGTCTGGCAACAAGCGTCACATCATCCTGATTGTCCCACCACTCCTGAATCAGCAGAGTTTTATCCACATAAAAGCAATGGTTCTGCCGCAGCTTCTCAAAACTTTGCGTCCCAATAGAAACCACCGGTTTCATTTCTTATCGCCTCCTCCCTATTTCATCGACGCCCATATGGCAGCATATCATAACTGTATTTTAGCATTTCACTTGACGGATGTAAAGAAACGAGAAAATTTTCGCTCCTGTTATTTTTCCCCAAGCATGGAGGACACATGGAGCTTCCCTGTACGAAATGTTACCGTGACAGCGCCGGACTCCGCCGTCCGCATAATGTAAGTATCAACCTGCTCCAATCGTTCCAGAAGTTCTTTATGGGGATGTCCGTAGCGATTGTTTCTGCCGCAGGAAATCACGGTGAGATTCGGATTCACTTGACACAGCAGCGCCTCGGAAGAAGAATTCCGGGAGCCATGGTGAGCCGCCTTCAGCACGGTAATCCCGTGAATGTCTCTTGTCCTTAGTTCATTGAAAAGCGCCTCTTCCCCTGTGCCTTCCACATCCCCTGTCAATAACAGCGACCACTCCGAACCTTTCTCTCCCCTAAATTCCACATAAAAACATTCCGAATAAGCATTGGCGTTTTCTCCGCTGTATCCCTCGCTTGGATGCAGGCAGGTAAAGAACACGCCGCCGCAGTCCCATGTTTCTCCCGCGGAGAGATATCCTGTCGGAATTTCGCTCCCCTGTGCGGAAGAGGCCGCCGAAACTGCCTGAAGCAGTTCGCCGAATTCTTGTTCCCTCGCGGATTCCTCGATGGCCGGCAGCAGCAGCTGTCTTACCTTAATCCTGTTTTCCCGGCTCAGCTCCAGCAGTTCCAGCGCGCCGTTCACATGGTCGGCGTCGGGATGGGAAAGGAATAAGGCGTCAATCGTATGTATCCCGTGATATTTCAAATAAGGAATCAGGACATATTTCCCCACACTGCCGCGGCTGCTGCTGCCGCAGTCAAAAATATAGGTCTGGCCGGAAGCCGTCCGGACCAAAACGCAGTCCCCCTGTCCCACGTCCAAAAATGTGACGCTGTCCGTATCTGCCGGACGGACGCCCAAAAGCCAGATTCCAAGACAGAGCGCCGCTATGCCTGCCATAACCGCCCCCTTAGCCGAACTCTTATTCCTGCTCCTTACCGCATTCAGGGCCATGCTCCTTGCAGCATTTGAGGATGCCTTCCCTGCATCATTTGGGAATGCCCTCCTTACAGCATTTAGTGCCGCCCTCCCGTCCATGCCCCTGTCCATGCCTGTTTCATGGCCGCCGCATTTTTCTTTTTTCTTCTTTCGGGCATATCCGGCCGCGGTCACTCCCAGAAGCAGAAGATAATATACGATAATCTGCCACACTGCCGGACGCCCCGGATTCCATGTGTGAAAGGGCAGCCTGCCAAAGCATTCGCACAAAAACTCATAGCTTTGTAATATGAGAGAGTCAATTCCCGACAGAAAACCCAGCCCCGGCGCCAAGGTTAGTATGCCTGCCGTCATCAAGGGTTTTAAAAGGGGGATAACCAATAGATTTAAGAAAATAGAGTAAGTCGGAATTTCATAATAGAGCCAAAGCTGTACCGGAAGCGTAGTCAGGGTAATTGAGAGGCTGGCAAAGGCTGCCTGCTGTAGAGATTCCCGCAGCCGCTCTCTTATATTTCTTTTCTTCATTCTTTTCCTCTTTATTTTCCCCTCCATCTTTAACGTTGGATTTATTTTGCATATATATTTCCGCAGGCAGGCACAGTTGGGAATCCAGCGCATTTTTTCCGTATTTTCACCTGCCGCCCGATACGTTTTCTCCGGCGCCAGTGCCGGAAATACCACCCCGATTCCCAATACGGAAGTAAAAGACAGCAGAAACCCGCCGCTTTGCAGGCAATAAGGATTCCTTATGACCATCACCGCCGCCATGACTCCCAGCGCCGTCAGCATATCATATGTCCTTCCCGCCGTCTCCGCCAGCATTCTGAGCAGATACATCCCTATCGCCCGGCATGCGGACACACTAAAACCGGTCATGCAGCCATACAGAATGAGCAGCACGCTGCCCGCGCAGGCCGCCGGACAAATGGGCATCCCTCCCTTTCGCAGCAGCTGGTAAACGCCCATGCCTATTATGGTGATATGCAGAGAGGATATGCTGAAAATATGCAGAATTCCATTGCTTTTGTACAAATTCTTCAGTTCCTCATCCAAATCCTTTTTCTCTCCCAAAAGAAGCGCGCTCATAACTGCCGCTTCTTTTTCGGGAAATACATGATACAATCTCTTTTTGAAAAGGCTTTTTAACTGAAATAGTCCTTCCCGCAGGGGCCAGCCGCCATTCTCTACAGATAAAACCACCGTTTCCCTCAGTCTGCCTCCGACGCCCAATGTCCTGTAATAGACGGCCCCGTCGAACTCTCCCGGATTTGAGGCCTGAGAAAAAGGCATAATAACTCCTTCCAGCGTCACTCTGCTTCCCAAGGTAATTTCCAGCGCCTGTTTTGTTTCGCAGATAAGATTTTCATTGAGCTTTTGTTGTGAAATGATTGACTGCCCCGCGGCATTTGAATCCGAAAAAATGATTGACACAGATTGTAGATAAATAGATTCTTCCTCTTTTTGATATACTTGACCAGTGACGGACAGCGTCCCGCCCGGGTCCAGCTCCCTTATGCTGATACAGCCCGGGCGGACTCGCTCCGCCGTTCCCGTTTCTATCCATACCGCAGCGGCTATCGCCACACACAGGGCAACCGCCAATAAAGGTCTTTTCATTAACTTCCGCCTCCCTTTCCTCTCCCTTGGGCATCCATTCCAAATCCAATGGATGCCCTTTTCAAATGCAGAACCGTACTTTTTAATACGCCATAATGTTTGTCCCCCAAATGCCTCTACGCCTCCACACTATGACATTTCCGCGCTGTCTGTTTCATGGAAATCAGAAGCAGAATCCCCGATACCGCCCCAAACAGCAGATAGGACTGAAGCATTGGCATAAAATTATAGCTTTCTCCTCTCCATACCAGATAAAAATCCCTGTTAATATATGTGACCGGCAGCATTTTTGCAAGCATCTGTACCCCTTTGGGCATATTATCATAAGTGACTCCCATCATGCCGCCCAAAATCATAAGCGCAAAATACAAAATCATCGTCACGCAATATGTGGGGCCAAACTTTTTCAGAAGAGAAGATATGGCGTAGGCAAGACAGAACATAATCGCGCTGAGCGCCAGAATACATATCACATAAATGAACAGCCCCGCCGCCTTCGGCGTATTTACGCCCACAATTCCGAAGCCCGCCGCAAAATAAATGCAGAAGGAGACCAGCATGTAAATCATTTCCGCCAAAGCGTTATTGCATAATGTGTCGGCTTTCCTTATGCCAAACAGCTCCATTCTCAGCGGAATTTCTCTCTCCAAATCCTTAGCCCGCGCCATCCCATATCCCATCAGCACCGTCGCCATGGGAATCATGGTGCCAATTCCCAAAAAAACGGCTGTCACAGTATCGGATAGGATTTCGGGATCCGTAATCTCAGACGACACCACACGGCAGATCAATATCATCATCATTACGGGCATTCCTACTCCAAAAATATGTATATACGGATTACCGATTACACTGCGAAATTCAAATAACAGCATCTGAGCTGAGATCAGGCTTCTTTTTGCCATTTTCACCTGCCTTTCATCCGCGCTTTCTTTTTCCCTTCCCTGTTCTTTTTCTATCGTCATGATTCCTTCCCTCCATTTCTAAGCTCATTCTTTTTCCAAATAATTCTTTTTTGCATTAATATAAATCATTTCAATGTCGTTATTGCTGCGTTTATAATTCACATTGTTTTTCAAAAGCAGTCCGGCAAGCTCGCTTTCCCGCTCTTCACTCTCGCAGGAAACTGCAAGGAGATGGGCCGGAGACGCCAGCTTCTTGTACCCCGCGAGAATCTTCGCGTTTTTATCGGAATGTTCTGTCACAATCACCGCTCTGCCGCAGTATTTATGAAACAATTCCTCTTTTCTTCCATAATCAACCACATGCCCTTTATCCAGAATCAGGAGTTTATCCGCCAGCTGTTCCAGCTCCTCATAATAATGTGAAACGATCAGCAGGCTTTCCTCCTTATCCCGATACCAGTCTGCCAGCTTCTCCACCAGCTTCTGCCTAGTCTCAAAATCCAGTCCCGAAGTGACCTCGTCATACAGCGTCAGGGCCGCTCCCTGCATCATGACCATAATAATGGTAAAACGCTGTTTCTGACCGCCGGAAAGCTTCGGATACCTTTTGCGCAGGCAGTCTTCAAATTCAAAATAGGAAATTAATTCCTGCAGCTTTTTATTTTCGGAAATCTTTGTGCCAAGCACCGCCTCCATAATGTATTTTATCGGCATGGCGTCCGTATATTCGTTAAACTGCATATGGACTGCCATCTGATCCGGCCTCAGCCTTGTCCTAATCGTTCCCTCATAAGGCACAAGGCCCAGAATACTTTTGGCCAGAGTGGTTTTCCCCGCGCCGTTAGAGCCTATTATGCCCACGCGGTCCCCCTCCTCGATGATAAGCGGTTCCGTTATGGACAACGCGGTATCCGCCCCATACCGCACCGTTAAATTTTGAATGGATAACAGCATAGATATACCTCCTTTTAAGATATGAATGATACTCCGGACATCCTTATCATGAATAATCAATGATAGGAACCGTTTTCTGTTCCTATCATATTTCTTAATTGATTATAGGAACCCTTTTCTGTTCCTATAATATATCAAATTCATGTGAATTTCAGATGAAGAAGAGATGAAACTTATAGAAAGAATTATATCACATCGTAAGCTTAAATACTATGGCAGATTATTTCGGAACTTCAGCAGCAGGAGGAAGAAAGCCTGTAAGCGATGCGACAGCGCATCTCTCCGCGCCTCCCCCATTTCGCACGGAAAGAACAAGCCCCAGCTTTTGGGCATAGACAGAAGCAATATACAGCCCCAATCCATGGCTGTGGATTCCCACAATTTCCTCCCCATGGCTGCCGCTTACAAAGGGTTCAAAAATATGAGGGAGCAGCTCCTCCGGAATCGCCGCGCCGAAATTCTCTATTTCGATTGTCCATTTCACGGCCTGCTCTTTATCCATGGATGGCTCCTTATCCATGGATGGCACCTTATCCATTTTACCCCGGCCCACGGCAATCCGTATCTTCCCGCCCTCAGGAGTATATTTCACCGCATTGGACAGCAGATTGTCCAAAACTTGGGAAAGCATCATTTCATCCGTAGAGACAGTAATGCTTTTCTCTCTCAGGAATTCCACGGAGAGCTGTTTCTCCTCAATCTGGGCCTGACATGCCCGCAGCCTTTCTTCCAAGAGACTTCCCAGCTCCATCTGCCGGAAGTGCATATTTTCCCCACAATGATTCAGATATAGAATATCTTCCACCATCTTCCGCATGGACAGAAGCTGCTCTTTGACCTTGGGCAGATATACCTTTGTGTCCTTGTATCTGCCCACTTCGTGCATCATGCCGTCCAACAGCAGAAGCGCGGCGGCAATGGGCGTTTTTAACTGGTGTGAGGAAGCGCGCAGAAAGATTTCCTGACGCTTGTTTTCTTCCTCCAATTCTCTGTTTTTTCTTTCCAGCTCCCGCATATTTTCATGAATCTGCAGATAAAAAGCTTCCAAGGTATCCCCCAGCACGCGCACCTCATCTTTTCTTCCGTGATGCCTTTTTGCTTCACGGCTTTCAGAAGGGGACGCATGCACCTGTTCATTTTTCCGCAGTCCGGAGAACTCCAAAGAATGCTTCATTTGTTCCGCATACCGGACTAATTTTACAATCGGGTTTACAATGCCTTTTGAATAGACTTTAGAAAAAAGCAGAACCATGAGCAGAATGACGGCTCCCAGCATGGGGATGCTCTGCATCACAATGGGCCGGATTTCATTCATGTCCGGCGCAATCAAGGGCAGATAAGTGAGCACCAGTCTGTCCGGCCTCTGCTCTATGGCAATATAATTCATGTATCGGTTGGCGGAATCCTCCACACTCATTTCCAAGATAAGCATTGTATCTGAATAGACATGCGCCTTTATGGATTCATTGCGAAACTCCGCCCCCATATCCCGCTGATAAGTCAAGCGTATCTGCACAGGCAGAGAATCCGCCTCACGGACAGCTTCCCCGAAAATTTCCTCCAGAGCCTCCATCTCTTCGCTAAAATCCACGGCCCGGCATAATTTCATTTTGTCCCTGCACTGCTGCAGAACCTTTTGAAGCCGTTCATCCTTCGCCGTAATCTCTGCGGAAAACGCTTTTCCCGTGACCAGTATGACGTTTCCCTCAAAAGGTATCTCCATAGAAAAGCATGCGGTGGAATTTCTCACCGCCACCCCTTCGTATGTCCCGCTGTACATATAGGCATTGTGCTGTTCCCTGACGGATATCAAATTCTGCTCCATCACATAATCCACGTAGAGAGAGGGCAGCATATAGATAAAATAGCCCAGCAGAAATAACAGCATGCTTCCCGCCAATATCATGCTGTAGAACAAATTCTTTCGTCCCAGTCCCATTTCGCCGTATTTTATACGGAATACCTTACGATCAGACATCCCCATTCCTCCGCCCGCAGGAACCGCCGTCAAACTGATATCCCACGCCGATAACGGTTTTAATGCAGGACACCGGCAGTTTTTTCCGCAGATTTTTCACATGGGCGTCAATAATTCGGTCATTGCCGATATAATCCTCGTTAAAAATACTCATAATAAGCTGTTCCCTTGTAAATACTCTGTCCGGATTCTGATAAAGCGTCTGCAATAACAAATATTCGCTCAAAGTCAGCGGCAGCTTCTCCCCCTGATAAAAGGCGCAGTATGCCTCAGGCTTCAAAATCAATCCGCCTTCCTTATCCTGTTCCATGCCGCCTCCGGTGCGCCTGAGAATCGTCTCCATTCGTTTCAGCAGAATAATCGGCGATACCGGTTTAATGACATAATCGTCCGCATACAGATTAAACGCCTTCACCTGCGTCTGCTCGTCTTCCAGCGCGGTCAGCATGATAACGGCCATGGTTTTCCTGTTCGTCCGGATAAAGTTCAGCACTTCAAATCCGTCCGCCCCCGGCACGCAGATATCCAGAACAGCCATGTCGAACTCCTGCTCCCGTATCAATTCCACCGCCTTGTCTCCTCGGTTTGCCGTCGTCACCTGATACCCCGATATCAGCATATACTCTGTCAGTACCTCCCGAATCGTCGGCTCATCCTCCAAAAACAATACTCTTTTCACCGCTCTGTCCATCTCCAGTCTATTTTTCCAGCGTTTTCACCACATCCAGATTTCTTTCAAAGGTGGACGTCTGGAAAGAAGACGGAATTTCCCCATTGATAAGAATCTGCACCTTATTGATATTGCTCAGCTCCACCAAGGAATTTACAATCGAATAAACGGAAATGTCCGTAGATACATTGTTTACCACTGTCAGAAAATTTTCGTCCAGATTCACATAACAAACGCCGTCCTTTGTCATAATGCTGAGAATCTTCGTATTGGGATTGATCGAGGGATACAGCCCCTCTATCTGCCCGCTTGGGCCCGCGATCAATTCCTCCACCACAAAGCGTTCCCGGGGCGTATTGGTAGAATAATGCTTTTCCCGATAGCCCGCAATCAGGCTTGCGCCGTCTTCTCCCGCAAAATACAGTCTCACCCTCACAAGCTCATAGGTATTGATTTCATTCCCGTCGTTGTCAATAAACTGTTCCGCGCTCATCCAGCCCACAGTTCTGCCATTATTATCGGAAAGCTGGCTTCCCTCCACCGTCATCATCACCAGATTGACCTCCGGAAGCTGTGTCAGTGTGCGCACAATCGCCGCCCGCACCAGAACCTGTGTCGTCACCGGCAGATTCTTATATGCGGCGTCCACATCTATCTGCATTTTTCCGTCTTCCAGCTTCATATTCAATACTTGAAACCCCATGGAAAACGGAGCCTGATATTCCAGCTTTGCCGGATTGGTTGACAGACATTCCACCAATTCCGCCAATTTCCCCTCCGAAGTGTCCGCCTCCATCTCATGTGTATGCATTTCCACCTTCGTGGCTAAGCTGCTCACATAATAAACCTGATAGATATTCCCCCCTGCCTTCTCCGCCCTTCCGCATGCCGTAAGCATACCTAGACAGACTAAAAGCACCGCACAGCAGTATAATTTTTTTCCCATTTCCGCCCTCTTAATCTTCCAAAACAGCACACACCCTAGACAAGCGCCCCGCAGGTCAGGGGAATTTTCACCGTAAAGCTTGAGCCTTCCCCCTCCACGCTGGTCACATTAATCACTCCCCTGTGCATCAACACCGCGCTTTTGGTAATCGCCAGCCCCAATCCCGTTCCCCCGATTTCTCTGGAATGGGACTTATCCACACGATAAAATCTTTCATAAATATGAGCCAAGGCATCCTCCGGAATCCCCAGCCCGGAATCGCTGACTTTAAAGGTAAAATATTGATAGTCCGCGTCAAGCTCCACTCTCACCCAGCCATGTTCTTTATTGTATTTAATCGCGTTCTCCACCAGATTGGTCATAATCAGCGTCATCTTCACTTCGTCCACCTCCGCCACCACGGAACGCATGCTTTCAAAGACCATTTCCACATCTTTTTTCCGTGCCAGAGGACGAAGCCGTTTCAAAATCAATTCCACCATATCGTTGACGTTCAGGGACGCAATGTTCAGCTCCTGCGCTTTCTGTTCCATCTTTACCAATGCCAGCAGGTCCGTGATAATCCTGTTTTCCCTGTCAATCTCCGACGCAATGTCCACCAGAAACTCCTGATACAGCTCCGCCGGGGCGTCCTGCTGGGCAAGCAGAGAATCCGCCAGCACCTTAATGGCCGCCATGGGCGTCTTCAGCTCATGGGACACATTTTCCACAAATTCCTGTCTGGAAGTGTCCAATGTCTTCATTCGCCCCAGAAGCTGGTTAAACGCCTCTACAATATGGGCCGTTTCCGCATAATCAGGCACCGATATGCTTTCGCTGCTGTATCCGGCCTTCACTTCGTTGATGGCCTCCGTCACCCTGTTTAATGGGCGCGTCAGGACAACGGACAAAACCATTGCCATGGCCATAATTCCCACCAGCAGCAGATTTTCCAGAATACCCGCCTTTCGGCTCAGCACCTCCAAGGTTGCGGATATTGCGTCGCTGGAAATGCTGGTAAGCATCACGCCCACAATGACGCTGGAATTACTGCTTGTGTCTATAATCGGCGTGGTCATCTCTATATATCTGTGTTCCTTGTCGTAATTGGACATGCTCTCTCCTTGAAAGCATTTGATTACTTCCTCGGAAATAATGGTCTTTCCCTCGCTGATGCCATAGGTATCCTTCACTACCCTCAGGCTGGAATCGATAATCATGACACGGCCTTCATATAAATCGGAAATCATTTCCAATTCCGCATTGATTACTTCTCTCGATACCCCTCTGGTATATCCCTCTGGTTTTATATTGAAATAATCATTGCTGAGCAGATGATTTCCCACAATCATCAACTGATTCTGAACGGTGGAAATTCGATTCTGTACCGAACGTTCTTCGTAGCTTCCCAGAATTCCATATCGCATAATGATGCTGGGAATCGCCCCCGCCGCCAGTACAATCAAAAAGATACGCGCCTGAAGGCTGCGCAGAGAAATGAGCTTTTTCAACTTTCCAAATATTTTTCCTGTCATTCTATTCCTTCAACCATTTCGTAACATCTCTGCCCGCGTCGGCGCCACTGTCACACATTTTGAAAATAATAGCCCACACCCCATTTTGTAATGACAAATTTTGGTTCGCTGGGATTTGGTTCGATTTTCTCCCGAAGCCGCCTGATATGTACATCCACCGTCCGCACATCCCCCGGATAATCCGCGCCCCACACCAGCTGCAAAAGACTCTCGCGGCTGTATACTTTATCAGGATTGAGCATTAACAGCTCCAATACTTCAAACTCTTTGGCAGTCAGGCCGATCTCTTTTCCGGAGATAAAAGCCCTCCGCCCTTCACAGTCCAGACGCACATCGCCGCATTCCACAGCCTTCGCCGCCGGAGCTTCCCCCATGATACGCCTCGGCTCCGTCCGGCGCATAATTGCTTTGATACGTGCCTTTACCTCCAAAATATTAAAGGGCTTGGTAATGTAATCGTCCGCGCCATATTCCAGTCCCAGAATTTTGTCCATATCATCCCCCTTTGCGGTAAGCATGATAATGGGCACCGAAGAAAACTCACGGATCTGCTGGCAGACTTCAAAGCCGGTGAGCTTTGGCAGCATCACATCCAAAAGTATAATATCATACTGATGATTACGGGCATATTCCAATGCTTCCTCTCCGTCGTAAGCGCAGTCAACTTCCATTTCATCCTGCTCCAAGCTGAAACGGATCCCTTTCACAATCAGCTTCTCATCATCCACTACCAAAGCTCTCTTCCAAGCCATACAAAATTCCCTCACTTAACTGTTATTTTATCCCGGATTTTCTCATACACATGCGTCTTGATGCCGGATACCTTCATAATATCCTCACAGGATGCAAAATCGCCGTTTTTCTCTCGAAAAGAAATGATATCTCTCGCTCTGCTTTCTCCGATTCCGGGCAGGGTCGCAAGCGCCGCGGCGTCGGCGGTATTGATATTCACAAGGCCGGCCGTCTGTCCCGCATCGGGAGATTGTCCAAAGCCGCCGACATAATTTGGCTCGAGCTCCTGATTCCAGCGATATGCTCCGGCATTTGGGCCTTTTGGCTCCTCCGCCTCCTCTATGGTGGGAAAATACAGCATCTGGCCGTCTTCTATCCAATCCGCCAGATTCACCGCCTGCACTGCCGCATCCGGGGCAAAGCCTCCCGCTTCCAGCAGGGCGTCCTCCACCCGGCTGCCCGCCGGAAGCTCCGCCACACAGGGAGAAATCACTGCGCCGCATACATACACGCGGATAAGCGTTTCATCCGGCATCTGTTCCGAGAGCTGCTGTTTGGAATTTTCCTGCCGCTCCGCGTTTTGCAGCAATTCCGAATGTTCCAGTCCGACAGGACGGTTTTCATCAAACGCTTCTTTCGGCTTCTGCTCTTTGGCACCGATGATAATGGTTTCTCCCGTACCCGCATATCCGCAGCCCCATAGCAGCGCAGACAGAAATAAGCCGCCTGCAGCAGCCGATATCGTTTTCCGGATATTATCTGTAAAGCCTTTTAATTTCATCATAGTCCCTCTCTTTCTTCCTATTTTCCATATAAGAAATGAAAGGGATTGCCTCTCTATGCTGACTGTCTTTATTGTATCGGAATCGTGGGATTTTTACAAGGGGCTTTTTGCATAAATAATGTGTTAGTTTCCGCTTAATATTTTCCGTACCGGCGGAAAATATAAGAGTTCCGGAAAAATCTCCGAAACTCTCCACTCTGTTTAAGATAACTCCAACCCTATTCTTACCGTTCCCATTTAAAGATAATAATTCCTGCAATCGCAACAGCCATTCCCAGCGCCTTCCTCCACTCCCAAGGCTGTTTCTCCACGCCGAACCATCCCAGAAGCTCAATCAGATAGGCCACCGCAAGCTGCGCCGTCACAATCAGCATCACGGCTTTGGCAGGCCCCAGCATATCCATGCTCTTAATCACCGTATAAGTAATAAAGGCTCCAATGGCTCCGCCCAGAAGCATGTATTTCGGCTGGACTTGAAAAACCTTCATGAGACTGCTTCTGTCCACGCAGAGCCATGCGCCAAGGCAGACAAAAAGCGCCGTCAGCTGGACAAAGGCGCTTGCCGCCCAAGTGCTGGACGCCTTCGTCACCTGTGTATTAAACACGCCCTGTATGCTCATCAGCGCTCCCGAAATCAATGCGATAAAAAGTCCGATCATAAGAATCCACCTTTCTATTTATATACCCTCTGCCGCCAAGTTGAAAGCGCTCTCTCTGCTTCATGCGCTTTCACACAAAATCCCTGCAGCGTATAACTGAAGTGTATCCTATCATCGGAAATTTTATACGTTTCCTCTATACAATGTGAATCATCAAATCCTCATCGAAAATTACCGCACCTGTATCATCATATCGTCCTCCAGTTCTCTCACCAATTCCGCCACATCCGCTCCATTCCAAATTTTTGAAAACAGGCTTTCCAGCTGCATCCAGAAATTTGCCGTCTCCATCATTTTCGGCAGGGGGCGGCTGTCCGCGTATTCCGATTTAAAAACCTGCAGCGCCTCGTTATCCTTGTCCGCATTCAGATTCGCGGATACTCTCCCCGTCCTGCCGTATAGCTCCTCCGCGCATTCCTCCGCCAGATATGCCGCAAAACTGTTGGCCAGCGCCTTGTGGCGGGAATATCCGTTAATCGCGATGACATTCGTCACCGACATGGAGCGGGCTGACAGAGTCTCGCTCACCTTGGGCATCCGGGCAATACCGTATTCAAACTCAAAAAGTCCCTCTGCCTTCGCATCCTCCAGTCTTTTTACCACATCCGTAGTGGCAATCGTGAACACGGTCTTCCCCTCACAGAAATCCATCATCACAGATTCATAATCCACGTTATCCGACTCAATATAGAAAAACTGATTCAGCTCTTTGTAGACTTCAAGACATTGAATGGTTTCAGGATTGTTAATGTCAATCTCCGCCGGGTCATCACCGGCTTCTCCGCCCACAGTCATATAATTTCCCACAAACCAGTAATTATAGAAAATGTCCGATACATCCCACTTAAGGATGCCTTCCACCCCCGCGGAAACGTCAAAAGTATACGCGATATTTAAAATATCTTCTATTTTTGAAGGAATTGCATTGCCAAAGTACTCTTCTGTCTTCGCCGCAAGCAGGGCTTCGTCCACAGGGATTCCTTCCTGACTAACCTCCGCCCCCTCTTCGCCGCCTTGAAGCTCCCTCCACGCCATCTGTTCCGCCCATTGGCGCAGATAGGTCTTATTGTATACAAGAGCGCTTGTTTCAAAAAACAGAGGATATCCTATGAGCTTGTCCTTGTAGGCCGCCGCTGACAACGCCGCTTTCGGGAAATACTTCTCATTGCAGACCCCCGCCGCATCCTGAATTCGAGCCGCCAGCCCCGCAAGATACGCCTTTTCCAAAAAGTCATGGCTCACGATATAAGCGTCCGGCATCTGCTGAGAATGCCCGGAATCCAAGGACGCCCGGCTGACAGCCTCCAAATATTCATTTTCGGATACCAGCTTAGGGAACACGCGGACGCCTTCCCTCTCCCCGAAGGCAACCGCCGCGCTGTTAAGAAAATTCGTCAGGCTTTCATCGGAATACCAGAAATGAATGGTTTCCTTCTGTCCGAAAAAAGTGATGGGCGCTTCCGTTTCCTCCGTTTCGCCCATACCCCAAATACTTCCGCAGAAAACAGAAGCAGCCATCACCACCACGGCTGCCGCTGCACTCAATCTTTTTTTAAACCGCATATAAACTCCCAATGGAATTATCCAAAATCGCAATCATCTCATCTACATTTTCCTTTGAAATAATAAGGGGAGGCACAAATCGAATAATATTCGTCCCCGCATTAATCAAAACCAGCCCCCGCTCCAAAGCGCAGTGAATGATATCGCCCACAGGACGGTCAAACACCAGCCCCTGCATAAGCCCCACGCCCCGGCGCTCTATAATGCAGTCATATTTGTCCTTAAGCTCCGAAAGCCGCCCTTCCAGATAGGGAGCCGTTTCCCTTACCTTTTCTATTATATGGTTCTTTTCAAATAAATCAAGTACTTTTTCGACTGCCGCACAGCAAAGAGGATTCCCCCCGTATGTGGTGCCATGATCCCCGGCCGCAAGGGATTTCTCCCCCACCTTTTCCGTCATCAAAAACGCCCCCACGGGAACGCCGCAGCCAAGGGCCTTCGCCGTAGTCATAATGTCGGGCTTTACGCCATAGCGCTGCCACGCGAACATATAGCCTGTCCGTCCCATGCCGCACTGAATTTCGTCTAAGATAAGCAGAATGTCCCTCTCGTCACAGAGCGCTCTCACTTCTTTCAGGAAACCCTCCTCGGCAGGCATCATGCCGCCCTCTCCCTGAACTGTCTCCATGATGACGGCACAGGTTTTATCTGTAATCTGTCTCTTCACACTCTCAATATCGTTCAAATCTGCAAAACGGATATTCCCGATCAAAGGCTCAAACGGCTCCCTGTATTTGGGATTTCCCGTCACCGACAAAGCTCCCATGGTTCTGCCATGAAACGAATGGTTCATGGCTATGATTTCATGATCCGTCCCCCCGTCCTTTAGATAAGCATATTTGCGGGCCGCCTTGATGGCTCCCTCAACGGCCTCGGCGCCGGAATTGGTAAAAAACACTCTGTCCATGCCGGAAACCGCTTTTATTTTCTTAGCGGCATTCACGGCGGGCACATTATAGTAATAATTGGAGGTATGAATGAGCTTGTCAATCTGTGCCTTCAAGGCGTCATTATATTCCTCATTATGATACCCAAGGGCAAACACGGCGATTCCTGCCACAAAATCAAGATATCTTTTCCCCTCTATGTCATAGAGGCAGACGCCCTCGCCCTTATCGAAAACAATCTGATATCGATTATAGGTATGAAGCAGCGCTTTCTCCGCTTCTTCAATGTATTCCTTCATATTCATGATAATACTCCTTATCTTATACCGCCCTCCGGCCGCAGGTGCGATTCTCCGCCCCGCTCCATCAACGTCTAATCATGCTGATACAGCCCCCGCTCCTCGTCGTCCATTAATCCTGCTGATACAGCCCCCACTCCTCGTCATCCATGATTGCCGTGCCGATTCCCTGTCTGGTGAATATCTCCAGAAGCAGGCAGTGAGGGATTCTGCCGTCCAAGATATGGACGCGCTTTACGCCGTTGCGGACGGCCGAAATACAGCTGTTGAGCTTTGGCAGCATGCCGCCGCCGATAAATCCGTCCGAGACAAGCTCCTCCGCCTGCGCTGCGGAAAGTCTGGAAATAAAACTGGACTTGTCATTGATATCCTTGTAAAGTCCCTCGATATCCGTCAAAAACGCCAGTTTCTCCGCATCCACCGCCTTGGCGATGGCGCAGGCCGCATCGTCGGCATTGATATTATAGGTCTGGAATTTTTCATCCAGTCCAATGGGCGCCACAATGGGAAGAAAATCCTTCTCCAATAAATCATAGAGGACCTTGGGGTTGACCTCCGTAATCTCGCCCACAAATCCGATATCCTGTCCGTCGGCATACTTTTTCTCCACCTGCAGAAGACCTCCGTCCTTGCCGCTGATCCCCACTGCTTTTACCCCCAGCTCCTGTACCATGGTAACTAGGTTTTTATTTACCTTGTTCAGCACCATTTCTGCGATTTCCATGGTTTCATCGTCAGTGACCCGCAGGCCTCCCACAAACTTGGCTTCTTTTCCGACCTTACCCACCCATCGGCTGATTTCCCTGCCGCCTCCGTGGACGATAATGGGCTTAAAGCCAACCAGTTTTAAAAGCGTCACATCTTTGATGACATTTTTTTGAAGCTCCTCATTGCTCATGGCGCTGCCGCCGTATTTGACCACAATAATCTTGCGGTTAAAACGCTGAATATAGGGAAGCGCTTCTATTAAAACTTCCGCCTTCTGCAGAACCTTTTCCATATCCTTCTCCATAACCGTTCTTCTTTCATCCTTTCATAACGTTCTAACTTCTATAATCCGCATTAATCTTCACATAATCATAGCTCAAATCACAGCCCCATGCAATGGCCTGCGCATCTCCCCTATGCATGTCCGCCAGAATGGTTACTTCCGGATCAGAGAGAATCTTCGTGGCTTCCTCCTCGCTGAAATCTCTTGCCGTGCCTTCGCCGAAAATATGAATTCTGCCGCTTTCGCTCTGGAAATAGAGGTCAACCTTCTCCGGATCAAATTTTGCCCCGGAATATCCCAGCGCACATAAAATCCTGCCAAAATTAGCGTCGTGTCCGAATACCGCGGCTTTGGTCAGAGAGGAACAGATCACGGACTTGGCCAGAAGCCTTGCCTCTTCCTTATTGGCGGCGCCCACAACCCTCGCCTCAATCAAAGCGGTAGCGCCCTCTCCGTCCCCCGCCATTTTCCTTGCCAGATACGTGGTGACGACATGCAGGGCTTCGCGGAATACATCGTAATCCTCTCCCTCGGAAACAATCTCCTCATTGCCCGCAAGTCCGTTGGCCATAATCAGAAGAGTATCATTGGTGCTGGTATCGCCATCCACCGAGATCATATTAAAAGAATCCACCACGTCCTCCCTCAAAGCCTTTCCCAGCATCTCTTTGGAAATGCATGCGTCGGTGGTAAGAAATCCAAGCATGGTACACATATTGGGATGTATCATTCCCGACCCCTTGCACATGCCGCCCAAGGTAACGATCCTGCCCCCCAGAGTCATTTCCACCGCAATCTGCTTAGGCACCGTATCCGTGGTCATAATGGCCTTGGCCGCATCCAAGCCCGCTTCCAGACCGTCCGCTTTCGCTGCCGCCAGCTTTTTGATGCCTTCCTTCATTTTATCCAAGGGAAGCTGCATGCCGATAACGCCCGTGGATGCCGTCAGCACTGCCTCCGCCGGAATGCCAAGCAGTTCCCCGGCCCATCTGCTCTCCGCCTCGCAGCAGTCCATGCCCTGTTTTCCCGTACAGGCATTGGCAATGCCGGAATTGACCACCACCGCCTGCACATAGGGGGATTCCTCCACAATTTTCTTATCCCAAAGCACCGGAGCCGCTTTTACCACATTGGACGTAAAAGTGCCCGCGGCCCTGCATGGCGCCTCGCTGTACACCAGCGCCATATCCCTGCGGTTCTTGTATTTGATTCCTGCTTCCACTCCTGCCGCCCAAAAACCCTTTGCCGCAGTCACGCCGCCTTCTATCTGCTTTACCATATCTTTTCTCCTATTCCTCACAATTCTATACTTAACTATTGATTGAATTCCGTAATATTGGCCTCGTTCAGCGTAAAATCATAATAATTCAAATCCTTCCGTTTTGTCCAGCCCACTTGATTCCAAAACGCATTTCCCACATCGTTTTTCGTAAAGGCAATCAAACTGACCTTGTTGATTCCCTCCTCTTTCAAGGCGTTCATACAGTACACCACCATGGCCTTGCCGATGCCGTTCCTGCGGAAATCCTCTCTGACGCACACATGATACAGACAGCCCCTCCTGCCGTCATGGCCGCAGAGAATGCCTCCCACAATGGCGCCGTCCTCTGCCACGGCCACCACGCTGGACTCGGGATTTCTTCTAAGGAAGCGCTCCACCCCCTCCTTGGAATCGTCTATGCTTCGGATGCCAAAGCCCCGAATGGTCATCCACAGGGCGTAAAGTCCCTCATAATCTTCAATTTTCATCGTCCTGATCGTATATGCTTTTTTCATCTCCGCTCCTGTCCGTACCCTATCCGCCGCATTTTATATTGCTTTTCCATGATTTCTTTTCCATGGAAGCTTAACCAGTATACACCATTTCCCCCAAAAGGGCAACGATAATATCCCGTTACGAGCCATTACGGGAAACAAGGCACCAATTCCAGCCCCTCGCTCTCTTTCAGGCCAAACAGCAGGTTCATATTCTGCACCGCCTGTCCCGCGGCTCCTTTTACCAGATTATCCAGCGCCCCCATCATTATAATGCGGCCGGTCCGCTCATCCACAACAAATCCCACATCCACATAATTGCTGCCCTCCACCCATTTTGTCTCGGGGCAGCAGCCCTTTTCCAGAACGCGGACAAATTTTTCTTTCTCATAATACCTGTCGTAAACCGCCTTAATCTCTTCCCATGAAGGAAGCGTGCCGTCGGCTTTTCTTTTCAGAGAAGCGTATTCCGTCACCAGAATCCCCCTGTTCATTGGTACCAGATGAGGAGTAAAATTGATGGTCACGCTGCAGTTTCCCGCATAGCCCAGCTGTTCCTCGATTTCCGGCGTATGACGATGATTGGCCACGCCGTAAGCCTTCATGTTTTCATTGACCTCGCAGAATAGATTGGGCACCTTTGCCCCCCGTCCAGCGCCGGAGGTTCCGGATTTCGCGTCCACAATCAGGGTATCCACATCAATCAGTCCCTCTTTGACCAAAGGATACGCCGTCAAAATCGAACAGGTGGTATAACAGCCCGGATTCGCTACCAGCCGGGTACTGCCGGTAATTTGGTTCCGGTTGATTTCACACAGCCCGTATACCGCCTCCGGAATAAACTGGGGGGATTTATGCTCAATACCATACCACCGTTCATACACGGCGGCATCTTTTATGCGGTAATCTGCGGACAAATCCACTATTTTCACCTTCCGCAATATCTCCTCGGTCAGAATTCCCGCCAGAAAGCCTTGGGGCGTGGCGGTAAAAATCACATCCACCTGGTCTGCAAGCTCCGCAAGATTATCATCTCTGCACACATCTTCCACAATCTGAAAGAAATTCCGGTAAACCTCATAATATTTCTTGTCTATATAGCTGCGGGAACCGTACCAGACGATTTCCACCTCCCTGTGGTTTGCGAGAAGCCTTACCAGCTCTCCTCCCGCATAACCCGTCGCTCCGATAATGCCTGCCTTTATCATCCCTGTATCCTCTCTACTTTCTTATTTATTTTGCATAAAAGAACTTCCCTGAGGCCCTTCCAAGAGGCCGCAGGGAGAGCGCCGCTGATTCCCTTGTCCCCTCTTGGGGCATTTTGTCAATCTTCTGAAATCTTCTCTCACAAAATATCTTTTTCTATCATACCACTTTTTGCATAAATGTCTATATATTTTTTGATTTTATGCAATAAAAATTTTTATTATATATAATTATGCATTTTGCATCTGTATAACTGCATATTTATGCTTTATACGGCAAGCCTGCCCTCCGCCAAAGCCCCGACGCAAAAAAGAGGCCTCCCCGGCCCCTTTTATGACTGCTCCATGTCAATCCGCTCAATCGCACATAATACCACATCCGCAAATTCCCTTCCGACCGGCAGTTCACGAATTATCGCATCACATTTCCCCGCACTGTAATATGCCAATCCACACAGCGCAGTGAATTCTCCTCAGGGATTTTCAAAAACAGGATTCCCTTCCAGCGCAATACTGCTCTTCCTGCTCCATGACCTTTGAAGCTTTACCAAATCCTCCGCAAGCCATGTATACGCATCATTGACTTCGCCGTACCGATACAGACCGCAGTAGGCCAATCCATCCTGCTCATAAACCGACAACAGGACGTCGGTATCCTGCCAGCCCGTCTGGGACGCCAGCACCAGCCGTTTCCCGTCAAAGAAGCAGGCTGCCTCCTTTGTAAAACAGGTATTTTCCTCCGGAACGCTCTGTCCGTCGCTGCCCGTCCCTTTCCATTCGGGCGTCAAAAACTTCAAAAGCCCCCGGCCTGCAGCAGTTTCCTGTGAAAGCAAAGCGTCTTCCTTCCCGTCAGCAGGAAATACACCGCTATACCATAATCGGAACTCTCCATCCGCCTCCGCCGCAAATGAAAAACGATGATCCGTCCATATCATCATAATGCCCCCGTCTTCAATCGTCATCCTTCTCCAATCAGGAAATACGATTCTGCCGGACTCCCCCTCGCTGCCCTCCAGCACCGGAATCTGTTGGGACAATACCGGAATTTCATTTTCCAAGGTATGGACGGCAAGGCTGAATTCCCTCTCTCCCCTCGCCAGCAGAAACAATCTCTCCCCCGCCTCATCCAGCAGCAGCTTCACAGGAACCGCCCCTGCGGGCAGATCGCATACCTTTTTAATCTGATCCAAATCAACGAATTTCCTGCCCTCTTCCTCCTGCAGAGGAAAGTAAAAAATACCGTTGTTCTGCCCCCTGTCCATGGAAATTCCGTCTTTATCCTCACAATAATACGTGTAATAACAGCCTTTCTCCCCATAAGCCGCAGTACCGATAATTCTGATTCCGCTCCTGTCATACACATGGACATACGAAATATTGCCGTCGGCGTCCTTTCTCACCATAACCTCCGCCATATCCTCCCCCGTGGATATACGGAAAAACTCCGTTAAAAATACATAATAGTCGTCAAAATAAGAAGTCTTGGCACTCCGAAAAGCCGACTGGCTGCTGTGCAGGCTAAAATCCACAATGGGGTAATACTCATAATAATCTCCCACCCGGATCAGCTCCGTCCTCTCCTCCCCCAAAGATGTCCGTTCCGCCGCCGCACGGATGATTTTAGACAGTGCAAAGTTATCAGGGTCTATCGCGTCGGAAGAACCCGCGACTTTGCCTGCGTTTCCGGAATAGGCCGTCCCAAAATTATTCTGCAGCCCCACTTCGACATAGTCTTCTTCCATGAAGGGGCTTCCTCCCATATAATCCATCCCCCGCCAAATTCCCTCTTCATGGGAAGAAAAAGTCAGCGCGCTCTCCGCCTCTGTATTGCCGCCCACAGCGTATGCCGTATCCCATAACAGATGCCTGTGGGTCAGTTCCGTATCGTCCGTCCACATATTTCCTCCGTTCATTTCTTCCCCAAAGCAGGAGGCAATTTTCAGAGTGACACCTTCGGCCGCCGCAGGATCGCCCAAAATCGGTTCCTCTATAATAACGACGCCTTCTTTTTCGCTGTCTATCTTCCAACACGCAGATGCAAGAACCATAAGCACCGCCGCAAAAAACATCCCCGCAATCACCAAAGCTTTCTTCATATCACCGCTCACATCCTTCCGATTCTGATTTTGTCCCCGCCGCCCCATCCCATGAAAAAGCCCGGCTGCGGCCAAAATTATTTTTCTATCAGTTCCTGCAATGCCCTGCTCACCCTGTCCGGACGATACTGCCATGTTTCTTTGACATATTCCATCAGCGACCTGCCCTGCTCCTCCAGCTCAAGGGCGGCAGCGTCCCCCGCAATCCTGCCCTGACGAAGCAGTACCGCCCTGCTGATGAAATGTTCCACCTCTTCGATTAAGTGGGTGGAAAGAAGAATTGTTTCCTCCGGTTCCAGAATTCCTAAGAGCACCTTATAAAAATCCTCCCTGTTAAAAACATCATTTCCCGCAAAGGGTTCGTCCATCAAAATATAATCCGCTCCCTGACACAGCGCCAATATCACCTCAAACTGATTCTTTTGTCCCACGGAATAGTGTTTTACGGCTTTTTTCCCGGACAGTTCAAAGAAATCCATCAGCGCCTCAAATCTTCTGCCCCGAAACTTCTCAAAATGCATCTGGTAAAATTCCCTGTGCTCTTTCGGAGTCAGGTTCGGAAAAAAGGAATGTTCGCAGGATGCAAAGGACAGACGCGCAATATTGCTCCTGTCGATTTTTTCCCCGTCCAGAAGGATTTCCCCCTGATACTTCAGAAATCCAAGGATGCTCTTTAAAAGCGTCGTCTTACCGGCGCCGTTTTCCCCGAACAGTCCTATAATTTCTCCTTCTCCTATTTTCAGATTCACATCCCTCAGGGCTTCGGTCCCTCCTTTGGCAGTATAATACACTTTCCTCAAAGATTTAATTTCCAGCATGATTTTTGGCCTCCTAATTCAATTGCCGCCTGCGGCAATTTGTTCCGTCATGTGCATTTGGCACATTATTCTCTTCAGCGCCCTTTTGGGGAAGGACGTTTCATTTTACCCCGGCAGGCACTGCGCCGGGATGATCAGCAGATAAATTAGATAATACAGCAGGCGCAGGGCCGCCATCAATACCGCTCCTGCCGCCATGCACAGCGCCGGACCCCAAATACAGCTTTTTATCATAGTTCTGCGTTCCGGCAGCCGCCGCATCAAATAAATACTTTTTGCGCCGCGATAGTAATAAAAATAATGATATACGGACATAGCCGCAAGAAACAGGAAAAACGGCGCAAACATTCCCTCCTGCCCCTGCACCAGCCATGCAAAGGGTTCCGCTTCAAGACCCGTGGGAATGATCCTCCCGTTTTCCACACGAACCACCTCGCCAAAAACCCGATACAGTTTTCTAAAAAAATCCAAGCCGGGTATTATCCCAATTCCAAAAAGAATCACCGCCGCCCTGCATTCCTGCCGGTACTCGTATCCCGGCGGATATCCTGTTTTCAGCACCTCTCTGACTTTTATCATCATTTCGATTCTCTTTTTTCGGCTTCCCATACCGGTTCCTCCCGTCATATCGTTTTCTCCCGTCATATCCCCTTCCCCCGGCTGTCCGCTCCGCATCCGCCCGATTTTCAAATCTGCCGCCAAATCGCATCCTTAATTACAATTAGGATCGGAAAGCCTCCAAGCGCCCTCCTGACTTTCAGCAGCAAAAATCTGCATAACACCGAAATTCTGCTCAGTCCTGCCCTGCGTATTTGACCGCAAATATTTCCTTTCCGATAATTAAAATAAACACAATATCACAGAGCACATCCAGAATATTCATTCCCATACCGGTTCTAAACCAATAGGCGGCCACAAGGAACCGAGCGATGGGCATATAATAACTCTTTCCTTTCATCCCCGCCGCTTCCATGCCAAACGCCGTAAGCATGAGTCCGTTTCGTACCCACTTTCCCATCTCCGCCATGGGCAGCAGACAATGCAGAAACCGATTGCCGTAAAAAGCAAAGAAATACGTCTGCGGCGCATTCTGCCCCATATCTTTTTTACATATCCATATCATCCCCAGCGCCAATAAAATCTGCGCCGCAAATACCAGCAGCAGGCAGAGTATGTTATAAATTGCTTTTATCACATAAAAATGATTAGGGGACACGCGAAGCCGCATCATGGTATTGCCGCTCTTGCCGTCCAGACGTTTTTCTGTCCAGAGAAGGATAAAAAAGGCAATTCCCAATGTTACCAGAAATATCGGATGCATTTTTACGCCGTTCAATATTTGTGATATTGTTCCATTGGAAACACCCTTCCGTGAATAAAGCGCCTGTCTTCCGCAATAAAAGAAAATTCCCTCCACTGCCGCCATTGCCGTCACCGCCGCTAATACTTTGTAAAAGCTTCCTCTCGCCAGCAGTCCCCACATGGACATGTAAGCGGAACCATATTGTATTTTTTCCCTGTAAACAGCGTTTTTCCCTCTACTCTCCGTCATCCTTCACAACTCCTTCCATTCCCCGTATTCTCCCCCGCCTTCCACGGTTCCTCTGGTTTCCTTCGCCCTGCTTCCACTTCCATAGTCTTCCCTCTTCCCCTTGCTCTTCCTCCCTTTCACATTTCCTCTTGTTTCTTTCGCTTTCCACTCTCTTTTAGTTTCTCCTTAATTCCCTTTCTCTCCGCCTTCTCCCACGGCTTCTTTCCTCCACTGTCTGCGGCGCTTTCTGTCTAGGGATTCTCCCACGCTCTGTCGGCCAGCGCATACGCCTCCTCCTTGGACATCCCTAATCGCTTCATGGCTTTTACCCAAGCCTGCGTATCACCGGCAAGCAGTTCCATCCGTATTCTCTCCACGGTCTGATCCTCCACACAGGTATAGCTTTTCGCGCCGGAACGAGAAACAATAATACCTTCCTCTTCCAGCAGATGATACGCCTTCTGTATGGTATTGGGATTGACTCCCAGCAGCGCGGACAACGCCCTTCTGGAAGGCACCTCCTCCTGCCCGCCGATGACGCCCGCCGCAATCCCCTGTTTGATATACCGGATAATCTGCATATAAATCGGACCGCTGTCCTCCAAAACAAACTTTTCAAACGAAACCATCTCTCACGCTCCAACCGTATTATTTGTGTAACACAGTTCCTATAACCGTATTATACAATTAACACAGTTTGTCGTCAAGGAAATTTTACATAATATTTTCGTTACAACATTTTCCAGCACTTTTTCAGATTTGCCACACCTTGACGGCTCTCTGGCTTGGACTATTTAGGATGATATCCTGTCCATGTCCTATTGTTGCTTATAATCAGTTGTCTTATATACTACAGACAAATTATAATAAAAAAAACAATTATCTAATGATGTTTGGAGGAGGGAACTTATTGACAATACAGGCAGCTTTGGGCCGGCGTATTCAGGAACTGCGCAGGGGGCTTGGATTAAGCCAAGAGAAATTCGCGCTTTCTATTGAAATGGACCGCAGCTATTATGCTTCCGTCGAGGCCGGAAAAAGAAACATTTCCATTTGCAATATCAAGAAAATAGCAGACGGGCTGGGCGTATCCTTGTCCGAATTATTTCAGAACTTATACTGACGACCTCTAAAATCTGCCATGTGATCCGACTCGCGAGCGACAGGCACTGGGAGTCGGCGGCAAATTTTACCACTCGTGAGTATAAGCAAGTCAAAAGGAGGAGTTCAATGATTGATACACTGGATGATTTTATTCATGAATACTCAAAAATTAAAGACATAGGCTGGATAACCACGCACCGATCCGGCCCCACCGGAATCGGCAAGACCCTTGAGGATTTATTAGGCATTCCGGAAAACAACCTGCACGAACCGGATTTTGGAGAGTACGAATTGAAGTCCTGCCGGCTTCATTCAAACAGCATGCTCACAATGTTCACGCAGACGCCCCAGCCGCGCGTTTTGTCCCCATTGCAAATACCGGGCATTCTCTCAAAATAGTGTGTGATTCCGAAAAAATATCAATCGCATCGGAAGCCGGAGTCGAAAATGTGTTCTGGAATCGAAACGCATTAAAGAAAAGCTTTGATAAAAAATATAAGAATAAATTTGTTTACGCCAAAGCCCAATCTCGCGGAAGCGGATCCAACGAACAGTTTTTATTTACGGAAGCCTATGAAGTATCCGGTTTTTCCTATGAATCCTTCGTGGAGCTTTTGGAACGGGGACAAATCTATATCGACCTTCGTATCGGACAGTATCCAGACGGCAGGACTCATGATCATGGCACAGGATTCCGAATTCGTGAGGCCGATCAGTTTTTGCTTTTCAAACTCAATCGCCGCATTGTCTAAAGTCTGTTGAAGGAGGAGAGAACCTCTCTCCCCTTCTTTTATCTGCAAAGAATCACACCATCCTTCCGTGCCCCATCCACTTTATTCTGAACGCACAGGCTCCGCACTCTCCGAGGTGTCATTTCCCATTTTTCTGCCGCTTCTTCCACACTGATATAATTCATCTGTCCGCCTCCATACAACAGTATGCATATTATATGCCGAATCGCGAACAGATGCAAGGATTTTTACATAGGAATCGGTTTTTGGAATCCGATTGTAACATAGGAATCAATTCTCGGCAAAAATTAATTACCATCCTCGATAAAGGATATCTTATCCTCCGGAATACATGCTGCTCATACCGGGTGCTGCTGAATAAATATTCATCTTATTGCATTTTACGTCATAAAAATAGCTGTTTTTACAGTTTATATGAATTTTTATACACATGCTCAAATTTTTTATTCACATTTATACTTGCATTTCCCTCGGAAATGTTGTATAGTGTTTGAAGATAAACTTACGAGAGGTAAAATCCGGCTTCATGATGCGCTCCGCTCGTGAGTCGGGCTGCTTAGCAAATTTTAGCAGCCGTCAGTATCAATACAGAAAGCTGCCATAATAGCAAAACAGGCTGTGGAAAGGAAAGGTATCTACATGAAAGAAAAAGTAATTCTGGCGTATTCGGGCGGTCTGGACACCACCGCCATCATTCCTTGGCTGAAGGAAAATTTTGATTATGAAGTCATCTGCGTCTGCGTGGACTGCGGGCAGGCGGAGGAGCTGGACGGGCTGGAGGAGCGTGCGAAATCCTGCGGCGCTTCCAAGCTGTATATCGAAAATGTCATCGACGAATTCTGCGACGAATACATCGTTCCCTGCGTACAGGCCAACGCCGTCTATGAGAACAAATACCTGCTGGGCACTTCCATGGCAAGGCCCCTGATTGCCAAGAAGCTGGTAGAAATCGCAAGGAAGGAAGGCGCCTCCGCCATCTGCCACGGCGCTACCGGCAAGGGCAACGACCAGATTCGTTTTGAGCTGGGAATCAAGGCGCTGGCTCCCGATATCAAAATAATCGCCGCATGGAGAAACGACAAGTGGACCATGGATTCCAGGGAATCCGAAATCGAGTACTGCAAGGCCCACGGCATCCATCTTCCCTTCTCCGCAGACTCCTCCTACAGCCGCGACCGCAATATCTGGCATATCAGCCACGAAGGGCTGGAGCTGGAAGATCCCGCCAACGAGCCTAATTTTGAACACCTTCTGGTACTTGGCGTCACTCCCGAAAAGGCCCCCGAGGAAGGCGAATATGTCACCATGACTTTTGAGAAAGGCGTGCCAGCTTCCGTCAACGGCAGAAAGATGAAGGTTTCCGAGATTATTCATACGCTGAACGAAATGGGCGGCAGACACGGCATCGGCATTATTGATATTGTGGAGAACCGTGTGGTGGGCATGAAATCCAGAGGCGTGTACGAGACGCCCGGCGGCACCATTTTGATGGAGGCCCATCAGCAGCTGGAGGAGCTTATCCTAGACAGGGATACTTACGCAATGAAGAAAGAAATGGGCGGCCGTTTCGCCAGCCTCGTATACGAAGGAAAATGGTTTACGCCGCTGCGGCAGGCAGAGCAGGCCTTTATTGAGGAAACTCAGAAGTATGTCACGGGTGAAGTGAAATTCAAGCTTTACAAGGGCAATATCATTAAAGCCGGAACCACTTCTCCTTACACCTTGTATAACGAAAGCATCGCTTCCTTTACCACGGGCGATTTATACGACCATCATGACGCGGAAGGCTTTATCAATCTGTTTGGGCTGTCCTGCAAGGTACGCGCCATGAAGATGGCCAGCCAAGGTGAAGAGTTATTCTAACGCATGAAAATACCATGCCCATGGAGTGTAGAAATGAAAATGATTATAGGTTATGTGATTCTTATCAATATTATCGGCTTTGCCGTCATGGGCATAGATAAAAAAAGAGCCGTCCGGGGTGCATGGCGCATCTCGGAGGCTTCTTTATTTCTGACTGCCCTTTTAGGCGGCGCTTTGGGATGCACCTTGGGAATGCATCATTTCCGCCACAAGACAAGGCATTGGTATTTTAAATACGGAATGCCCGCCATTTTACTCATAGAACTGCTGCTGTGCTATTTCGCGGCGTCCTCCGGACTGCTTTTTTCATAAATCCACTCCACCTGATAGGATGCGTCCGTTATCTCGCCTATCTGTTTAATATAATTCTCTATCAGCTTTCTGGCTCTGTCCTGCGCCCGCAGCAGCATACTGTCGTCATTTTCAAACAGCCCTCTTATATGCTCATTGGCCGCCGCCACCGCCTCCGTCTGGTTTTGGGCCGTAATGGGATTTTTGTTCAGGCCGTCGTCCGATGAAATATAGCTGTCTTCCGTAAAAGAATAATCGGACAGGCCAAGCAGTTCGGCTTGGGGGATTGTGATGATAATGTGTTCCTTCTCTATTTCCATCGTCACCTTCGACATATCGATTCCCAATTTTGCAACGCCGCTGTATTCAATCCAGAAAGTGCGTTCCACCTCCCCGATGTGAAGAAGGCCGCTGCCTTTTTCTTTCACGGATTTCGCCACATTATGATAATAGCACTCAATTGTGGCAAGCTCGCAGATGGATCTTATCTGCGTGATATCCGGATAGCTTATTTTCACCGTTTCCGCGGGTTCGGGCGTTTCTATGATATCGTTCATTACGGGCGTACCGTCTTCCGGTTCCTTGGCGCAGGAGCATACGGCCGCCATGAAAAGGCCAAGAACAGCCGCGGCAATTATTTTCTTCTTCATCTGTGACTCCCCTTTACCTGAATATTTATCGTATATTCCTGTTCTATCTGCTTGATCCAAGGCGTTACCAGCGCTTCCACAACCGATTTGGCATTGGCCTGAGCCAGAGTCAGCAGCTCTTCTTCCTTATCCGTTCTTTGATCCAAATCCTTCTGGCATAAAAGAAAGGCTTCCTGATGTATTCTCTCCGTCTCGCTTTTTTTATCCTTAAATATAAATTCCAAAGTGCCCGGATCAACCGTTTTCTCCTGAAATTCAATCTCGGGAATGGTAATCGTAACGACCTTTTCTTCCTCGTTTAATTCCACCTCTATCCGGCTAAAATCCATTCCGACTTTTACCCGGCCCTCATAAGCCACATAATATTTCACGGTAATTCCGTCTTCCTCGTATGCCTTTGCAATGGCGTTGTAGGTATAATCGGCTGTGGATAATTCGCTGACTGCAAATACCTTCTTTATGGACGCCTCGGAAAATGTCGCCGTTTCACCCTCCCGTCCTATCACCGCGTCCGAAATCACTTCCCCGGCCTTGTCTATCACCTCAGCCGCCCCATTGGAGAAATTTCTGCATAGAATAACAAAAAGGACTGCGATAATAACGCACAGACCAAGGATAATCAAGCGAAGCTTTCCAATCTTTTCGTTTTTTTCATGTATTCTATGATGATCTTCACAGCCCATTATGTACCTCCATATCCTATCTTCCGTATCAAAATACTTTTTACAATAACAGCCTTAAAAAACCTCCCATAACCTCCTGCCAAGTCTACAGCCCCATAGCATTTGCAAGGCCAATTCATATTGGCTTTGACAGGAAACATGGCTTTAGAAACATGGCTTTATATTCATTCAGGCGCGTCCCAAAGGCAGCACAGCCTGATTGGCTCATTGCCATGCGGGCAATGTCCGCTCGACGAGCAATGCCTGCCTGCGGGAATCAACGGCTTTCATTCAGCTGCTGTAAGAAACCATGCCGGATGAAAGCTTCTTTTATCGCCTCGAATTCCTTTTCCCCTGTGTAATCCAGTGCGGAGGCCTTTGCTATATCATTATATATTTGATTGTAATCCCCGCCTGTGAAACGGGACATCACCTTCGCAAGCTGCCGGTCGGACATTTCGGGATACAGCAGCGCAAGGACGCGCCAATATTGACGGCCCGAAAGCCGACAATCCGGAAAAACATCGTTCAATATTCTATAAATCGGACAAAGCTCATCTGACACTTTTTCACTCCTTTTTATATAAACAATGACGCTATTTTATGTGCAAAGCTATTTGGGCATGCTGCTTAGTCCGCGTAATCTACCTATCAATTTTTCTGTAGAACCTTGACGGCAGGACTCCCGCCATCCATATTATTATACCTGCTAAATACTTTCCCTGCAATGAAAATCTGACTATTTCCATAGGCATATTTATGAAATTATGATACGGATGTTTTTTTGTCCCTTTTATGTGAAATGTGGTATTCTGTCATAAATCGCGTTCTTTTCAATCGAGTAAAGAAGATTTTCTCCCTGCACATAGAAAAGGAGCCTGCGGCTCACAGGCTCCTTCCCTTTGGGATATATGCATTCCATGTAAAAAAAACCGTACAGTTCCTAAGTAGTCACAATAACGCCCCCATCGTTGGCATACATACTGCTGATTCCTCTGGTATCCATAATGATACATTCTTTAAATTTCTTCCTCTCCAAAATCATGTCCCGCACCTGTTCCGCGCGGTCATAAGCATTGCAGTGTGTGATAATAAGCCTCCTCTCCTCCGGCTTCGGCGCCTCCGAAGCCGCCAGCTCCGCCATCTTTCCAAGGGCCTTCTTAATTCCTATGGTCTTGCTGCGCTGGATAATCTCCCCCTTATGGGATCCCATCACGGGCTTGATATTCAAAGTGGACGCAACCAAGGCCTTCACGCCGCTGAGCCTTCCGTTTTTCCGCAGCGTCTCCAAATTGTCCAGCACAAAATAAGTGTGAATGCTGTCCCGGAAAGCTTCAATCCGCGTTACGATTTCCTCAAAAGGAAGACCCGCCTCCTCCAATTCCACCAGCTTCAAAGCAATCTGCGTCTCCCCTCCGCTGGCCGATTCAGAATCCACCACATGAATCTGTTTCTTGCCATATTTTTCATGGCACAGCCTCTTCCCCAGTTCCGCGCTGTTATAGCTGCCGCTCAAATGAGAGGAAAGAGTCACCACATACACATGATCCTCATCCCCTTGATAGCTCTGCATAAAGCGCTCCGGCGACGGACAGGAGGACTTGGGGCATTTGGGATATTCCGCTACTTTTTTCAAGAATTCCGCCTGATTAAAATTCTCGTCATCCGGCACACAGTAATCCCCCACCTCCAATCCCAGCGGTATTCTCTCAAACCTTTTATCCTCAAGCAGACTTGCAGGGAGCTCCCCGCAGCTGTCCAATATAATCTTATAGCTCAAAATTACTCTCCTTTTCCCGTTCCATGCTTGTATGTTATCCATGTCAATTTTTTACGTTTCAAAATCTATTATACATAGTTTTCATTACTAGTTATAATAGCATATATTACTCCGATTTGTAAAGTATATTCTTAGAAAATTGTAACAGAATTCGCTCTCCGAATTTTGTTATCCCGCTTCTATTACAGGAAGCGCCTGCTCAAAACTTATGCTGGTCAGCTGTCTGCCCGTTGGATTTCCCGGAGGAAGCGGCGCTGTTCGAGCAAAATGGCATTGACATTATTTTTTACATTTGATAATATCTAATGAAAACAGGTGCTTTCTCATAAGAATAGCGGAGGTCAAAAAATACATGAACGAACAAGCCTATCAGCGTTATTTAGAAACCAGCGTCTATACCTATCTAGGGATGTATAAAGACTTTGTATTATCGCTGCCGGACGACATCCCATCGATAGGAACGCTGATCTGCGATCAAATTACTCATCCATCTATGTATTTTACTGAACCGTCTCCTTATTTAGAAAATACTTATTTTGGAAAATTTGCGTCCTATCCGAAACAGCGTTTTAAAAACGAAGATGAATTATATATAACTGCCGTCTCAATGATTGCCGGTATTTTACGTTTAGACGAGACAGGATTTACAAAGAACAGAGATGTGACAAAAAGAATTACCGTATCCTGTCGGCAGGCGTCCGTATTGTTTAGTGCAATCTTAAAGGCAAAAGGAATCCCCTGCCGTTCAAGGGCCGGATTTATGGACTTTGGCAGCACCGGCGACAGTTATATGGAACACTGGGTGAATGAATTTTGGGATTTTAATGAAAACAGATGGGTTTTGGCAGATGTTGACGGCTATTATGAGTACGAACGGCGTTTTGGTTACAGTCAATTTGATTTACCGCGCCGAAAGTTTCTGACTGCTGCGGAAGCATGGCTTGGTTTGAGAGCAGACACATTACATAAAAATATAAACGTTTTTTCTCCAAGTCTTTTGCAGGGAGTCTGCGAATACTTGTTTATGGATTTTCATGCATTGATGAATAATGAAATTTTTTATTCTTATCAACCCTTATATCTTCGCGGCGGAATAGAGGGACTGAATCAGGATGAATTAAAGGAACTGGATTATTTGGCAGAATTATTGCTGGAACCCGATAAAAATATGGCGCAGATAGAATATTTGCGGGATACAAATGAAAAGCTGTCTATTTTGACAAATAATACGCAGAACATTTACTATGACACATTTGGATAGCATCATAGTTTTACAGTTTCTGCATATCGCTTAAAGTGGCCGGATTTTTCCTCAATAGCACCGCGTCAATATTACATATCATCATTAGGAGAAAATAATGGGAATATTTAATAGAAATAAGAAAAAACAAAGTTCCGAGAGAAACGAAATAAGCAACAGAGAATTACGGGAAAACTTAGCAGACGCCGCTTTGCAGACATTAACCGCAGGCAAAGACTATCATCAGCTGGCCAATACCACCTGCGAGTTCGGGTATTTGTTTGTGATTGAAGGCCATGGTCTGGAGGCATTGTTTAAAATTACCACGGACAAAGGGACCTCTTATTTTGCGGCCCAGAAGGACTCTATTCTCCGGCTGAATTTTAATGAGGAATTATTCAAGAGCACAACGGAGACGTTTTTAAGCATGCATCAATAAATAATCCGCTTATGCTTTTCATCAAAAGCATAAGCGGATTATAAACTCACATCCCGCCAAAAAGCTTCAGCACGGACGCATCATCCTGCATTCTCCTGCGCATCATACCCATGCGGTAATCCTGCAGCAGCCTGTTCTTTTCTTTCTCCGAGACAGCCTTGGGAATATCCAAATCTTCAATACGGCTTCTGGAACCCACCAGATTCAAAGAAGTATTGGTATTGCTGTTATAAGCATGTTCCAAGGAATTTGTGACCGCTCCGGTCTTGCTTCTTGCCGAATTAATCTTGTCGATGGCGGCATCAATATCTTCGATGTTGAAATTCTTCGTGACGTCATAGCCCTCAATTCCCAGAGACTGCAATGTCACATTCTCCATCCCGATTTTCATGCCCGTGCCGTCGGCATTGGCCGCAATATGCATATCCGCCATACTGCCGTCCATCAGCTTCATCTCGTTATACTTGGTACCCACTGCGGAGCGCTCCACATCCTGCAGCAGCTGGCCGACCTCATTTTGAATCATTTCCCTGTCGGATTCGCCATACAGGCCATTGGACGCCTGAACGCTGAGTTCGCGGATTCTCTGAAGAGAATCAACCATGGTTCCCATAGCCCCGTCCTTGATATTGGCTACGCCCACGCCATCCTTGATATTGGCCGCGCCCACATCCAAGCCGTTGCTTTCTTTCTTCATCTTATTGACAATGGCAAGCCCTGCCGCGTCGTCCTTCGCCCTCTGGATTCTGTTTCCGCTGGCAATTTTACCATAAATAGAATGCATACTATTTTTGGTATAGAGCGAATTCATGCTGTTCATTGTTCCTATCCTCATACGATACTCCTTTCCTGCGCACGTAGAACTCTTGCGCGCATACTGTTTTCCCTCTTGCTTCCAGTATAATACAGCCGCACCTGAAATTCAATCCATATTTAGGAAATTTTCCGTAAAATTTATCCGGTAAATTTTTTGCTCTTAACCCCCTATGGCATTTCCCGTATACAGCTGATAATATTTGCCCTTCTGCTCAATCAGCTGGTCGTGGGTTCCCCGCTCTATGATGCGCCCCTGTTCCAAAACCATGATGCAGTCGCTGTTTTTCACGGTGGAAAGCCTGTGGGCAATGACGAAATTGGTGCGCCCCTTCATCAGCGCGTCCATGCCCTGCTGCACCAGCTTCTCCGTTCTGGTGTCAATGGAGCTGGTGGCTTCGTCCAGAATCAGCACGGGCGGATCCGCAATGGCGGCTCTGGCAATGGCAAGGAGCTGTCTCTGTCCCTGACTTAAATTCGCCCCGTCCCCATGCAGCATGGTATTGTACCCTTCCGGCAGCCTTCGGATAAATCCGTCCGCGTTTGCCAGCTTGGCAGCTTTGATTACTTCCTCGTCCGTGGCGTCCAGCTTGCCGTAACGGATATTTTCCATCACCGTATCCGTAAAGAGATGGGTATCCTGGAGCACGATTCCCAAGGAACGCCTCAAATCCGCCTTTTTAATCTTGGTCACGTTAATAGCGTCATAACGTATTTTCCCATCCTGTATATCATAAAATCTGTTGATCAGATTGGTGATGGTCGTCTTGCCCGCACCCGTGGCGCCCACAAAGGCAATCTTCTGTCCCGGTTTGGCGTACAGCTCGATATCATGCAGAATCATCTTGTCATCGCTGTATCCGAAATCCACATGGTCGAATACCACGTCGCCCTTTAACTCCACATAAGTCGTGGTATTGTCCGCTTTGTGATAATGCTTCCACGCCCAAAGTCCTGTCCGTCCGCTGCTCTCCGCAAGCGTTCCGTCCGGCTTCTTCTGGGCGTTGACCAGCTCCACATACCCTTCGTCCACCTCCGGCTTCTCATCCATAAGCTTAAAGATTCTGTCCGCCCCTGCCAGAGCCATGATAATACTGTTGAACTGCTGGCTTACCTGATTAATCGGCATATTAAAGGACTTATTAAAGCTTAAAAAGCTTGCCAGACCGCCCAAGGTCAGTCCTGACACCCCGGTAAGGGCAAGGATTCCTCCCACTACGGCGCAGACCACATAGCTTAAATTTCCCAGCTGCAGATTCAACGGCCCCATCATATTGGCAAACTTATTGGCCTGATACGCACTGTCAAAAAGCGTTTCGTTCAGCTGACGGAATTGTTCCAGACTCTCCTCTTCATGGCAGAATACCTTTACCACCTTCTGTCCGGCCATGGTTTCTTCAATGCAGCCGTTTAAAGCGCCTATGGCCCGCTGCTGTTCCACAAAATACCGGCTGCTGAGAGACGCGATCTTCTTGGTGGTAATCAGCATAATTCCCACCATCAAAAGGGTTACAAGCGTCAGGGGAATATCAAGAATCACCATATATACGAACACTCCCGCCACCGTGATGACGCTGTTCAGCATCTGGGGGATGCTCTGGCTTATCATCTGCCGCAGCGTATCGATATCATTGGTGTACAAGGACATAATATCCCCATGGGCATGAGTGTCAAAATATTTAATGGGCAGGTTCTCCATTTTCTCAAACATATCATTTCTGATATTCCTAAGCGTTCCCTGAGCCACATTGATTAGGATTCGGGACTGGGTAAAGGAAGCCAGCACACCCAGCCCATAAAATACGGCCACTCTGCCTATGGCTCCCGCCAGCGGGCCGTAATCCGGATTCGCCCCGCCTATGAGCGGCAAAATATAGGAATCAATCAGAGTCCTCATAAACATCGTTCCCTGAAGGCTGGAATACACGGACACGAAAATGCAGATAACCACAATAACCCAGCATATCCCGTAATCTTTTAAGGTATATCCCATGACGCGTTTAAAAAGTTTTCCGGGATTGTCCAGCTTTGGCCTCGGCCCCCTTACTCTGGCCCCGCCGGGGCCATGTCCGGGACCTGCGGGGCCATGCCCGGCCGCGCCGTTTCCTCCGGAACCGCCCGCCGTCCCCTGATTTGTTGACGGCCTCTCCGCCGCCGACTGTCTCTCCTCTGCCATATTTAATTACCTCCCTTCTCGTCGAAATCGCCGCTGCCGCTCATCTGCGCGTCATACACCTCACGGTAAATTTCATTGGATGCAAGAAGTTCTTCATGAGACCCGAATCCGTCAATCTGTCCGTCATGCATCACAATAATTTTGTCCGCATGCTCCACGCTGGATATCCTCTGGGCGATAATCAGTTTTGTAGTGCCGGGAATGGCTTCCGCAAAGGCGCTGCGAATCTTGGCGTCCGTGGCAGTGTCCACCGCGCTGGTAGAATCATCCAATATCAGTATCTTGGGCTTCTTCAAAAGCGCCCTTGCAATACAAAGTCTCTGTTTCTGACCGCCGGACACATTGGTTCCCCCCTGCTCTATGTAGGTTTGATACCCCTCCGGCATTTTCCGAATAAATTCGTCCGCACAGGCCAGCTCACAGGCATGCCTGCACTCCTCCTCCGAAGCCTCCTTATCCCCCCAGCGGAGATTTTCAAGAATTGTGCCCGAAAACAGAACATTATTCTGCAGCACCACCGCCACCTGATTCCTCAAGGCTTCCATGTCATAATCCTTCACGTTGACTCCACCCACCAGCAGCTGCCCTTCCGTCACGTCATATAGCCTGCTGATTAGATTGACCAGACTGGATTTCGCACTTCCGGTACCGCCGATTATGCCTATGGTTTCACCGGGCCGAATCGCTAAATTAATATCCTTTAACACCGGAGTCTCCGCATCTTTTTTATAAGAAAAGGACACATGATCAAATACAATGCCGCCGTCCGCAACTTCCGTAACGGGCTGCTTTGGATTCGCCAAGTCCGGCTTCTCCTCCAGCACCTCGCAGATACGTTTCGCGCTTGCCATGGACATGGTAATCATGACAAAAATCATGGACAGCATCATCAGGCTCATCAAGATATTCATGCAGTAGGTCAGCATGCTCATAAGATGTCCGGTGCTCAGAGCATTCTGCACCACCATATGGGCGCCCAGCCAGCTAATCAATAGAATACAGGTATAGACGGTAAAGTTCATGACGGGATTATTCCACATGACGATTCCCTCCGCCTTGCAGAAAATCTTATAGATATTATTGCTGGCGTTTTTGAATTTTTTGATTTCGTGTTCTTCCCTCACATACGCCTTTACCACCCGGATGGCGGACACGTTTTCCTGAACGCTTTCATTCAATGCGTCGTACTTGGGAAAGGCCTGCGTAAAATGTTTCGTGGCCTGACTTACAATCAGCCCCAGCACGCATCCCAGAAAAATCACCGCGACAAGATAGACGCTGGCCAGTCTGGGGCTGATGACAAAGCTCATCGCCATGGCGCAGATCAGGGATGTGGGCGCCCTCATGCACATCCGCAGAATCATCTGGTAGGCATTCTGCATATTGGTCACGTCCGTGGTCAGTCTTGTCACCAGACCGGAGGTGCTGAACTTGTCGATATTGGAAAAGCTGAAGGTCTGAATATTCTCGTACATGGCCTTCCTGAGATTCCTCGCAAACCCCGCCGAAGCCCGGGCGCCGTATTTTCCTCCCAGAATGCCGAAAGCAAGGCCAATCAGCGCGGCCGCCGCCATCAAAATGCCAATCAGGTAAATATGCCGCATATTGCCCGCCTCCACGCCCTCGTCTATGATGGAGGCCATGAGCAGAGGAATCACGGTTTCCATAACCACCTCGCCAATCATGAAAAACGGGGTCAGAATGGAATCTTTCTTAAACTCTTTGATTTGTGCTCCAAGTGTTTTGAGCATCTTTTATACACTCCCTTTCTTTTTTGTCCGATTTTGATTTGATTTCTTCCGCAGAATCCGCCGTCGGGATTTTCTCCGTGGACTCCGGCGTCTCTGCCGTCCCGCTAAGCTCCTCCGCCGCCGTCTCCAGATTTTTTAAAAGAATTCTCAAAAGTCTCCCAAGCTCCTCCGCTTCCGCCTCCGTCATCCCTTCCAGCAGCCGTCTGTCCAGCATTGACATATGCTTTTCAATCTCCTTATGGTTGGCATACGCCTCCTCCGTCATCCGAATCCGCTTCAGCCTCGCATCCTTATCCATAGCCTGCCGCACAATCAACCCGTCCCTTTCCATAACCTGAAGGGTATTCGTGGCCGTTGCCCGGGAAATGCGAAATTCCTTCTCCAAATCCCTCTGATATACCGGTCCTGCCCTATGATCGTAAAGATACCCCAGAATTCCGCCCTGCAGCTGGCTCTTGGGACCCTTTTCAAACTTGGGAACGCTTTTGTGAATCACATCCTTGATTTTATTATGAATCACCCGCAGCAAAAACGAAATTCTTTCTTCTCTCTTCATACGTCCCTCTCTCCCACACGCATCAATGACCCCGCCGCGCCCCAGCGCTCCGCCCATATCTTCCGCGCAAAAAAAGATATTGTTAGCCTGCTAACTAATTTGTTAGCATACTAACAATATCGCATTTTCCTGTATTTGTCAACAGTTTTTTTCTATCCCGTCAGGCTTCCTATTTCTTCGCATTGATTTTCATAGTCAGGCTGATTCGCTTTTTGGCTTCGTCCACCGACAGCACCTGAACCTCCACAATATCTCCCACGCTGACCGCATCCAGCGGGTGCTTGATAAAGCGGTCCGTAATCTGGGAAATATGCACCAAGCCGTCCTGATGAACCCCGATGTCCACGAAAATGCCGAAATCAATTACATTGCGGACGGTTCCTTTTAAAATCATGCCCTCTTTCAAATCCTTCATGTCCAGCACATCGCTGCGCAGAATCGGTCTGGGCATATCGTCTCTTGGGTCTCTTGCAGGCTTTTCCAGCTCCTTCAAAATATCCGTGAGCGTTATTTCACCGATGCCAAGCTCTTCCGCCAGCTTCTTTTTATCTCCAATGCGTTTTCCCAGTCTGCCCAAAGCCTCTTCCGCCGCTGTCCCCGCAGGCGCATGGACACCCTCTCTGTCGGTCGTATTCCTGCCGTCGCCCTCTGCGCCCATGGCCGCCGCCAAAGCTTTTCCCATGGCGGTATTGGTATTGGACACCCGCATGGTCTTTTGTGCGGTTTTCTTCTGTCCTGCCTTTACTCCGCCTGTGGAAACGGCGGCTGCATTTCCTGCGCTCTGAGACTTCCTGTCCGAATTTCGGGCGTCACTCTTCTCCGAAGCCGAAGCGATATTCTTTTTTTCCGCCGGCGAGGCGGCATTCGCCTTCTTTTGCGCCGCGCGGACGTCCTCCATGGTAAGGCCCAGCTTATCTAACAGCTTCATTGCCGCCTCATAGGACTCGGGATGGACGCTGGTGGCGTCCAAGGGATTCTCGCCGTCCAAAATCCGCATGAATCCCGCGCACTGCTCAAAAGCCTTCGGCCCCAGCTTGGCCACCTTCAACAGCTGTTTCCTGTTGGTAAAGCGCCCGTTTGTCTCCCGGTAATCCACAATATTTTTGGCAATGGTTTTGTTGATGCCGGATATGTATTCCAAAAGGGATGCGGACGCGGTATTCAAATCCACCCCCACCTTGTTCACGCTGTCCTCCACCACTCCGCTCAATGCGTCGCTTAACTTCTTCTGGTTCATATCATGCTGGTACTGGCCAACGCCGATGGATTTGGGATCGATCTTCACAAGCTCCGCCAGCGGATCCTGCAGCCTTCTGGCGATGGACGCGGCGCTTCTCTGTCCCACGTCAAAATTGGGAAATTCCTCCGTGGCCAGCTTGCTGGCGGAATAAACGCTTGCCCCCGCCTCGTTCACAATCACATACTGCACCGGCCGATCCAGCTCTTTTAACAGGTCAACGATAATCTGCTCCGATTCTCTGGACGCCGTGCCGTTTCCCACGGAAATCAAATCCACCTGATACTTTTTAATGAGCTTTTTCAATTCGGCCTTGGCTTCCTCCACCTTATTCTGGGGCGCCGTGGGATAAATCACCTTGGTATCCAGCACCTTTCCGGTGGCGTCCACCACCGCCAGCTTGCAGCCTGTGCGGAACGCCGGATCCCATCCCAGAACGACCTTCCCCGCAATGGGCGGCTGTAAAAGCAGCTGCTCCAGATTCTTGCCAAAGACGGATATCGCCCCGTCTTCCGCTTTCTCCGTCAAATCATTGCGGATTTCCCGCTCGATGGCCGGAGCAATCAGACGCTCGTAGCTGTCCTCGATGACGTCCTGCAGCACGGGACCGGTATAGGGATTCTCCGCCGTGATGGTTTTTTTCGCCAGAAACCGCAGAATACGCTCCACCGGCGCGTTCACCTTCACGGTCAGGATTTTCTCCGCCTCCCCCCGGTTCAGCGCCAGAACCCTGTGCCCCGCCGCCTTCCTCACTGGCTCCTCATAATTATAGTACATCTCATATACGCTCTGGGCCTTCTCGTCCTTGGCCGTGCTGGCGATAATCCCCTCTTCCATGGTGGCTTCACGGATATAGCTTCTGTAATCCGCATTGTCGGAAATATTCTCCGCAATAATATCCTTCGCCCCCTGCAGCGCCTCCTGTATGGTCTTGACCTGCTTTTCCTCTTCCACGTCCTCGCCCGTGACATACTTTGCCGCCTCTTCCTCCAAAGGCGCCTGCGCGTTCTGGGCCAGAATATATTCCGCCAGCCCGTCCAATCCCTTCGCCTTTGCAGCGCTGGCTCTGGTCTTCCTCTTGGGACGGTAGGGACGGTATAAATCCTCCACCACCACCAGAGTCTGGGCCGCCAGAATCTTTTCCTTTAATTCCTCCGTCAGCTTTCCCTGCTCTTCAATGCTGCCGAGCACCTGCTCCTTCTTTTCCTCCAGATTGCGCAGATATACAAGCCGCTCGTGAAGGTCCCTGAGCTGCTCGTCGTTCAATGAACCGGTCGCTTCCTTCCTGTACCGGGAGATAAAGGGAATGGTGCTTCCCTCGTCTATCAATTTCACCGCAGCTTCCACCTGCCATTTTTCCACCTGTAGTTCTTCCGTAATTTTCTGATAAATGTCCATAAAAACAATACCTTTCCTTTCAATTACAAAATTTCCTAGTGTTTATTATACTGAAAAAATGTCGGAACTGCAATCAAAATGTTTCCCCCACGCCTCCAATCTCTGCATATAATTTTTCAGCCACGGTATCTCTTCCTCATAATCACAGGTAACGAGCACTCTCATGTGCCTGCTGATATAATATTTCCAAAGCCGCAGCTGGAACTCGGCCGCATCCTGAAAAATACTCAATGCCTCCTCCCGGTATCGGCCTGCCTGATATGCGTCGAATACATCCTTATAAATGTTATGATAGATTTTGTCAAATTCATAATGGGGAACCAGCGTCAGCTGCCAGCACTCCTTTGCGCCGCGTTCCCTCCGATATGCTTCCTCTGTCAGCGGCTCCCGATATATATCCGTGTCGTACCCCTGTTTTTGCGGCGCGGCCCAATACAGCCAAGAAAACTTATGCTCCCGATTACAGTTCAAGGAACGGATAATGTCAATCAGCTCCTTCAGCTGGCTGTAAATCCGCATGTCATCCTCCCTAAGCTCTATGATCCTATTCAGGAAATCCCGCTTCAAGTGATTCAGCTTTTCCGAATATGACTGCAGCAGAAAGTACTGATCCAGACAATAATTAAAGGAGATTCCAAAATACGGAATCACGCCGCACCCTTCACAGAGCTTGGACCGCTTCCTTCCGTCGGCGTATTCGGCAAAGAGTTCTGACTCAAGCATCTCGGACAGATTGCCGTTCCAAGGAATTGTTTCCTGCAGCCCGTGATAACAGGGAAGCATCAACGCCCCGTCCGGCGCAAAGGTCAAGGTTCTGTGATTCGCCGAACAGACGGGACGATTTTGTCCGTGCGCGTTTCTGATAAATTCGATAAAATGCAGCATCACCACGGTATACGGGGTATATATTTTAGATAAGACCTGTTCGGTGTAATCCGCACCTTCCCCATCCGATTCAAAATAAGAAAAAACCGGGTTCAAATAAATTTCCATATGGTTCTGTCCCGCAAAACGGATCATATCCTCCATCTCCGAAACATTCTCCCGGGATACCACCATCATGAGCTTTGGACGTCGCACTTCCACAATCTCATTGACTGCGGCCAAAACCTTCTCCATACAGTCAACGCCCCTGATTTGCCGGTAAACGTCCGGTTTCAGCGTATCCAGCGAAATATTGAACTTATCCGCGCATCCAGCTGTCTCCTGCAGCGTATCCCCTCCATGGGGAATGCCGTTTGTCGTAACCTCCGTCTTTATTCCAAGGCTTTTGGCATATTTCACTAATTTTACCAGCTTCCGGCTTAACGTAGGCTCCCCGCCGGTGAAATCAATATAACGGACTCCCGCCTGATAGCATTGGTAAATCAGCTTCTCCGCCTCCTCCTGCTCCAATTCCTTACTGTTCCGAAAGCGCTCCTCCTGCCACACATTACAATAATGGCAGCGGGAATTGCATTGATATGTAATATAATAACGCATACAATAATATTTACCGGCTTCCATTCAACGTACCCTCCCTATAAAATATTGCTGTCATTCCCTCCCTGTCCCGACGCAGATTCCCCATTCTATCCTGCCTCGGCAAAAGCGTGTACATTACATCCGTACCGCCGCTTCCTCTTCCGCCTGTTCAATGCTTTCTTCCAGCAGGCTCAGCCCCAAGAGCAGCTCGTCCCTTTTCATGTTCAGCGGAGGCGCCAGCCGGATGATATGCCCGCTTTGAATGGTTTCCAATCCGTTTTCTCTACAGCTTTGAAATACAGCCGTCCCCATGACGGCAGACGGAAGCTTACTTTCCTTGTCCGTCACAAATTCAACCGCCGCCATAAGCCCCAGACTTCTTATTTCCCCTATGAACCGGGACTTTTCCGCTATTTCAAGCAGTTTATCTTTCAGCACCGCTCCAAGAATACGAACATTTTCCATGATATGATCCCGCTCTAACAATTCCAGCAGCTTCTCCGCGGCCGCCAGCGCCTCCGGATGCGCCGCAAAGGTGGAGGCTCTTTCCAGCGGCCGCACGGCATATGGATTCTGTGTGATAAAACTCCGCTCCAGCAGCACGGACAAGGGTTTTCCGTTTGCCAAGCCCTTGGTTATGGCAATCATGTCCGGAATAACGCCATAATGGGAGCTTGCCAGATAGCTTCCCGTCCTTCCGCCGCCTGTAAGCACTTCGTCCGCAAACATCAATATCCCATGACTTTTGCAGTAATCGTATATCCTCTCCCAATACCCCTCCGGCGGAAGCACAATGCCTGAGCCTTGAATCAGTTCAAAAATAACCGCCCCCGCTTCGTTCGCCTCCAGCTCCTGTACGGCGCTCTTTGCACACTCCATTCGGCATTGTCCTTTCCGCTTTTTCCACGGACAGCGGTAGCAATTTGGAAAATCTATGAGAAAGTTATGATAAAATGAAGCCTTCTTTGTCTCGTTCACCAAAAGCTTTGCCGCCTGCGTTTTTCCATGAAATCCGTTTCTGTACGCCCCTATGCCGATTCTTTTCCTGCCATAGTAATTTACAATATCCGTCAGTCCCCTGTCTATGGTGTAGCCCCCGTCATTATAGGGCATCGCTTTGTAATCATCTGCGGGAAGCAGCGGAAAGAGCCTTTGATAGAACCTAAGCTCCGCTTCGGTATGCCTTCCGTGTACATTGGCTAACAAGCCTGCCTGTGCGTATCCCGCCCGATTAATCTCCTCACACGCATGTCCAAAGGTATTGGTGAAAATCCCGGAAGAAAAATCCAAGTACTCCTTCCCGTTTCCGTCCTGATACCGGCACCCGCTTCCCCTTACAGGAACGGGATCCTCGTCCTGAACGCATCCCTCCGGCAGATATCTCTTTAACTGCATGATAATCTCATAATTCCTGTTATGTCTCTCTATCATTTCGCCCTTCCGCTTCGCTTCTTATCCATATATCGTTTCATGAACCATCCGTCCCCTCCGTATTTATCCTGTCAGCAGGATTTGTCCAGCCGGTTCCTCACCGCATTGAATTCCAGCATGTTCTCAATAGTGCCATAATCCTTCAACAGCGCAAAATACGGTTTTAAGCTTTCAAAGGTACTAAGATATGGTTCCATATCCGGCCGCAGTTCCAGTACCAGCTCCAGCATCATGCATCCCTGATAATTCCTGTACGGGATATCCCTTTCAATGTTCCGTTTATTAATCCATGTATGCGTTATGTCCTGAAGCCAGTCCGGATGTTCCGGATGATGCTCTAAAGTATAATAATGCCATTCCGCCTTTTTACCTGTGTGATTGTCATAAAAGCAGGGCGGATCCCATGTAATATCAAGAAACGCCTCCAATTGATCCGTGCCCCATAAGCCATGCGCCTGCGCAATCATGGGAAACGTCCGCTGATCAATACCCAGCAGCTGCTGTGAAATCGTTTCCCCGTCGGGCTCCCACGGAAGCCGGTTGTCGAGAAATAAACTCTTAAAGAAACCGCACCATTCCTCCAGAAGCCCCTTGTCATTAAAAAACATGAGACATGTGTTTACAGCCGGCAGGTCTGTCCGGAATTCCTCCGGCAGCCGATATCCGTCCGGAAAATGAAGCTTTGTAAAATCTGTATAACACGGCGGCCTGAGCGCTTCCAGATGTCCGTATGCCGCTTTGATTCCGTGCGGATTTTTAAGAATGAGGTCATGCCGTTTCTTCAATATCAGATCCGCATCCACAAATAACACGGGAATATCGCTTTCCTTGGCAAGTCCCGCCTCTTCTTCCAAGGCGTAGGGCTTTGCCGCCGAATAATAAATGCGGTGATCCACATTTTCCATGGTGATATTCGCATCCAGAACCTGATAATCCACCCGGTCCCATACGCCATGCTCCGCCAAGCCATGCCTGTCAAGATAATGATACGTCCATCCGTCGCAATATAAAGTATGGCATGATTCCGGTTCCTCATATAACATATGTATTACGGCCCCGCCGGCCAGCATCGTCAAAAGATAATGACTGCCGAACGCGGTTTCCAGCAAACCATTGTCCAGACGGCCGTTCCCTTGGGGCTGGCCCCCAAAGGTACGGTAAGCCAGAGGATAACAGCCCACTGCATTCAAAGTCCTAAGCGGCGTATTTCCGCTCTCCTTTTTCCCATCCTCAATATACTTTAGAATATCTCTTACTACTTTGCTCGTCATAGCCTCAACCTCTCCTACCCTGATTTCTTTTCCGATTCCTGCATCCATTTCCGCCGCCAGTCCACCGTTTCCTGCAATCCCTCTTCCAAGGGAGTCCTAGGCGCGAAGCCAAAGCAGCCCGCCGCCTTTGAGAAATCCATTTTCTGTTCCGGAATCTCTGTCAGCATCTCTGCTATTTCTATTTCGGGAGCTTCCTTTCGGCCAAACACCTCCTGAATTTTCCGTACAACATCGTCCATGGAATAATTTTGGCAGCCTCCCAGATTAAACGCCTCGCCCCATCCTGCAGCCTGATAATTCTCCGGCTGATTCCACACTTCCAGCCTATCCATAACCTTTCCTATGGTTTCACACAGGTCATCCACATACAAGAAATCCCTCCTGAAATTCCGCAGCTTCCCCTGCGCGTCACGGTACATTCTCAGGATACATTCCCGTCCCTCCAGCATAGCTCTTATTGTTCCCGGTATGATTCTGGTATCCTGTAGATCATATCTTCCATAGATATTGCAGAATCTCAGCACAATGCCGTGGATGCCATACTCCGCACACCATCTGCGCACCATCCGGTCCGCCTCCGCCTTAGAGCAATCATAGGGGGAATCCAAGGGCTCCAGCGCATCCTTTTCCGTATACGCCCGCCCCTGAAGCCTTCCGTAAACCTTATCCGTGGAAGCGTAAATCAAACCCTTTATATTGCCATATTCCTTTACCGCTTTTAATACTGCTTCCGTTCCCCCCGCATTGATGCTCCTTGTCCTTGGGGCGTCTTCCGCTCCCATCTGAATGGTTGACATGGCCGCCAAATGTATCACATAATCAACCGTCCCTTGGAACACTTTCCGAAGAAGCTCAATATTGCGCACATCCCCTCTCACAATCCAGATATCCGCGTCTTTCCCCAGCGTCTCCCCTGCGTATGTATACCGGTATTCCGTAAATAAACACCGGGGAGCCTGCAGGTCCAAAGCAATTACGAAATATCCTCTGTCCAGCAGAGCTTTTATTAAATTTGTCCCGATAAATCCCGAAGAACCTGTCACCAATACTATCCGTCCGTTCATCGGTACTCTTCCCTCCTCATCCGGCCGTTACAGACAGCACAGGAATCCCTGTCCGTCCTTTACCTCATCCCGCCCTGTAAGAATGGCCAATTTCTTCAGACGTTCTGCAATTTCACCGCTTAACATATCCATGCTGGAAATGCGCCATTTCCAAGAACGCTCATACTCTGCGGGATATACCATGCGCGATTCTTCCCCTAATCCCAGCACGTCCTGTATGGGTATGATCACCTGCCTTGCCGGAGACTTATACGCCTCTTCAATCAGCGCCCACCTCAGTTCTTCCCGGGTGCTTTTCCCTGTCCACCACATCATATAGCGCAGCTCCTTCTCCGTTTTCTGCTCCAAGAATTCTTTCAAGGTCGGATGATCATGGGTTCCTGTATATACCACCATGTTCTGTTCGTGATAACAGGGAAGGTGATTGCTCCCCGCCCCGTATTTTCCTGTGAAAGCAAACTGCATCACACGCATTCCCGCCCAGCCGTTTTCCTGCATTCTTTCCCGAAGCCCCGGCGGAACCTGTCCCAAATCCTCTGCAATAATAGTCAGTCCTTTCTTCTCAGCCTCCTGACAGACGGCGTCGGAGAAATCCCTGCTTCCCGTTTCCGGCCCGTCATACCATGCCCCCGTACTCTCTCCGTCCCTGATACCAAAAAAACGCATGATGCCAATGACATGATCTATCCGCAGAGCGTCATACATACCGCCGCAGATACTTATTCTCTCCCGAAACCACCGAAAGTCCTCCGCTCTATGATTTTCCCAGCGATAAACCGGATTCCCCCAGCTGCGGTCTTTATCACAGAACATATCTGCCGGAACCCCCGCCCACATTTGTATCCTGCCGGATTCAGGGTCCACCGCAAATAATTCCTTCCTGCACCAGACATCCGCGCTGTCCGGGGCCACATAAAAGGGCATGTCCCCAATGATTCTAACCCCTCTGTCATTGGCGTAATTTTTCAGGCGGCTCCATTGGGAAAAAAATTCAAACTGGACAAACTTCCAGAATTCCACATCCTCCTTTATCCGCTCCATATAAGATTTGAATTCCTGACCGCTCCGATATGCCAAGGCCTTTGGCCAAAGCCACCACGGACGATATTCCATATGTTCCTTGACAGCCATATATTCCGCATAATCGTCCAGCCAATACCTATTCTCCCTGCAAAAATCCGAATAAGCCCGGCCCCGCAATCCGTCTTTCTCAGCAAACCGGCGAAAGGCCTTCCTCAATACTTTAGGGCGCTCTACAAACAGCGTTCCATAATCCACCTCTTCTTTCGTACATTCCAAGGCGGCAAGCTCCTCCTGTTCCAGCAGACCTTCTTCCAGCAATATCTCCGGAGCAATATAATTGATATTTCCCGCAAAAGCACTGGGCGACTGATAAGGACTGTTCCCATAGCTGACTGCATTCAGCGGCAGAAGGGACCAGTTATATACGCCGCTTCTGCACAGCCAGTCGATACTCTGCTTTGCGGACCGTCCAAAGTCTCCGATTCCATATGGCCCGGGCAGACAGCTGAGCGGCATTAAGATACCCGCATCCCGTTGTTTGTCACTTTTCTGCTTTCCTTTCATACAAATTCCCCCGCCTTTCCGCATTCTTCATGCTCTGACTCTTTGGTTTACTAAAGCAAAAATCCTCCTCCGTTTATCTGAAATTCCTGTCCGGACTCAAAGCTGTTTTGCCCGTTTACAATCGCATATACAAGTTCCGCCACCTGCTTAGGTCTTCCGATCCGCCCGGAAGGCAGCTTTCTCTTCCATTCTTCCTTATCGTCCGCCGCTGTCATTCTCGTCTCAATCCAGCCCGGAATAACAGAAAAAAATTTAATCCTGTCTCGATACGCCGCCTGCGCCGCCGCCTCCGCTGTCAGCCTGAGAAGCCCCGCCTTTGACGCGGCATAAACCGCGTCCGCTCCCGTAGCGGCTTTGCAGGCGGAGACGGAAGCATTGTTCACTATGACCCCGCCTGCATGTTTCAGCATCAGGTCGCATTCGTATTTCATACACAATGCGGCTCCGAATAAATTCACCTCCAAAACCCGCTTTGCCTGTGCTGCATCCATCAGATGTATTTCCCTTGGCTCAAACCCAATTCCGGCATTATTAAAAGCGGCGTCTACAGGGCCGCACCATGCAAAGAGCGCCCTCACTTCTTCCTCCTGTGAGATATCGGCCTGCATGTAATGAATCCTTGGATTTCCTTCCGCTATCTCCATTCCCCGCCCGTCCCCGCCATTGCTGCCGCAGCCGAACACCTCCCAGCCTTCCGCCGCGAACTTCTCAGCCGTGCTTTTCCCGATTCCATGACTTATCCCTGTGATAACAATTTTTTGTGTCAATACGACCTCCCCTTTCTCATAGCTGTAACGGCTCCCCTTCCGATATGACTTTCTCTATTTTTTCTTCCTGCCGATTCTTAAAACGGGATAACCCTTCTCTTCCAGATCATGATTTACGTTTCTCACCAAAATGCTGGGTATGAATTCCTTACCCTTTGTTTCCTTTTTGGCAATCAACAGCCTTGTATCAATATTCTCTAAAAAAGATTTCAATATTACGTCACGGCCTTCATCGTCGCGATATTTCTCGTTTTTTGAGTCTGCATCCGTCCCCTCCTTTTCCATCTTTTGAAGCAACAGCTTCTTCAGACGGCAGTACGCTTTATAATTCAGCGCCAATGCGATGCAGAACGCATATAATTCGTCTTTGGAAGGATATCTTCTTTTAAATGTCTGATCACGCTTCATTCCCAGCAGGCTCCACAGATGATTAAAAGAATTGATCTCTATCACGCCGTTTCGTTCTTCTTTAAATAAATACTCCATGTAATTGTCAAAATCATCATACGCCTCATCCGGATCTTTCACAATCAGCTCGTCGTTAACGTACTCCAAATCCATACTGCAGTATCTCAGGTAAATTTTTTCTTTGAGCAGTAATTTTGACTCCTCCGGGAAATCCTGTTTCCGGCGTTTTATCTCAGAGACAATGCAGTTCAAAAGGAATTCGTCCCGCTCCTTAAATCCTATATGATCGCTTCGTTTCAATTTCAGATTGAACATTGTTTGAATGTGGTACAATTTTGCCCCCATTTCCGCAAGCTCCTCCAGACTGTCCCTTTTAGTCTCTATGCCATCATATATTATTTTGTCATAGAAAGCCCTTTCTACAGGCTCATGGCAGACAGTGACAAAAGCCGTCCTTACGGTTTCCGGCATCGGTTCCTTATCCATAATCATATCGATGCCTGCATTAAAGTTTTTATTGCGCTCCACAATCTTCATTTCATCTGTCTCTTCATATTTCTCCATTTGACTTTCCCCTTTCGTTATTCATCAGCCCGGAAGGAAACTGTTTTCCTTCCGGAGCCTGCCGTCCATGCCTTTAGCCTCCTATCCATCCGTCAACCCTCCCACAGACTTTTACCATATTTCCCGGCAATTCGCTGCAGGCACACACTTTCCAGTTCAGCCTCTGTAAGCCCTCTCTGCCGCCTCATCGCCTGAGCCCGCGCCTGAATTGAATGAACGGCGCAATCCAGCAGATAGGAATCCCTCTCTTTTCCCTGTGCCTTACAGAGCCTTGCGGTAAGCCTTTTGTAACAGGCCGCATAATCCATTTGTCCATCTGCCGCCGCTTGATCCGCCGCCTCCGTCATTGCATCCTTCAATTTCTCCACGTAGGGGACGTCGGCAAATGCATTTGTAGAGACGGCGGCATCTTGGTAGATCTGTTTCTGTTGAAACAAAAATGCTTCATGCTCCAGCATACGGGCATCGGATTCTTTGCCTTGACCGCGGCAGATGCCGGCAAGCTTATACGCCAATCCCATTGCTTCTTTGAATGCTCCTCTCATATACGCATCCTCCATTTTCTTCGTCAAGCCATATTTCTCCATTTCTATTGGCGGCGGCTCGCTTCCCTGATAGTTTCTGTAATTCCTTGTATAATCTCGTTCCATTTGACTCTCCTTCCTTTTCTTTATCCTTTCCTTCTGTATGCCGCTGACATTTTTATTTGCAGACAATATGTCCTAAACCACCTCCCGTCCATCATAAGTCACCCAGCATTATTTCTTTAATGTACTTCGATTAATGAATTACCCTTGCATTATCTTTTTAATATGTACTGTGTTTAGATAATTATATGTCTTTTCCCTCCTAAAAATCAAGCCGCGCTCCTCCATAGAAAAAATTTATCTTCCATAATTTAGGGAAACTCACTTCAAGAATCCGTTCAGTTTCGCGGCCGACATGCTGTGAAACACCAAACCTCCATTTGCGGGCCTGCGCATAAAAACAGAGTGTATAGACGGGCTTCTATACACTCTGCTGCCGTTGCTATTCTATTGTTACCTGAATTCCTTCAATCCACAGCGATTCCGGCCATGGGATCGCGCCGGGACAGCGCTTGAATTTCCGAAACAAAATCCCCCTCAGTGCCCCCTTAGATCTAATTCATGAAAAATGCTATGATGATCTCCCCATGAATAAACGATATAATAATTCTCTCCCGCCACATTTGTTTGAAATGCCAGCTCCGTATGCTCTATGACTTTTACATCCGCCCCCGTCTGATTTTCAACAATGCAGTCCCACTCCGCTTCCGCATATTTTGTATAATATTCTTTTAATTCTTCCAAAGGAAGGCCGCTTTTGATTAGAATTGCCCCAAAATACTGCATTCCATTGCCGTTTCCCACTAATTTTCCCGCTCTATGCACTGCCTCAATCAGCTCGGTATTATCCGGAAGCGGCAGAGCCGCCAGTCTATCCGCCGTTTTTCTCGCCGCACGATCGTTTGCCATCGGCGCCGCCGCCAAAAGAAACAGAAAAATAGCCGCCGGTATGCAGACGATCATGATAAATACTTTCTTCAATGATACTGCCTCCACAGATTTTGATTTTTCACCGTTTCATTCCCTAAGCTCCGCCGCAATTTTCCTATCCCTGTAATAATATTCCCTGTCATGCTCATTGATTTCACGCAGCACCCTGCAGGGATTCCCAACGGCGACAACATTTGCCGGAATATCCTTTGTCACAAGCAGAATCCTCCTGTCCCGATTGATTTTTACGCTTAACTGGTATGATTTTATCACAGACGTCTTCCCGATTCAAGGCGTGCCGCGAAGATTTCCGCAGTCTAGTTTCATGGCAAGTGAAATCGTTAAGCAATATAAATTGTGAATTTTTCTCAAAAAAGCCGACGACAGTTCAATGGAACCGCTGCGAAAGCCGTCGATACAAACGTTTGACACATTGACATATCTTTCAGAAAATGGTAGAGTATTAATTAAGATTACCGGAAAAAGGACTCACAGAATTTTACGGGTTGTGAAGCAGTCCGTCCTCACCCATGGAGGATTTGAACGGCATAAATAAGGAGCCTGAATATGGACGATAACCAGAACAGCTGGAATCATCAAAATAACGATAATAGCCAATGGGATAAATGGAATAGCAATGCTTCCAACAGCAGCTATTACAATCAACCCACACACAGACCCTATGGTATGGGTTTTACCATTGCATCCGTAATCTGCGGCCTGATGTCCATCACCGCATGCTGTACGGGCATACTTTCTCTGCCCTTAGGGGCATTGGGCATCCTTTTTGCCGCGCTTACCTACCGCCGTGGAAAAAACATGAACTCTCTCTCTGTCATAGGCATTGTGTCCTCCTGCGCCGGCATTTTCACCGCCATCCTAATGACGGTCTATTCCTTTGTCATGATGCCCACGCTCATGAAAAACGAGGCCTTCGCCAGTCAGCTTAACACGTTGACGCAGCAGATGTACGGCATGGATTTCAAAGAATTCATGGAAGAATTTTACGGATATTCCTTTGATTAATCCGCTCATGAATCAACGACAAACTTTAATGCTTTTGAGTATATCTATTATCAAGAATCAGGAGGTGTGATAGGATGTTATCCCCAATCAGTAACTTTAATACCAGCATGTACGGCAATGCCGGATTTTACAATAATGCCGGAATGTACAATAACACCGGTATCGGTTTTAACACAGGCGGCATGGCTGTGGGTTCGCAGGAAGAAAAGGATACAAATATTGACGGCAGGCAGCTTCCCGGCCTAAAGAAAGAAGAGGAAAAATCCGGCGTCCAGAAAGACCCTTCGGAGGAATGCCAGACCTGCAAAAAGCGAAAGTATCAGGACGGCTCCGACGAGATGGTTTCCTTCAAGAGTCCACAGCATGTATCGCCTGAAAACGCGGGGGCCGCAGTGCGCGCTCATGAACAGGAGCATGTATCCAACGCATACAAAAAAGCCGCCATGAAAAACGGCAGGGTGGTATCCGCCTCCGTGTCCATCCATACCGCGGTCTGCCCTGAATGCGGGAGAACCTATGTGGCAGGCGGCACCACCCATACCCAGATAAAATATTACAACGAGGACAATCCTTATCAAAAGAGCCTAAAATCCGCCGACAGGGCAAAATATGAGGGAATGAACTTGGACTATGCGGTATAAAACAAGGGGAGACCTCCAATGAAACAATACAAAAAGAATTATGAACTCAAAAACGCCGCCAAAGACAAGCTGGACGGAAAATATGGAGGCGCTGTCCTCATCACTTTTTTGAGCGCGCTGATTTCCGGCGCCGCACAGCTTTTTATCAATACTATCGCCAGCTCTACCATGGATACCATGTATTTTCGTACCGGCTCCCGAAGCGCCGCTGTCGGCATATCTTTTGTATTTGATTTGGTACTGCTGGCCGCCAGTATTATACTCGGCGTGATGAATGCGGGAATCACGTTATATTTTTTAAATATTGCCTGCGGACAGCCTTTCGGAACCGGTAATTTGTTATATGGTTTCCGGACCGACTCCTCCAAGATTCTGACCATTGCGGGAGCAATGATCGTCTGCCGGGCCGTCTGTCTCTGGCCCTCCCAGTATCTTCTGCAGAAGTATCTGGCGTCAAAGGAAGGCGTCTGGATGCTGGCCGCCGGAATTGCTCTGGCCGTGGGATTATGTATCTATATTCCCGTATCTCTCGGAATTGCAATGTCCTTTTATTTGATGTTTGACTTCCCCCAATATTCGGGGCGTGAAACCCTGTCCCTGTGCTGGCGGGTCATGAAAGGCCAAAGGGTCAGGCTCTTTTCTCTGGAACTAAGCTTCCTGCCCTTATGGCTTTTGTGTATCTTAAGCTTTGGCATCGGTTTTCTGTGGCTGGAGCCTTATATGCAGATGACTTACACTTACTTTTTTCTGGACTTGATGAATCCGAAGTCATAAAAGGAGGAACTGTCGCCTGACAGCTCCTCCTTTTTCCTATCTATTCCCGCCTGATATTGCTTATTCCTCGGCCTTATTCTTCATGTTAATCCATTTCAAATATCCGTTAATCAAGGCGTCCAGCCCGCCGTCTAACACCGCGTCCACATTTGCCGTCTCCACATCGGTCCTATGATCCTTCACCATAGTATAGGGCTGCAGCACATAGGATCTGATCTGATTTCCCCAGCCTATCTCCTTCACTTCCCCCCGAATATCGGAAAGCTTCTCCACATTTGCCTCCTGCTTTAACAGGAATAATTTTGCTTTCAGCATCTGCATGGCCTTATCCTTATTCTGGAACTGGCTGCGCTCATTCTGGCACTGCACCACGGTTCCGGTAGGAATATGAGTAATGCGGATGGCGGATGAGGTCTTGTTGATATGCTGTCCTCCTGCGCCGCTGCTTCGGTAGGTATCAATGCGCAGATCCTTCTCGTCGATCTCCACATCCAAATCCTCCTCGATATCCGGCATCACATCCAGCGATACGAAGGAAGTCTGGCGCTTGCCCTGCGCGTTAAAGGGTGAAATCCTCACCAGCCTGTGTACGCCCTTTTCGGATTTCAGATAGCCGTAAGCATTGACGCCGTTGACCTGAAACGTCACCGACTTAATCCCCGCCTCGTCGCCGTCCAGATAATCCAGCACTTCCACGCCAAATCCCCGGCGCTCCGCCCATCTGGTGTACATCCGGTAAAGCATCCCGCACCAGTCGCAGCTCTCCGTGCCGCCCGCTCCGGCGTTCAGCTTCAGAATTGCATTATTCTTGTCATACTCGCCGGAAAGCAGGGTGCCGATGCGAAGCTCCTCAAATTCTCTCACAAATTCATCCAGTTCCCCGCGAATATCGGGAATCAGAGAATCGTCGTTCTCCTCATATCCCATTTCAATCAGAGTTAAAATATCCTCATACTGCCCGGAAAGTTTATTACAGCCCTCCACCACATCCTTCAGATTCTTCAGCTCTTTCATTTTGTTGTTGGAGCGGTCAGGGTCATCCCAGAAACCGGGCGCCTCCATCTCCATTTCCAGCTCTTCTATCCTCTTTGACTTATTCGCTAAGTCAAAGTGAATCCCTCACTTCCGCTAAAGGAGTTTCGTAAGATAAGATTTCTGTCTTCATCTGGTCTAATTCTACCACTTAACGTCACCTTCTTTCTAAAATTAAAAATCTAAATCTCTTCATTCTATGCCTTGCGCCCGCAGCACTGTTTATATTTTTTGCCGCTGCCGCAGGGGCACAAATCATTTGGATATACTTTTGCAGTACTGCGCTTTGAAGGGGTCTTCACGGAGGTATCGTCCTTATTGGTTCCCGTCACCTTCGCCACCTGCTCTCTCTCCACCTTCTGCTCCACCTTGATATGGAAAAGGAGGCGGACCGTTTCCTCTTTGATATTCTGGGTCATCTCATCAAACATGTCGTAACCGCTCATCTTATATTCTACCAGCGGATCCTTCTGTCCGTAAGCCTGCAGCCCGATTCCCTGACGGAGCTGTTCCATATCGTCGATATGATCCATCCATTTCCTGTCGATTACTTTCAGCAGGATCACCCGCTCCAGCTCGCGGATTGCCTCCGCGTTGGGGAATTCCGTCTCCTTGCTCTCATAGAGCTTCACGGCTTCCTCCTTCAGCTGCTGCTTTAAGCTGTTTTTCTTAGGCTTCTGCACACGCTCCGCAGACAACGGCTCTAAGGGAATGGTGGGCAGAAGAAGGGTATTCAGCTCGTTAAAGTTCCACTCTTCCACCTCCGCGTCCTCGTTGATGCTGATATCCACGCAGTTCTCCACGATATCCGTAATCATCTTGTAAATGAAATCTCTCATGCTCTCGCCGTTCAGAACCCGGCGGCGCTCTTCATAGATGATTTCCCGCTGCTCGCTCATGACCTTATCATATTCCAGCAGATTTTTACGGATGCCGAAGTTATTATTCTCGATTTTCTTCTGAGCGGATTCAATGGCATTTGTCAGCGCCTTATGCTCTATTTCCTGTCCCTCCGGCACGCCCATGGCGTTAAACATGCCAATCAGCCGCTCGGAACCAAAAAGCCGCATCAAATCGTCCTGAAGGGAGATATAAAACTTGGATTCGCCCGGGTCTCCCTGACGGCCGGAACGGCCTCTCAGCTGATTGTCAATTCGTCTGGATTCGTGGCGTTCCGTGCCGATAATCTTCAAACCGCCCGCCGCTCTTGACTCCTCGTCCAGCTTAATATCCGTACCGCGTCCCGCCATGTTGGTGGCGATGGTAATCGCACCGTGGATACCGGCATCCGCCACAATCTCCGCTTCCTGCTCATGAAATTTGGCGTTCAGCACCTTGTGCGCAAGCCCCCGTCTTGTGAGCATTCTGCTCAGCTCCTCGCTGGCCTCAATGGTAATGGTGCCCACCAGAACCGGCTGCCCCTTGGCATGGGCTTCCTCCACCGCCGTCACTATAGCGTTCAGCTTTTCCGCTTTCGTCTTATACACCGCATCCTGCCGGTCGATACGAATCACGGGTACATTGGTGGGTATCTCCACCACATCCATGCCGTAAATCTCACGGAATTCCTTCTCCTCCGTAAGCGCGGTACCTGTCATTCCGCATTTCTTCTCAAACAAATTAAAGAAATTCTGGAAGGTAATGGTGGCGAGGGTCTTGCTCTCCCGCTTCACCTTCACGCGCTCCTTCGCCTCTATGGCCTGATGGAGACCGTCGGAATAACGGCGTCCGGGCATAATACGCCCTGTAAATTCATCCACAATCAGCACCTGATCGTCTTTTACCACGTAGTCCTGATCCCTGAACATTAAATTATGAGCCCGCAGGGCAAGAATAATATTGTGCTGGATTTCCAGATTCTCCGGATCCGCATAATTCTGGATATGGAAAAAATCCTCCACCTTCTTCATGCCCGCCGCAGTCAGATTGACCACCTTATCCTTCTCATTTACGATAAAGTCCCCCGTCTCCTCCTGCACCACGCCCATAATGGCGTCCATTTTAGTCAGCTCCTGCATGTCCTCGCCCCTCTGCATACGGCGGGCCAGCAGATCGCACATCTCATACAGCGCCGTTGATTTGCCGCTCTGTCCGGAAATAATTAACGGCGTCCTCGCCTCATCGATCAGCACCGAGTCCACCTCGTCGATAATGCAGAAACGAAGCTCCCTCAGCACCAGCTGTTCCTTGTAAACCACCATATTGTCGCGCAGATAGTCAAAGCCAAGCTCATTGTTAGTCACATAAGTAATGTCGCATTGATACGCCTTCTGGCGCTCCTCGGAGCTCATGCTGTTCAGAACCACCCCAACGGTAAGCCCCAAAAATTCATGCACCTGTCCCATCCACTCCGCGTCGCGCTTTGCCAGATAATCATTGACCGTAACCACATGCACGCCCCTGCCCTCCAAGGCGTTTAGATACGCCGGAAGGATGGCGGTCTGGGTCTTGCCTTCTCCTGTCCGCATCTCGGCGATACGCCCTTGATGCAGGATAATGCCGCCGATAAGCTGTACGCGGTAATGCTCCGAATTCAAGACACGTCTGGCCGCTTCTCTGGCCGTGGCATATGCCTCCGGAAGAAGGTCGTCCAAGGTTTCGCCCTCGGAAAGCCTCTTTTTGTATTCCGCGGTTTTCCCCCGCAGTTCTTCGTCGGAAAGCGCCATCATATCGGAGCGCATCGACTCAATTTTATCCACAAGAGGCGCAATCCGTTTTAATTCCCTCTCGCTATGTGTTCCAAATATTTTATCAATTACTTTCACGAATTTCCATACCTTTCCATGGTCTGTCTCTAAGCAGTCCGGATCCATATCCCGACTGTCGCCTGATATTCCGCATTCTTCGGCCAAAACAGTCCTCTGATTCCATTTTGACGGCTCCTGCCGGAGCGTAACCAAATACTTGTAGTCTATTGTAACAGATTTGTCCGGCAGATTCAACACCCATATTCCATATAGTGCTGAACTTTTTATAAAAAACTGCTGTTTGTGGAGAAAACCAGATAAACGGCGCCCCGGTCACTCCCCATGGGAATCCCGGATAATCCTGACATGAAACCGTATATATTTCACCAGACTAAAAAGCATAAACGCCGCCATTATAAAAATCACGGCGCCGACGGCCCCCGCAGGCAGATTGGGGAATATCAGCAGTACAAACAATCCCGCATCCAACACTATGGTACATACCTTCCCATACCACTGCGCTCCGTTCCATACCCGCTTCTTTTTCTTCAGGTACAGCCCCATAAGCATCATATATCCTTCTTTCAGCAGAAATATTACCGCCAGAATTCCCATCAGAGGATGGCGGATCGCCGCCGCCAGCATCAAGGCTCCCTGTGTCAGCTTATCCGCCGCCGGGTCCAGCGCTTTTCCAAAGTCCGTCACCATATTGAATCTTCTGGCAATCCTGCCGTCCAGACAATCCGTCAGCATTGATACTGCAAGAACCGCAAACGCCGTCATATATGCCTTCAGGGAATCGGCCCTCGTATACAGCACCAGAAATACCGGAAGCATCAATATCCTGAAATATCCCATTAAATTCGGTATGCTGAAATATTCTTTCACCCAATGTTTCTTCATTTTCTTATCGTTCTTACCCTTCATGTCTCATTCTCACAAACCCATTCATGTCGCGGCATATGCATCGTTTCATACGGTTATTATAATAAATTCTTTCTTTAAAATCAAGGTTTCGGAATGTCCCCCAATTGTATTTTCACAAAAGATGTGTTATAGTGAAAAAAGTTAATATTTCCTTCAAATTATTTCCAATATCACAAGCGAGGTATCATTATGAGCCAGACAGCAATTCATCTCTATGTAAACATGCCAGAACACTCCCCTAATTTCCGGACCATCGGGGAGGCGCTGGAAAGCATCCCTTACCCTGCGGTCGAAAAGACCTTTCCCGCGCCGGAGCTTGACTTGGAGCCCGTAATCGTCCATATCGGGAAAGGCGTCTATCGGGAGAAGCTGGTAGTCACCCGCCCCAATCTGACCCTGCTGGGGGAAGGGGAACTGCGGGAGGATGTGGTTTTAGTCTATGGGGACGGCGCGGCGGACGTCATGCCCGAGGGAGACAAGCGCGGCACTTTCCGCACGGCTTCCGTGCGCATTGACACCCACGATTTCACCGCCAGACACCTGACCATCCAAAACGACGCCGGATACGGCGCGGAAGTAGGACAGGCTCTCGCCCTCTACGTGGACGGAGATCGGAATTATTTTGAGGACTGCGCACTGCTGGGACATCAGGACACCCTGTTTACCGCGCCTCTCCCCGAAGTTGAAATGCAGGCCGGAGGTTTTAAGGGCCCCGGTGAATTCAAGCCCCGCACCATGGGACGGCAGTGCTACCGGGACTGCTATATCAGCGGTGATGTGGACTTTATTTTCGGCAGCGCCATCGCTTACTTTGAGAACTGCGTTATTTTCTCCGAAATGCGGGAAGACAAGAAAGCGGCGGCGGACGCAGGCGAGCGTGTCAACTGCGGCTATGTGACCGCGGCTTCCACCCCCCAGTCACAGCCTTTCGGATATGTTTTCCACAACTGTAAGCTGGAAAGCAGCTGTCCTCCCGATTCCGTCTGTCTGGGACGTCCTTGGCGGGAATATGCAAAGACAGTATTCCTGCGCTGTGAAATGGGTGCGCATATTCATCCCGAAGGCTGGAACGACTGGAAAAAGCCTCACGGCCATTTCTATTATGGAGAATATGAGTCCTACGGCCCCGGAGCAAATCCGGAGGCAAGAGCCGATTTTTCCTGTCAGCTCACCGAAGAGGAAGCGGCGAAATATACGCCGGAAAATGTACTGCAGGGCTGGAACCCCATGTAATCCATGGGGCCGGCCTTTTCCCATTCTTTTTGTCTATGCCTTCCTGACCTTTACCGTTTCTCCGCCGCCTCCGCAAACCTGCGGATATATTTCATAGGCAGGCATCCCTTTGGAAAATACCCCTCCCTTACCTTTCCCTGTCTGTCAATCACTTGTATATTGACATACTGCCTTCGGAGTGCGCTGTTGGTATTATCTTTCGCATAATTGATATAGGGCAAAATCTCTTCTATTTCCCCCGGATCGACAATTTCCACCACGAGAGTCCCATTATAATCCATATCCTCCGCCGCCCCATATCCATTGTACACATAATAATCCGTTTCCGATGTCAGCGTCTGTAAACTCCCCGCTCCATCTTCCTGACGGTTCTCCTCCCCGCTCTCTTTCACTCCATATTCCTTCATGGCCTTGGAAACGATCTCCTCCGCCGTCTCCTTCCCATTTTGGTCAGAATGCATCCCCAGCCTGACGGAACTGATTTCCGAAGCCTCCCACTCCCTCACCCATTCTCCGTTTCCGGCCTGCTCCAAAGCCTCTATGGTATGTTCCATAAACGAATAAATCCCTAGAGCATAGACATTTTGATGACCGCTTCTCTGTTTTTCTCCCCACAGCCGTACCTCCGCCAAAAGTTTTCCCTCGCCCGATAATAATTCCTCCACATGTTCCAATACATCTTGATTATACGCCACAGCAAGCGCCGCCGCGGCCTGAGCATTTTCCACGGAGAACTTTTGTCCGTCTCTAAAAAGAGCAAACCGATACAATTCAGGCATACTTTCCTCACTGATCAGATAACTGCATTCCAGATACTCCCGGCTTGTGAACAAAGGCCAAAGCAATTCCTTATCCGCCGGCACAAAATAACTTCGGTAATAGCTTCCGCCGTTTTTCAGCGTCACCTTTGTATCCACCTTCTCATAATTTATGCTTCCTGCGTCCTCCCTGTTTTCTACAATCCATGCTTTCATATTTGCTGCGCGCTCCAGAAAAGCATATATGGCCTCCTCATCTTGAAATTTCATACGTTCCAAGGCCTGTTCCGAAGCGTTCATATAAGAGGCTTGGCGATTGGAAAACTGCTGGTCATATACCGCCACATGCGCTATTTCCTCCTTTGGAGGCAGATAAATGTCATAGCCAAACCAGTCGCCGGAAAAGGCGAAACATAACAGAAGCGTTATGACCACGGTTTGGGCCATCTGAATTTTATGGGCAAAAAATGCTCCAAACTCCATGTGAAAAACCACATTCAATACCCCAAACACAAACACCGAAACCAAAACGGCTCCAAAAGACTTCCAGAGCGCCCCCGTGAGGCCCCCCATATTATCTGTGAGCATGATAAAAATCATCCACCCGCCCATGCCCGCCGCCGCGCTGGGAATCATTCTCAGGACGGCCGTCACCGCCTTATTCCTGATTCCCTGCTCCGCAAGCTCGGAAGCCCTTTTCCGATACAAAATCCATCCGCACATTCCAAGCAGCGCCGACGTCAAAAAATAACAAAAAAGCACCGCCCAGAATTCCCCTGTTCCCCCCGTATCCGCCGCCCTGACAATCAGACTGCACGCGGAAAGAAACGGCGACGAATATATCATCACGTCTCCCAATAACGCTCTGTTATAAAAGGTACACAAATAATACCGCATAAAAATAATCCAAATTCCATAAACACTGCAGACCCCGAACCCTAACAAAAGAAGATTGACAAACGTATTCAATACATTGCCGCTCATCATCACGGCGATTAATACCAAATGATATACCATCAAAAAAATCGTCAGCAGAACCAAAATATTCCGCCCCGCCAATCCGCATATTTTTATCATGATTCCCATGCCGCTCAGCCTGCCCACATATCCGCCCGCCAAAAATAGTGTCAGCAGAATACACAGCAAAAAGGGCAGCAGCCATATTAGAATTCCGTCCACATAGCAGACGCCGTATAACATGCTTCGCTTTATGGGAAGGCTGTGATAGGTATCCACCTTATTCTTATGAAATACATATCGAAAACCCAATAATCCCATTACCAATCCTGCGGTTATGGCAATAAATCCGCCCACGGCAAGCAGATACTCCGATAAAAATTCAATGGCAAAATTTAACTCCCTTCCAATCTCCACCTCGCTGTAATAATACATTTTCTCCATATCGGCCTGCATATTGCTTCTCATAACCAGCCACGGCATCGGCAGCGCCAGAAAACATATCAGGCCAAACAACGCGAAAATCCAGATCTTATGCCTCAAATCCTCCTTCATGGCATTAAAGAATAAGCGTCTTGATGTCATAGCCTTTTACCTCCGTTTCACTGATAAAAATTTCCTCCAGAGAAAGGGGCAGCAGTTCATAAAAGATAAGCCCCAGCTGTTCCATACAGCCTTCCACTTCCTCCCGTATCCCTCTAACCGTAACAGTGTAAAGCGCCCCCCGGTTATCCATTGTCACCACATCCAGCTTCTCCTTGAGACGCGACAGCTGCGCTTCTTCTTTGAAAATGCACTGTATCTTGTGAAGGTTCAGCTTCATCTCATCCAAATCCTTCTCAAAAAGAATGCCTCCTCTATGGAGCAGTCCCACATACTCGCAGATGTCTTCCAATTCCCTCAGATTGTGGGAAGCAATCACGGGCGTCAGCCCCCGCTCCTCTATCTCTCTGATAAAAAGCGCTTTTACCGCCTGCCGCATCACCGGGTCCAAGCCGTCAAAGGTTTCGTCACAGAGCAGGTATTTTGTATTCGCGCAGATACCGCAGATGACCGAAAGCTGCTTTTTCATCCCCTTGGAAAAGGTATTAATCCTGCGGCCGCATTCCAGTCCGAACTTATCCATCAGCTCCATCCATTTCTCCGTGTCAAAGCCGGGATAGTATGCGCGATATAAATGAAGCATATCCTTGGGCGTGCCGCTCTTGAAGAAATATTGGTCGTCGGAAATATAAAAAATTTTCGCTTTTGCCTCCGGATTGTCATAGACCAAATCCCCGTCCACGGTAATGCTTCCCTCGTCGGGCCGAAATACGCCGCAGAGCAGCCGCATCAGAGTAGACTTTCCGGCGCCGTTTGTTCCGATGAGGCCAAATACATGCCCCTCTCCGATTGTGGCGCTGATATTGTCAATGGCCTTCACTGTGTCAAAACTTTTGCTCACCTTCCGAAACTCAATCATGACGCGCCTCCTCGTATATCTCGTTCAGGCATTCCTCAAGCCGCTCCATGGCAAGTCCGGCTTCCTTCGCCTGCCTTGTAATATTCTGCCACTCTTTCAGCAGCTTGCTCTGCTTATTTTCCCGCCATTCATTCTCCGCCGTCACAAAACTGCCCCTGCCGGATACCGTATACAGATAACCGTCCTGCTCCAGCTGGGCATAAGCACGCTGAACGGTATTGGGATTCACGGACAATTCCACGGCAAGGCTCCGGACACTGGGCATTTTGGTAAGAGGCTCCAGTCCGCCGCTGATAATCAGCCGTTCCAGCTTTTCCACCACCTGTTCATAGATAGGACGTTTGTCCCGATAATCTAACAGAATCATGGCTGTTTCCTTTCTATTCCAGTACCGCATCAAGCCTCCCAATCCCATATTCGGCGAAGAAATTTCTGTCAACAGACCGACAGAAACTTCTTCGGGCATTGTACGGCTTGATGCTGTTTTTATTCCTGTACCGCATCAAGCCTCCCAATCCCATATTCGGCGAAAAATTTTCTGTCAGCAGAACGACAGAAATTTCTTCGGGCTTTGGCCGGATTGATGCTGTTATTATTCCAGTTCCGCATCAAGCGCTGCATAAAAAATGCTATAAGCGTATTAATTATCTTAATACACTTATAGCATTTTAAGGTATTATTGTCAAGCAGAATATGGAAAATGCTGCCGCCGGATAAAATCAATTTATTTTTTGACCGTCCAAAACCGCCTCCACCAGCTTACCTCCCTCATAACACAGTTTCAAAGAGAAAAAGTCCGCCTCTGTCTCCAGCAGCCGGAAAAATATCTTATCTCCCTCCCAAATGGGCAGTTCATATATTTTTGATTTCTCCACCCATTCCAAGACTCCCTCGTCACAGTCTGTCAGCGTCCCTTCATAGCCGTCCGCCGTGTAGAGAAACATGTATTCCGTTGGGACCGAATCGGTGCGGAAAGTGACAATGCCCCGCAGCTTCCAAGAGGTCAATTCCAATCCTGTTTCCTCTCTCACTTCCCTCAGCAGACATTCCTCCGGGGACTCATCCGCTTCAAAACGTCCTCCCACACCAATCCACTTATCTTTATTGATATCATTTTCTTTCTTTACCCGATGGAGCATCAGGTAACTGTCTCCTTTTTCTATATAACAGAGTGTAAACTTATCATTACGCATCATTGTTCCTGTTCCCATTCATTCCGGCGCCCCGGCCCGTCTTGAGCCTTGGCCGCGGGGCTATGCTTCCTCCGACTCCCCGCCGCCTTTCAGCTGGTTTCCCACATTTGCTTCCATATCGTCTATCTCGTCTTCCGTTTCCTGAAGCTTGGTATCAAGTGCAATCGCGCGCATAATCAGGTTCAAATCCTCCGGTGTGAACATTCCCGCAGCTTTTGACAGCTGCCCGATATTAGCGCGATTAACCTTTAAATGCCCTCCTCCGGAAAGAGGAATGTTCAATACATTCTTCTCGTCCGTCATATCTCCCAGACAGATACTGTTCGTTTTCTCATCACACACAAAGCAGACCCCGTTATAATTGATCACGCCGTCTTTGGCCAAATGCTCATAGGGTACTTTGGGAGGCCTGCGCAGCTCTTCTATGGGATTCCTGCCTCCGGATTTCACTGCCTCGTATATTTTCAGCGCTTCCGATCTGTCCTTGGGAGTCTCCTCCTCGCCGAAAGCCTCCTTCTTTTCTTCTTCCGCCGTATCCTTTAAATCTCCCAGCCTGCTGCCCAACAATGCCCATGTGCCGCCGCTTTCCGCGGTTTTTAAACCGCTCCTGTCCATAAAGCGGGTGCTTGACGCTCTTTGAGTCTTGGGCACTTCCAGCGACCGCACCGCTGTCATATATGCGCCGATTTTCACTTTTCCACCCTCCCTTTCATCAATATAACTTCTCACAACTTCCAGACCTGCCGCCTGCGGCGGCAGCGCCTCCAAAAAGGCCAAAATCAACAAACTGGTGCAAAACCGAAAGAACGCCGCACTGCGTTCTTCCCGGAATGACTTAGATTTTCTTAGGCTGGGGACTTTCCAGCCTTAGAAAATCTTCATTCCGTTCACACTTAACCGCGATAATTAAATTTGCTCAGATAAGAATTTGTAATATTTCCGCGGGAATTATATCTGCTGGAAGCGCTCTCCACACTTGCCGCCGCATTGTCCGTAATCCGGGAAGCCACGACGCCCACTCTCTTCACAAAAACTCCCTCCGAGCCAAAAAGCTTTTTTACTTTCTCCCCGTCCACGCTTTCAAATTTTTCCTTATTTAAGGAAAGCGACCCATCCGCCCCTATTGTGACGCCTATCTCTTCCAAAGCGCCCTTATTTGATTCGGCGATTTCCTTCATGGACTGACGATAGTAATCATTTAACACCCCCGATACTTTTCCCAGATTCTTCATGGTCTCGTTATATTTCTCCACCACGCTCTGAGCGGTGAAAGTAACCGTACCGCTGCCTTCGTCAACCTTTTCCCCCAGCAGCTGCGCCTGCTGCATCAACAGGTTGGAAGAGTTCTGCAGTTTCATGGCATTGTTCCTCTCCGTCCTGCTGACCTGAACGTCCGTGGCATTCATAGCGCCAAGTCCCAGCCCGTCCTTCTGAAGATAATTGACCAGCGAAGTGCTGCTGTTTCTCCTCGCAGGCAGTCCTGCTTTCCTCCTGCTGTTATTCACCATTTTCGTGGTGGTTCTCCTGCCCATCATTGTCCTGATTCTCATATTTCCCTCATTTCTGCGCTGTTTCTGTCTTTATGGTATTCTTGTGAAGCACGCTTTCGGTCCCTATTCTAAACGCCTTCCGTCTCTATCCGGAACTTTTCCGTCTCCAGCAAAAATGCCTCTATTTTCTTTCCCTCTGCGGACACAGCGCTGCCGCAGGCTGATACCTTCATACCCTTGTCCGTCCCGTCGGCCTGTCATTCCTGCTGACAATTCCCTTCCGCTCCAAATATTGAGTGTACGCCCTCACAAATTCAGGGTACTTCTCTCTGGACGCATAAATAATATCGCCGTTTCGCAGCCGGATTGCCCCTTCGCCGTATTCCGCCACATATGCCATATTCACCAGATACCCTCTATGACACCTGCAGAAATCCGTTCCCAGCTGTTCCTCCATATATTTCATAGCGGCGTAAACCGTATACTCTTCCCCCAGCGTATGGATATCCACCTTGCGTTTCCGGCTCTCCACATATAGAATTTCTTTCTTCCTCAGGGTAAAATTTCTGGTTTTCGTCCGGAAAAAAAGCTCTTCCTCCCTCAGCCGTTCCATTCTCCGAACTTCCTCACAGGCGTCTTCAAATACCCTGTGGAATTCCTCCCAAGAGACAGGCTTCCTCAGATGCCGGAACGCCGACGATTCCGACGCCTTGGACACATGTTCCTTCGGCGACGACATAAAAATAAGAATAGTATCCTTTTCTTTGACGCCCAAAGCTCTGGCGGCTTCTGTCCCATCCCCCGGATGCTCCGCCCCCGTATTCAAAAGCAGAATGTCAAACTTCCCTCCTGATTCCGCAAACTGTCTGCCGTTGTCAAAACACACTGTCTCGCAGTCCGGCTCCTGCTGTCGAATCAGGCGGCAGATCAGCTCACTGCTTTCCTTTTCCTCATCACAAATTGCCACCTTCATGCCCCACCTCTTTGTCTTCCTTTATTATTTCGGCCATAACCGCACCGAACTTTTGCATCATGTAACGAATTGCTGTTTCTAATGTCACAAACCGTATCATGCGGACTGTCCTTTTGATTGTAAGAAGCATAAAATTTTTCCTAACTCTTTTTACAGCACAAAAAGACAGCAAAACATGATATAACCTCTGTCTGCTGTCCTTAGCTTTTCACCTATCCATATACTATTATTTCGGCAGTTTTCCCAAAAAGTTTACACTTCCTGCGCCTGCGGCTTGAAAGTGAACCGTTCCAAATTTTCACGATTCCATATTTAGTTCAGTATGGAGCTGGTCTCCTGTATCACGTTTTTCACATCATCCGCCATCTTTGCCACAATATCCATGGACTGCTGTATAATTCTTCCGTTTTCGGAAGTCCGATTCACATCTGCAATCGCATTCTGCACGGAATCCATAATTTCGGAAATCGTCTCGTTAAAGTTTTTAATCACATCCGAAATCTCTTTAATGGCGATTCTTATGGCGCCGCCGTTTTCTTTTGCGGAAGCCACGGAGGATTTGGAGCTGTCCGACAATTGCCGGATATTGGATGCCACCACTGCAAACCCCCTGCCCGCATCCCCTGCTCTGGCGGCTTCGATGGCCGCATTGAGCGATAAGAGATTAATCTGCCCTGCAATGCTTTCCACATCCTGAGTCATCACATTATAACTCTCAATACTGCTGCTGATATGATCTGCGGAATCTTTAATTCCGTCATTCAAGCTCACCAGCTTATTCATATGCTCGGTCAATATATTCATTTTTTCCGCAGTACACAAGCCGGCCGCCCGAATCTTGTCCGCTTCCTGCCTGACATCCTGAATGCTGCTGCTCAATTTCCTGAAAATTCCCATCAGTTCTTCATTCATTGCGCAGACCTGCTGATTCACGCTTTCCACCTTCTGGCGCTCCTTGCGGATGGAATGCATCATATACTGATGGCAGTTTTCTTTTTCATTAATTCCCTTTGCCAAAGCGATGGCCATGTCCCGGCAGGTGCGGAAACCGCAGGCGTGGCAGTCGAAATGTTTCTCCTGATAGGTTTCCTTGCCCAGAAGCTTATAGACCCTCTCGATATCCGCTTCCGTCACTTGAACACTCTTCTTCTGACGCACCTCATAAGAACGGAGGTAATCCTCCAAATGCAGTTTTTTGTCAAATTCCTCAAACTGCAGATCCCGTCCCTTCCTGCTCTTAGTCTTCTTGCGCACATCCTTCGCATACTGTTCCACATCATACATAATACTATTCATGGCAAAACAATGATAATCCACTCCCGTGGCGGGACCGCCGTTACAGCCATCCTTACAGCTCAGCACATCAAATACCGTGGGAAGGTCGCTTTTCTTCTGTTCCAAATATAAGTTCAAATCCTCATACAGACGCTCCGTTCCCTCTGAAGTAATAATCTGCATATTAGGGTCGTGAATCTGCAGATTCTTCATCAAACCGCCGGGTCTCGGATAAATGGCTCCTTCCAGTCCTATGTCCCCGTCGAATTCAAATTCGCTGTAAACCTTCACCTTGGGCAGTTCCACATTATTTTCCTTAAAATAATCACGCAGATGCTCCATTGTTACATTATAGTCGATTATCCCGGTATCATGAAACTCGTCCGCTTTGGCGATGCAGGGAGAAATTGCCGCTATCTTTCCCCGGTATCCCAGCACCTTCCGGAGATAAATTCCCAAACACAGCATCGGACTATGTATGGGAGAAAGACTGGGAACCAATTCCGGTTTATTTTTCAACGCATAATTTACCACTGCCGCACAGGGCTGGGAAATCACCTTTGCCTCCGGATGCTGCTGCAAATACCGAAAATGCGCCCAAGTGCAGATATCCGCGCCGTAAGACACATCATATATTTTCTTAATTCCCTGATTCCGGAACCATTGAAGGGCATGACGCCAGTTTCCGTCAAAGGCAATCTTAATCGAAGGCGCCGCGATCAATACAATCTCCTGCCCCGCCTTCATCTCCTTGATAAATTCGTCGATATCATCTCCAAAGGTTCGGGCATGATGAGAACAGGCCCGAATGCATGCCCCGCACTTGATGCATTTCTCCTCGTCAATATGTATAATCAGCCTGCCGCTTTCATCCGTCCTCGCCACATTTGCATCTATCACCGGACATGCCCTCACACATGCATTACACCCAACACATTTATTTGAGTCTAAATATATCGCCCCCATTGGCGTTCCTCCTATTCCGGTTCCTGCGCCGCAGCACTCCGCCGGGAAGAATTTTCATCCGCATAAGGCACTGCCGCGGTAATAAAATTTTCTTCCGTGCATCCATGGATGCACTGCGTCCATTGGATGCCCTGCGCATTGGAACTGTCTTATATTATTTAAACAAGGTCTTGAACAGCCCCCGTTTCAAAACCTGTGCCCCTGTATTAATAAGTGTGCGTTCAATCTGGGCTCTCCGGCGCTCCGCCGCCTGTTCTTTTTTCTTCTCCTGAGCTTCCTTCTCTCTTTCTTTCTTCTTCCTTGCGGCAAGCTCCTCTTTCTCTCTCTGCTTCTCTGCCGCCGCTTCTTCCTTCGCCTTCTGCTTCTCAAATTCTGCTTTCTCTTTTTCCAGCCGGGCGCGTTCCGCTTCAAGCTCCGCCTGCTTTGCATCCAGCTCCGCCTGTTCGTTCAACACTTCATACGCAGAAATATTATCTACAAATTCATCATATTTGGTCATATTATCGCCTGCCATAGAAGCGCTCCTCACGGATTCCTCCACAGGCCCCATAAAGCTTTGAGGGCAGATAACCGCGGTTTTCTGAGCCATCTGAGGCACGCCTTCCTCGTCCAGAAACGAAATCACCGCCTGTCCCACACCCAGCTGCATAATCACGTCCTCGGTCTTAAAGGCAGGGTTGGCACGAAAAGACTGGGCGGCGGCACGAACCGCCTTCTGTTCCGCAGGAGTATAAGCCCGCAGGGCATGCTGTACCCTGCTGCTCAGCTGGGCCAGCACGCTGTCCGGAATATCCCCGGGACTCTGGGTGACAAAATAAATGCCCACGCCCTTGGACCGAATCAGCTTCACCATCTGCTCGATCTTCTGCACCAGCACCTTGGGCGCATCCGCAAACAGCATATGGGCTTCGTCAAAGAAAAACACCAATTTAGGTCTGTCCAAATCCCCCGCCTCCGGAAGCTGCTCGAACAGCTCCGCCATCATCCACAGCAGAAAGCTGGCATACAACGTAGGATTCTGTACCAGCCTTACGCTGTGCAGTATATTGATAATCCCTTTTCCGTCTGTATCCCTGCGCATCCAGTCCCGAATATCCAGAGCCGGTTCCCCGAAAAACAAATCTCCCCCCTGATTTTCCAGAGGAAGCAGCGCCCGAAGGATTCCGCCCACGGACTGGGCGGACATGCTTCCGTAGGAAGCCGCGTATTCCGTCCTATGCTCGGACACAAAATTCAACACCGCCCTCAAATCCTTTAAATCAATGAGCAGCAGCCCCTTATCGTCCGCAATCCGAAAGATAATATTCAACACGCCTTCCTGCGCGGGGGTCAGCCCCAATATTCTGGAAAGCAGTTCCGGCCCGATATCGGAAACAGTCGCCCGGACAGGATGTCCCTTTTCCTGATAGATATCCCAAAAGCATACCGGATAGGCCCGGTACTGAAAGCTGTCTCTGAGGCCGAATTTATCAATCCGCTTCTCCATGCCCTCGGACGAGACGCCCGGCATGGCCAGCCCCGATACGTCGCCTTTTACGTCGCACAGAAATACCGGCACTCCCGCATCGGAGAAGGATTCCGCCATGACTTTCATGGTGATGGTTTTCCCCGTGCCGCTGGCTCCCGCAATCAGCCCGTGGCGATTGCACATGGACAGGGGCAGAGTCACCCGCTCCCCCTCCGCAAGTCCCATATATATTTTCCCGTCAATATACATTTGAAATAATATCCTCTCTTCCGCAGGATTTACGCCTCGGCATATTTTTTCAGAATAAAGTCTTTTACCTGCTGATTGTTCTCAGGCTTGGTATTCTCAAGTGTGGCATGGATAAAAGGCTTCCGCTCCTTCATAAATTTCAGGATGGCGGTGTAATCCATCTCGCCCAGCCCGCAGCCCATGGCCCTGAGCTTTCCGTCCTGTACCGCACAGTCTTTTAAATGCATCACCGCCACATCTTCCCCAAGCAGGTCGATGGCCTCCTCTATGACGGCCTGCCTGTTCTCGTAATTTGCCATATCCAGCAGATTGACCGGATCGAAGATAATCTGCAGATTGGGCGACGCAATCTCGTCCAGCACCCTTCTGGCCCTTTTCGGACTGCACACAATATGCCCGTACACAGGTTCGATGGCCACAACCACTCCCATGCTTTCGGCATATTTTACAATGGGGCGCAGATTCCTGATAAACAGCTGCAGGGACTCCTCCGTATGGCATTCCGGCGTAAACTTATACGCCTCGTTGGGCGCCCCCGTCTCCGTGCCCACCACGCCGCATCCCAGCCAAGACGCAAAACGGACGTGGGCCATATAGCGATGCACCGTCTTGGCCAGCTGCTCCTGATTGGGATTCGCCAGATTCAGATAACAGCCCAATACGGCAATATCCACTTGATTTCTGGCAAACACATTTTTGATATACATGGCAAGGCCCGGCGTCATAGCCTCGTCCGTGGTGGGGAATTCATCAATCACCTTGGCCAAAGCCAGATGCCCGCAGGAAAATCCCAAGCGATGAACATCCGCAATCCGCTCCTCAAAAGGAAGCTGTGTTGTATCGTGCAACCTGATTCCTAACTGCATATTGATATCCTCCTATTCCAGTTCCGTTCCTGCATTCCAGCGCCCCTGAGGGGAAGAAAAATTCATCTGTAAGGGCTCAGCTGAATTTTCCTTCCGGGCGTCCACCGGACGCCTTGCGCTCCCATTCCGGAACTGTTTTTATTTTCTGATTCCAGTTCCGTTCCTATGATTTCCAGTTCCGTCTCTAAATTATTTTCGTATGACTTCGTCCACCCCGATGAGTTCATATGCTTCGCCCTCCTGTCCGGTAATGGATACGTTGTCCAAGGTAAGCTTTGCCACGTTTCTGGCAAAAAGGCCCCTCTTGGCGCTCTTGGGAACGCCTTCCGACATGGCGGGCGCGCCGGATTTGGGCTGCTCGGCGTAGGTGACGGAAATGTTTCTCATGACAATCTCTTCGATCTTCTGTTCCGGAAGGCCGTCGAAAAAAGCCGCCGCCACATGGCAGTTGGTACATTCCATATTTTCAAACAGCATTTTTCGGATGGAAGGCGTCCTGTCGTCCACCGGATATTCCTCTCTGGACTGCACATAGGAGGTTCTGCCGTCCGGATCGCAGAAATAGAAGGCGTTCACCACAAGGGGCGTCATCACATGGTCCAGAGTCAGATTGCGAAACGTAATATTGCTGAGAATTGCATCCTTTCCCCTGCCCCGTCTGGTCTTGATGCGAAGCCCCCTGTCCGTATGGCGGAAAATGCAGTCCTCCACCGTCAGGTTCACCACTCCGCCCGCCATCTCGCTGCCCAGCGTCACCGCGCCGTGGCCGTCCTCCATCAGACACTGGCGAATCCGGATATTCTCCGAGGGCGTCTTATACTTTTTCCCCATATAAATTTTCCCGCTCTTTACCGCAATGCAGTCGTCCCCCAAAGAAAAGCGCACTCCGAGAATGTCCACATTTTTGCAGGATTCCGGATCAAGCCCGTCCGTGTTGGGAGAATCGCTGGGATTTAAGACCTCCAAATCCAAAAACTTCAAATTCTCGCTGAAATAGGGATGCAGCGTCCATGCGGGAGAATTACAGCAGGTCACGCCCTGCAGCGTAATATTCTTACATCTATTAATGAAAAACAGTCTGGGCCGGAACACATCCTTATAGTCCTTGGGCGATTTCCACCAATTCTCCTTGGAGGCATTGCCGTTAATCATTCCTTCGCCGTAAATTACCACATCCTCCACATCCGTCCCGCAGAGTATGGCGGTGTACATGGGCAGAGGATTGCCCTCCCAGCTTCCCAAGTTATAATCATCCTTTTCATCATAGCTCTCAATGACGCCCGGGAAAACAGGGAACTTCTCCGGTTCGGTAAACGCCCTAAGCTCCGCGCCCTTCGCCAGCTCCATACGCGTATGGCTCTTTAAATACAGGCTGGTAATGCGATATACGCCCGCCGGGAACAGCACTCGGCCCTTGGGCGGACAGGCTGAAACTGCCGCCTGAATGTAATGCGTATCATCCTGCACGCCGTCCCCCTTTGCCCCAAAGCGCCGTACATCCAGCGTCACATATTCATAATCCGTCCGGAAAGTCACTTCCCCCGCCTTTGTTTCCCCGTCAAATACCTCCACATGCTGGGAAGCATCCGGCTCCAAAGAAAACAAGGAAGTAATCGTTTTCTTTGTAATAAGCGCCTCCCTGCCGTTTACAAGAATGCGGTATGGACGTGTGGTAAAATAACGGCCTCCGTCTTTCAGCTCTATCACAGCGCTTCTGGCTGTGTTCATAATATGTATCACTTCCATCATAATCCCTCTCTCGCCAATCGTTTCAAATCAAAACCCATAACAATAACATCCTTCTTTCACGGAAACACCTCGCTTCCATGGAAGTTCCTTCCTCCGCGAAATTACCTTACTTTCGCAAAGACGCTTTACTTCCATGGAAGCCGCTTTTTTCCACAGAAACGCTTTACCTCCATGAACGATGCCTTACTCATCGGAAACGCCTTCTCTCCAGAAAAACGCCCCGTCACCGATATTCCTGATACTTCTCCGCCAGCAGCACATAATTTTCACAGGCTCTGTCCACCGCGCCGCGAATCAAGCGCTCCGCCTCTTCCCGGTTGTCGTCCGCCTCGGTTCCAAAACAGCCGTTATGATAATAAACCTCGATTATCTCCCTGAGTCTCGCCTTGAAGATATCCGCCAGCTCCCTGTAATACTCGTAAAGCTGAGGGCTGACATTCTCTATGGTGCTGATAAACAGGTCGAGAAATCTTGCCGATTTCAAAAGGCCGCCTGCCTCCTCCCCATATTTTTTGTCAATCAGCCGCATTTGACACAGCAAATCCGGATAGCCCTCCTTTTTATTGCACTCCGTCTCATACGCCGCATAGACAGGATACACCCATCTGGCCGCCTCATAAAAATCACTGTCCACAGAACTTGTGTCAAACAGCCCTTCCGCCGTTCTGGGCAGCTGTTTTATCTGTTCTGCCTCCGCTGCCGCCGACACCGCGTCACTCTTAGCAATGTGTTCCAGCGCAGCCTTCAACCGTTCCTTCATGCCCCAACATCCTTTCTATGCTTGTTCCTTGAAATGTTTTCATTCCGTTTTCATGCCCACGGCGTCGATTCACTTATCACATTGTATCAAATGCCGATAAATGCCGCATGTTGTCAGATAAATATTACATTCTTTCGATATATACCACATTCTGCCAGATAAATACCGCCTTCTATGTATATACCAAATCATATCAACGCCGTACTAATACTATTTTACCACAGCCCATCCTCTTTTTTCCACTATTTCTTTGAGAAAAAACTCATAAGCCTCGACAATTCTGCCGCAGCCATCATTTTTATTTGAACCGTCCGCACCTGCCGAACAATTACGCCGCTTTTGTCAGCGGATAAAATTCGTCCACTGCTTCAGTTCATATTCCGGCAGCAAAATCCCCTTCTCTCTGCCTGCCTTGATACATTGAATCAGCCATGCCATGTTTTGTCCCAATGTGCGCATGGTCTGAAGTCCCTCCGCGTCCTGCCGCACCTCCTCCGGTGTGTTGCCGTGTACTTGATTCCAATACTGGGAAGACGCAATCACCATATTGTTGATGGAAAAATATTTGTTCAGGCGGTCAAACGCCGCCGACGCGCCGCCTCTTCTACAGGATACCACCGCCGCGGCGGCCTTGCCCGCCATCCTGCCTTTAGAAGCATAAAACAGCCTGTCAAGGAAAGCGCAGATTTGTCCGCTGGGTCCCGCATAATAGACCGGCGACCCCGCCACAAGCCCGTCATAGGCGTCAATCCGTTCCAAAACGCGGTTCACCCCGTCGTCAAAAACGCATTTTCCCGCCTGCCCGCATCTGCCGCAGGCAATACAGCCCGCTATGGGCTGCACGCCAATCCAGAAAATTTCCGTGTCCACCCCGTTTTTTTCCAAAGCATCCGCCATCTCCCGCAGCGCCGTGTACGTACAGCCCTTCTCGTGAGGGCTGCCGTTAATCAATAAAACCTTACCCATTATGCCCCATCCTTTCCGCCATAAACCTTAATCTAAAGAATAACATCTGCCATTCACCGCTCCGCCGCGCCCCCAATCCCATATTCCCTGTAAAATTTCTTTCTCGCACCGCTGTCTTTGGCCGCAAGCTCCACATCCGCCGCTCTTCCGTCCGCGAAAAGCCTGCTCGCCAGCGCTGCAAAAAACTCTTCTCCCCTCTCGATTCCCTGTTCGATTCCCTGTTCGATTCCCTGTTCGATTCCCTGTTCGATTCCCTGTTCGATTC
>CAOKFN010000007.1 GCA_948467735.1 uncultured bacterium
AGGCTTTATGCGGCCTGTAGGCATTTTTCTTATTGTGGAACTGTTAAAGACCCGGAGAAAGCTGGCAGGCTGGTTTCAGGCAGAAATCAATGACAGTGGTTTGGAAATGCGGCGGGGTTTTGATATTCCGGAAAACCCCGTCCCGTAAAATTTTATTTGACTATTGACAAGAACTGGCAGGAATGTTATTCTTATATTATCTTATAAGCTTTCGGGAGAAAGTGTCAATTGATTGGTGTTTCACCAGAGATTCCATGTTGTTTTGTTTGTGGGCAGTTATTTAGGGAAGCGGGATTTAGGTGTTTTAACGCTGATATGCAAGAAGCCGATGCTGCGTGATAACGGATAATTTAGTTTATGTAATATGATGCACATCAAAAAGAGAATTTTCTATGTCTTGAAAAAATCGGCATTCACAGATATCTGCTGATACAAAACTGTACCTTGACAACTGAATATAATTCGGATGAATATAATAATAAGATAAAAAAAGCCCCTATTGCAGACCATACTTCGGTTTTAGCGCTCAATGGGCTGAAAAAATGGAAGAGATGATTTAGTCTGCTTGTTGGATTTATAGCTGCGTTTTTAGTTTTTCCATGACTGCGTGGATGGATAAATATCATGCGGACCATACCAAAGTGAGGGGAGGTTTTTTAAGATGTCAAATTACGTTGTCTAAGAAGTTCTATCGTTTTGTGAGCAGAACCTACGCGCACGGAAGAATGTCGGGTACGGACATTCTTCTTACAATGTGAGGGGAAAGTGTGAAGAGAATTTCCAAGCCCGCAAGGTATGCGGACTAAGAAATTCTAAAGCTTCACACAGAAAGAACGCAAGAGCAGCGTTCTTCGTGGATTGATTATGCCGCCAGAGGCGGCAAGGGGGGGGAAGTGTGAAAAATTCAGTGATATGGAAAGTTTAGTTTGTAAATTATTTCATATATGCTATAATAAAATTGGTGGAAATTTGCCTTTTACGGGTTTCACGGGACTGCCTGAAAGCTCGGATGCACTGACGTCCGGGATTTCGTAAAAAATCAAACACAAGAGGGGAAGGAAAAATGAAAAAACAATTATTAGCAGCAGTCTGCGCGGCGATGCTTGCATTATCCGGCTGCGCAAAACAGGCATTGGATTCATCCGGCACAGTACAGGATTTTCTGGCAGAAAATCAGACGACTGTTTCGGTTCCGGAGAACACCGAAGAGCCGGATAGCACGGTGTCAAGTCCGGAAAGCGGCAATAAGCCGGAAAATTCTATGACAGCGCCGACGCCTGAAACCACAAAAACATCGAATGAACCCGAAGCGGCATCGATTCCTGAAACAACGAAAGTACCCGAGACAGCCGGGGCACCATCAGTTCCTGAAGCGGCGAAAGCGCCGGAGGCAGCCGAAGCAACACCGGTTCCTGAAGCGGCGAAAGCGCCGGAGACAGCCACAGCGGCGCCGGTTCCGGAGAACACAAAAGAACCGGAACACATCAGCGGCCCGGAAGGATCTGCCCAGTCTCAGGAAAATGAAAGTACGCCGGAGCCGCCTGCGGAAACTTCGATTCCTGCACCGACTGAAACACCGGAAGCACCGACGGAACAGCCCCCGGCAGAAGAAACTCCGGCACCCGCAGAAGAAACACAGCCTCCTGCGCCTACAGAAGCGCCTGCTGTTTGCAATCATTGTTTCTTGCACTACTATAGCAGTGAACCCACCTGTGCCAGCACCTACTGGATAGAAGAAAGGTGTACTTACTGCGGTGAGCCAAACGGCGTCAGATTTGAAGCTGGGCCGGATCCTCATAACTATGTAGATACAGTCGTATCTTACGGAAACTGCACAGAACCTGCGATTATCTCCCATGTTTGTAGCGGCTGCGGAGCATCTCTGCCAGACACTACCGGCTACAGTGAAAGCGCACGCAATGATCATGACTTCCAGCCCTACAGCGGATCAGAGATTGACGGAGAATACCATGTCGTAATCACCTACGACTGCGACAGATGCACCCGCTGCGGAAAAGAAATAAACTGGGTGCAGACAGGATGCGAATTCATAGTACCAGAACCAGCGGCAACCAAAGCCCCGAACGAATAAGCCGATGGAGGTACAAAAGAAATGGGAATTAAATTTGAAATCTGCCCGGAAAAATGCATTGGAGTCAACCTGCATTCCCACGGGATACTTGATACAGGAGTATGGCGCGATATCAGCAACCGGGTACGCCAGACACAGAATTACACCTGCCAGTGCTGCGGAGTCAGGCCCCACAAAGGCCCTGCGGCAGCAATGTCGGAAATGGCGGCGCACGAGGTATGGCTTTTTGACAAAGAAAATCATGTCCAGCGGCTGACCGGCATTGTTTGCGTCTGCCAAAGATGCCACAAGACTATACACTACCGCAACCTGCTGAAGAGCCAGCACATAGACAGCCGAGAAGCCGTCATTTCCAAAGGCCACTACATGGAAGTAAACTGGTGCTCCGAAATGCAGTTTGAGAAAGACCTGAACGAAGCTCTGGCAGAAAACGCCCTGCTGGACAAGGAAACCCAGAACTGGAAGCTGGACATATCCTTTGGAATCCAGCAGGGATATTTCTTCTTCCGGGACGTCCATTTAGACAGGCTGGAAGCCGCCGCCCCGGACTCCCTGCAGCTTCTGGAGCCATACAGGAGAAAACCCCTCCTTGCCCTTAACCCAATTCCCGAGGAATGCCTGATTGACTATGCGGATAAAAAATATTTTGTGAAGGAAGCAGTGCCATGTGAAATATGCGGGGAGCTGACAGACACAGTATTTGACTACTACGACCTGCAGGCAAATCCTTCCACATTTGAGATGTCCCTTGCATGGATTTGGAAAATCTGTCCCATGTGCCGGGAAACAATCTATTTTGGGGCAGGAAAACTATTCAAAAAATACCGAAAAACAACAAAACATTATATGAAAGTAAACGGCTGCAGCTTCCAGTGCTTCAAGCTGCATGCAAGGGCCGCCGTCGATGCCGCATGGAAATTCAAGGGCCGGAGCATAGACGGGAACAGGCTGCATATTTTTCTCAGGATACCCTATACAAAATCCTACGATGATTTCAAAAGCAACAGAAAATATCTTATATCCCACGGCGCCAAATACGACGCAATACGCTGCCAGTTCTGCCTGTCGCCGGTAGAGCGGCTGAGAGATTTTCTGCCGTATATATGAGCCGCCATAAAAAAGAAACGAAGAAGTCCGAACATAAAAAATTGTTCGGGCTTTTTTATATACAAATATCTGAAAAAAGGAGGAACAGGATTTGAAAATGAAGAAACATTTATATGCCGCGTCCGCCGCCATGGCGCTGTCCGGATTTTTAAGTCTGGGAGCCGCCCTGAAAGCGGAAGCGGAATTCCGAATGGAGACTTCCCCGGATGGGATGATGTGGACGATCACAGAGGAGCTTCCGGAGCAGACCCGCCCAGATGGCACGCCCGCGTTCTGGTATGATGCAGATGGAGTTTATAACACCGGATTTACCTCATCAATCCGCGCTTTGGAGGAAGGAGAACATTACTACAGGTATAACAGGACAGGAACCATACCCGTCGGACAGTGGAAAGCAGAGTGGAAAAACGCCGTCTGCCAGTCAAGCCCGATCCAAGCGGGGAGCATAGGCCACGGCATCACAAGCGGACACTGGACCGGATGCTTCCTTCCCTATTTTTCCGGCTGGACGGCATACTGCGCGGACTGCGGAGAGCCAGTGCTTCCCGGCTATGTCTACATGAGCGCCGAAGCCGTTAAAAGCCTGAATACCCTGAACGTGGACAGAGGGTACTACTTCCTGTGCCCCTGCCGCCGCCCGCTTTATAAACAAGTGGAATTCGAGGAGGTGGAAGGCATGGACATCAAGCGGCCCGTGATATTTGAGGTCATCGGGTACGAGGACTGCCGGCACCTGAACCAGTACTTTGAAGGCACCCCCCATGTCTGTAAAACCATATCCTACAACCGGTACAAGGTGGTTTATGACTCAAACACCACCGTAGACGCCGGGAGCATGGAGTCCAGCTTCCACATGTACAATAATGCGGACATGTTTGAGGGAAAGGCAGTAACGCCCCAGAAAACCCTTTCTAACTGCACCTTTGACAGAACCGCGGAAGGATATGTGTTTGCCGGATGGAACACAGAGAGAGACGGCACTGGAACATGGTACGCCGATGGAGAAGAAATATATAACCTGTCCATAAAAAATTTTAATGTAACTTCAGAAAATTATGAACTGGATAAAGGAATAGTCTACTTGTACGCCCAGTGGAAAAGGGTGGAATCCACCCTGCTGATTGATGCGGCGGGCGGCTTCTATCAGGGCACAGCTTCCGAGACAAGGACATGGGATACACACCTGTCCCTTGATCCTGACCTGCTGATCCCGCCCGCTGGCCATACCGTGTCCTTCCGGACGGACGGCGGAACTTTGGAAAACGAAAGCATCACGGGAACCATGTCCTTTTTAAGCTGGGAGCTCATGGAGCCTGCAAACGGCAGGCTTTCAGGGAACACCTACATATACCGGGGCGCGGATCAGACCACCGATACCGTCAGGGCGTCATACAAGCCTGACCCGGTTGTCCTCCCCCTTCCGGAAAAGGAGGGAAGCTCCTTCGGCGGATGGTACTATGACAGCGCCTGCACCCGGCTGGCCGGGTACAGCGGCGAGCCCCATATCTTCACGGAGGACATGGTGCTGTACGCCGAATGGGTGGATTTAAAGCTGACAGCCGTGCCGGACTATGAGGCGGACGGCGGAAGGGGCGCGGCGGGCCTTTCATGGAGCCAGCAGGACGGACTTAACAAGTCGTACCGAATCTTCCGCCGGAGGGAGGATCAGGAGGAATTCGAGCAGGTGCTCCTGTCCTCGGACGAGGAGAGCGCCGCGTCCATGAAGCACGAATACGGATATGATAAGGAGGAAAGGAAGCTGACCATACCCTCCAACGGCTTCTATACCCTGACGGCGGAGGGCGCGCAGGGCGGGAATTATGGGGACTGCATCGGCGGGCCCGGCGGAAGCGTTTCTGGAAGCTTCTATCTGGAAAAAGGAGAGGTTATCAGCTTCGCCGCGGGCGGTCAGGACGGAACAGGCGGCGGGGGCGCAGGCTCGGACTATGCGCCCGGCGGAGGGTACACCCTGATCAGCTCCGACAGGAAGGGAGATCTCCTTGCCGCAGGCGGAGGGGGAGGCGCCACCGCCTCCAGAAACGGCCTCCCGGGCGGAAGCTCCGGGCATCTTGCTGAAAGCGGCATGGACGGGCAGGACGGCATGGCGGGCGGCGGAGGCGGCAGGCTGGGCGGCACCGCCGGAAGCAGGGAAATCCATGTCCATTCAAAGGAGGCCGGATGCTATAAAGACGCTTCGTTTGAAGCCCTTTCCTCTGATAAAACGGAGAAGACGGAAGGGCGCTGGACGGACCACGAAGAGGATGAAGAGGGGAACGACCTGAAGGATGAGGCCCATTTCTTCCAGCAGATCGGAAGCCCCGAAAACCTGATCCCCGTAAACGGCAACACCACTATGGACGTCGGGGCATGGATCCATGTGAAGGCCCACAACTGCCTTGACCCCCGCTCCTTTGTGGAGGTCAGGGACCAGAACGGCTCCGTCATTGCATCGTTCACCTACGGGGAGCTTCTGAAGGAATGGGAGGACAGGTACAAATTTTACGGGACGGAAGCCGGGATGAACGCCTATTTTGACGGGGCGCCCTCCGTGGCATGGGTGGACATCTTCGACGACTGGAGTAAAAGCAGCACAGGGGGCGGGGAATTTGACGTGCTGGAAGGGTACGATGTGCGCTGGACGAACTTTTACGAAAACGGCGCCGTGCAGATGTCCGGCGTCCGGCTTGACCCGCATTACGGCAGCCCTGTGTACATGGGGGACTATCCCGAAAAAAACTACCCGAAGGAGTATTTCTTCCACGAAGCCCTGACCCGGAGGGGATTTGCCGACAGGCCGCTGATTTTTTCCTACAGATCCGCATGGTACGGGTATACCGGGGTCCATTTCCGCCATACGGTGTCTCTGCCGGAGGGGACGGAGGGCGTCTATCTCAGGGCGGAAGGCATTCTGGACACCATAACGCTCCATGAGAGCGGATACGAGAACGAGAAGGGTGAATGGGTGGATACAAGCAGGTGGATGGCAACAGGGTACGAGGAGCCCACAGCCGGGTTTGACAAAATTTACCTGTCCGGAGGCTCCGTGCTGGCCTGCCGCAAGAAGAACATCGACATACCGGCGGGCGGGGGAAGCAGCTGGGCCAACCCGGACTATGCGCTTTCCTGCGAAGAAAAGGAAGGGGTTAGAAGCGGGGACGGCGCCGCCTCGATTCAGGCGGAGCTGGCCGGGCTGGTTCAGGCGGAGGGGCTTGACCATGCGGCGGCACCCGACCTTGCGCCGCCATATGCAGTGGACGAAGGCACCGTCACAATGGAGTCTGCCGGGGAAGGCACGGCCCTGATACGGTTTGGGCCGGTGGAGGATCAGGGGACAAGGTACTATTTCAAGGCGGAGTCCTATTCCGCCCTCACGGGGAGCAGGGTCTGCGATTCCAACACGGCCGAGTGCCTGATAAAGACGGGGGTAAAGGGATACTATTATGTAATTGATGCGGACAGCGGAAAGGACAGCAGTGAAATCGCCGCATCCGGAAGCTTCCTGCCGCCGGATGACAGGATCATTTCCGTGCCCATTGGGGAGGAGGTTCAATATCTCCATATCGCGGCCGCGGACAATGCCGGGAACATTTCGGAAGCCCTGCACCTGAAGCTGGACGGGAGCACGGCACGCATCCCGTGGGAGGTGTCAACCGAAAACATGGATATCAGCAGCACGGTGGGCGGCACGGACTATGGAAACGTATATCCCGCAGCCGGTGAGCGCATTTATTACGTCAGGGCCGACGGCAGCACGCCCTTCCTCCTGTCCTTCCATTCCTTCATGCATGGGGCGGCGAGGACGGACTACCAGATTGACGAGCAGATATTTGACTTCCGAACGGATTCCGCATCCCAGAGGCACGGAACGAAGCTTCCCCATACGGCGCCGCTTTCCTCCACGGACGTGCTGGACGCCTCCGCATTCAGCAGATGGTCCTCGGGAAGCAGCCTTCTGTCGGATGCATCCTTTACCGGGGCGGAACGAAGCGGCTATGCATGCAGCGTGGATCACTTCCGGGCCTTTGTCATGCCGCCGTCCATGAACGGCACAGCCGTTACGGCCGTGCCCGTTGCAGGAGCTTCGTTTGAAGACTCCGTGAAGTATTCGGAATGGGAGGAGGACATGACCCATTATGTCAGGCTGATCGGGGACGGGGAAGGGCCTGAAACGGATGGGCTGGACGCCCTCCCGGAAGGGACGCTGATTAACAGGGAGGACGGCCCCCTTGTGCTGGAGCTGTCCGCGGAAGACGCGCTTTCCGGCGTCAAAGAATTTTATGTGACTGTTAAAAATGCGGACAACGGAGCCTCGCAGAGATATGAGCCTGACGAAGACGGCATCATCCGGATAGACGCCACGGCGGAGGATCCTGTTTTCAGCGGGGATTTCACGGTGGAAGTCCACGCCGCGGACAATGTGGGAAATGAAACCGTCATAAGCCGCAGCGCCACGGAATGCTCTCTGGCCGCAGAAGTCTACAGGATGCTCCCGCCCCACGGCCCCGCGTTCAAGCGGGGGGAAAGCGGCGTGCTGGAAGTGAGGACATGGGGATACGTTGACAGGGTGGAAATAGAATTTCCGGATTTCCTTTCCGGATACAGCCGGACTTATGACTACGCCGTGCCGGAGCACCGGACGGAGGAAGCCATACAGTTCATGATTCCGCTTGCTCTGCCCGTGTCGGAAGACGGCGGGTACGAAATCAAAGTAAAAGCATACAAGGACGGCCGGGAAATGGAGGCAGTCCCATCCATTACGGTGCATGGAACCGTGCTTGACGATATCAGAACAAGACTTCGATAGACATGAAATTGATGATATATTGTTTCAAAAGTATCCTAATCAAATACATTCATGGCCGTGTATTTTCTTCTGATGCAAAATGGAGGCGGGGGCTGTTTTACAATACTTCTGCGTCGTGATTCGCAAAGCGGTTCCTGTAGTATAACTAAGACAACAGGGTTCGCGAAGCGGTTCCTGTAGTATAACTGAGACAACAGGGTTCGCGAAGCGGTTCCTGTAGTATAACTGAGACAACAGGGTTCGCGAAGCGGTTCCTGTTGTATAACTTATGAGAATCTGCCCTTAAAGGTTCTGATAAAAGGAGCATTCCTTAGCACTGCTTTCGATGATTGGAGCTGGTTTTTAGTTCCTATCATATACTGTCCTTGTCAAAACTCTGACCAAAGAAAGAATAGCTCTTGATATTTTCGATAAAATGCGCCATAATAACCTTACAAAACAGGGGCTTGGCCGTGTTTTATATTCTCAGTATCAGGAAGAGTCCTTTTTTGATGAATTTACAAGGACGTCCACGTTTTTGCTATTAAGTCAAAAGAGGATGAGAGCATCTTTCGATGCGTTGCTTGCCATGGCGAGAGTATATTAAGACAAAATGGGCGATGGGATGGAGACCGGATCGGTACAAAAGGCATGGCTTTCATAAAAAGGATTAAGGCCCCGCTGCCTGCAGCGGGGTGTAGACGGAACGATTAAAAGGAAGGGATACAACCCCTTTCTTATGAAGCAGGCAGGAGGTTCGGCCATTTCGTGATGTGGAGGAGATGGATAGAGAATTGGTATGCCAAAGACGGAAAGGAATTGGATTGAGGAATATATTCTTTTGATATATAATAATACAAATAAGTATGATATATGATTCCATTCACGGAAGACGGGCAGGGAGGTATTGTAATGGCATCAAGACCGGCATGGACTGTGAGAGACGGCAGAGTGGAAATCGACAATTTCGATTTTCAATGGAACGGGGGCTTTGCGGTTGTGCAGAAGCAAAAGAACATAACGGCTCTTCATGGGCAGATTAGTGCCAAATACGGTGAAGAGGCGCTGGAGGTATCTTCTAAAAGCATGGAGCAGCTGGGGAGGGAGATCGGGGCGTTTAGCTTGAAAAGAAATGGAATCTTTCTTGAGAATGTTTTTCAGGCGGCGAAGAAATATGAGAAGGGAGGCCCTTTTGTGGATCTGCTGGAGGCGTCCCCAAAGGAGGCGAAGCAGGATGAGCGGCATCACAGCTCGGGGAGACTGACAGCGTTTGTGGAAAATGGGGTGGAATGGCCGCTGGAGCCATTGACGGCATTTTATGATTATATTTATATACAGGCGCTGGTGGAACATTATGGAGAGACTTTAGATTTAGGAAAATATGACTGGTTTACGGATATTGAGTTTAATCCAAAAAAATCCATCAACTGTCAGGCTCGTTCCGTGGCAATTTATCAACTGCTTCAGCAGAAAAAGTGTTTTGAAAAAGCGGCGGAAATGGAGGAATGGATAGCATTCCATAAGAAGTATGTCTGCGGATAGGGAAATTTGGTAAGACGGATTGGGGGGATGCGGCAATGCATTATGTCATAGGCGACGTCCACGGATGCTATGAGGCGTTGATGATATTGTTGAAAAAGCTACATTTGACGCCGGAAGATGTTGTGACGTTTGTAGGCGATTTTGTGGACAGAGAGCCGTCCAGAGAACAGTATGACAAATTGGTTTACTGGTTTGTGGAAAATATCACGGACGATGGGCAGTTTCGGTCCGTCATAGGCAATCATGATTATGACTATTATAGAACCATGAAGCTTTATGAGAACGGACTGGATATGATTATGTCAGTATTTCCGGAAGACAGTCAAGTGGAAATTCAGAGACAGTTTGCGGATAAATTGGGAAAGCTGCCTTTGTATCATGAATATACGGTTCATGGGATCAGAAACATTGTGACACATTCATGGCTGGTGGACAGAAACCGCAGGCCGTATTTTGTCGGGGAGGATACGGATGGAGGATATAATGTGGAGGGTTCCATCTGGGACAGGCATTGGAGTCTGCGCTGTGATCCTGAGGATGTGAGGGTAATTCATGGTCATACCATTGTAGTGTCACAGCTTGTAACTCTTGACCCTGACAAAGGAAGTCATATAGCCAACAGGGTATGCAGGTATGGAAATAATATAAATGTGGACTGCGGCTGTTTTATGGGAGTTGCAAACAGAGGAAATCTGGCGGCTGTAAGGCTGGAAGATGATGCGATATTTTACGCATATACGGATGAGGACGTGGTGGAGGAATGTAAAAGGCTGGCAGCAAGGAGCGATGGGGCATTAAAAGACCATGAGATATTCATATCATGCGCAAGGTATCCCATTTCTCTGCTTGCCCGCACAGATCATGCTTATATCAACGAGTGTAGGGAGAAGCTTCTTAAGGAGTGCGGCGCGGAGAATATGGAGGAGATGTCTTTTGCGGACTGGCTGCAGGGCAAAACGCATCTGTGCCGCAGCAGGATGGAACGGCTGAGTGAAGATGACAGGGCGTTTATTATCTGGAATTAGGGGAGATATAAGCTTGATATCCATACAGCCTGCTGGGGGTTATTTGATTCCCGCGAGAAAAACTGCCCGCTGAGCAGACATTGCTTGTTGGGCAAATATTGTTCCTGCATGGCAATGAGCCAGCCAAGCAGGCTGTGCTTAACTTGTGACATGCCCTGCGCTGGGTGTCGCCGCCGTCCGTTCTTTGGTAGAAAAAACGGCGGAAAGGGAACCTGACCGTATGCGGAGCCGGTTACTGCTTATGGAGCAGAGCATGTATCTTGGCATGAGGGTCAAGCAGTTTTGAGACGGATTTTCCGGTATTCACGGAATAAATATATATGGAAATATATTTTGTGATATCCACTTCACGGTACCAAGGGGCTTCTCTGATTTCATCCCGGCGGTAGGAGGCGTTTGTGATGAATACGGATTCCAAAATGCCCTGCTCATGGGCGTGGTTGAATTCCTGAATTCCGTCGGTGAACAGTGCGAAGGTGGAAACGGCAAATACCCGTTTCGCTCCGCCCTTTTTACAATATTTTGCAACGTCGAGCATGGTGGTGCCGGAACAGATCATATCGTCTACAATGAAGATATCTTTGTTTCTCACGCTGGGGCCGATGTATTTGTGAACGTCCACCATGTAATGGCCGTCTACCATGTGTGTTCTGGACCTGCGCTTGTAGAAGATTCCCATGTCCAGACCCAGTTCGCTGGTATATTTGAAATTTCTGCCGGTGCCGCCCAAATCAGGGGAAATGAAAAGGGAATGTTCCTCGTCAAAGGTCATATCCTCGTAATTTCGTTTGATTGCTTTGATAACCTGATAGATCGGAAATAAATCGTCGAAACCCATGTAGGGGACGGCATTGGCGACCCTGTTGTCGTGGACGTCAAAAGCCATGATATTCTTTACGCCGATGTTTTCAAGCTCCCGTAAAGCGATAGCGCAGTCCAGCGATTCCCGGGAAATTCGTCTGTCCTGTCTGCTTGCGTACAGCAGCGGAGAAATCACAGTGACCCGGTATGCTTTTCCGCCGATGGCGGATATGGTTCTTTTTAAGTTCTGGAAATGCTCGTCAGGGGACATGTTTACGGTCTGTGAATACATTTTGTAGGAGCAGGAATAATTACCCACATCCATTAAAATATACACGTCGGCGCCGCGGACGGTCTGCTCTAAGACCGCTTTTGCGTCGCCGGTGGAGAAGCGGATAATGTTCGAGTTTATCACATGACATTGTTCCGTATTATAGGTTTCTTTCAGATAATATTCTATTTTTTGTGAAAGTTCTTCCGTTCCGTATAAAGGAATGATGACGATGGGAATGGTAATGCTTGATGATAGGGAATCCATTTTTATACCTCTTTTAATCTGATTGTATCCATTTTCATGCCAATTCTATTTTATTTCCAAGAGATATGCTTGTCAAGAAAATTTTGATACTTTGTATTTGAAGAGTGAAAGCGCCGGGAGATTATTGTGTATATATGCCTTGGCTAATGTGTCGTTGGTTTAATTTTATCGTAAAGAGGAACACTAATGAAATAAAGGGGGTTGATTATTGTACTGGCATTCCTGCCGTATCTATGGTAGAATAAGACCATATTCAAGGCATCAAGCGGCCAAATGGCCATTGAAATCATATTTATACTGCGCCTCAAATCAATTTGCAGTTATGCAATAATGAAAGACCGCCAGTCATAGTTTTATCATAGGAAGCGTTGTAAATTGCGGCGGTCTTGAGTAAATTGTAATCATGGCAGATACAAAAAATAAAATAATAAGGGGAAATCGCAGTCAGTGTCGGTATCGCTGGCTGCAGAATAGAGGTGGAACATGACGCATACAGAAAAAGCAGATCAGCTGCTGCATCAGCAGTATCATTGTTCACAGGCATTATTTGGAGCATTTGCGGAGGATTTCGGATTGGATTTAAAAACCGCCTTTAAAGTCAGTACATGTTTTGGGGGCGGGATGCGTCAGGGAGGAATCTGCGGATGTGTTACGGCGTCTTTGATGGTGCTTGGTATGGCGATGGGCTTTTACGATTCTCAGGACAGAGAATTGGAGGTTTACTGTAATCAGAAGACCGATGAGTTCATTCATCGCTTTATGGAGAAAATGGGCGGAGATGTTGACTGTCGGGATATTTTGGGAAAGGATATTTCCAAGCCGGAAGAAATGGCGGCAATTCGCAGGGAGGGGCTGATTTGGCAGAAATGTCCCAGGGCGCTCAATCACAGTATTGAGATTCTGGAAGATATGCTGAAGGCGCATTTTAGAAATGTTACGGAGAGCAGTATCGGTTTGGAGGATATTCCGGAGGATGAAGAACTTAAGGGGCTGTTGAAAAATATCGGCAAACTGAGGCGGTTTCGGAGGCATGTGAATCAGCTGTTGTTTTCTTCAGAAAAAGAGATTGCTTTTATTCAGTTTGACATTCGCAAGTTTAAGATAATAAATGATTTATATGGTGAAAAATTTGGGGATGAGATATTGGAATTCGTGACGGATGAATTGGGGAAGTATTGTCATCATGAACAGTTTTTTATCAATCTGCGCAGCGATGTGTTTATGGTGGTGACGGAGTACGACAGCGAGGAGGAGCTTTCGGAGTTTATTCATGGTTTGGATGATAGAATCAGTGTTTTTAAAAAGGTCAAGCTTCAAATGTCCTATGGCGTGTATACGGTGGAAGATAAGGAAATGGAACTGCGGCAGATGGAAGACAGAGCGGCTATGGCCAGAAAGGCTTCCAAAAAAAATGTCCTGACCAATGTTCTGTTTTACAAAGAGCAGTTTAAGGAATCTCTTTATAACAGGAAATTTATTGAAGAGAATATGCAGGCGGCTATCTCTGAAAGGCAGTTTATGATGTACCTGCAGCCGAAATATAGCATTACGCAGAATAAAATCATTGGTGCGGAGGCGCTGATCAGGTGGCGGCATCCGGAGCGGGGAATGATTTATCCTAACCAGTTCATCCCTGTGATTGAAGAAAATGGCTTTATTAAGAAGGTGGATTATTATATATGGGAGGAGGCCTGCCGATTTATTAAGAAGTGCGGGACGGTGGGAATCACATCATGTCCGGTTTCCGTCAATGTGTCCAGAATTCATCTGCGGGATGACGAATGTATTGAAGTGCTGGAAGACATGATAAAAAGGAATAAAATTCCCAAAGAACTTTTGGAACTGGAGATAACGGAATCGGTAGATGATCAACAGGTGAGCCTGAAGGCGCTGCAGTTGAAGGAGGAGGGATATACCCTGCTGATGGATGATTTTGGCAGCGGTTATTCTTCCCTGAATATTCTATTGGAAACTCCGTTTGATGTGATAAAGCTGGATAAGAAATTTATTGAAAATATGATGGTGTCGGGAAAAGGACGGCTGATTCTGGAACAGGTGGTTTCTATGGCGGATAAACTGGAGCTGGGGCTATTGGCGGAAGGAGTGGAGACGAAGGATCAGATAGAGCTTTTACAGAGCATCGGCTGTGATCAGGTACAGGGATATTATTATGCCAAGCCCATGCCGGAAGAGGAATTTTTTGAACTTTTGAAAAAGCAGGAAACCGAATAAGAGGAACGTTTTTTTATTTCTGTATGTGCTTTTCTTGAGGCAGACAGCCTTAGCAGTCTGCCTCAAAGGGAAGCATATTGATTCCCGCGAGTCGCACATGCCCCGCCGCTTGCAGCGGGATTATTGACATATGACAGCAGAAGCTTAATGAAGCAGAGCTTCTATCTGCTGCATACGACAGTCCAATTCTCACAAAGCAAAAATATGTTTACTTTCCGGCAGGCAAAAATGCGTTCTATTTCCCGGAAATGATTACTTTGTCAAACGCCATGTAAGGCAGTACGCATGTGCCGTCCGCCACGGTTTCTTTGGAGACGGCCGTCAAGTTGTTCAGCAGATCGGCAAGATTACCGTTGATCATGGTTTCGCTGACGGCGCCTTTGATTCTGCCGTCTTCAATCAGGAAGCTGTTCTTGGCGACACCGGAAAATTCTCCGTTTGCGCTTGGGTTTCCGCCGGAGAAGCGTCCCACGATAATGCCCTTTTTGATGCCTTTGACCATGTCTTCATAGGAGGTGCTGCCGCCGTCCATAACGATGGCCCCGGAAATATTTTTGGCAGGGGCAAAGCCCGATTTATTTGCTACATACAGGGAAAGCAGGAAGGATTCCAGCACGCCGTCTTTTATCAGGTCGAAGGGTTCGGCGCGGAATCCGTCCGGGGTGTAGCGCTGCCCGCACACAATCCGAGGGTCGTTTGGACGGAAGGAGAGAGTGATGCGTTTGTCCGCAACCTGCTGTCCTAGTTTGTTCAGCCAGAGGCTGGTCTTTTCCAGAATCACGCCGTCCGACGCGAAATTGGACAGGATGCTCCACAAAAACTCGTTCAGACTGGCCGGAGTGAGCAGGATGACGCCCTCAAATTTTCCCTGAAGTTCGGTGACGGAAAGCTGGGCTTCCACATCGGAGAGGTCTTTTTCCAAGGAGCCAAGCTCAATAAAGGGCCGGTCCAGACGATCCGTAGTGATATTGCTGCCAAAGAAGGAGGTGGTATTATCCCCTTCATGTCCGGAGAACATAAGCATAATGGAATAGGATCCTTGAAACGACTCAAATTCCGTATCGTTGGTATTCCGATAGAGGGAATGAGTCTTGGTATGGGTGACAACCATCTGTTCCATGAGGATTTTGGGATGGCGCTCGCCGATATGGCGCATCAATTCTCGGGTGCGTTCAAAGAGAAGGTCGATATCGGGTTCGTAAGCGCCGTCGCGGAATATCTCTTTTCCCTGTCCGGGCGCAATGTCATAGGCTTCGTCGGCAATGCCCGATTCCGCGGATTTCATGCAGTCGGAAACGGTATCTTCTATGGCTTGGTCCGCAAAGCTGTTGATAAAAGCGGAGCCTTTTTTGTTATCCTTGTAGGCGGTGATGGAAAGGCTGTGGTCAAACAGGGTGCGGAACAGGGAAAATTCCCCGCCGTCCACATTGAACTCATGCGTTTCCTGCTCGGATACGGTGAGCATGGCTTTTTGGGCGCCGGCATTTTCCAGTGCCAGATACGCCTTTCCGGCAATTAATTTTAAATCTTCCATTTTAGCGGCCTCCTATCATAATCTTGCAGCGAAGCGCCGGACCGCCCATTCCCACAGGCATGGGCTGCTTTTTGCCGCATACTCCGGCGCTGGTCCATTCAACGGTGTCCGATACCATGTCAACGGTTTTCAGCATATGGAAAGCCACGCCTGAAATGGTGGTATCCAAGAGGGCGCGTCCTAACCGGCCGTTTTTGATTTCATAGCCCATATTGACCCCAAACATAAATTCTCCGGTCATGTCCGCCTGACCGTTGCTGCTCTGAATCAGATAATATCCGTCGTCCACGGAGGCGATGATATCTTCCAGCGTGTCTCTGCCGGGCAGGACGGCGGTATTTCTCATGCGAATTAACGGCTCGTCGGAAAAGCTCCATGCCCGGGCGTTTCCTAAGGGCTTCATGCCGAAATGCTGGGCGCTCTCCCGATTGTTCATGTAGCCGGTGAGGACGCCGTCTTTGATGAGGACGGCGTCTTCCGCAGGAGTGCCTTCGTCGTCAAGGTATACGGGAAGGGGTGCGGGACCACCGAAAGCGGTGTGGGCGAAATCCACCAGATTCACCAATTCGGAGGCGACCGTTTGGTTCAGCGCAGGACCAGCTGCGGAGCCGCCCAGCACCAGATCCGCTTCCACCGTATGTCCCACGGCCTCATGGGCCAGCATGCCGGACATGCGGCCGCCCAGCACTACGGTTTTGTAACCTGCTTCCGCGTATATTCCTTCCCGTTTCTGCATTAATTTTTCATAAAGGTCGTCTATTGTAGAATAGAGCAATGCGGGATCGGTGAAATTTTCCTCGAATGCGCCGGATCCGCCAAAGGGTTCAAAAAGCTCGATGGGGGTTCCGGAGGAGGTTTCCGTGTTTAAAAATACAAGGATATAGCTTCTGGGGGAAAGAATATGTCCGTCATATCCGTCCGAGGTGCAGAGAAGCTTTTCCATGGAATCCTCCATGGCCGCCACGGTGCGGCTGGACAGGCCGGGATATTTGGCTGTGATGTAGGCATCCACTTCCTTGGCGAATTCTATGTAGCGTTTCTGCTCTACGTCCCGTATTTCTTTGGAAAAGGGAATATTGCCGTAAGGAATTGCGGGCAGCGGCCCCTTGCCGCGTCCCACATGGCGGTCCATGAACATGGCGTTTTCCGAAGCGGCCTTCAGCACGGTTTCCGCCGCCCTGCCGGAGCATTCGGCCATGGAAGAAAAGCCGTAGACGCCGTTTTGATAGACTCTGGCGCTAGTGCCGGAGCTTTCCATGCGGGCATTGCCCACGAGATTGCCTTGGATCAGCGAGATGCGTCTGCTGCGGCTTTTCTGCGCCCTCAATTCGGTGTGTACACCGGTGGAAAAGAGGGACTTTTTGCTTGAAATGTAATCGTCCAGCATGTGTTTGTTCTCCTATTCAAAATTGCCGCCTGCGGCAATTCGTTCCGTCCCTGCGATGCAGTGTCTTTGGAGGGACTGATTTTTTAGTTTTGTCGGGTACTTTAACAGTATACCATATTTTGCAGCATAGTTCATATAAATTATGTAAAGTTTTGTGAAAGTTATGTAAAGTATTGTGCCGGAACTTATCAGCAATGGGGCGGGATGCGGAGGGCGGCTGTTATTCGTCCCCGGCTTCGCCTGAGTTCAAAGTGGAGCGCACGGAGATGCCGTTTACTTCCACGCTGCCGTCCAGTTCAATGACAAGGCATTCCCGGCCGTCGATATTGCGTGTTTCGATTAAATCCGTGCGCTCGGGATTTACCTTGATGATGATGTCCGGAGTTTTGACTTCAAAGGTGCGGGTATTTATGACATTATTCATGAGCAGGGAGGTTTTTTCTCCGGCCGTTTCGTCGTAGCGTTTGTCAAAGTCGCTCAGCCGCTCGTTGGCAACGCCGCTGTCGGCCAAGAGGGTCTTGACTTCGTTCTTGTCCAGAGCCAAGGGCTCCGGAGATTCCTTGTGTTCTTCCGCCAGTTCGTTTAGCTTGTCATGAATATTTTTCACCGTTTCGATGCTACAGTCCTCGCCCAGAGTATCTTCTATAATTGCCTGAAAGGTTTCTTTCTGGCCTCCGGCGGACATGGGGAGGGGGCAGCCTAAGATGGGCTCCACAAAGCTCTCCCGCAGTTCCTCAGAATTTTTGGAGTAGTAGAGGACGCTGTGGATATCCGTGCTTCTGTCATGGAACGCGGGGAAGAGGAAGCCGGTCTCGGGCAGGCTTACCACCCAGTCCCTGACGCGGTTCTGGAAGGCGTTTTCCTCCGGATTGTAGCTTAGGCCCGGCTTGGACAGCTCCACGGGGCAGATACAGCATAATATGTATTCGTACACTTCGTCGGAAGCGTCTTCCATTTCGATTCCGTCGGAGGTTCTGCCCGGAACGTCATAGGCGTCATGAACCAGCAGAATGAGATAATTTCCCACATATTCATAATTTTCTATGATTTTGTCGTAAAACTGCTCCAGCAGGGCGTCGTCTTTTAACTTACTGTTTCTTAAGCGGAGCAGAAAGTCCTGCTGATTTTCGGATTCCGAAGTGCCGGAAACGCCCTCGGGAGCAGCATTGCCGCCGGAGGAGGCGCTGCCGGGAACCGCTTCGCCGCTTGTGTGTTCACTGTCGGCGGACACGGCGTTCACATGGAGAGGGAATTCCAGTGTCAGCAGATTTTTTCCCAGAGTACCGGAGAGGGTCTTTCGCAGGATTTCAAAATATTTGAACATTTCTTCTTCCGGAAGCGCCAGAAACGCCTGTTTAAATTCTGTTTTTTTGTTTTTTTCTCCGTCCACATAACAGCCGCAGATGCGGGTGAGGGAACAATTTCTTGGAGTCAATAGTTTTTTGAGTTCGGATACTTCTTGTTTCGTCATGAATTTACCTCTTTATGTGAAGTTTTTGGCAGTCCGGCCCGCCGTCCTGCCCTTGGCATAAATTATTTCGGACATGCCTTAGTATATACTAAATTTTCCGAATGGGCAAGTACACAAAGCTATTGTGATTGGGAAATTCTTGTGTTACTATTTAAGAGGACGAATCCGCGAGGCGGCGCCGGAAAAAACGGCGGGCGCTTAAAAGAGAGGAAAGGCAGGAAAAGTGTATGAGCAGAGAAAAGGGAAAGGGTTTTATTGCGGAGTTTAAGAAATTTATCATGCGGGGCAATGTGCTGGATATGGCGGTGGGCGTCATTGTGGGAGGCGCTTTTACTTCCATTGTGACTTCTTTAAATCAGGATATTTTGACCCCCATTCTGGCGGTTTTCGGCGGGACGGATTTTGGGTATCTGACGGTGACATTGGGCAGCGGGGAAAATGCGCCGGTGCTCTGCTATGGCAATTTTATTACGGCGGTGATTAATTTCCTGATTACGGCGCTGGTTATTTTTTGTCTGATCAAAGGGATCAACGCTGTGGGCGACAGGGTGAAGAGGGCGGAAGAAAAGCGCGCGGCAGAAGCAAATCCGCCAAAGCCCACAACGAAGAAATGTCCTTATTGTCTCAGTGAGATACCGATAGAAGCGGTCAGATGCGCTCATTGTACTTCCCGACTGGATGAAGAGGATTGAGAGAAGCGAGGAATCAATATATGAGAAAGCGCAGAAAGATAAGCTGTCTGGCTGTGGCCGCGTTTGCGTTGATGCTTACGGGCTGCGGCGAGACAGGGGAAAATACGAAAAGCGCCGTCGGGCTGATACAGGGGCTGGATTATGAGGGCGCGCTGGCCGCGCTGGATACTGCGGAAAAGGAAGGCGAGAACATCCGGCTGATTAACAGGGCTAGGGGCATTGCCTGCATGGGGCTTACGGATTATGAACGGGCGGCGGACTTTTTTGAAGCCGCGCTTGCGGGAAGCAATGGTCTGGTACAGAATGTGGATTTTGACTTGAATTATTATTTGGCGGCGGCATATACCAAAAGCGGTATGAACGGCGAGGCGGAAAATATTTATAATGCCATTCTTGCTCTGCGGCCCAATGAGAAAGACGCCTATTTCCTGCGGGGAAATGCGAGGATGGCGCTTGACAATTTTGACGGGGCGAAAGAGGATTTTGACAAGGTTATTGCCATGGAGCCTAAAAATTACGACAGGCTGATACAAATTTATGAAGTGCTTGACTATTACGGCCATGAGGAGCTTGGCCGGGAATATCTGCGAACCGCTCTTGCTTCCGGGGAAGCGGGCAGCTCCAAGGAGATGAATCGATACGACAGCGGGCGGATTTATTATTATCTGGGCGAGTACCAGAACGCTTATATTGCTTTGGAGGAGGCAAAGGAGCAGGGCGGCGCGGAGAGCTTCCTATATTTGGGCAGGGCATATGAGGCGACCGGGGACTATAATTACGCCGCCAATGTCTATAATAATTATCTGAGTAAAAATGCGGGGAATGCGGAAATGTATAACCAGCTGGGTCTCTGTGAGATTGCAAGAGGGGATTACCAGAAGGCATTGGATGCGTTTCAGGCGGGGATACAGCTGGAGAACGCGGCTATGATGCAGACCTTGTCGTTTAATCAGATTGTGGCGTATGAATACTTGGGAGATTACAGGAAAGCATTTGAATTAGTGGAAAGTTATTTGAAAAGCTACCCTGACGATGTTCAGGCAGGGAGAGAATATGATTTTCTTTCAACTCGCTGAATTATAATAGGAGACCGGTTTTACTGCCGGTCTCCTATTTGATTCACGACATATGGATGTCGCAGGTTGTCAACGCAGTTAAGCTACTACAGTAACATTGGTAGCGCGAATTTTGCTGCTGTTCTGAGGATCGCATTCCGTATCAAAAGTAACCTTCTGGCCTTCTTCCAGAGACTTGAAGCCATCAGCGTTGATTGCGGAAAAATGTACGAATACCTCTTCGCCGTTTGCATCGTTGGTGATGAAACCATAGCCCTTTTGTGCGTTAAACCATTTGACTGTACCGTTATTCATTTGGCACCTCCTTAAGAAAAGTGAGTAAAAATAATAGTGTTGCCGATTCTAAATCATAAGGCAAAAACTCGCATATTTTTGTAAATCATTATCAAAGCAATGACTTACAAAAATATGCGAGTTCCATGGCTTCTACTTAGAATACAAGTAGAGTATAGCATTAGAATATGGAAAATGTCAACAATTTTTATGATTTTTTTATAAAATGAATAACATATTTTAAAAATGGGAAAGCTTGCCATGAATAATTTATATGGACGGAGGTATTTTTTATGATTCTGGGTGTGCTTTGGGTAGTGACGGCGGTGGTCGTGGGATTTATGCTGGGCAGGGTTTCCATGTATGGGCTGGTGCTGGAAGGAGCGGAGGAAGAGGAGAGTGAAAGGCCGTTTTTTCAAGCGGGGGACAGAAGCGTGATACATCGGGGACGGGGACACCGGGCCGTGGAAGAGATGAAGGTTTGGTCCGTGGGAAGTCCTGTTACCGGCGAAGTGGTAGGGCAGGGGGAGGGAGATCATCCCGTCATTGTGATTCGCCCCGACACAGATAAGCTGTACGCGCCTGCAAGCGGTAAAATCACCCGTCTGTTTCCTATGGGAAATGCTTTTTTGTTTGTCACGGAATTCGGGGCGGAGCTGTATATTCAGGCCGGAGATATGGAGGATGAGCTTCTGGGGCGCCATTACCGTCCGAGGATTGTGCAGAACGAGGTGGTGGCAAAGGGAAAGCTTCTTCTGGAATTTGACAGACAGGGATTGGAGGCGGAGGGCGCTTCGGCGGAAGTAACCGTATGTGTGGAAAACGGCGTCTATGGCGGAGATGTGAAAATGACTGCGCAGGAGCGGGTTAAAATAGGAGAGGAAATCCTGCAGGTCAGGGAGCCGGCAGGGCGCAGGGCGGCAGGTTAGTTCCGGCGGGATACGGCGGCCTTGGTTAGACGCGGAATAAAAGGCGGCCAAGGCCGCGAAAAGAAGCTTTCAAGATAAAAAAGAGGTTTCCTCTTGACAAAACATGGAAAGTATTATATTATCTATTAAACCTACTTGAATAGTATAGAATAAAAACAGCCCTACAACGGCGGATAGGAGAGAACTATGAGCAGAACACCTTTTGCGGAAAGAAAACTAAAATTTGAGACTTTGCAGCTCCATGTGGGGCAGGAACAGCCTGACCCGGCGACGGATGCAAGGGCGGTGCCTATTTACCAGACCTCGTCCTATGTATTTCGGGACTGCGGGCATGCGGCGGCGAGGTTCGGGCTGGCGGACAGCGGAAATATTTACGGAAGGCTGACCAATCCCACGCAGGACGTATTTGAGAAAAGGGTCGCGGCGCTGGAGGGCGGTACGGCGGCGCTGGCTGCTGCAAGCGGCGCGGCGGCGATTGCGTATGCCATTGAAAATCTGGCCAAGGCCGGGGACAATATTGTGGCGGCGAACAATATTTACGGGGGTACATATAATCTGCTGGCCCATACCCTTGCGGATTTCGGCATTCAAACCACCTTTGTGAACCCGGCGGATTATGCGGCAGTGGAGAGAGCCATTCAGGAGAACACCAAGGGGCTTTTTATTGAGACGCTTGGAAATCCCAATTCCGATGTGGCGGATATTGAGAAGCTCGCCCGGATTGCCCATGCCAAGGGGATTCCTCTGGTGGTGGACAATACGTTTGCAACCCCTTATTTGGTGCGGCCCTTTGAATACGGAGCGGATATTGTAGTGCATTCCGCAACCAAGTTCATCGGCGGTCATGGCACTGCGATCGGCGGCGTCATTGTGGAGAACGGAAAATTTGACTGGAAGGCCGGGGGAAAATTCCCTCGCTTGGCCGCGCCCAATGCCAGCTATCATGGTGTGAATTTTGCGGAAGCGGTTCCCGGGGCGGCGTTTGTGACGGCCATTCGGGCGACTCTTCTGAGGGATACGGGCGCAGCGCTCTCTCCCTTCCATGCCTTTCTCTTTCTACAGGGACTGGAAACGCTGTCTCTGCGGGTGGAGCGCCATGTGGAAAACGCGCTGAAGGTGGTGGAATATCTGAGCAAAAATCCAAAGGTGCAGAAGGTGCATCATCCTTCTGTGTCGGAGGATCCGGTGCAGCAGGCGCTGTATCGGAAGTATTTTCCCAAGGGGGGCGGTTCTATTTTCACGTTTGAAGTCAAGGGCGGCGAGGAGGAGGCCAAAAAGTTTATCGACAATCTGGAGCTGTTCTCTCTGCTTGCAAATGTGGCGGACGTGAAATCGCTGGTGATTCATCCTGCCTCCACCACCCATGCCCAGCTTAACGAGAAGGAGCTTCAGGAGCAGGGCATCTATAAAAATACCGTCCGTCTTTCTATCGGAACGGAAAATATCGATGATATTATTGAAGACTTAGAGGGCGGATTTGCCGGTATTTGAGCTGTTAATTCGTGAAAGATATGATTCCCGCCGACCCGAGACGCTGTGGGCGGATTTGTCAGGACGGAAGGGCAGAAGTATTATAGTGTGGACGGATGAAAAGGCGACAGCTGCCGCAAGTCGGGACAGGCAGTACCGAGCTGGTCAACGGTTAAGCCGGGGTGCCGTCCTTTGGGTACTCTCGCAGGAAAAGGCGATATCTCCCCTTTGGGGGCGCATATCGCTTTTTTGTTATCCGGCCCTGCGGCTTGCAGAAGATAAAAAATTCTTGACAAATACCCGGATGGGGTATATTATTTATTTGTGAAGTCAAATACCCCGGCAGGGTATTAATCTGCCAGATAGAAAATCAATTTCAGGAGATACTAAGCGGATAGAAAAAGATGAGAAAATCTACAGGTCTCAGTCTGATATTGTGAGGGATGGCTTTAGAAGGGGCTGAATGTCTTATGAAATATGCAGGAGGTATAAGCTTCGGAGGAAGCATCCATGCAATTTTGTCAAGGATATGGGATGGATGTCTGCTGAGCGGACGGGAGGAGGCAATATGGAAAACGACGCCGTGAATCACAAGGGGACGCAGGAAATTAAGGAAGCTATTGTGGATGCGCAGGAATGCGGCTTTCGTCAAAAAGCAGCGCCTAGGGGAGAACGGGAGCTGAAGCAGCTGAAAAACCGTTTGAACCGTATGGCGGGGCAGTTAAACGGTATTGGGAAGATGCTGGATGAAAATCGATACTGCGGGGATATACTGACGCAGGTGGCGGCGGTGGAGAGCGCGCTGCAGTCCTTCGGTTATCTGATACTTCAGGAACATATGGAGACTTGTGTGGTGGAAGAAATCGGGAAAGGAAACGTGGCGGTGATAGCGGAAGCGGTGGAATTGGTGAAAAAATTAAAATAGATGAAAGGATAACATGAAACAGGCAATGAAAGGAAGAAGCTGACGGAATATGAGGATTGAAGTGAGTTAAAAAGGAGGCAGTATATAATATGAAAGAACGCTATCATATTTCAGGCATGACCTGTTCCGCCTGTTCCGCTCATGTGGAGAAGGCGGTGAGGAAGCTTGCGGGCGTGGAGAAGGTATCCGTGAATCTGTTGACGGAAACGATGGAAGTGCATTACGGAGAGGAGCTGTTAGGAAGCGGGGAGATTGCTGCGGCGGTAGAAAAGGCGGGGTACGGCGCTGAGCTGCTGGGCAGCGCCCGCGGAGGGGCGGAGACTTCCGGGCATGGAGGCGGAGTATATCAAAGGTCGGCGCGCTCGGACGGGAGCGGAGCGTCCTGCGGGGCGGCGCATTCGGATGCGTGCGCTGCAGGATGCGGCGTTCCGGAGGGCTCCGAAGGCGGCGGAGGGCTGCGCCGGAAGGATATGGGCGGCAGCGGCAGCGCCGCAGGAGCGTCGGGCAGGGACAGCCTTCGGAAAAAAGCGGCGGAGGAAGCGAGAGCCATGAGATTCCGTCTTGGAATTTCCATTGCCTTTTTGATTCCTTTGATGTATGTTGCCATGTACCATATGTATTATGAATGGTTCGGCCTTCCCATTCCGGAATTTGTACACAAAACGCTGCATGGCAGTGAAAACGCCATGACCTTTGCCATGACGCAGTTTATCCTGCTTCTGCCCATTCTCTATATGAACAGGAAATTTTTCGCGGTGGGCTTTAAGACGCTTGGGCATCTATCTCCGAATATGGACAGCCTGATTGCGCTGGGGGCTTCCGCCGCCGTGGGCTACGGTATCTTTGCCATGTACCGAATCAGCTATGGGCTGGGACATGGGGATATGGGGCTGGTGGAGCAGTATTCCCATGATTTATATTTCGAGTCCGCAGGCATGATTCTGACATTGATCACCGTGGGAAAATATTTGGAAAGCCGTTCTAAGGGCAGAACCAGCGAGGCCATTACAAAGCTGATGGATTTGTCGCCCAAGACTGCGATCCTGCTCACGGAAGAGGGGGAGGAAGTGGAGATTCCCACAGAGGAGCTTCGGGAAGGGGATATCTTCCTTGTGAAGCCGGGAAGCCTTGTGCCGGTGGACGGCACCGTTTTGGAGGGCAGTTCCAGCATGGATGAGTCGGCCGTCACCGGGGAGAGCGTTCCTGTGGAAAAGCAGGAGGGCAGCAGGGTGGTGTCCGCCGCCGTGAACAAAGCGGGCTTCTTAAAGTGCAGGGCGGACAGAGTGGGGGAGGACACCACCCTGTCCCAGATTATCCGTCTGGTGGAAGAGGCCGGCGCCAGCAAGGCGCCCATTGCGCAGCTGGCGGATAAGGTCGCAGGGGTGTTTGTGCCCGTGGTCATCGGGATTGCACTGGTGACGCTCTGCGTGTGGCTCCTTGCGGGAGAGGGGGCGGAATTTGCCATCTCCACGGCCATAGCGGTGCTGGTCATCTCCTGTCCCTGCGCGCTGGGGCTGGCCACCCCGGTGGCGATCATGGTGGGAACCGGCGTGGGAGCCGGGGCGGGCATCTTGATTAAATCGGGGGAGGCGCTGCAGAGGGCAAGGGATATCGACACGGTGGTTATGGATAAGACGGGCACCATCACGGCGGGAAAGCTGAAGGTGATGGAGGTGGGCGTCTATGTGCAGGATATGGCCATGGGAAGTCTGGTGCAGATTGCGGCGGCGCTGGAGAAAAAAAGCGAGCATCCTCTGGCGGAGGCGGTGATGGAACATGCCGCGGCCATGAAGCTGCCCGTGCCGGAGGTTAAGGATTTCAAGGCCGTGTTCGGACGGGGTGTGGAAGGGGTGCTGGCGGAGGACATTCCGCCCCAGCCCATGTTTCCGGATTTCCCGGAGGAGGCAGAGGAACAGGGCGGCAGGCAGAAATCCGCAGACAGGGCGCTGTCCCGCAGGGCGTCGGGACGGGAAAGCGGGCCTGCGGGAAAGGACGGCCCCTCAGCAGCGGCGGTATTGACAAAGGGCGGCGCAGGAAGCGGCAGGGAGATTTCCGCCGAGGAACGGCAGGCGCTTCTGAACCGTCGGGATAAGGGGGCGAAGGCGGGCACAAGGTATCTGGTGGGCAATCTTCCTTTTATGGAAGAAAACAATATTGCCATCGACCCCATGGTGCTGCAGGGCATAGAGCGGCTGGCCGACGAGGGAATGACGCCCCTTTTGATTGCGGAGGAAGGACGTTTCCTAGGCGTCATCGGCGCGGCGGACGAGGTGAAGGACACATCCAGAGCGGCAATCCGGAAATTTAAGGAAATGGGCATTCATGTGGTCATGCTCACAGGGGACAATAAGCGGACTGCGGAGGCGGTCAGGAAGCGTCTGGATATTGAGGAGGTGATTGCGGAGGTACTGCCCCAAGACAAGGAGAAAAAAATCAGCGAGCTTCGCAGTCAGGGGCATAAAACGGCAATGATTGGGGACGGCATCAACGACGCGCCCGCGCTGGCGGCGGCGGACGTGGGCATGGCCATCGGCGCGGGGACGGATGTGGCCATGGAGAGCGCGGATATTATCCTGATGAAAAGCGACCTGCGGGACGCGGTGACGGCGGTTCGGTTAAGCCGGGCCGTGATCCGCAATATCAAGCAGAATCTGTTCTGGGCATTTTTTTATAATGCAATAGGTATTCCATTGGCGGCCGGTTTATGGTATCCTGTTTTTGGGGTGAAATTAAATCCCATGTTTGGGGCGGCGGCCATGAGCTTGAGCAGTATTTTTGTGGTGGGAAACGCGCTGCGGCTGAGGGGTTTTCAGAGCGGTTTCCGGCAGGAGCGCAGCGGAAAAGATGCGGGAGAGGCACGGACTTTGGCAGCGGATTCGGACGCTGGGGCCGGGGCGTTGGGAAGGACGGATGCGGGAGGGAGTTCCGCGGCGGCGTGTGAAGCGCGTGCTTTTGAAATGACAGGTGAGGCGTGCGGTTTTGCGTCGGCCAGTGGAACCTGCGGTTCCGGAACAGTGAGCGGAACAGGCGGTTTTGCGGCGGCAAGTGGAACCAGCGGTTTTGGAACGATGGAACAAGGTATGCCGGAGAAAGCGAATGCCGTCGGCAGAACGACGGCTGCAGATACGGCAGCGACAACAACAAAAACAATACTGACAACGGAAAGGAAAGAGAAGATGGAAAAATTAATGAAGATCGAAGGAATGATGTGCGGACATTGTACGGGCAGGGTGCAGAAGGCGCTTGAGGCTGTGGAAGGAGTGAGCGGCGTGACCATGAGTCTGGAGGACAAATCGGCTTTGGTGGTGCTGAGAGAAGACGTGCCGGACGAGGCGCTGACTGCAGCGGTGACGGAGGCCGGATATGAAGTGAAGGAAATTACTGTGAACTCATAAAATCATAGGTCGAAACCGTGAGAAAAGACGGAATGGATGTATACGCCGATGCATGTTTGAATATTGTTTTCTATAAAGGCCTGTCATGTGGAATTCTGGGAAGGGAAAACCTGCCGGAGTATTTGGCGGAATGCCATGAGCCTTTGTGAAAAAATATTTCAGGCATGTATCGGCGTGCAGATAGGAGCACATATGAAAAATAAGTTATTTTACGGGCTGTTTTTGGTTTATGCGGTTATGGTGGTATTCATCCTGTTTGTGAACGGCGTGTTCACAGGGGATACCTCGTCCGTCAGCAATCTGGTGATCAACGGCATTTTTTTGGTGATGATCGGCGTCCTTTTTCTGATATCGGCGATTAGCTTTATGCGGCTGAATTTTCTTACCGACGATTTGCAGAGGGCGGGGGCGGAGCTGCAGGCGGAATACAAAAAAGGGGGAAACGAGAACCTCTGGGCGCAGCTGCAGGATCGGAAGGATGTATTCGAGGAGGAAAATCTCAGGACGGCCTTCGCAAAATACCGGCTGCGTGTCAGGAACAGCCGTGTGGGAAAGCGATATGTAAACACCTGCGATATTGAAGATTACATCAATGAGGAGCTGCTGGACCGGGTGGGGAGCAGTTATTTCAATTCCGGCATCTCCGGCACGATGACCGGGCTGGGGATATTGGGAACCTTTATCGGCTTGTCCTTGGGGCTGGGGTCTTTTAGCGGTGATGATATTTATACCATTTCCGACAATGTGGGGCCCCTGCTGTCGGGCATGAAGGTGGCGTTCCACACTTCCGTATATGGAATTATTTTTTCACTGCTGTTCAATTTTGTCTATCGAAGCATTATGGCCGACGCTTACGGAAAGCTGAGTCTGTTTCTGGATATTTTCAGACAGTGCGCACTGCCGCCGGCCGCGTCAGGGGACGAAAACACCGCGGCCATGCTGGTGTATCAGGCCAACACGGCAAATTATATGAAGCAGCTTCTTGAGATGGCAAGGGGGGAGGCGGCGGTTCAGACACAGGCGCTGGAGCGCATGGCGGATCGGTTTATGGAACAGCTTCAGGACGCTATGGGAGTATCGCTGAGAGGGGTGGGGGACGCCATGCAGGCCGCCTCTCAAGCCCATAAGGCGGATGCGGAGAGCAGCAGGCGGGTTCTGGAAACCGCAAGGACGCTGGTGGAAACCAACCGCGGCGTACAGGAGGCTTTGGAGCGTATGCTGGAACGGCAGGAGCAGTTTGCCCATGAGCTGGAGGAGCAGAAAGGAAGGTTTGCCCGTGAGCTGGAGGAGCAGAAGGAGACGCTTGCCGCGGCCTGCGGCGAGATGAGCCGGGAAGTGAGCAGCCAGCTTTATACGTTTGAACAGATGAAGGATTTGGTGTAATTATGAAGATAAAACGAAAACAAAGAGAAGCCTTTGGAGAACATAGCTACTGGCAGTCCTATTCCGATATGATGGCGGCGCTTCTGCTGATATTTGTACTGATAATAGCCATCACCCTTGCCATTTACAAGCAGAAGACCACGGCCTTGGATCAGGCGAAGGCGGATCTGGCCCAGTCTCAGGATCATTTGAGCCTGACCCAGAAGGAGCTGGAGGACGCCTTAAAGGATTTGGAGGAGTATAAGGCGGCCATCGAACAGTCAAATAAAGAACTGGCGGATTCTCTGGCGGAGCTTAAGCAGGCTTATGCCAGCGCGGCCTTGACCAAGGAAGAGCTTGACAAGGCGTATCTGGAAATAGAAAACGGTCGGAAGGATCTGGCGACGGCGCAGGGAGAACTGACAGCGGCCCAAGAAGAGCTGGACGCGGCCAAGGAGGAGCTTGGCAGCACGAGGCAGGAGCTGGAAAATATTGTGGGAATCCGGGTGGATATTATCGGCGCGCTCCAAACGGCTTTTAACAATTCCAATATGAGCGTGGACGCCCAGACGGGATCCATTACCTTTTCCTCCGATCTGCTGTTTCGGTATAACAGCGCCGCTCTGTCCGCCGACAGTAAGGAGACGCTGAAAAATATTATTCCCACATATCTGGACGTGCTGCTTCAGGAGCGTTTTCGGGAATACATAGCCGAAATCATTATCGAGGGCCATACGGACACGGACGGCACTTATAAGGGCAATTTGGAGCTGTCATATCAGAGGGCGTATTCCGTGGCGGATTTCTGTCTGGATCCTAAAAACGGCCTCAGCCAAGAGAAAATCGGCGAATTAATGGACCTGCTCACGGTGAACGGACGGTCGTTCAGCCAGCCCATCTATGGGAAGGACGCGGCGGGGAATCCCACGGGAAAGGTTGACATGGCGGCTTCAAGGCGTGTGGAGATTAAGTTCCGCCTGAAGGAAGACGAGATGATTGAGAAAATTTCGGAGATATTGCGGGGGGACGAATAATATTTTCCGTTTTTTATTGTTTGAGAAAAAGTTTATGGTTTCTTAATTGATTTTAGAGGGAACAGTGTTATATTTATTATAGAACATGCAATGAGAGATTTATAAAATCTGCGTTGTATGGAAATGCTAAAGCCGATGGATACGGAAGCATACGCTGATGTGCAAAGACAGAGACGGAACCAAAACCAAACGCGGAGGCAGAAACGAATGTTCTCAGGAGAAGAAACAAGCGTTTCTGCGGGAAGGGGCAGGTTCTCATGGTCGGGAATCGGAAGCAAAAGCAGAGAGCGGAACAAATTTCCGCAAGGTGGGAAAGTCCCCGCAAAGGGGAAACGTTTCATGTGTGGAAATTGGAAGAGGAGGGCATATATGAACATACAAAAATTTACGCAAAAATCCATGCAGGCCGTGGAAGGCTGTGAGAAGCTGGCCTACGAGTATGGAAATCAGGAGATTGAGCAGGAGCATCTGCTGTACAGCCTGTTGACGGTGGAAGACAGCCTGATTTTAAAATTGATAGAAAAGATGGAAATTCAGAAGGAGCATTTCCTAAAGCGTGTGGAGCAGGCGCTGGCCAAGCGGACAAAGGTTCAGGGCGGCAAGGTCTATATCGGCGCGGACTTGAATAAGGCGTTAATCGGCGCGGAGGACGAGGCAAAACAGTTAGGGGACGAGTATGTATCCGTGGAGCATCTCATGCTTGCCATGATTAAGAACCCCAACCGGGAAATCGCCGCTATCTGGAAGGAGTACGGCATTACAAGGGAGCGCTTCCTGCAGGCCCTTTCCACCGTGCGCGGCAATCAGAGAGTCACCAGCGACAATCCGGAGGCAACCTATGACACCTTGGAAAAGTATGGGCAGGAATTGGTGGAGAAGGCCAGAAATCAGAAGCTTGACCCGGTGATCGGCAGGGACACAGAGATACGCAATATTATCCGCATCTTATCCCGCAAGACCAAGAACAACCCCGTCCTCATCGGCGAACCGGGCGTGGGCAAAACCGCGGTGGTGGAGGGGCTTGCCCAGCGGATTGTCAGGGGCGACGTGCCGCAGGGGCTGAAGGACAAGAAAATTTTCGCCTTGGACATGGGGGCGCTGGTAGCGGGGGCCAAATACAGGGGCGAGTTTGAGGAACGTCTGAAGGCCGTGCTGGAGGATGTGAAAAACAGCGACGGCCAGATTATCCTGTTTATCGACGAACTGCATACCATTGTGGGCGCGGGAAAGTCGGACGGAGCGCTGGATGCGGGCAATATGTTAAAGCCCATGCTGGCAAGGGGCGAGCTGCACTGCATCGGCGCCACCACGCTGGACGAGTACAGGCAGTATATTGAGAAGGACGCGGCTTTGGAGAGACGTTTCCAGCCGGTGATGGTGGACGAACCCACGGTGGAGGATACGATTTCTATTCTGAGAGGTTTAAAAGAGCGCTACGAGGTGTATCACGGGGTAAAAATCATGGACAATGCCCTAGTCAGCGCGGCGGTGCTGTCCCATCGGTATATTTCCGACCGGTTTCTGCCGGATAAGGCCATCGACCTTGTGGACGAGGCCTGCGCTCTGATCAAGACCGAGCTGGACAGCATGCCCACGGAGTTAGATGAGCTGCAGCGCAAAATCATGCAGATGGAGATAGAAGAGGCGGCGCTGAAAAAGGAGGACGACAAGCTCAGTCAGGAGCGGCTTGCGGATTTACAGAAGGAGCTTGCGGAATTCAAGGAAAAATTTGCCTCCGGAAAGGCCCAGTGGGACAATGAAAAGGCTTCCGTGGATAAGCTGTCCAAGCTGCGGGAGGAGATAGACGCGGTGAACAGCGAGATACAGATTGCCCAGATGGAGGGAAATCTGGAGAAGGCGGCGGAGTTAAGCTACGGAAAGCTGCCGGCCTTGAAGAAGCAGCTGGAGCAGGAGGAGCAGGCGGGGGCTTCCGGGCTGTCGCTGGTCAGGGAGAAGGTATCCGACGAGGAGATTGCCAGAATCATATCCAGATGGACGGGGATTCCGGTGGCGAAGCTGACCGAGAGCGAGAGAAACAAGACCCTGCATCTGGACGAGGAGCTGCACAGAAGGGTCATCGGTCAGGAGGAAGGCGTCACCAAGGTGACGGAGGCCATTATCCGTTCCAAGGCGGGCATTAAGGATCCCACCAAACCCATCGGTTCCTTCCTGTTTTTGGGGCCTACGGGCGTGGGCAAGACCGAGCTGGCAAAATCTCTTGCGGCGGCCCTTTTCGACGACGAGAATAACATGGTGCGCATCGATATGAGCGAATATATGGAGAAGTATTCCGTATCAAGGCTCATCGGAGCGCCTCCCGGATATGTGGGGTATGAGGAAGGGGGCCAGCTGACCGAGGCAGTCCGCAGAAAGCCCTACAGCGTGGTGCTCTTTGACGAGATAGAGAAGGCCCATCCGGATGTGTTCAACGTGCTTCTTCAGGTTCTGGACGACGGGAGAATCACGGATTCTCAAGGGCGGACGGTGGATTTCAAGAATACCATACTGATTATGACCTCCAATATCGGCGCCGGTTATCTGTTGGAGGGCATCGGGCCGGACGGGCAGATCAGCCCGGAGGCGGAGGCGCAGGTGATGGACGACCTGCGGGGTCATTTCAGGCCGGAATTTTTGAACAGGCTGGATGAAACCATATTGTTCAAGCCCCTGACAAAGGAGAATATCGGCGGCATCATAGATTTGATTATCGCGGATTTGAACCGGAGGCTGGAGGACAGGGACCTGCATCTGGAGCTGACCAAGGAGGCCATGGCCTTTATCGTGGACAACGCCTATGATCCCGTATACGGCGCAAGGCCCCTGAAGCGGTATATCCAGAAATACGTGGAGACCCTGACGGCAAAGCTGATTTTGTCCGACAGCGCGTCGGAGGGGGATACGGTGCTGATTGACGTGGAAAACGGGGCGCTGACGGCTTCAATCAAGAGATAGAACGGATGTAAGGAATAAATTTTGCGGCGCGGGTGTTTTATTACAAGCGGTGCGGGCATCAAAAACACAGTACGCCATAAAGCGCGGGGAAGATATTTTCAGCCGGAAACTTTAAAATGGACGATGTGAAATGACAACAGAAGTTTTACAGGAAAAATTTTCCCCGCAGGCGCTGTATGCGCGGCGCCGGAACAATAGACCGTATTTTTTGGCAGTATGCCCAGATTTTAACATCTTATTCAAGTCTTCTTAAGAAATATTAAAAATTTACTTCATAAAATCCTAAACAGTTCTCCTTATACTATAGTATAGTTTTCAACAGAACCGCCGCTTGTCCGCAAGCGTCCGTTCCGGAGAGAATGTATCTATCATGCGGATATTGGTTTGAGGGCATGGTTTTTAAATAAGCAGATTGTGCAGAAGGAGAACAAAATGAGTGCAAGAAAGAAATGGAAGATAGTTTTATTTGCTGTTGAGGCGGTCATTATTGTCGTAATGCTGGCGGTGCTGTATCTGGTCATGAGCAAATCGGGCGACGGCCCCAGCATGATTGAGATGGATCCGACAACGCTGGAAATCCATGAGGCGGTGCAGCAGGAAAAAGAAGAGGGCGGCACCATGCAGGGCTATATGAATATTGCGCTTTTCGGCGTGGACGCGGAGACGGAGAATCAGCTGTACAAAGGCAGCCGAAGCGACAGCATTATGATTGCGAGCATCAATATGGATACGGGAGATATCAAGCTGGTGAGTGTATTCCGTGATACATACCTCAATATCGGCACGGATTATTACTGGAAATGTAACGCGGCGTACAATGACGGCGGAGCGGAGCAGGCGGTCAAGATGCTGAATATGAATCTGGACATGGATATTACGGATTTCGTGACCGTGGGCTACGGCGGCCTGCGAAAGGTTATTGACGGGCTGGGCGGCGTTTACATCGATGTGAACGAGGCGGAGCTGCAGCATATCAATAATTACCAGATCGGTGTGGCAACCGTGCTGAAATGCAATTATGTTCCTGTGACGGAGCCGGGATATCAGCTGCTGGACGGTCTTCAGGCGGCGGCATTCTGCCGTATCCGTCAGGTGGGAAATTTCGATTTCGAGCGCACGGCCCGTCAGAGGGAAGTGATTAAAGCCATTGAGGAACAGGCGAAGAAAACGGATCTTGCAACGTTGACTCAGGTGTTCAACGACAGTATCGGAGATATTTATACCAGTCTTGATTCCAAGGATATCCTGAACCTGATTGCAAACATTGCCAATTACCGTATTGTGGAGGAGGGCGGCTTCCCCAAGGAAGACATGCGCACCGCCAGCAATATCGGCGCGAAGGGAAGCTGTGTGATTCCGCTGGATTTGGAATCCAACGTGGTGTGGCTGCATCAGTTCTTATTCGGAGACGAGAACTATACGGTGACGGATAGTGTAAAAGAGTATGGAAAACAGATTGAGGCTGAGACGAGGCCGTATCTTTCACACTAAGTATACTACAGGCCGCCGGGATTTACGGCAGGAAAAGGAGCGGCGGCCTGCAGTCGGAATTTGCAGCAGGTTATAACGGTGTGCGGCATAAAATATTGAACGGCGATAGGAAGCAGAAAAGAGAGTGGGAAAGCTCTCTTTTTTGCTTGTAAAAAAGTTTGTAATCTGATAAGATAATGATAATAATATACTTTGACAGGAGAAGAAAAATATGCTGCCGGAAGACCCGATTATGCTTATGAGTGTTGTCAATACGAAATTGAGAGATGAATACAACAGTCCGGAGGCGCTCTGGGAGGGGCTGGATGTGGACGGAAAGGTAATCACGGACAGACTGGCCGCCGCCGGATATCGTTATAATAGGGAGAAAAATCAGTTTATTTCACAATAGGGGGAAGGAACCGGCTATGGCAGGAAGTGTTTTGGAGAAGAACAGAGGGTTTCGCTGTCGAATCTGCACCGGCTGCGGCTTGTGCCCGGGCATCGCGCCTGAAGGCCCGCAGAACAAGGGAGGAACGGCAGGCGGCGCCCTTCATGTCGTCGCGGAGGACTTGTTTTCCCGTAAAAAAATGCCCCTGCGCGGGGAGGGAAAACGTCTGGCGGCGGTGGACGTGGGAACCACCACCATAGCAATGCTTTTGTTTCATGAGGACGGCGGCATTGCGGACAGGATTCTGTCCCTGAATCCCCAGACCGAGTATGGCGCGGACGTGCTTTCCAGAATCCGCGCGGCCGAAGACGCGGAATGCGCCGAAGCGATGCGCAGGAAGGCGGCAGAGGTGCTGGAGCGCGGCGTTAAAAGATTTCAAAAACAGATGGGGGAAGGGGAGGAGCTGCAGATTGTGCTGGCGGCCAATACTGCCATGACCTATCTTCTGATGGGCTGGGATACCAAGGAATTGGGGCGGGCCCCCTTTGCGGCAGAGCGCCTTTCGGGGGCGGATACGGAGTTTATGGGGAAGCCGTGTTTGATACTCCCCGGCATATCGGCGTTCGTGGGCGGCGATATTACGGCTGGAATCCATGCCTGCGGGATGGCGGAAGAGGAGGAGATTACTCTGCTTGTGGACCTTGGTACGAACGGCGAACTGGTGCTGGGGAACCGCAGCAGAAGGATTGCCTGCGCAACGGCGGCGGGGCCTGCGTTTGAAGGCGGTGTGAATAAGGGCGTCTGGGGTTCGGATATGGTAAGCATTCTGGCAGCGCTTCGCCGGGAGGGAATTTTGGATGAGACAGGCCTGCTTGGCCCGGAATATTTTGAGACGGGCGTCCGGGCGGGCAATGTGCTTGTGACGCAGGAGGCGATCCGCAGCATACAGCTGGCAAAGGCGGCCATTGCCGCAGGAATTGAGATTCTTCTGAAGCGGTACGGCGTGGACGCGGACGGAGTGGATAAGGTGGTGCTGGCGGGAGGGTTCGGATATTATTTGAAGCCGGACGCGGCGGCGGAAATCGGCCTTCTGCCAAAGAAGCTGGCCGGGAAGGCCTTCGCCGGAGGAAATACCGCTCTGGCGGGGGCGCTGCGGGCAGGAAGGGAATTATTCGCGGAAGGAAGGGATTTTTTAAAGGTGGAATTACAGCGCGTCACGGAAAATACGGAAGTTTTGAATCTTGCCATGGAACCGGATTTTGAGGAGAGGTATATCGGCGCGATGGAAATAAATAAAAGATAATAATATTGTCATTTACTATTGGTAAAAACGCCGAAATGGTGTATAATTTTATCAGAAGGACATGCGGGAAAATGCGATTGAGAAGGAGGGGCATTATGGCGAAGAAGACAAAAGAACATATGATATTCAGTATACGGAATAAAATTATTCTGTGTTTTCTTGTACCGATTGCGTTTATGATTGTTATCGGCGTATCCGCATATCAAAAGTCTGCGGAAGGGCTGAACGATAAGTTTAAGGTATCCACAAGCCAGACCATAAAGATGGCGGCGGAATATGTGGATATGGTAGGGTCCTTCATAGAGGCGGAAGGGGTAAAGTATGCCTATGACGAGGATTTAAGCCATTATTTTATCGGGCTGTTCCAAAACAACATAGAAAGAGCGGCGATTGTCAATGGCACAAAAGCGTCCATGGCAACCTCCCGGGTGTCCAATCAGTTTATCAGCAATATACATATTATTACCCGGGAAGGCGTCAATATGATCACCTCCTACGATACGACGGCCCAGAGCGGGATTCTTGCGGAATATATGCAGACGGACGCCTTCGACGGCGGGAAGATCAAAAGCTGGGTGGACGGACACCGGATGCTGGACGATGCTTTTGGGATGAAAAAGGATTCGTATATTATTGCATATCAGATTATGTCCCAAGCCAAAAGCGCGGTGGTGGTTGTGGACATCAAGCCGACAGCCATACAGGAATTCATCAACGGGCTGGATTTAGGCGACGGCAGCATTGTGGGGTTTGTGACGGAAAACGGCAGAGAAATCGTATGTGAAAATTTGTCTGAGGGTGAAGAGAGCGTTCTTGCGGAGGGAGAAACTGTTTTTTATGGCAGGTCTTTTTTCCCGGAGACCAATGGGGAGGCTGTGGAAGGCATTGAAAAGGTAGAGTTTGCGGGGGAGGAATACCAGTTTATTTACAGCAAAAGCGTAAGGACGAACGCAATGATCTGCGCCTTGGTTCCCATGAGGCTGATTACCGGTCAGGCGGAGGGAATTAAGACCATGACGTTCGGATTGGTGCTTCTCGCCTGTGTGATTGTGCTGACCATAGGTCTTTTGATTGTGTTCAGTATTCAGAGCAATATGAAGAGGATATCCAAGAAATTCGGCGAGGTGGCCAAGGGTGATCTGACCGTTCAGGTAACGGCAAAGGGCAAGGATGAATTCAGAGGACTGGCGGCTTCGGCCAACAATATGATCGTGAATACCAAGAATCTGGTGAATAAGGTGACGGGCGCTACGGGACAGCTGGAGAATTCTTCCCGGGATGTGGAGACGGTGTCCGGCATTATCAGCAGTTATTCCATGGACATCACGCAGGCAATCGACGAAATCAACGAGGGCATGAGCAGACAGTCCGAACATGCACAGGAATGCGTGACAAAAACGGATATTCTTTCCGGCGAAATTCAGGAAGTCAGCCGTGTGGTGGAGGAAGTCGAAAAGCTGGTGGACGAGACGGAAGGCATGATCAATCAAGGCATGAAGATTGTGAATCTGCTGGGCAGCAGGGCAAGGGAAACCACGTCTATTACCCAGAAGGTGGGGGAGAGCATTAATTCCCTGCGTCAGGAATCGGAAATTATCAATACGTTTGTTGGCACCATCACCGAGATTTCCGAACAGACCAATCTATTGTCTCTGAACGCGTCCATCGAGGCGGCAAGGGCCGGGGAAGCAGGAAGGGGATTCGCCGTCGTGGCGGAAGAAATCCGCAAGCTGGCAGATGATTCCGCGAAAGCGGCGGGAGAAATCCGAAATAATGTGGAGCATATCGCGGGACAGACGCAAAACAGCGTGGAGAGCGCCCGGAACGCCGAGAATATGGTCGCCGCCCAGACAGAGGCTGTGGAGCAGGTGGTGGATGTATTCCTGAAGATGCAGAAGCAGATGGGGACGCTGATAGAAGGGCTGAAGGAAATTGTGAACAGTACCGAAAAGGCGGATCATGAGCGGAGGTATACCGTGGACGCGGTGAAGAATATCTCCGACATCATAGAAGAAACCGCCAACAGCGCGGAAGTGGTAAAAGATGTGGCGAATAAGCTGATGGAGAGCGTTCAGAATTTGAACCAGACGGCGGATTCGCTGGGACAGAATATGGAAGATTTGAAGTCGGAGATTTCCGTGTTCAAGATATAAGCCGATGGGGGCAGAAAATGTTGAAATTCAGAGTATAAAAGCTGCCGGGCGGGAAGATTGCCGCCCGGTTTTCTTATAGGAACCGCGTAAGGCGGCAGTCTGTGATTGGGGGAATATGTGATGCAGGCCGGGCGGGAGTAAAATAGGATAAGACAAGGATGGGCAGGATGGATGAAGCAGATTGTTATGCGTTATTTAATGCCTTACGGCAGAAGGATGGGAGTTGGATTCCTGATAAAGTTTATTGGGACTGTGATGGATTTATGTATTCCGTACATTCTGGCATATATCATTGACTCGGTGATTCCCTTGCGGGATGCGGGCAGAGTGCTGCTTTGGGGCGCATTGATGCTTGCCTGCTCCATTGTGGCCGTTTCTTTTAATATTATCGCCAACCGGATGGCGTCGAGAGTGTCGGGGGACGCCACGGAGCTGATACGGCATGATTTGTTTTCCAAAATTATGTATTTATCCAATGCTCAGACAGATTCGTTTACAAAACCGTCCCTGATTTCCAGAATGACCTCGGATACCTATAACCTGCATCAGATGTTTGGGCGGATTCAGAGGATAGGCGTGCGTGCGCCGATTCTGCTGCTTGGGGGCATCTGTATTACGTTTACGCTGGATGCGTCCATGGCATGTGTGCTGCTGGCAGTTCTTCCTCTGCTGGGATTTATCACGGTGTATGTGTCAAGGAGGAGCATTCCCATGTATAGCGTGCTTCAGGAGGCCAATGACCGGTTCGTGCGGATGGTGAGGGAGGATATCGCGGGAATCCGTGTGATTAAGGCGCTGTCCAAGACAGAGTATGAGACGGAGAAGTTTCGCACCATCAATAAAGAGGTGGTGGAGCGTGAGCGGAAAAACGGAATGGTGATGGCTGTAATCAATCCTTCCATGAACATTCTTTTGAACCTAGGGCTGGTGGGAGTGATCCTTGTGGGCGCTTACCGGGTCAACGCAGGCACCTCGGAGGTGGGTAAGATTCTGGCGTTTACCACATATTTTACGATTATTTTGAACGCCATGCTGTCTATTTCCAAGATGTTTACCATACTGTCAAAAGGCATCGCATCCGGCAGCCGTATCTGGCAGGTGCTGGAGTGCGGGGAGGATATGCAGGTTATGGAAGGTTCCTCCTGCGCAGAAAAATCTTCCGTGCAGGGAATGCCTTGCGTGCAGGGAACGTCTTTTATGCAGGGAGCGGCTTGTGTGCAGGGAACGCCTTCCATGCAGGGAGCGGCCTGCGCGGAGGCTTTTTCAGCGGGAAATTCCGAGTCCGGGGGAGCTGGTCCGGAGGAGGAAATCCGCTTTGACCATGCGACCTTTTCTTATCTGAAGGGGGGAGAACCCAATATCAAGGATTTGAGCTTCTGTATCAAAAAGGGAGAAACCTTGGGGATTATCGGAGAGATCGGCTCCGGCAAGTCCACGGTGGTTCATTTGATGATGCGCATGTATGATGTGGAGGAGGGCGGCGTATTCATAGGGGGCAGGGATGTGAGAAGCTATCCGCCGGAGGAGTTGAAGCAGAAGTTTGGAGTGGTTTTTCAGAACGACACTATTTTTGAGGACAGTATCGCGGGAAATGTCACGCTGGGCAGGGATATGAGCGAGGAGCAGGTTCAGGAGGCCCTTCTGTATGCCAGAGCCAGCGAATTCGTGAAAAACAGGGAGGACAGAGAGGCGGAAGCTCTGAATATCAAGGGAGCCAATCTAAGCGGCGGGCAGAAACAAAGAGTCCTGATTGCCCGCGCCATGGCGGCAAAGCCGGAGATACTGATTCTGGATGATTCCTCCAGCGCGCTGGACTACCGGACGGACGCGGAGCTTCGCAGGGGAATGAAGGAGCATTTTCCGGATACCACATTGGTTATCGTGGCCCAGAGAGTCAGCTCCATCCGGAATGCGGATCATATTCTGGTGCTGGAGGACGGCGCGGCGATTGGGTACGGCGTCCATGAGGAGCTTTTGGAAAATTGTCCGGTCTATAACGAAATCAGCAGGATGCAGGGTGAGAAGAATGTCTTAAGCTGATTCTTCCTGCCCGCTTCACAGGAGGGCGTATAAACACCCCTCTTCGGGCATACAAATCAGGATGTGTGAAACGCCGCCGTCGCGGCATGGAGGAAGGGAACATGGAGCAGGAAAAAAAGAGATATTCCAAGGGGACGGTTCTGCGGCTTGGAAAGTATATGCTGCAGTATAAATGGATGCTGGCGTTTGCGGCTGTGTGTACCTTTGGCAGCAACTCGTTTTCTTTGATAGGGCCCAAGCTCACGGGGCTTTGTATCGGGGCTGTGGAGCCGGGACAGGGGGCCGTGGATTTTGGAGCGGTATTTTATTATGCCCTTTGGATGGCGGGGTTTTATGTCGCCTCCGCCGCAATGTCCTACGGCCTGCAGATTTTGATGCTGACCATCAGCCGCAGAGTGGTGTACCGGATGCGTCAGGATGTGTTTGAAAAGCTGATGAGCCTGCCGGTGGGATATTTTGACGTACACCAGACAGGGGATATTATCAGCCGCATTTCCTATGACATCGACACGGTGAACGCCTCCCTTTCCAATGATTTGGTGCAGCTTCTCACCACGGTGATCACTGTGGCGGGGGCGCTGGTGATGATGATTACCATTTCGCCGAGGCTGGTGCTGGTGTTTGCCTTTACCGTGCCGCTGTCCATATTGATTACCAAGTATGTGACGGGCAGGACAAGGCCTCTTTTCAGGGCCCGTTCCGCGAAGCTGGGGGAAATGAACGGCTTTGTGGAGGAAATGATCACGGGACAGAAGACGTTGAAGGCTTACGGCAGGGAGGAGTATACACAGAAGCGCTTTAATCAGAAAAATAAGGATGCGGTGGATGCTTACTATAAAGCGGAGTATTACGGAAGCATTGTGGGACCCTGTGTAAACTTTATCAATAACCTGTCCCTGTCCTTGATCAGCGTATTCGGAGCCCTCCTGTATCTGGCCGGTTCCATGAAAATAGGGGATATCTCTTCCTTCGTGCTGTATTCCCGTAAGTTTTCCGGGCCCATCAACGAGGCGGCGAATATTTTCAGCGAGCTGCAGTCGGCGCTGGCGGCGGCGGAGAGGGTATTCCGGCTGATTGACGAGCTGCCGGAAGCCGCGGACGCCGAAGGGGCGGAGGAACTGAAGGAGCCTGCGGGCCATGTCAGGGTGGAGAATGTAAGCTTCGGGTATGTGCCGGGGAAAACCATCATCCATAATTTGAGCTTTGAGGCCCAGCCCGGAAAGCTCATCGCCATCGTAGGTCCCACCGGCGCGGGCAAAACCACGCTGATTAATCTGCTGATGAGATTTTATGATCCTGACAGCGGGAAGATTCTGGTGGACGGGAAAGAGTCGGGACGCCTGACCAGAAGCAGCCTTAGAAAAGCATACGCCATGGTATTACAGGACACTTGGCTGTTTTACGGCAGCATTTATGAAAATCTTGCATATGGCAGGGAAGGGGCCGACAGAAAGGATGTGGAGGAGGCGGCAAAAGCGGCGAAGATTCATTCCTTTATCAAACGTCTTCCCCAAGGGTATGATACCATCCTGACGGATGAGGGAACCAATATTTCCAAAGGGCAGAAGCAGCTTCTGACCATTGCGAGGGCAATGCTTTTAGACGCGCGGATGCTGATTCTGGACGAGGCCACCTCCAATGTGGACACCCGCACGGAGCGTCAGATACAGAAGGCAATGCTGAAGCTGATGGAGGGGAAAACCTGCTTTGTCATCGCCCACAGGCTCTCTACCATTGAACATGCGGACTTGATACTGGTGGTCAACGACGGCGAGGTGGTGGAACAGGGCACCCATGAGGAACTGATGGAGAAGCAGGGAGTGTACATGCGGCTTTATAACGCACAGTTTGAATAGGATGGAATGGAGATTTTGGGATAGGTTGAAATGAAATTTTGGATTAGGATGAAGTGAGCTTTTGGGATAGGATGAAATGGGAGTGCAGAATTGAATTGGACGGGCTTCCAGAATGCTATTGTAATTTTGCCTGTTTTTTGGTATGATTTAACATATGGTTTACAAAAATATAAATATAAAACAATAAAATGGAGGGTTAAAAAATGGCGCAGAAACGCAATATTATTGTAGGGCAGTCAGGGGGGCCTACCGCGGTGATTAATTCCAGTCTGGCAGGAGTATATAAGACTGCCAGAGAACGAGGATTTCATAAAGTATATGGAATGCTGCACGGAATTCAGGGCTTGTTGGACGAGCAGTATGTGGACCTGTCCACCCAGATTCATTCCGATATGGATATTGAAATATTGAAAAGGACGCCCTCGGCTTTCCTTGGCTCCTGCCGTTACAAGCTGCCGGAGATTCACGAGGACGCGGATATTTACGAGAGAATTTTCGAGGTGCTGAACAAGCTGGAGATAGAAGCTTTTATCTATATCGGCGGAAACGATTCCATGGACACGATCAAGAAATTGTCCGATTATGCCCTTGTGAAAGGACATACTCAGAAGTTTTTGGGCGTGCCCAAGACCATAGATAACGATCTGGCCCTTACGGACCACACGCCCGGTTTCGGCAGCGCCGCAAAATATATTGCCACATCTACCAAGGAAGTGATTCGGGACGCCACAGGAATGACTTATAATGACAAGGAAGCCGTTACCATCATCGAAGTCATGGGACGAAACGCGGGATGGCTGACGGGAGCGGCCGCGCTGGCAAGGACGGAGGAATGCGAGGGGCCTGATTTGATCTATCTGCCGGAAGTGGTGTTTGATATTGATAAGTTTCTGGCAAAGGTAAAGGAGCTGCTGAAAAAGAAGGAATCCGTGGTGGTTGCCGTGTCGGAGGGGATTAAGATTGCGGACGGCAGGTATGTCTGTGAGCTGTCCGGCGGCGCGGATTATGTGGACGCCTTCGGCCATAAACAGCTGCAGGGGACGGCGGCTTATCTGGCGGGCTTTGTGGGAAGGGAGACGGGATGCAAGACGCGCAGCATTGAGTTTTCCACGCTGCAGAGGAGCGCTTCCCATATGGCTTCCCGTGTGGACGTAAACGAGGCGTTTATGGTGGGCGGCGCGGCAGTGAAGGCGGCGGACGAAGGAGACAGCGGCAAAATGGTCGTCATCGACCGTCTTTCCGACGATCCTTATACCAGCGCCGTGGGCATTTATGACGTTCATCGGATTGCCAATAATGAGAAGGTGATTCCTCGTTCATGGATTAACGAAGAGGGAGATTATGTGACGGAGGAGTTTATCAATTATATTGAGCCGCTGATTCAGGGATTTTATCAGCCCTTTATGGTAAACGGCCTTCCTCAGCATCTGGTTCTTAAGAAATGAGAAAAGTCGGTGGAAGAATACTGACGGCGGCAGGCATTGTGATTCTGGCTGCCGTCGTCTGGTTTTCACATAGAAGAGTTCCTTTTATGATGGACGATCTCTGGTACGGTACCAATCTTGCCACGGGAGAGCCGCTTGGGAGCATATTCGATATCCTTGAGAGTCAGGCATGGCATTTCATGAACTGGGGAGGGCGGTGCGTGACCCACGGCCTTCTGCAGATTACATTGATGTCAGGAGAATTTGCCGCGGATATGATGAATATGGCGGCGCTTTTGCTGCTGGGATGGATGATTTGCGTGACGGCGGACTGCAGGAAGCCATTTTGGTTTCTGCTCGCCGTCTCTTTGGTGATTGCGCTGAATCCGAATGTGAAGATGAGCATGTTTTGGCAGGCGGGGACGGTCAATTATGTCTATTCCACGGCGTGGATTTTCCTCTTCCTGCGGCAGTACCTTGGACAAGCCGCGGAGCCGGAGAGGAAAGCGCCCGCGTTCATCGATGTTTGGATGCTTCCGCTGGGGCTGATGGCGGGCTGGAGCAATGAAAATATGGGACCGGCCAGTATGGTTATCAGCCTTGCCGCCACAATATATCTTGTCAAAATATGGCATGTCCGGCTGCGCCCATGGATGGTATCCGGAATTGTGACAAGTCTGGCGGGGAGTATTTTAGTGATTGCGGCACCGGGAAATTTTGTCAGAAAGGCCGCCATTGAAGAAAAAGTGTTGGGAGAGCTTCTCTACGACCGTTTTATTTCCATGCTTCGGGCCGGGGCGGATTTTTTATTTCCGGCGGCGGTTCTGCTGGCGGCGGTTCTGCTGATTTGGACGGTATGGCTGAAACAAAGACTCTGCCCGGCGCAGTGGATGCTCCTTGGGCTGGCGGCGCTATCTTATGGGGCCATGGCGCTGTCCCCCCATTATCCGGACAGGGCGGCCTTCGGAACGATGGTGACATGCATTGCGCTGAGCTTGTCTCTGCTGAAAGGTATTTTGAGGGAGATGGAGGGCTTAAAGCGCTATGTGCCATGGATGGCGCTGGGGTATTGGTGCTATGCGGTTTATGCGCTGTGGAGTATGTGAAAGGGATGCGCCGAGAACCATGCGGGCGGGATGTGTGAAAAAGCCGTGCCGCGTGTCAAGGGAACGGCAGCGCTGCGGAGGATGGGAATAGCAGTGTTATGAGATGAGAACAACAGTGCTGCGGAGAATAGGAATAGAGAGCGCTGTGCAGCATGGGAATAGCAGTGTTATGGGATGAGAACAACCGTGCTGCGGAGAATAGGAATAGAGAGCGCTGTGCAGCATGGGAATAGCAGTGTTATGGGATGGGAATGGCCGTGCCGTGAGCAAGGGAACGGCAGTGCTGTGGAGAATGAGAGTGACATATGCAGTGGGGTACGCAGATGAAAAAGGTGCTTGGAAAGGTTTCGCTTAACTGGATATGGATTCTGCTGTCGGCGGCGACACTGGCATTCGCATGCCTGACGCTCCATGATATGCAGACTTCGGAGGGAGTGGGATTGTACTTGTCCATGCAGGCAGGGAAAGGCTCACAGGGGCTGTTTGACGTGCTGGTGGACGGGGCGGGAATGCTGTGTCTGTCCGCGGTTATTTTACTGCCATGCATGGCATCCGGATATCGCCGTCCGGATTCCTTCCTGCGCCTTTTGTCCGCGTATCTTGCCTTCCTGCCCACAATCAGCCTTGCGTCTCTGGCGCATCTTTTGGACGGAAGCGTGGAGATCGGGGTCAGCGGTGCGGTGCGGGCCGGGAACTGGGAGGAAGCGTTCAGGGAAGGGCTGGGCGGAAATGTCTTTCTGCTGGCGGCAGGAGTCCCGCTGTTGATTCTGGCGGAGGGACTGTTGAAAGAAGGGGCGCAGACAAGTGCCTGCAAAAAATTATCTCGGCGGCTTTTGGCAGGGATATGCGGCGGGGGACTTCTGCTTGGGGCAATATTTTTCCCGGCGCTGACGGAACAGTGTTCTTATTTTTTTCATTATCTGATACTCATATACGGTTTTGCGGCGTGGGAAAGGCTGTATGAGAGGGAACCGAAGCTGAAAATTTGGGGAATGATTCTCTTCGGCATTTTCTGGCTGAGAGGGATGTATCGAATGATAGAGGTGATGAGCCTGCATTAAAGGCTCATGTACGGTAAAGGAGCAGGCAGCCGAAAAGAAGAGATAGACTGCCAATTTTGGGGAATGAAGTGCTATAATAAAGCCATCGACAAATCGGGATTTGCGGGTGTGGTATGAATTTTGAAAAAATGTATTTGGAAGAGGATTTATTTCCTAGAGAGATAACCTTGTATGAAAAGAGAGATTATGGTTTTTTGTTTTATAACGAGGAGAATAAAGATTCTTTTGACTCCGCCGTCGGCGGGAGGGGATTTGATTCGGGCGAAGTTTTGCGGCGGCTGGAATGCCGACGGCAGGAGGGGCATATATTGTACTAAGAGAAGCGTAAGAAGCGGGATATAATATGAAGAAGGTTATAACAGCATTCCTACTATTCGATTTTGTGGCAGGCCTGCTGTTTTTGAGTTTTTATGGGATGCGCAGCAAGGCGGTGGCGGCGGACAGCGGTCTGATGAGGATTGTGGATGCGGAAATCGAAGAGGATAGAGAGGTGCGCAAGATTGCGATTACCTTTGACGACGGGCCCCACCCCTGCTATACGGAGCAGCTGCTGGACGGATTAAAAGAGAGGGGCATCCACGCCACTTTTTTTGTGACGGGGGAGCATGCGCAGCTGCATCCGGAAATTATAACAAGAATGAGGGAAGAGGGGCATCTGGTGGGCAACCATACATACAGCCATATCCAGCTGACGAAGAGCAACCGTGATGCGTTCAAGGAAGAGCTGATTAAAACCAATGAGATTTTGAAGGAAATTACGGGGGAGGAAATACAGTATGTGCGTCCTCCGTATGGTTCTTGGGATAAGGCTTTTGAGAAGGAATTGAACATGTTCCCTGTGCTCTGGACGGTGGATCCTTTGGACTGGTGTTCCAAAAACGTGGACTGCATTACGGAGAAGATTGTCAGCAAAACCGGGGAGAACGATATTATTTTGATGCATGATTATTATGAGACCTCCGTGACGGCGGCGCTGAAGGCCATTGACGAACTGTTGGAGGAGGGGTATACCTTTGTGACGGTGGAGGAGATTTTGTTTGATTGAGAACGAAATGACAATGATAAAAGTGTATGATTAAACATGTAGTGAAAATATAAGGGATGCTAATATGATGATACTACATAACACCAGAATTTATCGTACTGCACTGGTTAAACGTATATGGCTGGCGTTATGTAGTCAGGTTCCTCGGAAATTTTAACTGTTAAGCAGTAAAAACTAAGAGAAAAAATAGGATGAATGGTATTGAAAATTAAAAAAATAGTGATAATATATACATAAGAGACGGTATGGTGAGATAAAATCTCATAAGGAGGAACGTCATGATATGTCAGTTTGCGTTTGAAAATTATAAAGCTTTTAAGAATGAGGCAGTACTGGATTTTTCTCCGGAAAGAATTGGCGAACATGAGAGCAGTTTAATTGTGGACGAAGGCAGCAGGGAAAAGGTGATACCTGTCATAGCGATTTACGGGCCTAATGGGGGAGGAAAGTCAACGGTACTTGAGGCCTTGGGTTTTTTAAGAGATACGATACTTCGCGTTATTATTTTAACAAAACTCCATGATGATGAAGAGAAATATGAGCTGGCTGTACGCAAATGGTCTTCCATCACATCTAGGGAAATATATTATAAACTGTCTCCCGAATTTGAAAACCTGCCGACAAAATTTGATATTATGTTTTGCGCGGCAGGAAGCAAAATCCGTTATCAGCTTTCCATGCTGAAAAATGAGATAGTGCAGGAAAATCTGTATGTGCAGGGAGCGGATATGAATGAGGTATCGTTGATTTTTGAACGTTCAAAGGACGAGTGCATTTTAGGAGAGGAAATAGAAGATATTGCAGTGGAAAAAGTAAATGACGCCATGCCTCTTCTTTCGCATATTGCGATTAATTATGATATAAAAACGATTGACATGGTTGTTAAGTGGTTTTTAAGTATTGAAACGCTCAATTATAATAATCCTCAAAGAGAAAAGAAATTGGTGCTGCCTAAGTCAAGCAGTAAGCGAAAGAGGCTTTTTAGAATGCTGGAAGAAATGGACATATTAATTAAAGATATACGAGTGCAGAAGGACTTGGATGGGAATATAGAAAATGTGTACACAAAACATATAATGGAAAACGGTGAAATGTGCGAACTCCCGCTGGAAGAAGAATCCGGCGGGACGATAAAACTGCTCAGCTGCCTTGTCAAGATAAACAGCTGTTTGGAAGAGGGGAATTTGTTGATTGCAGACGAATTAGACGCAAAATTACATCCGAAGCTTTTGCGGTATATCATAGGATTATTTACAGATCCGCATAGCAATAAAAAAGGCGCTCAGCTGTTGCTGACCTCGCATGATATTACAACCATGAATCATGATGTATTTCGCAGGGATGAAATTTGGTTTTGTGCTAAAAATCCATTTGGAGCGTCCAAATTGTATTCCTTATCCTCTTTCCGCAAAGAAGACGGAACAATGATAAGAAATGATGAGGCTTATGGAAAGCGTTATATTGAGGGACGATATGGGGCGGATCCATATATACGGAGAATCATGGACTGGGAGGACAGCGAATGAGCCTCAAACCAAAGAAATATAGTGAGCTGAAACGGGAACAGTCAGAACTTAAGGAAAAAATGCAAAAGAAGAAAAAGGAAATAAATGATGAACTGCCGCATTATACTTATATTGTAAGCGAAGGAACCAAAACAGAACCATATTATTTTGAATCAATAGCCCAAAAGATCAATGAAAAATATAGAGAGTTTTCGACGGGAAGATTTATTTTTGTGGAGGGGACGGGAAGAAATACAAAGGGGCTGCTGGAATATGCCAGAAAAACTGTAGATAAGAAATTTCCACAGGCAGAGGTAGTGTGGCTGGTATATGACAAAGATGATTTTCCATTGGATAATTTTGATAATACGCAATACAGTGCGGAAGAAAAAACGGATGTGCGGGAATATCGTGCGGCGTGGTCAAATGAATGTATTGAGTTGTGGTTTCTTCTGCACTTTCAAGAATTGTCTGTTAATGTTGGGAGGGAAAGATACAGGGAGCTTTTAAAGGGATATTGTGGATATGAAAAGAATATGAAGAATATCTTTGAGATTCTTCAGCCAAGTATTAATGTCGCCGCAGTACGTGCGAAACGTCAATATGAATCGTATGGCGACATTGCGCCGTCTCAAAAGTGTCCTGCTACAAGAGTTTACCAGCTTATTGAAGAATTGCAAAAATACTTATAGCTGTTGGAAGAATCATTGTTTGGGAACATGCGCATGGACGTCAGGGACATTTGTAAAAGTGGCGTGAGTTTGAACGAAAATGTATCAGGACATGTCTGCAAATCGCCGCTTTGGGATTGGATAAGGAAGAATGGTTTCCGTCCCACCGGAAAGGAGAAGCAAAATGCTCAGACTATCTGGCAAACCGGTCTATCAAGGGATTGCGCTGGGCCCGGCGCTGGTGCTAAAAAACAATGCGCAACAGGTAAAGAGAACAAAAATTTCAGATGTACACAGGGAAATCATGAGATTTAATCAGGCCGCAGTGGAGTCCAAGAGGCAGCTTCGGGACTTATATGAGAAGGCAATGAAGGAAGCGGGGGAGGCGGGCGCGGCTATTTTCGAGATACATCGGATGCTGCTGGAGGACGAGACGTATCTGGAGGCCGTTTACAGCATCATCCGCACGGAGCTGGCAAACGCCGAGTATGCCGCCGCCGCCGCGGGAGACAAGCTTTCCGAAATGTTTGCCGCTATGGACGACGATTATATGAAGGCAAGGGCGTCGGACGTGAAGGATATTTCCGACCGTCTGATTAGAAATCTCACAGGCGGGGAAGAAGGGGATTTTACGGTTACGGAACCGACTGTGATTGTGGCCGATGACTTGACCCCAAGCCAGATAATGCGGATGGATAGAGAAAAAATTCTGGCATTGGTGACGGTTCATGGTTCCGTCAATTCCCATACGGCGATTCTGGCAAGGATGATGAATATTCCGGCGCTGATCGGCGTTTTTATGAATCCGGAAGAAATTCATTCCGGTATGGAGGTGATTGTAGACGGATTTCGTGGAGAAGTTATCTTTGAGCCTTCGGAAGAGATGCGCGCGGACGCCGAGAAGAGAATGAAGGAAGAGCGGGAAAAGAGGGTTCTTCTACAGACATTAAAGGGCAGGGAAACGGTGACTCTCGATGGCAGATCCGTCCATATATGCGCCAACATCGGAAGCGTAGATGATGTGGGCCTCGTATTGGAAAATGACGCCGACGGCATCGGATTGTTCCGAAGTGAATTTCTGTATCTTGGGAAAACGAATTATCCCACGGAAGAAGAGCAGTTTCAGGCATACAGGCAGGCGGTGCGCCGGATGGCGGGCAAAAGGGTGATTATCCGTACTCTGGACGTGGGCGCGGATAAACAGGCGGAATATTTTCATCTGGAAAAGGAGGAGAATCCGGCCATGGGATATCGGGCCATCCGCATCTGCCTGAAAGAGCCGGAGATATTTAAAACACAGCTTCGGGCATTGCTTCGCGCGGCAGTGTTCGGTAATCTGGCTGTTATGTACCCCATGATTACATCCGTGGAGGAGGTGGAAAAGATTTATGCCATTGGGGCGGAAGTGAAAGCAGAGCTTGAGGCGGAAGGAATACCCTGTAGAATGCCCCAACAGGGTATCATGATCGAGACTCCGGCGGCGGTGATGATAAGCGACGAGCTGGCGGAAATGGTAGATTTTTTCAGCATCGGAACGAATGATCTGACACAGTATACGCTGGCTGTTGACAGGCAGAATGAGAAATTGGACGAGTTCTATCATCCGCGCCATAAAGCTATTTTCAAAATGATTCGGATGGTGGTGGAACATGGGCATAAGGCCGGGATTTGGGTCGGAATCTGCGGGGAATTGGGCGCCGATCCGGAGCTTACGGAAACCTTCGTGCGAATGGGGGTGGATGAATTGTCAGTGGCGCCTTCCATGGTATTGAAATTGAGAAAGATAGTTCGGGAAATGCGCGTCGTGGAAGAGGGGGAAGATTCGGGATCATCACAGCCCGTTTCCCGGAATTTTGGTCAGAAATATCCCGCTTCGTAAAACATGTCTTATGTTTAGCTTTTTGAACGCTTCCTGACGGCCCTGAACTGAATTCTTACATAGTCCACTGTCCAGCGGCCATCCCGGCAGAGCCTGTCCCTTAAACGGGAAACGGCGTCTGCAATGATCTCTTCTTTTAAAGATTCCTCCATGCCCTCAAAGGGCTTTTTGACGAACATGCGGATCCAGTCCGCAAGACCGTCCGGCCCGTTCTGAGGCGTGGGCCTGTCAAAGAGCGCCGCGTACTCTATCCGAAAGCCTGCTTTCTCAAGCATCGGCGCATACTGGCCGATTGTGGGAAAATAGAATACTCTTCGGTATCCCAGCCCGCGATGGGAAAAGCACTGCTCCAATGTCCCATGGACGGTTTCCGCGCACCCGGAGCCGCCGAATTCGCATACCAGCTCTCCGCCCGGTTTCAGGCTGCGGCAGATATTTGACAGCATTTCCTGCTGGTCTTTTTCATCGACCCAGTGGAATACGGCATTTGAGAAAACCACATCCGCCTCTTCCGCCAGATGGAAGGTGACGGCGTTCCCTTTGATAAAATTTATGTCAGGATGTTCCTTTTTTGCCAGCCGCAGCATCTCTTCCGAGTCATCTATCCCGGTCACGGTGTAGCCCTTTTGGGCAATCCTGCCAGTAAGCGAACCGCTGCCGCAGCCTAAATCTATTACGCTGCTTCCCGGCGGTTTTGTGATCAGGCCGATCACTGCCTCGCCATAGGCGGGAACAAATGAAAAATTCTTTTTATAGCTGGCGGCATCCCATGTGATATTCGGCATGGCGGCATCCTCCGTCTTCTTGTTTTTTGATAATGGGGCCTATGTCTGTTTCCATTATTTCTATGTCTGATTATAGAATATATGCTCTCTGTTGACAAGATATATTTATAAATGGTGTTGTACACTTTTTGGCAGCGATTTATGAACAAGGAATTGATATATATTCAAATAGAACTAAGGAAGCTTTTTCATGAAAACATGATTTTTAGGCATCTTGAAGGTATCTGAAATCGGCATGGGCCGTATGGGCCTTCTCATGGCTGAATGTATCAAAAGAAAGGTTTTCTAATTTTCCTCTTTCCTAGTATAGCAAATGATGATAGCCTATTGACAAAGGCAGGGGGTAAGAGGTATACTGGAAATTAAGTTAGCGGCTACTAACACGGATTGGCCGCAATTTTTAAAGGCATAGGTTAGGTAGTGCTAACATATGTTAGGAAAGAAAAAGGAGGGAGTTTTATGGTGAAGATAACAGTGGAAATAGAAGGGATGGCCTGCGGTATGTGCGAGGCGCATATGAACGAGGCTGTAAGGAATGCCTTTCAGGTGAAAAAGGTAACGAGCTCACATACAAAGAAACAGACGGTTATCCTTGCGGAGAAGGACATCTCAAAACAGGAACTGAAAAATGTGGCGGCAAAGGCGGGATATAACGCCGTTTCCATAAGCAGTGAGCCATATGAGAAGAAGGGGCTGTTCGGGGCGCTCAGGGGGTAAGGAATTATGATGATCAATAAGAGGCTGATTGGAACGGTCGGCGAGAGCAGAAAGTACATAGCGGGGAACGTGGCGGCGCAGTGGTGCTCCCTTGCGGCGAATATCGCCATGATGACGGCGGTGACGGATCTTCTGGCTTCTCTTTATTATAAAACGGCAGACAAAAGCAGTATTCTCATCATGGCGTCCGTTGGGCTGGCCGCGGCTGCGATTCGCTTTATCTGTACGGTTCTTTCGAGCCATATGGGATATCTCTCAACGAAGGCGGTGAAAAAAACGCTGCGTGAGAAAATATATAAAAAGCTCCTGCGGCTCGGCGCTTCCTACAGCGGACAGGTGAAAACCTCCGAGGTGGTGCAGGTGGCGGTGGAGGGTGTGGAGCAGCTCGAAACCTACTTCGGGGCCTATCTTCCGCAGTTTTTCTATGCAATGCTCGCCCCGTTTACGCTGTTTGCGGCTCTTTGTTTTGTGAACATACCTTCCGCCGTCGTCCTGCTGGTGTGCGTCCCGCTGATTCCGGTGTCCATTGCGGCGGTGCAGACTTGGGCAAAAAAGCTGCTGTCAAAATACTGGGGGCAGTACACGACCCTAGGAGATACCTTTCTGGAAAATCTTCAGGGCCTTGTCACCTTGAAAATTTATCAGGCGGACGGTTTTAAGAACGAGGAGATGAACCGCGAAGCGGAAAAGTTCCGTAAAATAACCATGAAGGTCCTGACCATGCAGTTAAATTCCATCACAATTATGGATCTCGCTGCCTACGGAGGCGCAGCGTTAGGGGTGGTTATGGCGGCGACGCAGTTTCGGGCGGGAAATGTCACGCTTTCGGGGTGCCTTATCATCATCCTGCTGTCGGCGGATTTCTTTATTCCGATGCGCCAGCTTGGCAGCTTCTTTCATGCCGCCATGAACGGAATGGCGGCGAGCGACAAGATATTCCGGCTGCTTGACCTGCCGGAAAGGGAGAAGAATTCAGGGTGTTTTCCTGCGGATTGTTCCGTTTCCTGCGCCGACCTGAGCTTTTCCTATGGGGGCGGCAGGGAAATCCTGCACGGGATCGATATGGAGTTCCCCAAAGGGGGATTTGTTTCCATTGTGGGGGAAAGCGGCTGCGGGAAGTCCACCATTGCGGCGATTTTAATGGGGAGGAACCAAGGATACAGCGGTTCGGTGAAAATCGGCGGGACGGAACTTAAGGATCTAAAGGAAGAGGAGCTGATGGAAAACATCACCTATGTGAGCCATCAAAGCTATCTGTTCAAAGGCGACGTGAGGGAGAACCTTCGGATGGGTAAGCCAGATGCCTCCGACAGGGAGCTGTGGGAGGTTTTGGAGCGGGTAAAGCTGGCGGACTTTCTGAAAGCCGAGAACGGGCTTGACACGCCCCTTGCGGAAAAAGCCTCGAACCTTTCCGGCGGACAGTGCCAGAGGCTTGCGCTGGCAAGGGCGCTTCTGCACGACAGCCCCGTGTATATTTTTGACGAGGCCGCCTCCAATATTGACGTGGAGAGCGAGAATCACATCATGGGGGAAATCCACGCGCTGGCGGAGGAAAAAACAGTGATCCTGATTTCACACCGCCTTGCCAATGTGGCGGCTTCCGACAACATCTACGTGATGGATGCGGGAAGCGTCACGGAAAGCGGCAGCCACGAGGAGCTGCTTGCAAAGGGAGGCGTTTATGCGAAGCTGTGGAACACACAGCAGAGCCTTGAGAATTACGGAAACGTCCAAGGGACATACATGGATGGCCGTTCTGCTGACGCTGAAGGCCAAAACAGAGGAAAGGACGGTGGCGCCGTATGAAGAGACGGAGCGGATTTGCGGTGATGGCAAGGCTTATCGGCCTTGTAAGGCCTCTGACGGGATTTATGGTTTTAGCGGTGGTTATGGGACTGGCCGGGCACTTGTGCGCATCCTTTATCACAATACTGGGCGGATATGCGGCGCTGGTTCTGCTGGGCTTTGACATGGTATTTAAACTGGAAGTTGTATTTATATGTGTGCTGGCGTTCGCCGTGCTCAGGGCGGTTCTTCGCTATGCGGAGCAGTCCTGCAGCCATTTTATCGCATTCAAGCTGCTTGCCCTGATCCGGGATAAGGTGTTTATGGCACTGCGGAAACTCTGCCCGGCAAAGCTGGAGGGCAGGGACAAGGGCGATCTGATTTCGGTCATTACTTCGGATATCGAGCTGCTGGAGGTTTTCTATGCGCATACCATTTCCCCCGCGGCAATCGCATTTTTTTACACTGCCGTCATGTGCCTGTTCATCGGTTCCTTCCATCCGGCATTGGGGATTCTGGCGCTTACGGCATATCTGACGGTCGGGATTGCAATACCGGTTCTAACCTCGAAATTAAGCGGCGGCGGACGGACGGCGGCGCCTGCCGCCGCGGTATTCCGCGATGAATCGGGAAATTTAAGCGGCTTTGTCCTTGACAGCCTGCGGGGGCTTTCCGAAACGATACAGTACGGCCGGGGCGGGGAACGCCTGATACAGATGAATGAAAGGACGGACGCCCTTTCGGAAACCGAGAAGCGTTTGAAGCGTATCGCAGGGAGGAATATGGCGGTCACAAACACGGTGATTCTTGTATTTGATCTATGTATGCTGTTTGTATCCGCGGCTCTGTATCAAAAGGCAGAGGTGGACTTTTCCGGGGTGCTGATCCCGACGGCTGCCATGTTTTCCTCCTTTGGCCCCGCCGTGGCGCTTGCGAATCTGGGAAGCACGCTGCAGAATACCTTTGCGGCGGGGAATCGCGTGCTGGACATTTTAGACGAAACGCCCGGGGTGCAGGAGGAGGCGGGGCATGAAAAGACGCTGTTTGAAGGCGCCGCCGCAAGAGGCGTCGGCTTTTCCTATGGGGCCGAAACAATCCTTGACGGCGTGTCCTTGGAGATACCGAAAGGAAAGATCGCGGGGATTGTCGGAAAAAGCGGAAGCGGGAAATCCACGCTGTTAAAGCTGTTCATGCGCTTCTGGGACGCGAGGAGCGGGAGCGTGGAAATTTCCGGCAGGGACATTGCCGGAATTAATACGGCGGATCTGAGGGATATGGAAAGCTTCATGACGCAGGAGACCCATTTGTTCCACGACAGCATCAGGAGCAACCTGCGGATTGCGAAGCTTTCTGCGACGGACGCCGAAATTGAGGCGGCCTGTCGGAAAGCTTCCGTCCATGATTTTATCATGGGGCTGCCTCAGGGGTACGATACGCCCGTCGGGGAGCTTGGGGATACACTTTCCGGCGGGGAGCGGCAGCGGCTCGGGCTTGCAAGGGCTTTCCTCCATGACGCGCCCTTCCTGCTCCTTGACGAGCCTACCAGCAATCTTGACAGCTTAAACGAGGCGGCCATACTGAAATCGCTGAGGGAAGAACGGGACGGGAAAACGGTGCTGCTTGTGTCCCACAGGCAGTCCACCATGCGGATTGCCGATGACGTTTATTCTGTGGAAAGCCTGTCGCAGACGGGCAGATTTTCTTAAGGCGGAGGGGAAGGCGATGGCGTTAAATATTCAGACAAAGCGGGAACGGGAAAAAGCGATGGTATCGGAGATGATCGAGCTTTACTGTAGAAAGCGGCATGGAAGGAAAGACGGCCTTTGTCCGGAATGCGCGGCTCTTGCCGCATACGCAGGGCAGAGAAGCGATAAATGCCCGTTTATGGAAACCAAGACATTTTGTTCTAACTGCAGGGTGCATTGCTATCAATCGGATATGAGGGAGAAAATTCGCGCAGTCATGCGTTTTTCGGGGCCAAGGATGATATTCCGTCATCCAGCAGCGGCAGTGCGCCATGTATTGGAAACAAAGAGGGAGAAAAAAAGATTGGAGAAATGCAATGAGACTTAAAAAGATTTTATATGTGGCTGCAGGGTGTATCGGGGCAGGCTTAGGCGCTGTGGGGGCGGTGCTTCCGCTCCTTCCCTCCTTCCCGTTTCTGCTGCTCGCGGCATTCTGCTTTGCAAGAAGCTCGGAAAGACTGCATAACTGGTTCACAGGGACAAAGCTGTATAAGAATAATCTGGAAAGCTATGTAAAGGGCCGGGGCATGACCAAAAAGACCAAGGTTAAAATTATGGTGACTGTGACCCTTTTGATGTCAGTGGGTTTCATCATGATGGATCAGGTCCCGACAGGAAGGATCGTTCTTGCCTGCGTATGGATATTCCATATCCTTTATTTCATACTGGGAGTTAAGACCGTAAAGGCGGGGGAGGTTTTCGGAAAGACTGAGACGCAAGGCGACGGGAAATGAGGACATATGCAGGTGGTTAGACGGAGATGAATAGTCGGCAGCCTAGCCCGGACGGCTGACTTCTCCGGAAAAGAAGAACCCCCGGAAATCTTTTATAATATCCGCGATTTATGGATATGAAATATTTATAATTCATGATATAGTGATAATGAAATAAATTTCACGGCGTGCCTTTGAAACGGATGTGCAGTATGACGATTACGGATGTTATGAATGGAGGCGGCGAGAGGACTTTAGCTTTAGAGTCGCCGCCCGGTGATGCAATTAGGAGGAAACGACAATGCAGTATACGGCAAAGTATCAATCGCCAATGGGGGAAATTCTGCTGGCTGCCGATGAGATTGGCCTGACGGGATTGTGGTTTGAAGGCGAGAGGTTTTATGCCGACAGCCTTGATCCGGAGCATATGGAAGTAACTCCTTCCATGGAAAAAGAGCTGTCGGTTTTTGAGGCTGTGAAGAAATGGCTGGACATTTATTTCTCAGGGAAGGAACCGGATTTTATGCCGCCCGTCCATATGACAGGCTCCCCGTTCAGGCTCAGCGTGTGGGAGCTTCTGCGGCAGATTCCATATGGCGAGACGGTGACTTACGGGGAACTGGCGAAAAGGTCTGCGAAGCAGAGGGGGCTTTCCCATATGTCGGCGCAGGCGATAGGCGGTGCGGTGGGGCATAACGAGATTTCCATTATCATTCCCTGTCATCGCGTGGTGGGGGCGGACGGCAGCCTCACAGGATATGCGGGAGGAGTGGATAAAAAGGAGCGGCTTCTTGCTTTGGAAGGCGTGGATATGGAAAAGCTGTTTGTGCCCGCGAAAGGAACGGCGTTGTAGAAATGGGTCGTATATTGGATGAAGCGCTTATTTATGAAATACTTTCCGTAGTAGAGGAAATCCCGGAAGGATGCGCCGCGACTTATGGGCAGATTGCAAGGCTGATTGGCCGGGAAAAAAATGCGCGCCTTGTGGGCAAGGTTCTTGGCATGGCAGAGTATTACGGGAAATATCCATGTCACAGGGTTGTCAACCACGCGGGACGGCTGGTTCCCGGATGGCGGGAACAGGAATATCTGCTGCGGCGGGAAGGGGTTCCATTGAAAGATAAATTACATGTTGACCTGAAACGATGCCAATGGAAGAGCTGAGACAGGTTTTACGCTGTATCTAAAGGACGGAGAGATTGACTTTGACCAAAGGCGGCTTTTGGTAATCAGGAAAAAGCAGTAAAGAACGGTGGGACTGTTGACAAATAAGGGAGCCGGCCTGCACAGACCTCGGCCCTTCCTCCAGATAAGTCCGAATTCTCGCAAAACCGCTTTGAGACAACATGTGTGATTCAATGATTCAGTCAGCCGGATTTAGAGTTTTTCATGCTATTGATATTATTAAGCAATTCAAGTATAATGGAAGCATGGAACAGGTCTTGGGATTGGATAATCCAGCCGCTGCGGCAGATACGGGAAAGGATAAAGATATGGCAGAAACGAACATAGCACAGTCGGTTGATGCGGTAAACGCCGCGGCTTCCTATGACGCCAATATTAAGTTTCTTCTGGCTGATAAGCAGGTGCTTGCGAGAATATTAAAATATGCGGTCAGGGAATTTGGGGATATGGAGCTGGAAGATATCATGGCCGGAATTGGCAGTGATATCGAAGTTGGGACGAAGCCGGTGGATGCGGGCCTGTCGAATACGGGACGCATAAGCGGCGCCAATACGGAGGACAATATACCGGGGGAAGGGAAAATTTTTTACGATATCCGTTTTACGGCGTACCTTGGAATGCGGTGTCACGGAAAAAGGGAGATAAAGTTTTTGGTAAATGTTGAGGCGCAGAAGTCAACGGATCCAAATAAACTGGGGTATCACTTGGAAAACAGGATATTGTTCTATCTGGCAAGGATGATATCCGCACAGAAGCAGACAGAATTCTATCACAGTGATTATGACAGCCTGAAGCCTGTACGCAGCATCTGGATTTGTCTGGACGGCAGCGAGGACGGCGACTGTATAGAAGAGATCAATCTTGACAGGAGGACAGTTTTCGGAGCGAAAACAGGTGCATCCAGCATGGATCTGATGAGAGGAATCATTATCAGGGTGAGGACGGGGGAGAATATAAAAAGGTCCCGGAATATGCTGATCGCCATGCTGGAAAGTCTGTTATCCCGGATGGGGGTGGAGGAAAAGAAACGGATTCTTGCGTCGGAATACGGGATGGTAATGACGATGGAGCTGGAAGGGAGGATGCGGACTATGTGTAATCTGTCGCAGGTTATTGAGGAGAGAAGCATGGAACAGGGCATTAAGCAGGGGATTCAACAGGGCGTCGAAAAAGAGCGGCTTAATGCCGTCAAGAGGATGCTGAAGGCGGGCGCCACAAAGGAGCAGATTGTATCATACGGTTATACGGAAGAAGAGCTAATTCATGCGGAAGACAGTTTATATGTGAGTGTATAAAGAAATAAGAGTTTTATAATGCCGGATATTATCTGTGACGTCGAAAGCGGCGGAAAGGAGCTTTTTCCGGACATATATAAAGGAATTAGAACTTGCATATATGTCAAGCGCCGTTCAAGTGATGCTTGTTTTTCATTACATGAGATATCAATTCCTTGAAGCCGAAACGGAAATCATGGATTTAACTGCTTATAAGCTGCTTGTTTTTGATTCTCATGTAAGAATAATCTGAGTGTGCAATATAGCGCTGTTTTTATTAATCTTTCCTAACTTTGCCTATGTGGTCAAAGCAAGAAGAAATCAAAATATAATAAAGAGTCTCGCAAAAAGCCGCGGAGAGAATACACAAAAAACAAAATCAAGGTGAATTACATTTCCGCAGCGGCGGGCTTTGGATGTAAATTTTGAGGTATTGCAGAATAACGGAACGGTTCTGCGGCCGGGAGAGAAGATATTATGCTGGCAGATGGAAACGGAAAATGGAATTATGCGCTGGGAATGATTCAGGTGGACGGCTTGGAGCCGTCCCCTGAATTTTTGGAATGGGTGGAAAAAGAAAAAAAGGGTGAGATGACCATGGAGGATCTGCGCAGAGCGCTGGATCAAAAATACAAGACGAAAGGGCGGACAAGGATGTATGAATGATCCATATTTGTATCCTCATACGGATGTCCTGAAGAATCTTGCCCATATACATGATGCGGATATGTTTTCTCAAATGGAAGCGGAATATACCGCCATGAGGCTTGCGGAGCTTGCGGCAGAAGAACCCCCGGGACAGTATGATTTCGCTGGACTTTGTGAAATGCATCGCTATATTTTTCAGGATATATTTGAATGGGCCGGAAAGCCGCGGGCGGTCAATATAGAAAAGCCCGAAGCCGCACTGGGAGGCGTTTCTGTGGAATATTCCGACTGCTTTGATATTGCGGACGACGCGGGCCGTGTCCTACGGGAGATGAACCGCTATCCATGGGAAAGGGAGGAGCCTGCCAAAGCTGCAAAGGCATTTTCCGGTGTTCTTGCAGGACTGTGGAAGGTTCATCCTTTTAGAGAAGGAAATACCCGCACAATCGTAATGTTCTGCTGTCAATTTATGGAAAGCAGGGGGATTTGTATGGATATTCTATTATTTGGCGCGAACGCTGTGTATCTGCGCACCGCTCTTGTGGCGGCAAGCGCCGTATTTTCCGGTCTGGGCGACAGGAGAAAGCCGGAGTATTTGGAGCGAATTGTTCTGGACGCTATAAAAAATCCTATTGACTCTGACGTAACGTGATAGCTTACAATGGATTTACACGGGAGGGATACATGATGCGAACAGTGAAAGAAGTCAGCAAAATCACGGGTGTCAGCGTGCGCACGCTGCATCATTATGACGCGATCGGACTTTTGAAGCCGACAAAAGTAACCGAAGCAGGCTATCGAATGTATGACGATACGGCGCTTAGCCGTTTGCAGAGTATTTTATTGTTTCGTGAATTACAGTTCCCCTTAAAGGAAATCAAAGCAATTCTTGACAGCCCCGATTTTGACCCATCAGAAGAAATTGCCCGGCAGATTGGGTTGTTAGAATTACAATATAAGCGCATGGGGGAGCTGATTGCCTTTGCCCGTGAAATTCAAAGCAAAGGAGCAGGAGCAATGAAGTTTGATGTTTTCGACAAGAGCGAAATTGAAAAGTATAAGGAGGAAGTCAAAGCGAAATGGGGCGGTACGAAAGCGTATCAAGAGTACGAACAAAAGGATGCGGCCCGGGACGAAGACAGTTATGGCAGGATTGCGGACGAGCTGATGACAATATTTTCAGAGTTAGGAGGCTGTAAGCATCTAACGCCCGGTTCCGGTGAAGTACAAAAGAAAATATCGGCGCTGCAGAAATTTATAACCGATAATTACTATGAATGTACAAATGAAATCCTCAGCGGATTGGGTGAAATGTATCTATGTGATGAACGCTTTAAGAAAAATATTGACAGGGCAGGCGGGGACGGTACTGCCGAATTTGTCAGCAGGGCGGTTTCCGTGTATTGTTCTCGTTAAGAGGGCGATGAGCCTGCCTGATGAAGAGCGGATAAGGAGGCCGTTTATTCCCACGGGCAAGCTGCGAGGGCCAAAGGCGTCCAAAGGACACTTTCTGCACTGCAGCGGAGGATTTGATGAAAAGCGAACGTGGGGACGACGCAGGATAATGCAGGGATAATGTTAGAAAACGGGAGAATTTCGGTAGAAGAAATTCTTCCGTTTTTTCCTGAAGTAACATTGGAGGATGCGAAAGAACCTGAGGATGAGGCAAGGCAGACGGCGTAATCAGCATAATAATCGGGTATCAAAATAACATAGCGTATACAGGACGTGTTCCGTATTGGCGGTATCCGTTAGGGGGGCCGGTTTAAATTAAACAAATAATCTTATTGATTTTTATTAGTAAAAAAAGTTACGTTTGCTGCGTGCAAAGAAACGAATGTACTTGACATAAAAATAAAACAAATTTATAATATAACAAACAAGAAATCTTGGTAAATATTTACATGGAAAGGAGGGGGATATTCGACAGGGCTTTACATAATTACTACATATTTGTTCAAATTGTACAAAGAACATGTTCAATATTGTTCAGTTTTGGAAAACGATATTGACAGCAAAAAAAGGAAAAGGAGGAAAGCGTTAGGGGAATATGAAAAAAAAGAAATTCAGAACTTTCAAAAGAAGCGTTTTATCCATGGCTCTTAGCCTGAGTCTTGTGATATCGTCTTTTGCGGGCACCGGAATTGAAGTCTCCGCAGAAGAAGCCCCTTTGGCAAATGGGGGGGGTAATTACTATTCGCAGGATTTTAGCGGGGCGACGGATCCGGCTGATGCAGGTGCGAAGTCTAATTATACAGCGCCTCATTTGACGATTGCCGGAGATTCTGATCATGACAGTTACTTGTCTTTTGTATTTGGCAGCGTAATGACTGGTGATCCGAACAACGATCCAAACGGATATGCAAAAGGCCCCCGCGGTGCGATGCTGAGGTTCAATAATGGGAATGTGCTGAGTAATTTGGACACGAAATACATTATTGAGTTTGACGCGCTGATAAAAGCGTCTACAGATAATGATAAGGGTGCGGCTCTTGCTGTGGTGAGTGTAAATGTATCCGATTCCAAGATGAATCTGGACGTGACGGACGGGTATATCGTTAAGATTGCCAGTACCGCCGCAGACAGGACTAAATTTACTATTAATGGCGGCAGTGAGATGACCCTTTCCGAGACGGAGTGGTATCATTATAAGATGTATGTGGATAAGGATAAATCACAGGTTTCCACTACGGTTACTGCCGCTGACGGAACTGCTTTGGCTGACAAGGTGATTACAGGGTATGGTGCCGGCGACGGCGGAGATGCTGCAGGCTTGTATTTGGTATCACAGAAAGGCAGCAATGCTAATGTCTTTGTGGATAATGTGGTAGTTCGTTCGCCGGAGGAAAACGACGACTTCGGTTCTGCCGCAAACGCCACGGTATCCTTTGATTTACAGGGACATGGAGATGCCGTCAGTTCTGAGGAGTGCATCGTGGGTGGAAAGGTAACTCAGCCCGCAGCGCCTAGGGCAGAGGGATTTGTTTTCATGGGCTGGTATACAGAAGCATCATGTGAGAACGCTTGGGACTTTGCGGCAGGAACCGTTCCGGCGGAGGGCATGACGCTTTATGCAAAGTGGATTGCAGATCCTGCGGAAAGCTATCCAAATGCGTTGTATGCGCAGACCTTCAGCAGTGTTATAGATGTCGGCGCATTGGGATCCATTGCAAGCGGTACATTGGAAATTGCGGTGGATGCGGCACATGGTTATTATCTGCATGGTTTTATCGGTTCACAGACCGGTAATCGCGTAGGAAATATAGCGTTTTCCGGAGTGGATGTTTCTGGAGAAAGCCATTATACGGTAGAATTTGACGCCGCTCTTGCGCTTACAAACACTACAAATAATGGAAATAACTATGCGTCTCAGTTTGTTGTTAAAGGAGCAGATTTTGCTGCAGCTTCGGACGGATATCTGTTGAAGCTGGCGCATATCGAGGGGGGAGGCAGCGCTGTTCTCTACAAAATAAATGATACAGAGGACGAAGTGACAATTCCTTCGGGCGAGTGGTGTCATTACAAGCTGGATGTAGACAAGACCTCAAAGAAGGTAACAATTTCGATTACCGGAGAGGATAGCAGCGAGGTGCTTTCCAATAAGGCTGCGGCATATAAAGGAGAGGGAAATGCTGCAGGTTTATATATGCAGCTTGGAAGAGCCGGTGGCAGCGTTTCGGTGGACAACATCGTCATCAAAGCAGCAGACGCGCCTGAGCCTCCTGCTGGCGGCTCCGACTATTATGTCACCATGGAAAACATAAACGCGGCTGAAACCACGGTGGATTGCTCCGGTCTGATCTATAATGAGCATGTGAAAAAATACCGTGTGACCACAACCAGCGGAAGCACGCTGGTGTCTCAGACCTTTGTGGAACCCGCCGCTTCCGTGACAGTGGATACCACCGGAGCGGACAAGGTGGAAGTGACGCCCGTATTCTACTATGACGCCGGAGTGCCGGGAGAGAAGGGCACCGCGGGGTATGATATTCCCATGCCTGCGGGAACCTATGATTTCCGTGTGATTAACACATCGGGCAAGCGCTGCGACGTTTACGCGGACGACCAGATGCTGGTGAATAATATTCTGCAGAATGGTTCCACGCCGAACTATTTTGATGTAAAAGATATCATTACCTCCGACGATACGATTACCATCAGCACGGCCGATTATTCAAGCGGTGATGACGCCAGCAGCAAAACGATACAGATTTGGCTGGCTCCGTCCTCCAAAATCGCGGCCAGATTGCAGAAGGTGTATGTGCTGGGCGATTCTCTGGTGGCGAAGTATTATAATGGCGCGGACAAGGATAATAATATCCGAACCGGCTGGGGACAGGTGCTGGAGAACTATCTGACGGATGCAGTCGATGTGGTGGACCTTGCAAACAGCGGCATTACGGCTAAGGGTCTGCGCGGCACCGCATTTACACAGGTAGAAGCAAGCGGTCAGCCCGGGGATATTCTTATCTTGGAGAGCGGCTATAATGACAAAACCTATGATACGGAAGCAGAGATGAAAGAGGCTGTAACCGCCATGGTAGAGGGAGCGCAGGCGAAGGGCCTGACGGTTGTTTTGGTTTCTCCCAATGCCTCCGCCCATGATTATAATGGATCCGTAGCTTGGACCGGCTTCATGGAGGATGTGGCGGCGGCAAAAGCCGTTCCGTATATTGATCTTTCTCAGTTAAGCTTTGATTTTTTGAAAGAAATGTACGGCGATGATAAGGATACCGTTTATAAGAATTATAACTTGGAAGTAGACGAGGACAGCCTGCATTCTACTTTTAACGGCGCCAATAAGTGGGCTTCCGTAGTGGCGGGCGAACTCTATAAAATGAGCGCAGTATCTTCTATTGTAGATACGGATTATGTGTATGTGTTTATAGATACCAAGGGAAATATTATCAACTGCTCCGCCACGGGCAAGATGGCTGAGGGATATGCAAAGGTGACTTACAGCGCTAACGGGCAGGGCAGCACGGATACTTATACGGTTGTGGAAGTCGGCTCTAAGCTGACGGCGCCCACGGATCCCACAGCGTCGGGATTTATCTTCGCCGGCTGGTACAAGGATGCAGGGTGTACCGAGGAGTGGAACTTTGCGGAAGGTACCGTGACGGGAGATATGACCCTGTATGCAAAGTGGACTGCTCTTGCGGCAGGTACGATCTATTCGCAGGATTTCAGTAAGTCCAGTAATGAGGGCAGTACGCAGTTTGGCAGTGATACGATTAAGCATGCTGCGACAAATGTGGCAGTTTCAACAAATGCGCAGGCTTATTTGAAGATTGCGCAGGACAGCGCGCATGGCAGCTATTTGGAGTTTAATCGTACAGCGATACATCCAAGCGACGTAAATAGTAAAGGCCAGTTAAATAATAACAGCCGCGGCGCGTATATGGATTTCGAGGGAGCGGACGTTTCCGGACTGGAGAAATATGTTGTGGAATTTGACGCGGCGATTACTCCAGGCGATAATCAGGCGACGTTTTTTGCTGTAAAGGGAACGGATTTTAAGTATATCGACAATAATATCAATAATGGTGCCGGAAGCGGATATCTCTTAAATCTGACGAACGGCGGCAAGGGTACTGTTTATACCATGAATACAACCCAGAAGGTCACTATCCCCGGAGGAGAGTGGTGCCATTACAAGCTGTATGTGGATAAGAGTACCGGTCTGGTCTCTATTACAATTACGGGAAGCGCCTCGGGCAGTATTGCGGATAAGGTGATCACCGCCTATGACGGCGCGGGAGATGTGGCAGGCCTCTATATGCTGGCAGGCAGATATAATCCTGTTCTGGCAGTGGATAATATTCTGGTCCGCGAGGTGGACGAGAACGCCGACGACTTTGGCGAGGCTTCGGCAGAGACTCTTGTGGCAGCGGAGTTTGCCGCTCAGCTTGGCACGGTGATTTCACAGCCTGCGGAGGACGCTCCTGTCCACAAAGAGATTACGGTCAAGGCAAAAGGAAGTCTTGGCAGCGACATTACGAATCAGGTGTCGGTGGCATGGTCCGTAGTGGGTCTGGAGAAGGAAGACGGCTATATCTCCCTGACGCAGGCTCCGGGAACCGGAGCGGGCACCGAGGGCGCCAAGGCAGACACGGCGGATTACACCGGGACGACCGCTTACTTTAATGTGAGGAACGGCGTGTCCAATTATTACGGTTATGTGAAGGCAGTCGTGACCTACGGAGACGACAGCGTAACCATACTGACGCCGTTTGCGGTCATCGGCGCAAGCGGAATCGACGAAAATCAATTGGCTCCTGCCAAGGGATATCCTGTCAATATGAATGACTATGTGGATTCTCTGGTGGGATATGTGGGAACCTCCAGCGCGGTTAATTCAAAGGATGTGGTTCTGAACAATTGGTCCATCTATGGCTCCAACGATGCAAGGACCATGAAGCTGGTGAAGGACGCGGACGGAACCAAGTCTTTGGAATTTGCTTCCAATGGGGGCAGCGGTTCTACGGTTGCCGTATATCAATGGGTGGATCAGACCAGCCAGTATGTGATTGACTTTACGGCAAAGTTTACGGCGGACATGGCTTTTGGGGTTTATTTCAATACGCCCAATAACGGCGTCAATAACCCTGAGTGGACCGCATCTTACAGCGGCGGGGCCCTGAACTTTGGTTCGGAGAGCATCGGCGGATTGAGCGCCAGCGAGTGGTATCGCTTTGTCATATCGGCGGATCCCAGCATTCAGAAGGCATCCATTGCCGTCTACAAGGGGGACGTCAAGGTTGGTGAAATCGAAGATGTGGATATGACCAACGATACAAGTGTTCAGAAATACTTCTGTTTTATAGGCACATGGCCTATGTATCTTAACAGTTTTAAAGCGTATAAACCCGTTCTGGCGACGCTGACGGCGGCTTCCGACACGGATACCGTCAAGGTTCCCGAGGCAGGGCAGCCTGCGGCGGTAGTGGATTTGTCCGCGACGCTGACAAGCACGGAAGGAATTAAAATGACGGGCGCCGTGCAGTGGACTCTGGCAGAAGAATACGCCAATGTAGAGATTGAATCCACAGGCGCGCAGACGGCGGCTTTAAAGATTAGCGAGGGCGCGTCGGGCAGCGTGGTGGTCATTGCTTCCAAAGACGGAAAACAGGCGGAGAAGGAAATCATGCTGACAACCTCCTCCAATGTGGTGGCGTTTGCGAAGTCCACTTCCTCCATCACGATTCCCTTTGCAGGCGAGCAGGCGGTGAAGGCTGATTTCACTGCGGAAACCCGCGACAAGGACGGAAAACCTATCGACGGCGGAGTAATTACATACACCCTGCTTGCCAAGGACGGCGTGACGCAGACCACCGTCAGGGGCGTGACCCTTGAAAACGGCGTGCTGACCGTGGAACCGGGTGCGGCTCCGGCAGTGGTATATGTCAAGGCGGCTAATGAAATAGGTCTTTCTACGAAGGTTAAAGTAAATATTCACGGCTTATCCTTCGCTTTCGGTTCGCAGGATGCGGCGGAAGGATATACGCAGGTGACGGATACCTTGTATACAGACAGGCTGGGATATGGCTTTGCAGATGCCGGCGGTCTGACCGTAAACGCTGACAGTGTGACGGCTCAGAAGGCTTTTCGGTTTAAAGCAAAGGTTCCCAACGGCAATTATGTTGTGAAGGTGGACACTACGGCGGCGTCCGTTACCTCCGAGGTAGTGGAGTCCGTGGCGGCAGTGACGGGAATTGAGAAGACGGGCGGTTCTTTCAGCGTCGCAGTGTGCGACGGCGTGCTGGATTTGACCTTCCCCGCGGCGTCGAGTGTCAAGAGCGTTGTGATTTCCCAGACGGCGGCAAAAGAGGCGCCTGCAAAGCCCTATGTCTATGCAATCGGCGACTCTACCACCAAAAATACGGCGAGCGGCGCAAAGTCATGGGGCGACTGCGTAACTGACGGATTGGTGAAGGTTCCCGAGGTATTCGGCGGATTTGCCAACCATGGCATGGCAGGCCGCGACTCCGTGAGCTATTATAATCAGGGAAGAGTGGAAGCGGTGCTTCTGGCGATCTGTCCCGGCGATTATGTGACTGTCAATATGGGGATTAACTCCAAGGAGACAGGGGAAGCGGCGGCGTATGAAACCCTGCTCAGGGATTATTATGTTCAGGGCATTCTTCAGCGAGGCGGCATTCCCATTATCGTGACGGCGACTCCGGACGGCCCCGTAGGCGACCGGGTCGGAACCAATTATGACCAGACCACGGGCAAGTTTACCAACAATCGCGGCGACGGCGCAAGAAACGATGTTTTGAGGAAGATTGCGTCTGAGCTGAATCTCAAGGTAATCGAGCTTGGCCAGTGGGGACAGGATTGGATGAATACGCTGACGGCGGAGGATGTGACAAAGTATAACGCTGTCTGCAAAACGAATTTTAAGACGGTTCTGGAGATGGTTCAGAGCTGGTATGTGGACCATAACCATTATAAGGAATATCTTGGCGGCCAGATCGCATGGTACATTCTTGGGGAACTTGCGGAAGCCGCAGGGGGCGAGGCTCCTGAGCGTCCGGGGATATCGGATCGCCCGGTGACGCCTGATCCCGAGGGCAGCAAGATCGTGGAGGATTTTGAGACGACCACGGACTGGCTGCTGGAAGGCAAGCTGGCAGGAAAATTCAGCGTGGAATCGGACGGAAACGGCGGTCATTACCTTGTGGGAAACGGCGAGGAAACAGGCTCAGGAAACGCTTACGCGAAGAAGGTGTTCGCGGATCTGCCGGATATGGAGACGGCGGAGGTCACTGTGGACTGGATTGCTTCCGCCTCCGAGTTAAAGACACAGGATAAAGCGGCTTATTATGCGCTGCAGCTCTGGTCCGGAGAGATGGAGCTTGTATCGCTGTATGTCTCGGATTTAAGGGGCAATACGCCCGCAAAGGTGTATTATTCCGCCACGGGCATCGGCGACAAGAAAGAGACGGGTGTGACGTTGAAGCAGGGGCAGACCCTGAATGTAAAGTTTGCTTTGAATTTCGCGGATCACACGCTGGATATTTATCTGGACGACACGCTGGCAGTGAGCGGCGTCAGCTTTAACGCGCTGGCGGCTAAGGTGGATACCTTTGCCATTGCCGCTCTGGACGATACGGAAGCCAAAAAGAAATATCCCAACTTTGCCATAGACAATTTCTGTCTTGCATATAAGAAGAGCGAGACGGCGCAGGATTTCAGCAAGCTGGTGAAATCTCTGAAGCTCATGGCGGAGAGAGAGCACGGGCTGGTCACGGATATGTCTCAGTTTGTGCATCCCACAAAGGCGGTGGTAGTGCTTGGCAATGACACCGAGCTGGAAGTGGATATCGACGGGACGACTTGGAAGGCTGACAAGGACATTGATTTTGCGGAGCTGGGAACCTATACATGGACGGCGGATTTGATTCTGCCGGAGGGAATCAGCAACCCCAATAGGGTGAAGGCAAGCTATGTCATGAAGTATATGGCCGGTTTCCTGAAAACGGATATTAATTCTCTTGACGCTCTTCCGGTTGTCACACTGACAAAAGCGGAATACGAGGCGGGCTATGCTCATCCCGAGAAGGTTACGGCCAAATTGGTGAGCGGCAGCAAGGCCGGTATTGAAATCGACCAAAGCACTTGGACATGTGAACCTGAATTTAACCCGACAGTGAGGGGGATTTATGTCTGGACGGCACAGCTGAAAGAGAGCGGAGAAAACCGCAATCCCAGAAACCTGAAGGTTTCTTATACCATGCATTATCAGGCGGATTGGGTATCACAGCACGATTTTGAGGAGGATTTCCTCTTTGGCTATCCCGGTTGGGACGTCTGGGGCAAGGACATTGACAGTACCTCCGGTACCGGCGGTTTTACATTAGAAATTAAAAAGGATGGGGATAATCCCTATCTGTATGCTGTGGAGGGAAGCAGCGGCAAGAACAGAGGTTCCAGACTGAACCTGCCCGCAGATATCGTAAAGGGCGCGGTGATGGAATTTGACTTTATGCCCGCAGTGGTGAACGGCGGACATGTGGATTTATTGTTTGTGGCGCCTGCCTACAAGCAGAATTACCTTTCTCTCCTTGTGGGGGCTGACGGCAAGGTAAGCTACCATACGACGGAGGATCTGGCCGGAAGCGGCGGGCACCCTGTCAACAATACGTTCGACGGCGTGATTTCTTCCGAAAGCCCTGTGGCGACCGGCGTGGGCGCTATAGGAAAATGGATGCATATCAAGCTTGAATTTGATTATCTGGCCCACACTGCCGCCTTGACAGTGACCTCTAAGGAGAATCCCGAGGAGACCTATACCGCGTCGGGAATCCCCATTGACAACAGGGCGAACGGATTGTCCATCATGGTTCTGCGCAGGCTCTCGGGCTGCAGCAGGGCTGAGACGGGATTTGACAACATAATTGTGGATTATGAAAGATTCAGCAAGACCGATATTGTTAAACTGGCGCAGCCGAAGGATGTGAATGTGGCTGAAAGCGCGTTTGACGAATTTGTATTTCCGACGGAGGTGAAGGCGACTCTGGGCGATAACAGCACCGTTATGGTTCCTGTGAGTGAGTGGAAGTCTGAGCCGGAATTTAAGAGAGGGGTTCCCGGAACCTATGTGTGGAAGGCAGAGATAGAGAATGAGAAGATGGGCCTGACGAATCATTTTGGTCTGTCGCTCTCCTTTACCATGACCTACACCATGCTTCCTTTCCCGGTTTATGTATTTAATCCGAACACCTTGGAGCTGTCCTATGGGCAGGCGATGCCGGAGCAGTTCCCGACCGAGGTGGACGCGAAGATGAGCGACGGAGCATCGGGCAGGGTGCAGGTGGGTGAATGGACGGCCATCCGTGCATTTAACGCAGAGGAAGAAGGCATCTATGTCTACGGCGCCAATGTTGTTCCTGTGGAAGGCGCGTATGATGTTCTTCAGGATAAGCTTTCTCCCAATGAGAATCCCGACGCGCCGAGGGATCAGAAAGAAGAATATGTTTACGATGTGTACTATCGCATCAGTTACGCGAAGGATGCGGACAATTACAACGGTTATACCCGCACCATGGAAAATTTGGATCGCGGCGTATATGCGGTTGCGGTAAACGGCGGCGTATTCGTATCATGGAGGCTTCTGGCGACGGAGTACGGCGCGGACAAGAATGTTTCCTTTGACATATACCGCAATGGCGTGAAAGTAAACGACGCGCCTGTGACAAATAAGACAAACCTCGTGGATGAGGCGGGCAAGGCAGGCGATATCTATACTGTCGTCAAGACACAGAACGGACAGACCTATGAGGGCGCGCAGGCGACGGCCAGCGAAGTGAATTATCTGAGCATTCCTGTGCAGAAGCCGGATCCTCAGCCCGACAAGAACGGAGATCTTTCCGCATATACGCTGAACGATATGGGCGTTGCGGATGTGGACGGAGATGGTGAATACGAGTATATTGTGAAGTGGTATCCCGACAATGGGTTTGACTCCGGTAATGCGGTGTCGCCTTCGTCCCCGACGATTTTTGACCTGTATGAATTGGACGGAACACCGCTTTGGAGACTGAACCTAGGGCTGGAACTGCCGTCCGGCGCACACTTCAACCAGTTCATGCTCTATGATTTGGATGAGGACGGAAAGGCGGAGCTCTTTATTAAGACCTCCGACGGCACCATAAGCTACAGGCCCAACGCAGAGGGTAAGTTTGATATGGCGGATGAGAGCACCATTGTCTCCTATATAGGCGACAGGAATGTGACTCCCGGAACGAATATTGATTCAAACGGTCATGTGAACTCTAATTCCAATGAATATGTTACGGTGTTCAACGGTCGAACCGGAGAAGTGATTGACTCTGTCAGCTTCGTTAATACCACCGGCTCATATGAGGATTGGGGGAAGGATGACAAAGGAAACCGTTCCGCACGCTACAACATTGCAATCGCTTATCTGCCTAGGGAAGAGGGCGGCACGGAGACAATTCCGGCGGTGCTTTTGAACCGAGGCTATTATGCGAAGACCACGGTAGCGGCTTATACTTTGAGAGACGGTCATATCACGCTTGAATGGAATTTTGTGAGACAGACCGGTGAAAACGAGGCCGGCAAGGGCAACCACAACATGTCCACCGGCGATATCGACAAGGACGGTTTCGACGAGCTTATCATCGGCGCATTGGCCATTGACCATGACGGAAGCGTTTTGTGGGTAAAGGATGGCCATGACGGACAGGATATGGCAGGACATGCGGACACCATTCATCTGGCGGCGATGAATCCGGACAGCGATGATTTGTATGTGTTTACGCCCAATGAGGACGCTTCAATATCCACGATGAACGCAGCCCTTGTGAATGCCCGTACAGGCGCCCGCATCGGCGGTTCATGGTTCTCACTGAAGGATGTGGGACGTGCGATTGCGGCAAATATTACCCCCAGACCCGGCTATGAATATTGGTCTGCGTCTACGGGAAGCGGCATCTATGCCTTTGACGGCAGCACGGTTTCCAATACGATACCTGTTTCCATGAACTGGAGAATGTACTGGGACGGCGACCTGCTCAGCGAGTTAGGGGACGGCGCAGGCAATGACGGAAATTGGACGATTACAAAGTACAACTGGGATGAAAATACGGTGGATACCATTGCCGTATTGGAAGGAACCAAGACAAATAACTGGAGTAAGAAAACGCCCGGACTGACTGCCGATTTGTTTGGCGACTGGCGTGAAGAGGTTGCGGTGAGGAACGAGGACGACACGGAAATCCGCATCTACATGACGACCGAGGAAACGGATTACATGATTTATACCTTGATGCATGATCCTGTGTACCGCAATGCGGTTGCAAACCAGAATACGTCATACAATCAGCCTCCTCATGTGGGTTTCTATCTGGGTGAGGACAACAGGGATACCGTGCTGGCAATGGGACTTCCCACGGCAGAAATTAAGTACGGCACTTCCAAGGAGGAGAAAATTACGATTGCCGAGCCGCAGGATGAAGTGCCTGAACCGTCCGAGGAAATAAGGCAAAAGACAGGATGCACCACGGCGGAAGCCCTGAAAAATTATCTTAAGAGGGAAGTAATTTTCAAAACCTTGATCGACTCCGGTGTGCAGATTACGGCCGACGATACGGTTGTTCAGGAAATTGCAGTAAAGATCAGCATGGATGGCGGAAAGACCTTTGAGGACGCCACAGCCGATAATTTCCCGAAGGAAGGCGTGAAGATAGTTCTGCCGTATCCGGAGGGAACAAACGGAACCGACTATGATTTCGTTGTCAGCCACCTGATTACCATAAGCTGTAACGGTCTGCAGGCAGGCGACGTGGTGAATGAAACGGTGACTAAGACCGCAGATGGCTTGGAAATGATTATAAAGAGCGCTTCACCGTTTGCGGTCGGCTGGTATAGGGTGAATTCCTCCGAAACGCCTGAACCTTCGACGCCGCCGACGGAGACGCCGGAGCCCGGGCAGCCGACGGAAACACCGGCACCGGAACAGTCGCCGCAGCCGACCCAGACGCCGGAGCCTGATCAGGAGGATCAGGGCGACGAGGATGACGAGGACGGTCCCGAAGATATTGAAACGGTGAATAAAGTCAGCGATCCTGCTAAGACCGGCGACCGGATGGGAAGCCTTCTGGCACTGTATATTGCGTGTATTCTTGCCGGCATGACGGGAATCGGGGCGACTATGCTTGTGAGATATCGCAGGAAGAAGTAAATGTCATAAAAAAGCGAAATAGTCTCTATTGAGCTTCAGAATCAGAAAACATAACGAAAGGTGTAAAGTCTTTTGAATTACAAGGACTTTACACCTTTTTGCCTATTAAGTGAAATCAAATAACAGCTTGAAAATGTTGTGGAATCTGGTATAATGGATATAATTTTTGGAGGTGCAAAATATGGATTTCCAAATATTAGATATGACGGGAGCTGGACCGGAGCACTCAACGGTTATTGTTAATTTTGTAGCAGCAGTAAGGGAGCAGCTATTTAATAGTACATGTTATGTCTTTTCTGACAATGTACAATATAGGTGGCATACGAAAGATGGGGAAGAGAAAACAGTAATTCCGGACGCCTCTATTAACTGCCGTACAAAGGCAAGAAAAGGAAATGTGTTTTTAGACATTCCGCGATTTGTCATGGAAGTTTTAAGCCCGTCAACTGAAAGCTATGATCGTAACGAAAAGAAAGAACTATACAGGCAGCAGGAAATTGATGAGTATTGGATTGTTGACTGGCAGCAGAAAAAAGTTGAGATTTACAATCTTGATTATGATGAAAACGGAAAACCACAATATTATTTATGGAAAACAATTACAGAAAAGAACAAAGATGAATTAAAAATCGTTCATTTCCCCAAGTTAAAAATAACCTTTGACAAATTATTTGCTGAAGTGGATATGGAATATTAGGGAGCGGCAGATATACCATACGAGTGTATTATTTATGTTGGCAGTCAAGCCGTATGGCGGCGATTATGATAGGCATAGGAGAGCATAGCTGCAAAAAGCCGAATCATCAGAAATCTTCCTGAATGTAAAATGAATGAAATCAAAAAAGGCAGTCAAACATATGTTTGACTGCCTTTTCATTTCTGTAACCTCACAACCCGTAGAAATACGGGCTTTCTAAAAGCTGCTGACGGGAATCGGACCCGTGACCTCCGCACTACCAATGCGACGCTCTACCTACTGAGCCACAGCAGCATCAGGTAGAAGTTATTTACATCACCAAAAAATATTATATCAGGATACTTACACCTTGTCAACAAATACTTACATTTTTTTAAAATATTTTTTCGTTTCATACCGGAAGATCAGCAGCGAGACGGCGGCAAGAGTCAGAAGAGATATGACTTCCGCCAGACGCCAGAACCAAGGTTCCACAAAACGGATTTGTATGGTTCCCGTATAATCTGCCGGAAGCTCCACTCGAACCACATGATTTGCGCCCGGACCTATGGATACTGCCTGCGCGGTATCTGTATCCGTACAGCGGTAATATTTATAATACAGCAGCGGAAATTCTATTGCACCGCCCTCTGTTCCCGAAGAGACGGTACAGGTAACGGTGGTGCCAAGCTTATGATAGGCTTGGATGGAAGCCGTGCCTTTCATGACGACGGCGCTTTCCTGTATGGCTTCTGGGTCGGTGTCGTTTGGCAGGTAGTCATAGGAATACAGAGCCATTGTATTCAGCTCATAGGTGTTATATATCCTGTATGGCTCCTGAGTATAGCAATAATCATAGAAATACCAGCCGCAGTTTACCGCAAGGAGAATAAGGCTTCCCACAAGGAGGGAGGGATAATATTTTTCAAAGCTCTTCCGGGCGGCTTTCCAAGAATAGCATAGGACGAAAGTGAGCAGTACCGTGGCCGGAGCAAGCAGCCGCCAAGGAAACTGCAGGCTGCCGATAATATGATCCAGACCTTCGCTGAGGGAGGCCAGCGCATCCCATGGGAAATAGCAGGTACACATATAGAGCAGAACGCCGCCCAGCACCATGCACAGAAGCGCGGGATAATAATTGCTGTCGTCCGTCATCTCGCGACGATGGACGCACAATAGATAAAGGAACAGGAAGATGCCGATGGTCAGGAAGATGCCGATTCCGAGAGTAAATTCATTGTAAATTCCCGCAGTGGACGCCCATGTTCCCCCATTGCTTCGCTGAAACAAGGTAAAGAGCTGTATGGGAAAAAGCCCCTTATCCTGAAAGGAGCCCACAGCACGGCCTGTCCAGTCAGGAGAGAAGATTTGAATCTCTTCTTGATAAAAGTCCAGAAAAGGAACAATAAAGCATAAGTTCAAGGCCAGAGTCAGCGCGGCTGCGGAGGCCAGAGAGAAAAACACCCTAGGGCGCAATAAACGTTTCAAGCTCAAAATACAGACCAGAATCATGACGAAGCCCGTCATCAGGCAGCTTAGGACATGGGATTGAATCAGCCCGGTCAGGCCAAAGGCGGTCATAAGCACAGGTTTCCAGCGGGGTTCTTCCGAAGTCTCTTTTAATATCAGATAAAAGCCGCAGAAAACCAAAGGAAGAAACATCATTGCGGTATATTCGCCCACGGACGCTCTGGTGTACATGTCCACCAAGCGGTATGGCGCCAAGGTATATGCCAGACTTCCCAATACGCCCAGCCTTTTATCGGAGAACATTTTTCGGAAAGAATAATAGCTAATCAAAACTGTGCCAAGATTGACGGCGGCGGCAAAGTATTTATAAGCCGACTGGATGGAGAAACCAAGCAGCCTTAAAAATGCAGGGAAGTAAAGAAAAGCGTCCCCATATAAAATGCCTATGGCGTAGCCGTGTCCTTTGGCCCATAAGGGATGAAGCTTTACGGGAAAAGTTCCGGCGGAAAGTCCCTCGCTGACGGCGTCGATCCGCAGCAGGTGAAAGGGAATATCGTGCCCCGGCATAAGGTAGTCCGTGTAAAGGGGATAGCATGTCAATAGAAAAATGCCGGATAAGGCCAGCATAATCTTTCTGGCGGGGACGTCGGAGCGCTTGAAGCAATATCCGAGGCTGATCAGCAGGCATAACAAAAAAGCGTGGAAGATATTTTTCTTATATCTGCCGCTTGTTTCATTGACTGCCATATTGGTAATGCTAAGGAAGCCGCTGCCGGAGAAGGAGGCTTCAATGTACACATCGTCCGCATTGCGGGACAGCTCCAAAGTTATTGCCGCACTGTGGGTATCAGGATTCAGTTCCAAGGGCGGGGCAATGCATTCCATCGCCCCCAGACTAGAGGAGACAGAGACGACGCTTCCCGGGCGATCCACATTGTAGTCTACTTGGATTTGGTAAATTCCCTTCTCCAAGCTAAGGGCAGGGGTGGATAAAAAAACGCCTGCCTGTCCTTCGAGTTCGTCAATGCTGACATCTTCCGCTGCTATGGCAGTTCCCGAAAGTGTGTATTCGTCAAGCGTAAAGACTCTGTTGTAAGCATTTCCCCGATGAAGCATCCAAGAGAAAACAGCGGTCAGAAGGATAAAAGCCTGTAATCCTAGGATGATGTATTTTGAGTATGACTTACAGATTTGTGAGAAATTCATATATGCCCCCGGTTTTTAATACATGCTGCAAATAAATGTATTTTACAAATATTCGTTATGAGATTTCTTCATAAGGAATTTGATGGGATATCCTTTTTCGTCGCAGATAGAGCGGATGATATTCTCAGCCATTTCTTTTGAATTGTCATTGACGCAGATGACACAGGTATTTTTATTCCGACGAAACAGTGACGGTTTTAACCATTTAATATAGTAGGAAATACGTTCTGCTAAAAGAGCTTTCTCGATGAAACGTTTGCAGTCCGGATTTGAAACCTCACAAAGTTCAATCTCATTGTTTACTTTTACTGAAGTATATAATGGCTGTTCCATGATTTCCTCCTAAAGTAATGTACGGATAGCTGTGAATCCGCCCTTTGTATTGAATCAATTTATTATAACACAAAAGGTTCTATATGCGCAAGTGGTCCTTGTCAGCTAAATTGATTTCCGTGATAGATGATTCTGCAAGGTAGACAGAGGGAAGAATTTGCGATATACTTAAGGTACTGAAACAAGACGGAAAGGAGTTAAGGATATGGATCTTTTGGAAAAGGTGGGGGGAACCATTTCTGCCAAAGGAAAGGAAGTGGCGGAGAAAGCAAGGGTACTGGCGGAAATCGGGAGCCTGAAGAGCCAGATTGCGGCCTGTGAGGAGATTATCAAGAAAAACTATCAGGAAATCGGAAGACTGTATTTCGAGGAGTACAGCGACGTGCCGGACGCGCCGTTTGAAAAGCAGTGTACCGCCATTAGAAATGCTCAGAACGGAGTGCAGGACCTTCAGGAGAAAATAGAAGCGCTGAAGGGACTGTAATCTTAAAAAAGCCCTTTATTTGGAAGAAAGCCTTCTATAAAGAAGGCCTTCCATAAAAGAAAGCCTTCCGTGAAAGAAAGCTGTCCATGGAAGCACAATACAGGCAGGCCGGAGTCCGTTTGGCGGATTCCGCGCCTGCCTGTTTTTGTGTGCTTTCGTTTCTGCTACTCATCATCCTCGTCGTCATCGTCCTCGCTGCCGCCGGTGATTCCGGCCGCGGCGTTGCGCAGGGCAATTTCGTATCCCTGCTGGTTGATGATTTCCTGATAATTCGGGTTGGCGAAGAAGGAAGCGTTATGCATACATTGCGAGGAGGTCTGGGGCCTGACGGTGGTGGTCTCTCCGTTGGGGCCTTCTATTATCATAGTGGAGCCTTGAATCAGGGAAGGATCTTCTATGAGAGGCACTGTCGTTGTGCTGTACACAGGGAACGGACAGTCGGGCGATGCTGGCAGATGGTCATAATTGCAGACCCAGCCTTCAAAATGTACGCTGCATTTTTCATAAGGAACCGTGCCCTCGGCAAAGGATTCCGTTTTGGTGGGGCAGAGGCCCGGCACGGGAAGCTGTCCGGAAACGCTGCAGACCTCCGCCTGAACAATGCCCTGAGGGATGGCAAACTGCTCGTTGGGCAGGTTCTCATGGACGCGCATCATGACGGCGCGCCACAGGGTCTTGGCCATATCCGTTTCCTTTCCGGGATTGAAATTATTCATGCTCAGGTTATTGTCATAGCCGGCCCAGACGCTGCAGGTGTAATAAGGCGTAAATCCTGCGAACCAAACGTCATGGAATTCGGAGGAGGTTCCGGTCTTGCCTGCGGTTGCCATCTTGTTGTTGAAGTTGCAGATGGTTCCGTTGCCGGTGGTGACTACATCCACCATGGCGTCCGTCAGCAGGTAAGCGGTGGTTTCTTTGATTACCTGTGTGGAGCTTGGCTTTGTGTTGTCCAGTATGACGTCGCCGTCCGTGTTTGTGACCCGGGTATACAGCTTCGGCTTTACATAATTGCCCCTGTTGGCGATGGCGGCGTAGGCGGCGTTTAATTCATAAGGGGTAACGCCGCGGGTCAGGCCGCCCAAAGCAAGGGTCTGGTTTACGTCCGTATAAAATTTCCCGTTGATTGTCGTTCCGTCCGTCAATGTGGTAAAACCGAAATTCAGCAGGTAATTGTAACTGAGCTGAGGCCCCACGGTGGTTATGGTTTTGACGGCGATAATGTTCAAGGATTCCCGGATCGCCTCCCGGATGGGATTGATGCCGCGATAGCCGTTGGTGTACCAGTTGTGTACGGGCGTGCCGTCATTGTAGTTAAACGGCGCGTCGATATAAGGAGTCGCCAAGGTCTGGCCCATGCTGTCGAGGGCGGGAGCGAAGGCGGCGAGGACCTTGAAGGTGGAGCCGGGAGAACGTGTGGAAACGGTGGCCCTGTTCAGAGTACGCCTTCCCTCTTTGACGCCGCGGCCGCCCACAATGGCAACCACATAGCCAGTCTTCTGGTCCTCAATCGCCATGGCGGCTTGGGGCTGCGGCACCATGGAGATGGATTCCACATAATTATCTTTCTTGTCTTCCACGCCCAGCTTTGCAAGCATGGCGGTGCGGTAAACTTCAATGGCTTCGTTCGCCGCGTCCTGAGAGGTGAAAATAAGGTTAAAAGAGGCGTTCTTATTTGTTTTGAACCATGTCATCATGTTTTCTTTGCTGAAGTTCACCCGCTGTTTGTCCTCCGTGTAAACGGTCAGGGCATAGTTCAGATACCATTTTACGTTTTCCGGATAATTGGCGGGATTGGCAAATTCTTCGTCCGCGATTGCCTGTATGGTCGGATCCATGGTGGATTCAATGCGCAGTCCGCCGGAAAGCATCAGGTTTTCCGCCGTGACCTCATCGTAGCCGGCGATATTTACCAGATCTTCCCGTACCTGTTCATATACCGCGTCGGAAAAATAAGAGCCTGCGTTGATGTTGGTGTTGGTTCTGTAGTCGGTATCGTACAGGCCGATGCGTTCATAGACGGCCTCCGTATCCGCGATGGCCTCGTCATATTCTTCCTTGGTGATAAATTCCAGCTCCTGCATGATGTTCAGGCATTTCAGGCGGCGTTCCGCATTGTGTTCCGGGAAGCGAATGGGGTTGTAATAGGTAGGACTCTGGGTGATGGAGGCGATGACCGCGCATTCGGACAGGGTCAGCTCGCTGCAGGATTTGCCGAAATACCGCTGGGAAGCGGATTCCACGCCCAAGGTATTCTGGCCAAGGTTGATGACATTCATATATCGCAGGAGAATTTCATCCTTGGAAAACCATTTGGAAATCTCCAAGGCCAGATACTGTTCCTGAAATTTACGCTTCACCATTTTGATCATATTGTTGTTTTCTTCGGTCCATGAGGTGAAAACGGTGTTTTTCAGCAGCTGCTGGGTGATGGTGCTGGCGCCCTCCTTCCGCTTGCCCATGGAGAGGATGAAATTCCATCCGGCCCGGCCGATGCCTTCAAAGTCGATGCCCTTGTGAATGTAAAAGCGCTTGTCTTCAATGGCCACAAAGGCATTGGCCAGATGCTTTGGAATCAAATCCATGTCGTTGATTTGAATTCGGTTGGAGTTGGTGTTGACATATTGATCGATTTCGTTTCCTTCGCAGTCATAAACTATGGTTGCTTCGCCGGTGGCGGCTACGGCTGCTAAGGGGATTTTGGGGGTGGAGGCAAGGATGCCCTTGAAAATGCCGAAGCCCGCGGAGACGACGCAGATAATAACGCCGATGAAGGCGGCCAGTATAAGCTTGACCATGGAAATTCCCACTTTACGTTCCCACTTGGCCGTCTTGGAATTAAGTGCTCTCTGTTTGGCGCGGATTCCCTGTTTTCCGTAATTCATTCCGTTCACCTTTCTTTCCTGAATGTTTTTGCCGTGTATGTATCATTCTATAAGCAGCGTCGTAAGACGCGCATGTCAGTAAGTCATGGCTGTAAGCCCGTCAGTGCAGCGCGGCGGGGTTATTGACTATTATAACAAAAAGTATCCGGTAAATAAAGTTTTTCTTGTTTATCTTAATAATTGTTTCACATTTTAGACATATTATGCTATTCTGAAAAAGAAGTTTTCTGTGTACGCGCAGGGGGGACTCGATTCTTATCAGAATTTCGGAGGGCTGAAGCCGCAGGGCAGTACCAATGCAGGCGCGGCTTACCATAGCCGGGCAGGGAGAGAGGGCGGGAGAATCCGCCAAGTAATACGAAAAGGAGAACAAATGTTGGACGAGAGGATAAATGATTCTTATCGCGTGCTGCTTTCAGGCGGCGAGGGAGAATATGTGGAGAAGAAATCCCGATTTATCGCCGCGCTGAGGAACTGCGAAAGCGAAGAGGAGGCGGCGGCATTCATAGAGGAAAGAAAGAAAAGGTATTGGGACGCCAGACATAACTGCTATGCTTTTGTCATCGGTGCAAGGGGGGAGCTGACGCGGTGCAGCGACGACGGGGAGCCCGGCGGCACCGCAGGGAGGCCCATGCTGGAGGTATTGACCGGCGAGGGTATCCGCAATGCGGCGGTGGTTGTTACCAGATATTTCGGCGGCGTGCTTTTGGGCACGGGCGGGCTGGTAAGGGCCTATACGCAGGCGGTGAAGGAAGGGCTGAAAAATTGTTCCGTGGGCAGGATGCGGTATGGATATGAGGTCAAAGTCACCGTGGATTACAACGGCATCGGGAAAATTTTGTATCTGCTGGGAAACGCGGGACTGGAACCCCTTTCCAGCGACTATGGAAAAGAGGCGGCGCTGCGGCTGATGGTTCCGGCGGCAATGCTGGAAGCTCTGCAAAAAAACATCGGGGACGCCACAGGGGGCAGAGCGCTGTTTGAGAAAATCGAGGGCCGCTATTATGTTGACAAAGAATGAGCGGGCCCGGCGGCGCGGACTGCCGCAGACGGAAAAATGCTGCAGTCAGCGCGGACTGCCGACGGCGGTAAAATATCACAGTCAGCGCTGACTGTCGGCAGCGGTATCCTGCAGCAGTCAGCGCAGAATGCCGCAGGAGGGAAAGCGAGGCGGGCAGCAATTATTATAGAAGGAATAGGAGCAGGGCTATGGAGGAGAGAATGGAACGGGAGGAGCTTGCAGGGCTTCTGGCCGAAAAGAAATATGCGGATATCCGGCAGACTCTGACGGATTTTAATGAAGCGGATATCGCCGCGGTTATGGAAGAATTAGAGTCCGAGGACATGCTGTGTGTGTACCGCATTCTTCCCAAAGATTTGGCGGCGGATGTTTTTTCTTATTTGGAGGTGGAGAACCAGCAGGCGATTATCAGCTCCCTCTCTGAAAAGGAAGCCGCCAGCATCATCGATAATCTGTGGGCGGACGACGCGGCGGATTTTCTGGAGGAAATGCCTGCAAATGTGGTGGAGAAGCTTCTGGCAGCCGCCAGCCCGGACACAAGACAGACGGTGAATCAGCTGCTTCGCTATCCGGAGGATTCCGCCGGAAGCATAATGACGGTGGAATATGTATCGCTGAAGGAGAGCCTGACGGTGGACGAGGCCATTGCGCGTATCCGCAGCGTAGGACTTGACAGCGAGACCATCAACATCTGCTATGTGCTGGACGCCCAGAGGAGGCTGGTGGGGACCGTTGCCCTTCGGTATCTGCTGCTCAGTCAGGGAGATGAGATTATCGGCGATATTATGAATGACAATGTAATTTCCATTCATACGCTCATGGATCAGGAGCAGGCGGCGGCACAATTTAAAAAGTACGATTTCACGGCCATGCCGGTGGTTGACAATGAAAACCGTCTGGTGGGGATTATCACGGTGGACGATATCGTGGACATTATGGAAGAAGAAACCACGGAGGATATGGAGAAGATGGCCGCAATTCTGCCCAGCGACAAACCCTATATGAAGACCACCGTGGCAGAGACTTACCGGAAAAGAATTCCGTGGCTGCTGCTTTTGATGGTCTCGGCGGCTTTTACGGGAGCCATCATTTCCTCTTTTGAGGAAGCGCTGAGCGTATATGCGGTGCTGACCGCTTTTATTCCCATGCTGATGGATACGGGCGGCAATGCGGGAGGACAGGCCAGCGTGACCGTGATTCGAGGACTGTCCTTGGGAGAGATTTCCTATAGGGATGTGCCTAAAATCATTTGGAAGGAAATCAGGGTGGCGTTTTTGTGCGGTCTGACCTTGGCGGCGGCAAATTTTGCCAAGCTGATGCTGTTCGACCGGGTGGGGGTGTATGTGTCCCTGACCGTATGCCTGACTTTGGCGGCGTCGGTGCTGACCGCCATGCTGGTGGGATGCCTTCTGCCCGTCGGCGCCAAACGCCTTGGATTTGACCCCGCGGTCATGGCAAGTCCTTTTATCACTACCATTGTGGACGCGCTGTCGCTTATTTTGTATTTCCGTTTTGCAATGCTTATTTTGGGAATCTAAGAGCCGGAAGCCTGAGAATGTTTGGAAGGTCTGGGGACGTTTAAAAGCGTTCAGGATATTGGGCATATTTGGAGATACCATGCAGGCGGGGGAATGAACCGCGGCAGAAGGAAATTGGAGACAGAAATTTTTATGGAAAACTGTTTTCAAGCGGGGTAAAATTTGATACAATATAACAAAAGAAAGGACAATCGGGTATGGCCCGGAATGGAGGTAAATGATTTATGAGGTATTTTTTTGAATCGGTGGTGGAGAAAAAAGAAAAGGGTTATATGATACAGATTCCCTTTAACGTATGGGAGGTCTGCAAGCAGCGGGATGTGATTAAGGGGGATCTGGTGCTTGACAACAAGGTGATAGATTGCGAGCTGCTTCCCAAAGAGAAGGGCAATTATGAAATTCATATCAATGATGAGGATGCGGTGAGCGTGGAGCTTGGGGCGTCCCACAAGATTCTGCTGCATGTGACGGGTTCCTTGATCCGTATGGACCAGAACAGCCCCTACAGCTTTGACAAGCCCATCCGTAAGATTGACAGCATGAACGTCATTATTCAGCCCGAGGACGGCCTGTGCGGTCAGGCGTGCGTGGCGATGCTGGCGGGCGTTACCATCGCGGAGGTAATCAGCGTTATGGACTGCCGGGAATGGCAGGCAACCATGGGCCGCATGATTTCCGCGTTGAATTATTACGGCATCGACCATACGGATATCATCAATTATACGGAGGGCAGGGATGCGGTTCTGCCCAAGTGCTGTATCATGATGGAGAAGATGGGACGCTTCTGCCATTATCTGGTACACTTTGACGGAAAATATTATGACTCTAATCTCGGGGTATTGGAAGAATACGATATGTCCAAGCTGCTGGGATATTTGGAAATCAAGTGCTAGAGACAAAAGACGGTTTTAGAAGAGCAGCAGGCCGGACTTCCGAAAAGGCAGGACGGCGGCTGAAAACGGCGCTGTCCGGAAGAAAAGCGGGTTCTTGGGACAGAGACGATTTGTGAGAGAAAGGTTTGGGATAAGGGGAACAGCTGGTACAACGGCCGGGCGGAGGCCGGGATGCTGTTCCCCTTAAAAGCGCGATAAAAGGGCATACCGTTCGTGCCTCGTAAAAAAAGCAGAAAGTAAGAACACCCCTCTTGCATAAGGAAATATATTTGACTATAATAGAACTTATGATTACAGGGTTCGCGAAGCGGGCGGAGACGGCTGTCGCCGTATAGGAAAGGAAGGGGCGGAGAATGGAGTATATTGAAAGAAAACGATGGGTATTTTTGGGGCTTCCATTTACTTTTACCAAATATATCATCAAAGAAGATATGATTACAATGGACGAGGGTCTGTTAAAGACGGTGGAAAACGACTGCTATATGTATAAGGTTCAGGATGTGGAGCACAGTGCCAGTCTGGGGGAGAAATTGTTCGGGCTTGGCACGGTCACATGCTTCACCGGGGATACCACGCATCCGAAGCTGATTCTGCATCATATCAGGCATTCCAGAGAGATCAAGGATTTTATCCTGAGACAGTCGGAGGAAATCAGGATGAAACGCCGCACGGTCAACATGCTGGATATCGGTTCCGGCGGCGGTGATTTTGAGGACGGCGATACATAATCGGTTTTCTTATATTTTAATGCGACAGGACGGGAAGCGTCAGGGCAGTGTTCCATTGCCCTGTTGTCCCATTGTCCGCGCCGCCGAAACGAAGGGGCGGGAGATGTTTTTATGGAACTGGATATGACAAAGGGATCGCCGTCGAAGCTGATTGCGCGGTTTATCATCCCAATTATTATAGGAAATATTTTTCAACAGCTCTACAATATGGCGGATACCATCATTGTAGGGCGTTTTGTAGGTGTGGACGCATTGGCGGCCGTGGGGGCCACCGGTTCGCTGGTGTTTTTGATTCTTGGTTTTACACAGGGGCTCACTACAGGCTTTACCGTGATGACGGCCCAGAAGTTCGGGGCGGGAGATAAGGAAGGCATGAAAAAGAGCATCGGCAGCGCGGTGATTCTGTCGGTGCTTGTGACTGTGATTATGACTGCCGTCAGCATGGCGGGCATGGATACGCTGCTTGGGTGGATGAATACGCCGGAAGATATTTTTGCCATGTCCAGACAGTATATCATGGTGATCTGCGCGGGAATCTGCTGCAATGTGCTGTATAATCTGCAGGCCAGTATTCTGCGGGCTATCGGCAACAGCGTGGTGCCGCTGGTGCTGTTGTTCATCTCTTCCGTGGTCAATATCGTGCTGGATTATGTGCTGATTGTGTATGCGCATATGGGCGTGGGGGGAGCGGCCGCCGCCACAGTGGTCTCACAGGGGCTTTCCGGCGTGCTCTGCCTGATTTATATCATAAAGGCGGTTCCGGCGCTTCATGTGGGCCGGGAGCATTTTGGGCTGGAGGGACAGTGCGTGAGAAACCAGCTGTCCGTGGGAATTCCCATGGCGCTGCAGTTCTCCATCACGGCGGTGGGCACCATTCTGGTGCAGGCGGCGCTGAACCTGCTGGGCACCATGGCGGTGGCGGCCTATTCGGTCTCCTGCAAGGTGGAACAGCTGGTGACGCAGCCCTTTGCGGCAATGGGCGTTACCATGGCCACTTACTGCGCCCAGAACAGGGGCGTCAATGACTTAAACCGTATTCAGAAAGGCGTGAAGTGTGCCAATCTTATGTCGGCAGTGTATGCGGTGGTCATCTATGGAGTGATTTACGCGGCGCTGCCCTATATCATACCGTTGTTTGCCAGCGAGGATATCCTGATAATTACCGAATATGGGAAAATCTATATCGGCGTCTGCGGCGCGTTTTTTATTCCTCTGGGCATGATATTTATCTTCAGAAACGCCCTGCAGGGCTGCGGGTTCGGGTTTATGCCCATGATGGGCGGCGTGGTGGAGCTGGCGAGCCGATGTGTGCTTGCCTTTATCGCCGCAAGGATGATGAGCTACATCGGGGTCTGCTTTGCAAATGTCAGCGCATGGTTTACCGCCGGGGTGTTTCTGTGGCTGGCATATCATGTGCTGATGAAGAAAATGAAGAGGAACCTCTCAGAAAACGTTCAAAAAGAAGACCCGCTCCAAACCAGAACGGGGCAAAGTCAAGACGGATGACGCGGTTTACGTTCCAAGGGCTGCGGCCGTAGTCCCATGGGCAGAACCGGTGCTTTGCAAGCAGACGGCCGCTGACATATTCCCCGGAGAAAATAAGGCCCATATAAGTCAGGCCGCGCATCCAGACGGGCTTCCTGCGAAGCAGGCGGCTGACGGGGGAGAGAAGCGCGGCGCAGCCGTAGATAGGGAACATCCACAGGGAGGTGTTTCCCATCAAGGTCATATCCCTGCGGCGCAGGGCGTCCATGGCGGTGAAGATGATTTCCATGCACCAGCCGATGAGGCCGCATTTTAAAAAGTTTTTGGCGAAAGCTATGATGCTGTGTTTCATGGAAAGACTCCTTTTGGTTATGATAACAAAGCCGGTAATCAATAGAGTAGTATGACCCTTGGGGTGAAAATTATGCAGGTTTTGGCGGCAGACGGAAGAGCTGCGGTTTTTTTGCGGATGCGGGGAAGGAAAGCCGGGTTTGCCGCGGAGGTGAAAAAGGAAAGCGAGTAGGGACGGATGAAAGAGCGTGAAGCAGCAGAATACATAGAAAGAATCAGCCATCTGGGCATAGTGCCGGGGCTGGACGGCATTCGGGAGCTGTGCGGGCGGCTGGGCAATCCGCAGGATGACCTGAAATTCGTACATATTGCGGGAACCAACGGAAAGGGTTCCGTGTCCGCTTATATGGCGTCTGTTTTGAAATGCGGCGGTTATCGGGTCGGAAGGTATATTTCCCCGGTTTTGTTTGATTATCGGGAGAGAATTCAAGTCAATGACCGTATGATTACCAAAGAAGCTCTATGCCGATATCTGGAACAGGTCAAAAATATCTGCGACGAGATGGCGGCCGAGGGTCTGCCTCATCCCACGCCTTTCGAGGTGGAAACGGCGGTGGGATTTCTGTATTTTCGGGAGAAAAAATGCGATATTGTGGTGTTGGAGACGGGGATGGGCGGGCTGCTTGACGCCACAAACATTGTGAAAAATACCTGCTTGGCAGTGCTCTGTTCCATCAGCATGGATCACATGAAATTTCTGGGCGGGACGCTGACAGAGATTGCGGAGCATAAGGCGGGAATCATTAAAAAAGGGTGTTTTGTGGTGACTATGAAGCAGAAGCCGGAGGTGATGGAAGTCATTGTCCGAAAAGCCAAGGCGTTAGGGTGCCCTCTCTTTCCTGCGGATGCGGGAGAGGCAGAACATGTCCGTTATGGTCTGGAAAAACAGCAGTTTGACTATGGCGGCTTTCAGAAATTGGAGATATCTCTGGCGGGGCAGTACCAAATAGAGAATGCGGCGCTGGCTCTGGAAGCTCTGGCTGCTCTTGGGGACAGAGGATTTCCCGTGGAGGAGCGGAAGCTGCGCAAAGGATTACTGGATGCAAAGTGGCCGGGGCGGTTTACGGTGGCTGGCAGAAGGCCTTATTTTATTGTGGACGGCGCCCATAATGAGGATGCTGCGAAGCGGCTGGTCCAGTCCGTGAAATTTTATTTTACAAATCGGAGAATTATATATATTATGGGAATATTGAGGGATAAGGACTATGGGAAGATGATTTCGCTGACCCATTCTCTGGCGGATCAGTATATCACTGTGAACGCCCCGGACAATCCCAGAGCCATGCCGGCCTATGAGCTTGCGCAGGAGATTGCTTTGGTACATCCCAAAGTGACGGCGGCCGACAGTCTGGAGGAAGCGGTGGAGATGAGCTATCTTCTGGCAGATAAGAACGACGTCATTATCGCCTTCGGCTCCCTGTCTTTTCTGGGAAGACTCATGAAAATTCTGGAAAGACGAACGCAGGATGCGTCTGAAAACCGAGGAGGAAGGCGGCCTTGAAAAGATGCGAGGGCTTTAAAAAGACAGGAGGCCCTCAAAGGTTGAGACATGTTCAAAAAATGAGACGGCCTCATAAAGATGAAACCGGGTAACAATCGATAAGTCTGTCTCAAGAGATAAAACTGCTTCAAAAAAGGAAAGGAAGCGTATTAAAATGGTGGATCAGGATAAAATCAAACATGCCGTGAAGCTGCTGCTGGAAGGAATCGGAGAGGATACGGAGAGGGAAGGTCTGCGTGGAACCCCGGACAGGGTTGCCAGAATGTACACGGAGCTTTTCGCGGGGATGGACGCGGACGTGTCGGAACCCTTGTCCAAGGTCTTTACGGTGGAACATAACGAGATGGTTCTGGAAAAGGACATCGTTTTTTATTCCATGTGCGAACATCATATGCTGCCATTTTATGGAAAGGCTCATATTGCTTACATTCCAAACGGGAAAGTGCTTGGCTTGAGCAAATTGGCAAGGACGGTGGAGGTCTATGCCAGAAGGCTGCAGATACAGGAACAGATGACAGGGCAGATTGCGGATGCCGTCATGACGCATCTTGCGCCTCAGGGGGTTATGACGGTTCTGGAAGCGGAGCATATGTGTATGACCATGAGGGGAATTAAGAAGCCGGGAAGCCGAACGCTTACCATTGCCGCAAGAGGGATTTTTGAAAACAATCCGGTGCTGCAGGATCGGGTGCTTCATATGATTCATATGGAATAGGCGGGAAGCGGGCCGGGGCACAGAGAAGCTGCGCAAAGAAAATGTTCTAGTCAGGAAAGGCAGAATCCATTGGAGCGGATAGATAATATCATAAAGCATACATTATTCGTTGAAAATTTGAATCAAAATATGGCTTGGGAAGCGGAGAGGCGGTTCTGCAGGCATGATTTGGCGCATTTTCTGGATGTGGCCAGAATTGCAAGAATTATCAATCTGGAGGAGCGGCTGGGAATAGAAGAGGAGCTGCTCTATGCGGCGGCGCTTTTGCATGATCTGGGAAGGCATTTACAGTATTCCGACGGTATTTCCCATGAAAAGGCCGGAGCGGCGCTGGCGTCGAAGATTCTTCCGGACTGCGGCTTTGACCGGAAAGAGACGGAGGCTGTTGTGGAAGCCATTATTTCTCATCGGGGCCAAGAAGCGGAAGAGAGAAATCGGGCAGGAGTGAAAGGACAGAATCTGGCCAATGTGTTATACCGAGCGGATAAGGCCGGCCGGCCGTGCTTTTTATGCCCGGCCCGGCAGGATTGTCATTGGGGCGAAGAGCAAAAGAATCTTGTCCTCCGATATTGAAGATGAAAGACAGAGACAGAAATCCATGGTTCCTTAGCGGACGGCTGCGGCGATGCCTGCGGTATAAAGGACGTCCCAGCACTCCGGCGGAGAATACGGGCTTGAAAAGGGAATGTAAAGAACATGTGGATTTCGGACGGGAGGCGCGGAATGAAAATAGGAAACAGAGAATTTGTGACGGAAGGCCATACTTATGTGATGGGGATTTTGAACGTGACGCCGGATTCTTTTTCTGACGGAGGGAAGTGGAACGAGAGGGACAAAGCGCTTCGACATGTGGAGGCCATGCTGGCGGAAGGGGCGGATATCATCGATATCGGAGGGGAATCCACCCGGCCCGGCTATACGCTGATAGACGACGAAGAGGAGACCGCCCGTGTACTGCCTGTGATAGAGGCGGTAAAGTCGGCCTTTGATGTGCCTGTTTCGCTGGATACTTACAAATTCCGGGTGGCCTGTGCGGGAATTTCGGCGGGCGTGGATTTGATTAACGATATCTGGGGACTGAAATACGACGGCAGAATGGCGGAAGTGATTGCGAAGAGCGGTCTCCCCTGCTGTCTGATGCATAATCGTAAAAATGCGGAATATGGCTCTTTCTGGCAGGAAGTAAGGAATGATTTGAAGGAGAGCATACGGCTGGCGAAAGAGGCCGGAATCGGCCGGGAGAAGATGATCCTTGACCCGGGGGTGGGGTTTGCCAAAAGCTATGAACAAAATCTTGAGACAGTCAACCGTCTTGAGGAATTGAAAAAATTGGGATATCCTCTGCTCTTGGGGTGCAGCCGCAAATCCATGATTGGCCTGACGCTGAATCTGCCTGCGGACGAAAGGGTGGAGGGCACGCTGGCCACAACGGTGATGGCGGTTATGAAGGGCTGCATGTTTGTGCGGGTTCACGATGTTAAGGAAAATGTCAGGGCGGTGAAAATGACGGAGGCAATTTTAAATTCAGAAAGGAGCCGCTCATAGAGTACCGAAAACGTAACGAACGGGAACCGGAATCAGGAGGGAAAAGCGGATGTATTCGGAGTGGGCAAAGGATGAAATTCACATTGACGGGCTGGAAGTGTTTGCGCATCACGGAGTGTACCCAGAGGAGACAAGGGACGGACAGACATTTTATGTCAACGGGGTGCTGTATTTGGATATCCATGGCGCAGGAGCGGCGGATGCGCTGGAGAACACGGTGGATTATGGGGAGGTATGCCATTTTATTGACAGGTGGATGCGGGACAATACCTGCCTGCTGCTGGAAGCCGTGGCGGAGAAGCTGTCCAAGGCCATTCTGCTGAAATATCGAAGGATTTCAGAGCTTGATTTGGAAATCGTGAAACCCTCCGCCCCCATAGGGCTGCCGTTTGAGGCGGTGTCGTTAAAGGCGCATAGAGGGTGGCATCGGGTGTATTTAGGGATGGGCTCCAATATGGGGGACAGGGAAAAATATCTTGGGGATGCCGTCAAGGCTTTGGAAGCCCATTCTTCGATCGAGGTGCGCAGGGTTTCCGAATACCTTGTCACAAGGCCCTATGGGGGGGTGGAGCAGGAGGATTTCCTGAACGGCGCCGTGGAGATAGAGACCATTTTAAATCCGGAGGAGCTTTTGGAGGCGCTGCATGGGATAGAAAAAGCCGCGGGCCGGGAAAGAAAGGTGCATTGGGGGCCGAGGACGCTGGATTTGGATATTTTGTTTTACGACAGGCTGATTTATGAAAGCGATGATCTGGTGATTCCCCACCCGGATCTGCAGAATCGGGAATTTGTCCTGAAGCCCCTTGGCAGCATAGCGCCTTATCTGCGTCATCCGGCTTCGGGGAAAATGGTATCGGAGCTTCTGCGGGAATTGGGCCGTGTGTGAATATCTGTTTCGGTTATCCTTTCTTTAGATGCGGTATGAGGTATTTTTCGCTCAGAGAGGCGCACAGCCCGGTAAAAAGTCCGGTGAGGACGCCGCCCAGAATCAAATGGGGCAGATAGGCAAGGACGCCGGGGGAAGCGGTGAGCGCATAGGCCGCTGCCAGCTGACCGATATTATGGGCAAGGCCGCCCATGGCTCCCGCCAGAAAAGAAGTTTTTTGGGACAGCAGCTTCAGGGTGAACGCCATGACCAAGAGACTTAAAAAACCGCCTGCAAGGCTGTAGATCAGAGACATGGCCTGACTGAATAAAAAGGTTGACAGCAGTATTCTTGCCGACAGCACAAGAAGGGCGTCTTTGCAGGAAAAATGACGAAGCAGTATCAAAGTGACGATATTGGCAAGGCCCAGCTTGATTCCCGGAAGGGGAACTAGGGGAGGAACGGCGCTTTCCGCGGCGTAGACGGCCAGAGACAGCGTTGTAAACAGAGCCAGAGAAGCAAGCTTTTTGATCTCCATGGGAAGTCCTTTCTGTGAGGGAGGGGTTAATATGCTATGATATCGGGTTCCGTTCCGTCGTCAAGCACAGGCCTAAGCCGGATGACAAGGCGGTTGGGCAGGCAGGTAATGGGAAGCTTGGAATCATGGATAAAACCCTGACTGACGCAGATTTTATCCGGGCAGTCTGCGGAGACAATGCCGATGCCGCCGGGCCTGACTTCGATTTCGTTGACGCCGCCGCTTTCGCTTTCCAAGGTGAAGCGATAGGCTTTTGGCGTCTCATAAAGGGGAATGCTCCGAATCAGCGCGCCGTTTTGATAAATGTCCGCAATATATTCCGCTCCCTCCGGGCGTGGAAACAGCAGGAAAATGAGGCTGCCCAAAACGCTCAGAAGCAGAAAGCCTGCAATGAGTACCGCATTTCTGTAATTTGACCTGACAGCATTCAAAATATGTCTCCTTTCGCGCCGTTATGATGTATCCAGTATAACAAAAAGGGATGAAAAAATGAAGAAATTTTTTTGGAAGGCAGTTATCTGTGCGGCGGCTTTGCTGTGCGGCGGATGCGGCGGCGCAGACCGGACAAGCCAAAATTACGTGGATACCGCTATGGGAACCGTGGTAAGGCAGGGAATTTATTCCGGCAGAGAAACCACGGCGCGGACGTTTTCCGAACAGACCATGAAGCTTTTGAACGAACTGGAGCAGGAGAGGCTTTCATGGCGTTTGGAAACGTCCGAGGTGTATCGGGTAAATGCTTCCGCAGGCAGCGCGGAGGGGTATCCTTTGTCAAAGGAGCTGGCTGGGCTGCTGGCAGACTGCATAGAGTTATCCAAAGCTTCCGACGGCGCGTTTGATATTGCCATCGGCGCGCTGACGAAGGCTTGGAATATGGATGGGTGGAGCGCGGAAGGAGGGGAGGACTTTCATGCGCCTTCCGCCGAAAGCCTGAAGGAGCTGCTGGAATACTGCGGAAGTGAAAAGCTGAAGCTGGAAGGGGAGACTCTCTTTCTGCCGGATGGAATGGGGCTGGATTTCGGAGCCGTGGGGAAGGGATTTGCGCTGACGAAGATAAGCGCTCTTCTGGAAAAGGAACCGGACATTACGGGGGCGGTGATATCGGTGGGGGGAAGTGTGCTGACTTATGGAGAGAAACCGGACGGCACCAACTGGAGGATTGGGATTGCCAATCCCTTTGATACCTCCGCCTGCATGGGAGTATTGTCTCTGAAAGGGCAGTGGTGTGTTTCCACTTCCGGAGATTATGAGAGATATGTGGAAGCGGACGGCGTGCGTTATCATCATATTTTGGATCCGGCTTCCGGATATCCGGCGGACAGCGGCGTGCGGGGAGTTACGATTCTGTCCAAGGACGGTATGCTTGGAGACGGGCTTTCCACGGCGTGTTTTATCCTAGGCCCTAAAAAGGGGGCGGAGCTTGCGCAGGCCTATGGCGCGGAGGCTTTGTTTATTCTGGCGGACGGGGAACTGGTTATGACGGAGGGAATGAAGGAATTCTGGCAGGAGAATGAATGAGCCGCAGGATGCGGCAGTTCGGCCCTGCGGCTCTGGGCCGTACACAGAAGGGAGCTGCCGGGAAAATGGTGCGGAAGGAAGGTGCGGGCAAGAGCAGAACAGCGCAGGCGGCCGCCGACAGCAGGGCGAGGTTATCGCCGGGAGGTAGAGGACATGATGGAAGAAAAGCATTCCATGGAAGAAAGGCATTCCATGGAAAAAGACCATTCCATGGAAGAAAACACATATATTCATGTGGATGAGGAAACGTTGAGGCTGATAGACGAGAAGATGCCCCCGGAGGAGGAGCTTCAGAATCTGGCGGAGTTTTTCAAGGTATTTGGGGACGGGACACGCCTGAAAATTCTGTATGTGCTGCTGAGCGCCGAGATGTGCGTGTATGATATTGCGGCGGTGCTTGGCATGTCCCAATCGGCGATTTCCCACCAGCTTCGGATATTGAAGCAGATGGATTTGGTGAAAAACCGCCGGGAGGGCAAGACAATATTTTATTCGCTGGCAGATTCCCATATTGTTACCATACTCAGTCAGGGACAGGACCATATTGAAGAATAGAGGGTTTGATAAAATACGGCTCCACGCGTTTAAATTAATCCTTTGTGTTGTAAGCCGCGTCTTTGGCGGCGCTGAAAATTTCGTAGACGGTGCTTCCCAGAGGGGAGTGATATATGGTTTTGTCATCTCCGAAAAGCTGGAAATAAACATATCGGGAAGTGATATTGATATGGGTAAAATTGCCCCCCGCCACTCTCTGTACATTGCTGCCGTCCGGCAGCATGAATTTGAGTTCAGGATAGTCGGCGTCGTTTTTCTGATAATAAATATAGCCGCCGCCCACATTAAAACAGTCGATTCTGTCTTCCGTCAGCACTTGGACCTCCTGCAGTGTCAGGGAATAGCGGCATAATCTGTAATTATTGGCCACATCCATGTAATAGACATAATCTCCCTCCACAATGGGATTCCATATGTTTCCTTCCCATACGACGAAGTCCGTATCCGAGGAGGTGTTTAACTGGTGGAGATAATGATCGGAATATCCGCTGTAATATATGGAACCGTTCACCACGCAGGCCGGGGTGATGACGCTTTTTGTCAGCTCCGTTTCCTCGGACTTGTCGATTTTTACCTTGACAAGCGCGTTTTCGGTGCCTGTGGAGGTCATCAGATATAGATGGCTGTCAACCAGCTGTCCGGTGGAAACAAGGTCTCTTGAAAGGACGGTGTCGCCGGTGCCGTCCAATTTGCTGCGATTGAAGGATTTCATTCCCGGAAGCTGGCTGAAACCCACCTCATTGGACAGACTGCCGGACTGATAATAATATAGATATCTTCCTCCGGCCAGAATATTGCGGACATCCATGTGATTGATCCTGCGAATATCGCTTTCGTCGGGGGACATTGCAAAGAGGCCGCCGTTGGGGAAAGAGTTGGCGAAATAAACTGTGCCGTCGTATTCGCAGAACATGCCGTTATTATAGAGATTGCCCCCGGTATTGCCCACGGTTCCGGGAGGATTCATGACAACACGATTCATGAGATACGACAAAGCCAGCCCGGAGATAAGAATAAGGGCCGCCAAAACGCCCAAGATGATTTTCAGTGATTTTTTCATATTCATTTTTCCTTTCCTGTTAGTTCCTGTATATTTCTATTTTACACCCCTTTTTACTTGCTATCAAGATTGTTTTGGTATAAGATAGAAAAAAGATATAAAAGCTGCGGCGATTCGTCGGGCTTGCGATATGTATGACCGGCGGTTGAGGGAGAGCGGGCCGACCAGCCGGCAAAGGGAAGATAATATCAAAAGAGAAGGAAGAATTTCGCGACAAAAGGAGGAGCCGGGAAATGGAGTTAAGCGAATTGCGGGAGAGGCTGGATGTGATAGACGCCCGGATTGTAGAGCTGTATGAACAGCGGATGGAGATTTGCAGGCAGGTGGCGGAATATAAAATCGAAACGGGAAAAAAGGTCTTTGACAGACAGCGGGAGGCGGAAAAGCTGGCAAAGGTTCAGTCCCTGACTCATAACGAGTTCAACGGCATGGGGATTAAGGAGCTTTTCGAGCAGATTATGTCCATGAGCAGAAAGCTGCAGTATCAGCTCTTGACGGAAAAGGGAAGTCAGGGGAAGCTGCCCTTTATCGGCGTGGACGCTCTGGATACCAAGAAGGCCCGGGTGGTGTTCCAAGGGGCGGAGGGCGCTTATTCTCAGGCGGCCATGATGCGGTATTTCGGCGCGCAGGTGGACAGCTTTCATGTGGATACTTTTCGGGATGCCATGAGCGCCATCGAGGAGGGAAGCGCGGATTTCGCGGTGCTTCCCATAGAAAATTCCACTGCGGGCATAGTGAATGAAATTTATGATCTGCTTCAGGAATATGAAAATTATATAGTGGGAGAGCAGATTATCAAAATTGAACACTGTCTTCTGGGTGTTCCCGGGGCGGCCATAGAGGACATAAAAACGGTTTATTCCCATCCCCAGTCCCTGATGCAGAGCTCCAAGTATCTGGAAAATCATGACTGGCGGCAGATCAGCATGCAGAACAATGCTTTCGCGGCGAAGAAGGTGGCGGACGAACAGGACAGGACGCAGGCCGCCATTGCGGGGGAGCATGCGGCGCAGATTTACGGGCTGCAGGTATTGCAGAAGGGCGTGAATCATTCCGGCACCAATTCCACCCGGTTCATTATTGTGACCAATCAGAAAATTTTCCGCAAGGACGCCAAAAAGGTCAGTATCTGCTTTGAGATACCCCATGAGAGCGGTTCGCTTTACCATATGCTGTCCCACTTTATCTATAATCATCTGAACATGACGAAAATAGAGAGCCGGCCCGTGGAGGACAGAAATTGGGAATATCGGTTTTTTATAGATTTTGAGGGAAATCTGGCGGACAGCGCCGTGAAGAACGCGCTGAGGGGACTGCGGGACGAAGCGCGGAATATGAAGATATTGGGGAATTATTGAGATGAGAGAACAGGAATTGATTGTATACAGGACATTTGAGGACGGAGAGCTTCTGCGCGACATGGCCGGGCTTATGTCATATTTTGAAAAGGCGGAGGGGAAGAGAAAGACGCAAGAGGAAGCCGGGGCGGAGGAATTGAGAGCCAAACGGAGCGGCGCAGGAGCCAAGGCAGGGGGATTGAGAGCCGGGCAGAGCGGCGCAGAAGCCGAGGCGGAGGATTTGCGGCAGGCCCGGGGGCTTTTGTATGACTGCATTCACAGGCTGGTGGAGCTGGCGGGGGTCTATGGCTTTCATGGGAATCTTTGGCACTGCTATCTGGTGAATCTGCTGGTGAATAATGAGAACAGCTACAGCTGGGCCTGCGAAATCCGCGGGGAGATAGAGGGAACCATCAACGACGCGGTGCTTCATGATATGGAGATTTTCAAAGAATTCTATGATTATGACTTTGGGCCGCTTTGTGAGAGCCTTCATGTCAGGGAATTTTCTATGATAGAAACATACTGCCACAGCGATGAAAGCGCCCAAAGGGAAAATAGTGCCTGCGGAGCGGAAAACGGTATAAGCGGCAGTATTGGCGGAACGGATAACCGCATAAGCGGTGGTACCGGCGGGAATTGTTCCATTGACGGAAACTGCCCAACGGGCCGCGGGAAGGAAGGCGGCACGGGAAGAGCGGCGGACGGCCCGGGCCGCAGGAGAAGTACGGTTTACAATGCCAGAATCTGCGGGCGCATCTGCGAGCTGGCCGAGAAGTTCAGCCATGACCATACGGCGCAGGAGATGAAGGCCGACCTGACTAGGTTCTACAAAGAGTACGGCGTGGGAAAATTCGGACTGCACAAGGCCTTCCGCATTGTCCATGGGGACGGTTTGGGGGAGGGGCAGTCCGGCGTATGCATCGAACCCATCCGCAATATCGCCCATGTAAGTCTGGACGATCTGGTGGGGTATGAGCTGGCGAAACAAAAGCTGATTGACAATACGGAGGCTTTCGTCGCGGGCAGGAAGGCCAACAACTGCCTCTTGTATGGAGACGCGGGCACCGGAAAATCCTCCTGCATCAAAGCCATTGCCAATCAATATTATGACAGGGGGCTGCGCATCATCGAAATTTACAAGCACCAGTTTCAGGACTTAAATCAGGTGATCAGCCAGATTAAGAACCGCAATTATAAGTTTATCATTTACATGGACGATTTGAGCTTCGAGGAATTTGAGATTGAGTATAAATACCTGAAAGCCGTCATCGAAGGGGGCTTGGAGCGAAAACCGGACAACGTGCTCATCTACGCCACCTCCAACCGCCGCCACCTCATCAAAGAAAATTACGGCGACAAGGAGGAAATCCGGCAGGACATGCACACGGGGGATACGGTTCAGGAGAAGCTGTCGCTGGTGTCCCGTTTCGGCGTGACAATTTATTTCGGAGCGCCGGATAAGAAGCAGTTTCAGGGCATTGTCAAGGCTCTGGCACAGAAATGCGCCATCCAAATGCCGGAGGAAGAGCTTCTGCTTCGGGCGAACCAGTGGGAACTCTCCCACGGCGGCCTTTCCGGCAGAACCGCCCAGCAGTTTATTGATTATCTGGCAGGAACGGAACTGTAAAACAGTTCCGGAATGAGAGCGCAAGGCGTCCGGTGGACGCCCGGAAGGAAAATTCAGCTGAGCCTTTACAGATGAATTTTTCTTCCCTCTAGGGGCGCTGTAATGCAGGAACGGAACTATAAAACAGTTCCGGAATGAAAACGCCTGGAAGGAAAATTCAGCTGAGCCTTTACAGGTGAATTTTTCTTCCCTCTAGGGGCGCTGTAATGCAGGAACGGAACTATAAAACAGTTCCGGAATGAAAGCGCCCGGAAGGAAAATTCAGCTGAGCTTTTACAGATGAATTTTTCTTCCCCCTAGGGGCGCTGTAATGCAGGAACGGAACTGGAATAGGAGAAACATTATGAATATCAGGACTTTTGCCGCCATAGATGTGGGAAGCTATGAGCTGACCATGAAAATATTTGAATTTTCCGGAAAAAACAATATGCGGGAAATCGATTGTATCGGCAGACGGCTGGATTTGGGCTCCGACACTTTTGCAAAGGGCAAAATCAGCAGGGAAAAGATGGATGAACTCTGCAGGACGTTAATAGAGTTCTCCGAGATCATGGATTCTTATAAGGTGGAGAGCTACAGGGCTTACGGCACCAGCGCAATTCGGGAGACGGAGAATACTGCCATTGTTCAGGATCAGATTGCCCAGCGCACGGGCATCAAGGTGGAAATTCTAAGCAATTCCGAGCAGCGCTTTCTGGATTACAAATCCGCCGCTTCCAAGGGGGAGAGCTTCCGTAAAATCATTGAGGAGAAAACGGCGATTCTGGATATCGGCGGCGGCAGCATCCAGCTGTCTCTCTTTGACAACGACACGCTGGTATCCACCCAGAATCTTCGTCTGGGCGTTCTGCGGGTTCAGGATTACCTGAATCGTTTTGCGCCCAAAAGCTTCCGCACGGAAAGCCTAATCGGTGAGATGGCGCAGGCCCAGCTGGGCACCTATAAGAAATTGTATCTGAAGGACCGCGAGATTCGGAACCTGATTGTGATCGACGAATATATCTCCCCTTGGGTGGTGCGCGTCCGGGGCAAAGAGGGGAAGCTGGTTTTGGAGGAATCGGATTTCGAGTCGTTTATGGAGATGCTTCGCTCCAAAAGTCCCGCCCAGACGGCACATTTTATGGATATCCCCGAGGAGAGGGTGCCGTTAGTGTTTATCAGCGCCGTGCTCACCAGAAATATCGCGGAGCTGATGGGCGTGCAGCATATCTGGGCTCCCGGCGTGACCCTCTGCGACGGCATTGCCTACGAATATGCGGAGAAAATCAAAATGTTCCGGGGAGAACATGACTTTGAACAGGATATTGTGGCGTGCGCCATCAATATCAGCAAGCGCTACATGGGCAGCAAGAAACGCTCCGAGACTCTGGAAAATATTACCACCACCATATTCGACAGCATGAAAAAGGTGCATGGGCTGGGGAAACGGGAGCGCCTCTATCTGCGGCTGGCCGCAATCCTTTATGACTGCGGAAAATATGTCAGCATGATCAATATCGGGGAGACCTCCTACCAGATTATCATGGCCACGGAAATTATCGGGCTGTCCCATCTGGAGAGGGAAATTGTGGCTAATGTGGTCAGATTCAACCACAGCAGCTTTAACTATGACTGGCAGCGGTCGGGAGCGGCGGACATGGACAGGGCGTCGTTTCTGGTGGTGGCGAAGCTGACGGCGATTCTTCGCATGGCAAGCGGTCTGGACAGAAGCCACAAGCAGAAGCTGAAGGGCCTGAAAGCAGTCCTTCAGGAAAACAAATTGATACTCACCGTGGATACGCAGGAGGACATCACTCTGGAAAAGGGATTTTTTGAGAGACGGGGAGAATTTTTTCAGGAAGTGTTCAGCATAGAACCTGTGCTGAAGCAGCGGAAAATATTTTAGGGCGCCGGGGCTGAAAAAAGAAGGAAATCAAGCGCCGCAGGGTTCATGGTTTCCATGGGAGAAGGCCCGCAGGCCGCGGAAAGGCATGATGATTATTATGGGTGAAATTCATTTTCAAAATCCGAAATACTATACAAACAGGGAATTGAGCTGGATTCTGTTTAATCATAGAGTGCTGAATGAAGCCAGAGACAAAAGTATCCCTCTGTTTGAAAGATTAAAATTTTTAAGCATTACCGCGTCGAATCTGGACGAGTTTTTTATGATAAGGGTGGCGTCTCTGAGGGATATGGTAAATGAGAAGTATCAGAAGCAGGATATCTCCGGTTTGACTCCCGCCGAACAGCTGGAACGGCTCAATAAAGTCATCCATGAGATGGTGGAGCTGCAATATTCCACGTATAACCGATGCCTTGTGCCTCAGCTTCATCAAAACGGGCTGCGGATGATCGCCAGACATGAGGATTTGACGGAGGAAGAGGCGGATTTTGTGGACAAATACTTTGAAGAAAACGTCTATCCGGTATTGACCCCCATGGCGCTGGATTCTTCCCGGCCGTTTCCGCTGATACGAAATAAAACCTTAAATATTGCGGCTCTTGTGCGTAAGAAGAACAGCAAAGAAGAATTGGAATTTGCCACGGTTCAGGTGCCCGGGGTGCTCAGCCGCATCGTGCAGCTTCCCACGGAGGGCCGGGGACAGAAGGTGATTCTTCTGGAGGAAATCATAGAACGGAATATGCAGAAGCTGTTCTTAAGCAACGATATCGTCTGCAGCTATCCGTTTCGGATTATGCGCAATGCGGATCTGACCATTGCGGAGGATGAGGCGGCGGATTTGTTAAAGGAAATCGAAAAGCAGGTAAAAAAGCGTCAGAGGGGAGAAGCCATCCGGCTGGAGGTGGAGGCGGGCTGTGATAAGCGGCTTTTGAAGATACTGAAGGAGGAGCTTCGCATCGAAGAGGAGAATATCTACGCCATAGACGGCCCGTTGGATTTGACCGTGCTGATGAAGCTGTACGGTCTGGAAGGTTTTCCACATTTAAAGGCGCCGAAGTTTACGCCTCAGCAGGTGCCCGAGCTGCCCCCCGGCTGTGTGATTTTTGATGAAATCAAAAAAGGCGATATTCTGCTGCATCATCCATATCAGACCTTTGAACCGGTGGTGGATTTTATCCGTCAGGCTGCCAAGGACCCGGAAGTGCTTGCCATCAAGCAGACCTTGTACCGTGTCAGCGGAAATTCCCCGATTATCGCGGCGCTTGCGCAGGCGGCGGACAACGGCAAACAGGTGACGGTTTTGGTGGAGCTGAAGGCGCGTTTTGACGAGGAGAACAATATCGTATGGGCCAAAATGCTGGAAAAAGCGGGATGCCATGTGATTTACGGGCTGCTGGGCCTGAAAACTCACAGCAAGATCACCTTGGTGGTGCGCCGGGAAGAGGACGGCATAAGGCGGTACGTACATTTGGGAACGGGAAATTATAACGACGCCACGGCCAAGCTATACACGGACATAGGACTGCTTACCTGCTCCGAAGCCATCGGGGAAGACGCCACGGCGGTGTTTAACATGCTGTCCGGCTATTCCGAACCCCTTGTGTGGAATAAGCTGACCCTTGCGCCCCTGTGGCTGAAGGATAAATTTTTATATTTGATTGAACGGGAGAAAAAATACGCTCAGTCGGGCAGGCCGGCGCGTATTATTGCGAAAATGAATTCTCTCTGCGACAAGGATGTGATTGCCGCTCTTTACGAGGCGAGCGCGGCGGGGGTGCGGATTGATTTGATTGTGCGCGGTATCTGCTGTCTGAAGACGGGCCTCAAGGGCGTCAGTGAAAACATTACGGTGCGCTCCATTGTGGGGAATTTTCTGGAACACAGCAGGATATTCTACTTTGAAAACGACGAGCATTACGAGATTTACTGCAGCAGCGCGGACTGGATGCCCCGGAATTTGGAGCGTCGGGTGGAGATTCTCTTCCCGGTGGACCGGCCGGAATTGAAGGAGAAGCTGCTGCACATTCTACAGTGCCAGCTTCGGGATAATGTGAAGGCTTCCGTGCTGCAAAGCGACGGGACCTATGAGAAGGAGGACAGACGGGGAAAACATACGTTCCAGTCTCAGGAGGTTTTCTGCAAGGAGGCAATCGCGGAGGCGAAGGCGGCGGCCGGGGAAGAAGCGGCGCAGACAAGGGTGTTTATTCCGGAGACGCATCATGAGCAGTAGGGGGAAATGAAATCGAGGAATGAGGATGAAGCGGACAAAAATAATACTTGCGTCGGCGTCTCCCCGCAGGCGGGAGCTGCTTGCGCAGATCGGGCTTGATTTTGAGGTCAAAGTGAGCAATGTGGAAGAAAAAGCGACCGCCGCAGAGCCGGGAGCCATGGTGGAAGAATTATCGGGACAGAAGGCGGGGGCGGTGCTGAGGGAGATTCAAAGCCGGATATGGGAAGGGGAAGAAAACGCATACAGGGGGGATGTGCTGATTATCGGCGCGGATACTGCGGTGTCCATAGACGGACGGATTCTTGGGAAGCCTGCGGACGAGACAGAAGCGGCCCAGATGCTGGGCCTTCTCTCCGGCAGATGCCATGAAGTGTATACAGGGGTGACTCTGCTCTATTGGACTTGGGGCGGCGGAACCGGAGAGGAAGAGAACGGAGCGGAAGGAAGCCGGGAGGAAGAGAACGGAGCAAAAGGAAGCCCAGAGAAAGAGGCCGGGGAGGAAGGAAGCCCGGAGAAAAAGGCCGGAATCCGGCAGGTACTGCGGCGGACGTTCCATGAGAGGACGAAGGTATCCTTTTATCCCATGACAAAGGAGGAGATTTCTTTTTATGCCGCCTCCGGGGACTGCATGGACAAGGCGGGATCCTATGGAATTCAAGGGCTCTGCGCCAGATATATCAAGGGCGTGGAGGGCGATTACAATAATGTGGTGGGTCTGCCCGTGGGCAGGCTCTATCAGGAAATAAAGGATTGGATAGATGAAAAACGAGAAGAGAGCAGTCATATTTGATTTGGACGGAACCCTTTCGGATTCCATACACAGCATAAAATATTGTGCGGATCAGGCGGCCGCCGCCTTCGGATACGGGCCTTTTTCCGTGGAGCAGTATAAATATTTCGTGGGAGACGGGGCGGCAAATTTGATAAAACGTGTGCTGGCAGCGGGCGGCGATACTGAGCTTTCCCATTTTGAGGAGGCGTTTGCCCTTTACCGGGAGATATTTCGGGAAAACTGCATGTATCAGGTGCGCCCCTACGACGGCATTCGGGAACTTCTGGCGGCGCTGAAGGAGCGGGGGGCGAAGATTGCGGTGCTTTCCAACAAGCCTCACGCGGAGACGGTCAACGTAATCGAAGCCTTATTTGGAAAGGGGTATTTTGACGTCATTCAGGGCCAGAAGGACAATGTGCCCATCAAACCAAGCCCGGAAGGGGTTTTTCAGATTTTAAACCGGCTTGGACTGACGGCGGCGGATATTTTGTATCTGGGGGATACGGCCACGGACATGAAGACGGGCAAGGGCGCCGGGGCCTTTACCGTAGGGGCTTTATGGGGCTTCCGGGACCGGAAGGAGCTGGAAGAGGGCGGCGCGGACGCGGTGATTGGACATCCCTTGGAGCTTTTGGAACTGCTGTAAGATGACAGAAGGCGGAACCATGAGCCTGTTACGATAGAGATTGAGCCGGACTGCATTAATATTATGAATTTTCCGGGGATTGACAGGTCGAATTCCGACAAAACAATATCCGAGGGCAGGCGTTTTGTTTCAAGGTATTATCGTAATAGGAGGCTGGGGGAATTTTTGAAAGAATTGGAGCTGTCGGAAGGCCATTCGACGGGAATCCCTACCATTCAGGAAGAATTGAAAAAGAATGGTTCGCCGCGGGCCGAGTTTTTTACGGACGAGGATAGGAGGGCCACAAGAATCAGGATTCCGATTCATCCGGCGTTTTTGGATCATGCGGAGGAGACTGCCGATTTAGGAGATATTTCTAATAAAGACGGCGAAGGTTTCCTTGAAAAAATAAAAGAAATAGGCGCAAAAAGATTATCTGAGAAAACGATAACACGATACATTGCTATAATAACTCATATGAATGATAAAGAGTGGCATAAAACATCTGAAATGGCGGATATTCTTGGGCTTAAGGAGACGAGAACAAAGGAACTGCTGAAAGAACTGGTGGTCATGGAAATCTTAGAAGCAGAATGACTTGAAAGGGCAGAAGCGGAAGATTGAGAAGTCGTTAGAACGGTAAAAAATGTGGGGCATGGCGGCTATGCCTGTGTTTTTGTGGAAAATTGGAAATAAAGGTGGTATAATCAGGCAAATTGTTGTAGAGTTTCAGATGATTAACGAGAGGAATATTGATGTCAAAACAAAAATTGATTATAATAGCAGGCTCTCCATGTGTGGGGAAAACGACAGTGACACAGAAACTTTTTACTTCTTATGAAAACAGTGCTTATTTTGATGGTGATTGGGCATGGTGTGTCAATCCGTTTTCGGTTGATGATCCGAGACTGAGAAATGGTGATAAAACAATGTCATTTGCGTTATCAACATATTTAAACTCTAGTTTTGATTATGTCTTTTTTTCATCGGTGGTTGTTGTGGATAAAACAATTCGTGAAGCGATATTAAAAGATATCACAGCAAAAGATTATTCTGTTATTGGCATTACCTTGACTTGTTCAGAAGAAACCTTGCGTGAACGTCATAAAAAGCGTGGAGACGCAAATGAATGTTCTTTTTTCTGGCTGCATTTAAAACCATACGAAGGTGATTATGTTATCAATACGGATCATAAAAGTGTTCAGCAAATAGTTGATGAAATAAAAGTTATTGTAGATAGTGAGGTAAATGAAGAGTGGAAATTAGAATAATTGATTTAATAACTCCTTTTTTGGAATTGTGTACCCAGTGGGAAAATGACTTATAAATATACATTGCAAATGGCTGATTAAGATTTTATAATCAAATATATAAATCGGGGTTTGAGGAGGTGTAGTATTATGAAAAGACTGTTTACCATGCTGATTGTGTTTGTCTTGTTGTTTTCTATAACGGGTTGTTCAAAAAGCAGCGACAAAACATTGTTGGACATAATCAAAGTCAGCCCGGCAGCAATGCTGGAACTACCAGATGGTTCCTCCATTTATGTGGATAGTGAGATAGATTTCATACGGTCTTTTGCTTATTTAGACCTCATGGAATCTCCAATGGAACCTACAGATAACGAAAATGATTGGTTATATCGAATTGTCTTCAATCCTTCTGAAAAGGTAATAAATGCCGATGAAATCATAGTTTCTTTTCACGAGAAATATGTTCAAATTGATTCAGAGTACTATATAACGTCCTCGGGTGTGGAGTTTGAAAGCATTCTTCAATGGGTGGAGTCAAAATTTGATTATTTTATAAACTGAGCGGCAGCTTCCGGTTTATAGAACTGTTAAGTTGTTGAAGATCATGTAATCGGAAAAATATACTTATATTTCAAAATTTATACATTGGGAACACTTTTCCGAAAAGGTTCTTTGATTAATCAAGAGAAAACAGCGAAGAGGTATGGTGTAAAGGAGGAAATAAGATAATAAGGCTCTCGGAAAGCTTTGACAAGCTGATGTTTCAAAGAGTATTTGATACTATCATCCATTCTAAGTACTCAATATACAGTATGATAATGGAAGAGAGATTTGATATGGCTGCAAAGGACCAAGATATAGAGAAAGATGAGCTGTATAAAAAGACGATACAAAGAATCGAAAGGCATGGAATAAAGAAAACGTGGTTTAGCGACCCACTGTCAAATGTATGCAATGAGCAGAGGTTTATTGATCGGGGCGTACCTTGGTGTTCTCCATGAAAGGGCGACTGCCGGAGAACGATTCCGTCGTTTTTAAGGTTGACACAGACGCAGGTTCGTATTATGATGTGGGTAGATAGAATTGGATAGTAAGGGGGTGGCAGGATGCATCCATTCGACGACGACGTATTGCAGTGCTTTCTGGACAATCAGCAGCAGCTCTTTCCCGACAGGGCGGCGGAGACGCTTGCGGAGGCGGAGAGTTTTCTGGAGGAATGCATGGCGGTAGTGGTGGATTCCGTGGAAGAAGTCATAGAATTCTTTGAGGAAGAGGGCGTCGATACGGAAGGCGCGTCAGGAGATGAAATCTTGGATGCGGATGAAGTATTCGACGTCGGCGACGGCAGATATCTGATTGTGATGGCTTAAGAGGGAATGGGGAACTCTTTGCTATTGCGTAAATAAGGCTTTTGCACGAAACGGCGCTATGTTCTTTGTGAGGAACATAGCGCCGTTTCGTTCAGGGATTTGTCACCGAGAAGCCGCCTCATTCAAGTGCGTGACTGTTCCATTTAGGATATCGACGGCAATTTTATTGACAACGGCCCCGGTTTTGTAATCTGTCTTAGTGTAGGTAATTTCCTGTCTTTCCCTGTCAAAATCGGTTTGATAAATGTATCGTTCTCCATTTTCAACCTTTTCGGTGGTTCCTAGCCAATCTGGGTAGAAGCTCAGTTCAATATCCTTAAGAAGTTTATATAATAAATCTTCATTTAATACAATCTCTTCTATCCGTTTCCCCTCATGGCTTTGGCGTTCGCCAACGTCGGCAGTCCTATTGATGGATTTTAGATATTCGGAGGCTTCTTCATCTGCCTGCTTCCGGATTTCTTGGAGATCCTGATCAGTGAAAAGGTATTGCTTTCCGGAATCTTTCAAAGGCTGAACCAGTGTTTCAAGTTCTTCCTCCGATAAGCCGGAATATACATCCAGTCTCGTATAAAAACACAACTCATAGCCTTGGTCCGCCGTTAGCCGAAAACGCATCAAATTTTTTGAATTGGTTCCGCTGATATTTACAAAGACATTGTCCTCGAATCCATATTCCAGATATGTGGTTAATGCGTAAACGGAAAGAATGCCGTCTTCCTCAAAAGTTTCCATCACCTTGTAACCAACGCCGCAGCATTCCCCGGGAGAATATTTTCCCTTATTTGTCTCAATGATAGCGGATTTTATTGCTTCAGAGAGCGGTTTGGGCTCTGAAACATCATTTTCCTGCATGATTGGTTCGGAGATTTCATTTGATGAGGCATTTGAATCGTCGCTCGGCGGTTCTGTTTGAGAGTAAATGAGGGCATCGCCGTTTGTGACATTCTTTTGTGCGCTGCATGCGCTGCTGCATAATGCCAAAAGCAGCCCATAGAGTGGGATGCATATTTTTTTCACTGCAATGTCCTCCTTAACTTAAAACTATGGATAACATATTCGGTCAGAATCTGCGGTATGCTATGCAGTTCTGATAACAGGGTTTGCAAAGCGGCTCCTGTAATACTGCTTATCTTTTTTGGTTCTGATAAAAGGCATTCAGGCTGGCATAATGGGGTGGGAAAAGAATTACTGAAAAGCGGCCCGGGCTTTCTTAAGATCTTCCAAGACGGCATAGGGCACGAACAGCTTTCCATAACCCACGGCCAAATCCAGCCCCGGTTTATTCGCGCCGTGGAAGTCGCTGCCGCCGCTTAGGAGCAGGCCGTATTTTGCGGCCAAGGCCCGAACCTGTCGCTCCTCCGCGGGGCAGTAGGTGCTGTAAATCGCCTCGATGCCCATAAGCCCGGCCTCTTTTAACTTGGCGGTCAGGGTATCCAGCCGTTCCTCGCTCATATGGTAAAGCATGGGATGGGCAAGAATGGGAATGCCTTTTGCGGCTAGAATCAGCTTCACAGCCTGTTTGGGAGTCACCTTCTCACGGGGGACGTAGCAGGGGCCGTGATCATCGATATAGCGTTCAAAAGCTTCTTTCATGCTCTTGATATAGCCGTGAGTCAGCATAAATTTCGCATAATGCGCCCTTGTGATCACGGAGCCGGGAAATTCCGCGAGAAGCTCTTCATAAGTGACGTGGATTCCATGCTCCTGCAGCAGTGCGCACATTTTGCGGTTTCTTGTGTCTCTGGAATCCACAAATTCCTGAATATGTTTTCTCAGCACATCGCAGTGATAATCGATAAATAATCCGAGAATGTGGATATCCTGCCCCTCATATTCCGTGGAAAATTCAATGCCGGGGATGATTTCCGGCACGGCGCGCGAGCCGCCGGATTTTAGGCTCTTGGCATATGCGGCGGCCTCCTCCAGCCCGTCTATGGTGTCATGATCCGTGAGGGCGAAGGCCGCCAAGCCTTTTTCCATCGCATAGTCCACCAGCTGGGCGGGAGAGAAGGTGCCGTCGGAGCGGGTGGAATGCACATGCAGGTCAACGGGGCGTATGGAAACGGCGTCTTTATTCATACTCTTCTTCTTCCTCTTCCTTATGGTCCGTCACGGCGGTCCGCTTTCTTGCCATCTCGTCGTTTGCCAGATATTCGTCGTAGGTGGTTATCTTGTCGATCAAGGTGCCGTCGGGCAGGATTTCCATAATACGGTTGGCGGTAGTTTCCACAAATTGATGGTCATGGCAGGAGAACAGGGCCACGCCGGGGAATTTAATCAATCCGTTGTTCAGGGCGGTGATGGATTCCATATCCAGATGGTTGGTGGGCTCGTCCAGCACAAGGCAGTTGGCGCCGCTGATCATCATCTTGGACAGAAGGCAGCGCACCTTTTCCCCTCCCGAAAGCACCTTCACCTTTTTGACCCCGTCTTCTCCCGCGAATAACATGCGGCCCAGAAAGCCCCGCACATAAGTCACATCCTTTATCGGAGAATACCCGGTCAGCCAGTCCACGATAGTAAGGTCGTTGTCGAATTCCGCCGTATTGTCCTTGGGAAAATAAGCCTGAGAGGTGGTCACGCCCCATTTGACGCTTCCCTCATCCGGCTCCAGCTCGCCCATAAGAATCTGGAACAGGGTGGTCTTGGCAAGCTCCTGACTTCCCACAAAGGCAATCTTGTCGTCATGCCCCATGACAAAGGAAATATCGTTCAATGTTTTTTCGCCGTTGACGGTTTTGGACAGATGCTCCACCGTCAGGACTTCGTTCCCGATTTCGCGCTCCGGGCGGAAGTCAATATAGGGATATTTGCGGCTGGAAGGCTTGATTTCATCCAGCTCGATTTTCTCCAGCGCCCGCTTTCTGGAAGTGGCCTGCTTGGACTTGGAAGCGTTTGCGGAGAAACGGGAAATAAATTCCTGCAGCTCCTTGATTTTCTCTTCCTTTTTCTTGTTGGCTTCCTTCATCTGGCGTATGAGCAGCTGGCTGGACTCATACCAGAAATCGTAATTGCCCGCGTAGAGCTGGATTTTGCCGTAATCAATGTCGGCGATATGGGTGCATACTTTGTTTAAGAAGTAACGGTCATGGGAAACCACAATGACGGTGTTCTCAAAGTCTATCAGAAAATCCTCCAGCCATGAGATGGCGTCCAAATCCAGATGGTTGGTGGGCTCGTCCAGAAGCAGGATGTCCGGATTGCCGAACAGGGCTTTGGCCAGCAGCACCTTTACTTTTATGCTGCCCTCCAAATCCTTCATCACGGAAGCATGCAGCTCCGTTCCCACGCCGAGGCCGTTTAAGAGCATGGCGGCGTTGGATTCCGCCTCCCAGCCGTTCATTTCCGCGAATTCGCCTTCCAGCTCGCTGGCCCGGATGCCGTCCTCGTCGGTGAAATCTTCCTTTGCGTAGATGGCGTCCTTTTCCTTCATAATCTGATACAGGCGCTCATTTCCCATGATGACGGTGTCCAGCACAATCTGGTCGTCGTATTTGAAGTGATCCTGTTCCAAGACGGAGAGCCGCTGGCCCGGGGTGATAAAGATGTCGCCCTTTGTGGTTTCCAGCCTGCCGTCCAAAATTTTTAAAAAGGTGGACTTTCCCGCGCCGTTGGCGCCAATCAGCCCGTAACAGTTGCCCTCCGTAAATTTGATGTTTACATCCTCAAATAATGCTTTTTTTCCGATACGCAGGGTGACATTGTTTGCGCTTATCATATTTCATACCTCCTCTATTTCTGACAATAAAAAGCCTGCTTTCTAGTGTAATAGTTTCAATGCCGCGCCGTCCATGCAGGGAAGAACGTTTTAGAAGCCGAGCCGCCCATGCAGGGACGAAAATTTCAGCGCCGCGGCAGTCCCATAGGGAAGAAATTGTTATCTACAGGGGACGCTTCCGTCTTGGGACTGTTTCAAGTTTCTATTTGACATTTCGCCGTCGCATCTTCCGGGAACTTATTTCATATTTATGATAACAAACTTCGTCAATTCGACGGCGCTGCAGCCGGAAGCCGCGAAATACAGTCACTCTACTATTATACATAAAATTCCTGCTTTTTCAAGGAAAAAGAGAGGGATTGTGAAAAAGGACGGCATATGCTATGATATATTACATAACGCCAGAATTTACCGTACTGCATTGGTTAAACGTATAGGGCTGGCGTTAGGTAGTCAGGTACCTCGGAAAATTTAACTGTTAAGCAGTATCAATTGAAATCAGGAGCCGCGGGCGCTGGGATAATGCTGCCAGATAACTGTCATGGAAACGCCGATGATTCACGGGGAAACAGGCGGTTCATGGATAAGCCGATGATTTGCTAAAGAAGCAGGCGATTTGTGGAAAATTGACGGTTCGCGCAGGAGACGACGCGGGAAAGGAGCATGATTATGGCGTTTACATTATTGGTAAAACAGAAAAAACTTTTTGGCAAGACCAGACTGGATATTCCGTCCTTGGCGCAGGCCTGCGGATTCAAGTACGGTTCCAACAATGAATTTTATATTCTACAGGAGGAAGAGCAGGAGAACAATTCCGCTATTTTCTACAATCCTGACAGGATTGGCCGGGGAATTGTTTTCGACGGCAGCAGGGCCGGGGAAGGGATTTATGAGGTCAGCTATAATATTCCTGATACAAGGGCGGAAATTGCGGATTTTGTCAGGCTGGTCAAGGAAATGGAGCGGCGTCTGGGAAAAGTGGAGATGTACTGCGTGGAGGAGGAGCGGGCGTTTACAAGCGGGGAGCTGGAAGAGGGAATCGACCGTTTCGCGGCGTTCAGCTTGGAGTCCCTTCGGCGGTTCTGCGGCAATAAGGAGTATTCGGAATATATTCTGTCGCTGGCATTATGGCCTTATACCCTGCCGAAAGAAAAGGCAGCGCTATGGGAAAGCTGTACGGAGCTTTTGGATTTCGAGCAGACCCTGCACGACCTGCAGTCCATGGACGTGTATTATGCGAAGCCGCGCCTGCTGCAGAAAAACGATACGAAAGCCATCGGGGCCTTTTATGTGCTCACGGAGGAATGCGTCAGTGTTTTCCCCGTTCGTGCGGACGGCTTTTTAAATTTTGATGAGATTAAAATTGACGAAGCGTTCATTCAATTTTTTATTTACAGCGAACAGCGCGTGATGGAGGGGCTGTATTCCTATGAGCATTTTATAGAAGAAATGAAAGGGCGGGGAGCCCAAATGTTCGACGGCGCCCATATTCTGGTTCCGTCCATGAACAAGGCGGCGCTGGAAGGGCTGGCGGGGAAGCTGGGGAGCGCGGGGCATAAATTGTGAGGCGTGTTCCGCCGTGGATTTATTCCCGCGAGGGTCACAATTTCCTAAAGGAAATTCCTAAAGGAAATGCCAAGGCGTCCAAAGGGAACCTTCTGCTCTGCAGCGCTGCAAGCTTGATGCCAATGTGTCCATGGACACATTTTGCTTGGCGGCGGGGTCTTTGATTTGCATCATAAGGAAAAATAGACAGTTCTCCGAGACCTGCGAAATTCACAGCGGATAAAGAACACAAATACCAGCAGTTGGAAACAATGCATCTTTCAAAGGGCTTGTTGTGAATTAACTTTGGAACAAAAGAGGCTGTTCCCCCAAAGTCGTCAACCTCTGTGTTTATGCGGATTTATGTGATATCGTTTTTGCTCTCATCCGCTTAATATGGACTAAGAAAAAATCGACTGCGAATATGGCGAAGAAATATTACAGAGGCAGATAGTTTTGCGGCAGATACGTTTGAGGCGAATATAACTGTGACAATAGAAAGGGAGGAGAAAGGCATATGGCAGGAGATTACCGGAATTTAGACAAAATATATACCACACAGTGGCCCTTCCATCATTTTGAATTGGAGGAACGCAGTTACATTTCGGAGGATGCGGCAAGGGAGCTTTTTGATAAGATGGGGTATTTTGCGGAGGTATTTTTTGAGGCGGGCAGGAGGAAATTAAGCGTTCTTTTCAGGACATCCACTGTGGAAGCAGTGATTTACAGCGATGGGGAGCCTTTTTATTCCTATTCTTTCCGGATAGAGGGGGAGGACTATAAAACAGTACGCTTACGGTCTTTTCGCATAAAAAATATCTCCTGCAATTTAAGAGAGGAAGGAGATTTGGCATATATGACGGAATGGCTTGTGGGTACGCAGAAGAGAAGTTATGTCAAAAAGTATTCCCCGGAGCTGAGAAAGGCGTTGAGGCTGGATTTTAATGAGTATGACGAACTGCTTGACAGGGTGGAAGGGATTGATGCGGAGCAGTGGAAATAGCTGCGTTCGAGTGTGGAACACAACTACAGGATAATGGGTTTGCAGCTTTGCAGGACATGGGCGAATTTGCTGCTGATTTATGTGATTATCAAAGGATGCGGACGATACGGCAGTATTTCAACTCTTTGCGGAAATGCAGGGAAAATGCTTTTTGTAAAAAGAATAAGTGCTTGTTCAAATATATGTTTTGGCAGATTGAGTAATTTTGATATGATTAGTTCGGACACTGTTTGAATTTTGGGCGCAAAAAAGAGGTTAAAAAAATGTCAAAAAATGATATTCAAATGGTCGTTGGTGATTCAGATTATGATGAACTATTAAGAAGAGTTGGCGATGTGATACAGAAAGGCAGGAATTCCATTGCAGCCGCTGTTAATAATGCAATCGTACAGTCATATTGGGAGATAGGACAATATATTGTGGAATATGAACAGAAAGGACATGTTAAAGCAGAATATGGCTCTGATGTCCTCAACAGATTATCAAGAGATATGACGGATCGGTATGGAAAAGGATTTAGTCGAAGTAATATTTTTTATATGCGCAAAATATATTCGATTTATCCGCAGCTGCGACAGCGTTCCAATCTTTTGAGCTGGAGTCATTATATTGAACTTCTTAAATTGGATGATGAATTGGAGCGTTCATTCTACGAGAAAGAATGTGAGTTCGAACACTGGGGCGTGAGAGAATTAAAGCGTCAAATGAAAAGTATGCTCTTTCATAGGATCGCTTTGAGCTCTGATAAAAATGAAGTGATGCGTCTTGCGAGAGAAGGACAGGTTGTTGAAAAGCCGGAGGATATCCTGAGGGAGCCATATGTATTTGAGTTTACAGGATTGCCGCAGTTACCTGTATATGGCGAAGATGATCTGGAGGAGGCTTTAGTCAGTAACCTCAGCCAGTTTTTCCTTGAGCTGGGAAAAGGTTTTACTTATGTGGGCAGACAACAAAAAATTGTTATTGCTGGTAGAACGTACAAGGTTGATCTTGTGTTTTATCATAGGATTTTAAAATGTTTTGTGCTTGTGGATTTAAAGCGAGGCGAGGTTCAGCATGAGGATATCGGGCAGATGAATTTTTACCTGAATTATTATCGTGAAGAGATGAATACCGAGGGTGATACGGAACCTATTGGGATCGTGCTGGGAGCCTATCGGGACAAAGTGGTCATGCAGTATGCATTGCAGAATATTACAAATCAGGTATTTGTAAGCAGATATCAACTATATTTTCCAGAAAGAGAGCAGCTGGAGGCAGAATTTCGGAGGTTTATGGATGGTGCGGAGTCTGACAAAAGTAGTGGTGATTAAAAAGTTCAGACAGTGTCTGAACTTTTTGGAATGATAGGAAGAAGCGCTAAAGTGTGGATTTCTGTCTTTCATGGCAGAAACATCTTTTTTGCAGTTCTTGGAAATGCGGATGAATGGGAAGAAATAGAAAGCTTCACAAAAAGGAAGGGGAAGTGGCTGCGCAAATATCTGGAACTTTCATTTTGCATTCCAACAGATGATTCTTACCGTATCGTGACGGGGAATAAAAGATAGCGCCGACAATTTAAGATTTGGTAAAAGAAAGCGATAAACTAAGCATGAAACGGATCCGGTATGAGATGTCAGAGACGGCGCTGAGATGCATAGCGGTTTATAAGTTTATCCTGCACAACCCGCCCCTCCTCTTGCATTTTGCAGGGGTTTGTGATATGATTCATGACGGTGGAACATTTGTGAAAAGACTGTCCCATGCGCGGTTGTAACAGCAGGGCAGCGCCGGACAGAATACAGAAAAGAAAGTGGACGTCCTGTGAGGGCAGAAAGGAAGTAAACGGGAAATGAAACAGGGTTTTGACGACATTACGGCAAAGGTGCAGAAGTGCGGCAGAAAGACGGTATCCGTGTCCGTGGCGCAGGATTCCGCAGTGCTTGAGGCGGTCAGGGAGGCAAAGAAAAGGAATATCGCCGATGCGATTCTGGTGGGTGACGAGGCAAAGATGAAGGAAATTGCGGCGTCCATGGGAATGGATTTGTCGGAATATGAGATCATCCATGAGCCGGATATGATTCAGGCTTCCCTGAAGGCGGTAAAGCTTGTTCATGACGGAAGAGCGGACATGTATATGAAGGGATTGATTGACACCAAGGATTTCCTGAAAAGCGTTCTGGACAAGGAAGTGGGACTGCGCACAGGGAAGCCCCTTTCCCATGTATGCGTGTTTGAGATTCCCGGCATCGACAGGCTTCTGTTCCTGACGGATGTGGCGTTTATGACATATCCTTCCTTGGAGGATAAAGTCAACATCATCAAGAATACCATTCCCGTGTGCAGGGCCTGCGGCATCGAGACCCCCAAGGTGGCGCCTCTGGCGGCGGTGGAAGTGGTGAATCCCAAAATGCCCGCCACGGTGGAGGCGGCGGAGCTGACCAAAATGTGCGAGGAAGGGCAGCTGACGGGCTGTATCGTGGACGGGCCTTTATCCCTTGACCTTGCCATCGACGCGGAGGCGGCGAAGCATAAGGCGGCCACAAACCGAAAGATTCAAGGAGACGCCGACATACTGCTGTTTCCGGATATTCACGCGGGCAATCTGGTGTACAAGGCAATCGTACATATGGTAAAGGTGAAGAACGGGTGCATTCTCACCGGCACCAAGGTTCCGGTGATTCTGACCAGCCGCTCCGACAGCTTTGAGACGAAGGTGAATTCCATTGCACTGGCGGCGGTTGTGGCGGAAGAAATGAAGAAAAACGCACAGGAGTGAGTCAGGCCCATATGGCGGTTCGTTTAAAAAAGCGGAGAAAAATCATCTGCGGCGGGAAAACCTATATCTGGTATGTGTGCAGGGACGGGGCGTACTGCGATGAACCGGTTCTGCATATTATTTCAGACGATAAAAAGCTTATATTGTCCTGTCCCTTGAGGGAGGAGCGCGCTTATGTCATCAGTGAGGGAGCCTGCTTTCAGGGCAGGACGGGGGATGGTGTTAGGAAGCGGTATCTGCTGCCCATGAAGCTCCCCGCCGCGGTCACGCCCGGATTTGCTGCGGAATGCGTCGAATGGGCGGTTTGGGGCAGGTCTGCGGCGGCTGTGGACTATAACGGGGAGGATATTCGTTTTTGATTTGTTTTTGGCGTTTATTCGATGCGGGAGGGGCAGAGAATAAGTTAAAATTATAGTGGGGAGAGCAGCAAAAGGAAAGTTCAAAAAAGTTAGGTTTTATACGGCTTTCAGAGTTTCGTAATTACCTAAATATTTAAGAAAATGGAGGGAGGGGATGCATGGACAGGATTCTTGTAATGGATGAACATAATTACGATGAAAATCTGGATGAAATCCTTAGAATCTCCGTGAGAGGAATTATATTTATGGATGGCTGTTCCTTGGGCGATACAATCTGCCATGGGGCTGCGCCGCCTGCCGCCTGCGAGCCGGGCAGATATCCGTTATTGATGGTAGAAAGTTCCTTTGGAGAGATTAAACTGCCCGGCGGAGGCATGGAGCTTGGGGAGGATGACGAACAGGCTTTGATTCGGGAGGTGAAAGAGGAGACAGGATACGATGTGATTCCTGAATCCATAAGACCTTTTGGGGAAATAGAGGAAAAGAGGTTATCTGATCGTGAGCCGAAGATTTGGCATCAAATGAACCGTCTGTATTTTTGCAGGGTCTATCCGGGGCAGGGGCAGTGCGAATATTCCGAGAACGAGAAGAAGCATGGGTTTCGTCCGGTGCTCTATACCATAGAGGAAGCGCTGGAAAAAAACGAGAAAATGTTGGAAACGGAAGGGCGGAACCAGCGCGAATATAAGACATTGCAGCTCATAAAAGATTATGTGGGCAAAGCAGTCAATTCAGTTGTATAAATGAGCGGATTTAAGATTTTGCCATCATCTGTCCGTGAGCAAAATACAAAATGCAGGGACTTTTTTGCAGTTTTTTGGATTTGTTCGATCATAATTCAGTTGATAAAACTGTTAAGTCAGTACGGTTTCAGTAATGATATGTATGGCAGATGATATTTTTGTAGTAATGACTTTGATAGTGGACAGCTTCATTGTAACGGTTATGAAAGAGAACGCTTTTCATTGTAACGGCTATGAAAGAGAACATCTTTCATTGTAATGGTTTTGATAGTATACGATTTTGACAGGCAATGATTTTAAAACGTTATCTTCTGCACAATATATTGACTTGTAAACTTTGGGATTATTTTTTGAAAAGGGAGAAATTATATGAAAAGCTTAATTATCAATCCCGGTTCCACTTCCACCAAAATCGGTGTATTTGAAGAGGAAACCTTGTTATTTGACGAAACCTTAAGACATTCCACGGAGGAAATCAACCGGTTTGATTCCATTGTGGCCCAAAAAGATTTCCGCAAGAAAATCATTACGGATTTTCTGGAATCGAAGAATTTTGATATCAAGACCTTGGATGTGGTGGTCGGGCGGGGCGGAATGCTCAAGCCCATTCCCGGAGGCACCTATGCCGTGACAAAGGAGCTGATTGCGGATTTGGAGAAGGGAGTCCAAGGGCAGCACGCCTCCAATCTGGGCGGCATACTGGCAAAGGAAATCGCGGATTCCATCGGCGTGCCTTCTTATATTGTGGATCCCACCGTTGTGGACGAGCTGATTCCTGTGGCCAGATATTCCGGCGTGCCGGAGCTTCCGAGGGTGAGTATTTTCCATGCCCTGAATCAGAAGGCCGTGGCAAAGCGCTATGCCAAGGAGATCGGAAAGCCTTACGAAAGCCTGCGGCTGATTGTGGTTCATATGGGCGGCGGCGTGTCCGTGGGCGCCCATGAGAACGGAAAAGTGATTGATGTGTTCAACGCGCTGGACGGGGACGGGGCCTTTTCGCCGGAGAGGGCGGGTGCGGTTCCCAGCGGGGCGCTGGTGAAAATGTGCTTTTCCGGTAAATATACCGAGAAGGAGGTATACGGTAAAATCGTTGGAAACGGCGGATTTAACGCATATCTTGGCACCAATGACATGCGCGAGGTGACGAAACGCGCCAATGAGGGAGACGAGAAGGCGGCGGAGGCGAAGCAGGCGTTTATTTTCCAAGTGGCAAAGGACATCGGCTCCATGGCCTGCGTTTTAAGCGGCAGGGTGGATCGGATTATTGTCACGGGCGGCATTGCCTACGGCGAGGATATTGTGGCGGCGCTGAAGGAGAGGGCCGAGTGGATTGCGCCCTTTACGGTGTATCCGGGAGAGGATGAGCTGCTGGCCTTGGCGCAGGGGGCGCTGCGGGTGCTGAAGGGCGAGGAAGAGGTCAAGAGCTATTCCTGAGAAATTACCACGGGCAGTCTGACAGGGCGCTAATCCTGCATTATAGCAGGCGGCAGGCGTCCTTTGGAAACTTTGGTATTGTGAATCTCGCGGCATTCGCAAATATGCGCAGGTCAGCCTTTGGCTGGCTTTGCAGGCACGGCATAATGCCCAACATAGCACCCTTGGCTCATTGCCCAGCGAGCAATGTCTGCTTGGCGGGCAGTGCCTGTTCAGCGAGTAAGAAACTGCCCAGCGAGCAAGAATCTGCTCGCGGGAGTAAAGGCCGGACGTTTTTGAGAAGGACTTGGCTTTCCGGAAGGATTCACGGCTGTTTTTCCCAAAATATCACAGTTGGAATGGGGGCGTTGTTATGTATGCCACGGCTGTCATTGAAATAAGGCTACCGCAATCCCACTGGCTTTAGACGGTGGGTTAAGGCAGCCAAAAGTGGCAGTTTGTGTTATACTTGCGTCATGGGAACATGGAAATCTAAAAAAAGACACAAGTATTTATTACAGTACCACATAATTTTTGTATGTAAATACAGAAAGAAACTGCTG
>CAOKFN010000008.1 GCA_948467735.1 uncultured bacterium
CAGAGCGGGATTCAGGACTTTTTTAACTAAAAAGCTGTCAAAGACAGGATTATAGCATATAAACTTTGAAAATACAAATGTTTTCGAGGATTTTTCGGATAAAATTTTTCTGAAACCGCTGCTTCGGCCTCTTTTTAAGCCTTCCCGTCAGCGGCAGATATCCCCTAAGCTCTTTGGCATGGGCGGCAGATGCCTGTACGCACGGCGAATGCCTCTATGCATTTACGGCACGGGCGGCAAATGCCCCTATGCCTTTTCCGCATAGAGGCATTTGCTGCTCACGCCGGGAATCATGCCCAGTTTTCCCGACAGCGCGCTAATTACCGCCTGCGGGGCGTCCAAGAAGATGCTGATAATATTCATCTTCTTTTCCCGATACGGAATTCCCATACGGCCGATAATATAATCGCCGTATTCATGAAGCAGTCCGTTGACCCGGGCCGCTGCCTCCGGTTCCTCCACAATAATGCCTAAAAGAGCCACTCGAGAGTCTGCCATACACTATGTCCTTTCTATTCCAGTACTGCATCCGCCCTCCCAGTACCTGCATTCGGCGAAGAAATATTCCCTCCGCTCCGCTTCTGGAATTTTTCTTCGGGTACTGTACGGGCGGATGCTGTTTTTCTAGTACCGCATCCGCCCTCCCGGTACCATTACCCGGCGAAGAAATATTCCCTCCGCTCCGCTTCTGGAATTTTTCTTCGGGTACTGTACGGGCGGATGCTGTTTTTCTAGTACCGCATCCGCCCTCCCGTACAGCGCCATTACCCGGCGAAGGAACTTCCCTCCGCTCCCTAAATATGTGTGGCTATAATCAGGATACGGTTCTTTTGGCGGCTGCGAATGTATTCCTCCGCCCGTTCGCGAGTCCGGGCGTCCATTCCCGTAAACGGCTCGTCCAGCAAAACACACTCGGAATCCGACTCCATGGCGCGCACCAAGGCGGCTCTGCGCTTCATGCCGCCGCTCAGCTGACGGCAGGGCTTATAGAGAGCGTCTTTATCCAACAGCTGACACAACGCCTCTTCCGCCCTCCTGCGGTCCCCAATGACCAGCTCCACATTTTTTACAGCGCTGTAATCCTCGCAAAGTCTGTCTTCCTGAAAGACCATGCCGCATGAGGAAGGCGGCGTAATCCCTCCGCCGTCCGGCTCCGTCAATCCCGCAATCATGCGAAGCAGGGTGGTCTTGCCGCTGCCGGAAGGACTTGTGAGGTAATAAGTCCGATCCGGTTCGTAAACCGCGCTGAAATTGTCCAGCACCTTTTTTCCGCCGTAGGACTTTGTAACGCCTGAAAGCCTGACGGAAGCCGGCATATGCCCTCCGCCGGCATTCGCATGTCGGCTGACGTCGGGCAGCTGACGGCGGCAGCCCGGTTCCCACGCAAAGAATTTATCCGCCAGCAGCATGATCATTTTTTCAAAAATAACGCTTAACAGTATCACCACCGCCGTCCATGCGAACAGCCCCGCCGTGTCCAGATATACTTTGGACAGATACATCTGCTCCCCGATAGAATAATCCGGCGTGCCGATGACCTCCGCCGCCACCCCGGACTTCCAGCACATGCCAAGAGAAACCTTCAGACTGCCGTACAAAAAAGGCTTTAAAGCAGGACGATAAATATAAAAAAACCGATTCCAAAAGGGCAGGCGGAACACCCTTGCCATATCAAGGAGCTGTGGGTCCGTACTTTTCAAGCCCTCCAAGGTATTCATATAAATATTGGGCAGCACTACCAGAAAAGAGACTGCCGACGACAAAAAAGAAGGCCCCGCCCATATCAAAAGCATTACCACAAAAGACGCCACCGGAATCGTTTTGATTAAGTTCATCAAAGGGGACAGCGCCTCCTCAAGCAGCACATGACGGCGGCTCCCCACAGCCAAAAGCACCGCCGCCCCGAAGCCTGTCATAAAACCCATGCCAATTCTCAGAAGAGAGCTGCCCAGCGTGAAATAAAAGCTTCCTCTGCCCAGCATATCCGTAAGCGTCCGAAAAGCTTCTATCGGAGTAACTAACAGAATCCGATTGTCAACCAATGCCGCAAGACCGAACCAGACGGCAATCCAACCCGCGAGAATACCACATTTTCTGATAAATTTTTCCCGATTCATACTTCTTTTCCACATCTCTACGGAAGATAATAGAAATCCTCTCCCGGCACGGCGCCGCCCACCAGTTCCGACTTAAAATCCGCCAAAACCTTCAAGTATTCCGATAAGGCCTGCTTCATCTCCTGCCCTGTGACACAGGTAATATTACATTCGGGAATAGCTTTCTGCGCAATGGGCTCCTTCGCCACAATCCCCGCTTTTACCGCCAGCGCCGCGCCTGCGGCCGCGTCCTGATTGATAGACTCCGCACTTTTCCTGTGCTCCTCAAGAAATTCCTTCACCGCCTCCTCGTGCTGCTGCAGGAATTCTTTCCGCACTACGGTAACTCCCGTCACCATGCCGCTTCCGTCTCCTTGAACCTTCACCCATTCCTCATTCATGTCCAGCACTGCCCACAGCGCCTCGTTCTGCATACAAGCCGCGGTCACAAAGGGCTGCGGCAGCAGCCCCACAGCGGAAGGATTTTCCGCCAGTACCGCCGCCACTTCCGCCGCCTCCGACTTGAACTCCAGCGTATAATCCGACTCCGCCAGCCCGTTCTTTTGTAATACATATTTTAAAGAAGCCTCCGGCGTGGTGCCCTTCCCCGTGAGATATATGGTTTTCCCCTTCAAATCCGTCACGCTCGCTATTTCGGCGGTTCCCGTGACAAAATATAATACTCCCAAAGTATTGATATCCACCGCCGTCACGCCGCCGTCGGTCTTCTGATACAAGACCGCCGCCACATTTGCCGGAACCAGCGCTATATCAAGGTCGCCTTTCACCATCAGAGGCAGCAGCTCATCCGCCCCCGTAGCCATCTGAAATTCATAGTCGGAAGCGGTTTCCCCCTTGGCCGCCCTCTCCATCAAAAACAAAATTCCCATGGAGGTAGGCCCTTTCAGGGAACCGACACGGATATTGAACCCATCCTCAGAATGCTTGTCTTGTCCGGAATTCCCGTCTTCCGCGGAATTTCCCTCTTCCCCGGAGTTTCCCCCCTGCATAGAATTTCCTTCCTGCATGGAAGTTCCCTCCTGCGCGGAAGGCTCGCCTTCCATCTTCCCGCACCCGCCAAAAAACAGGGCGCATAATAAAATCATGCACACGCCCAGCCGAATGCCCCGGCCTTTCCGTTTTTTTTCGCCTCTCTGCTCATTTTCTTTTCTCGCCGCCTCTTCTGCTGCCGTTTTCACTGTCATTTTTACTGCCGTTTTCATCTCTGCTTCCGCCTTTCCCTTATTTCCGCGCCCTTGACGCCCGATGAACGCCTATCCCGTTCGATATGCCGTCTGCATAATGCGGACTCCATATGAGCCGTTCGATGTCCGCCCCCGGCGCCAGCCATATGCTCCGTTCTATGCCTGCCCTCCGCTGCCAGCCATATGCTCCGCTCTATGTCCGCCCCTAGTGCCAGCCATATGCTCCGCCTTATATCATTTGATACATACCGGTTTTACGACTGCGGCATCCATCCGCGCCGACGCTGTGTGAATAGAATGACTTACAAATCGGGCACAAAAATAAGCCCTTACCGCTCAGAACGAATCTTTGCAAGTCAGAATCATAGTGTCCGATTCCGGTCAGCATAACGCTTACCAGTCTCGTAGAACGCGCCGTTTTTCAGATGCCTGACAGCTTTGAAAAACAACGCGTTTATATAACCGTGGTACAAAGAAATTATACCATGCTTTTACCTGTTTTGTACATAAAATTTTACATGCGGAGCAAAACCAAGAGCGCGAAACCATAAGAGGCCTGAAAAAAGGCAAAGAAACGAGGCAAAATGCCGCCGTTGCTCCACCCTTTACGAAACTTCCTTTTCAGAAAAGTGTTCTTACTGTTTAACATTTAGAGTAAAATGCAATATTCTTACATTTGCTGCGGAATTTGCGGTGATATAGCAATTCTTCAAATTGGGAAGTTGTATTTCTATTTTTCGATCTTCATTCTCATTCCGCCGCCATTGTATCCAAATGGTACTTCTTCAAATCCGCAGCTTTCATAAAATTTCTCCATGCCCTTAATTGAGATCAAGTTAATAGTACTATATTCCCCAGCCATGGTTTCGCTTTTTACATCGTTTATTATTGAATTTACAAGTTTCTTCCTAATTCATTTCGTATTTATGCGGTTTTGCAGAAAGCAGGCAGAAAAAAATGGGGGAACTCAAAATTTTGTCCATATTGACTTTTGGATCCCCCGGTGATAAAATCTGAAAATAAAAAGCAGAGGAAAGAATCTTACGGATAGGACTGACAATGAAAAAAATACTAATTACAGGCATGTCAGACTTTGCAGACAGCAAAGCCGCAGAATTTCATCGAAAAAAATATGATGAAGAACTTGTGGAAGCTTTTGTAAAAGCCGCCGGCGATGCGTTTTCCTCCCTAAAGGAAACTCATGGGGAGCATTTTTATTACTACGCGTTTATCTTTGACGAGGGACTGCACCCATACATTTCCGCATGGTCTTACGAAGCGTTGGAAAAATCATTTGAAGACAACAAATTAACTGCCGAAGAAAAAAGCTGGTGGAAATGGGATTATTCCGATTCCCCTTATGCGGTTTACGGATATGATGAATTCTTTAAAGAAGCAGGCGAACTGCTTGATAAAAGGGCGGAAAACTTATCAATGGACGACCTGTATGACGTCGAATGGGATATTCGGGTTCATTCCATGGAGGAAGCGATGAAAAGGCTTGACCAATCGGGATTGTTCGGAGTGGGAAAAGACCGTGAAAATGTGGTCATTAACGTAGAATCTGCGCCGCCCGACGGTTTGGAATATAAAAGAGCAATGCGGTTAAACGCGGCTTCTCCCTTATTGTCAGAATACATAGAATGCTGTGAAGAAGAGGATGATGATTAACATTTTAAATCAGCCTTCCGTGACAAAACGCCCCACGTTAAGAGGACGCACAGATAGGAAGCAATGCGGAAGATTCGCTGAAATTCCGGCAATCTTCCGCAAAATCTTCAAAGAGCCGAGAAATGTTCGCCCCTTTATCGTTAAATGATCGGCTTAGCAGACAGCCTTGACATTCAATCCGGCCGTTTTAACTCAAAGCCGCAAATCTATCGGCGTATACCTTATCCGCATACCCGCCTCTGCCATAGCGCCTTCCGCGTCCTCGGATGCGTTGTTCTCCTTGAATCCATCTTTTTCGGATGCCCCTTTGGCCTTCCGATGATGTTCCGACGATACCGGAGCGGAATTATCCTCAGATCGCTCTTCCTCAGTTTTTGACAAGGAATCCGAACCTTTTCTATCTCTGCCGCCGCTCCCTGCCGCATCCTCTTGGGCGCTTTCCTGCAGATTCTTATTCGCCTCCGCCAAAGTCCCCGCCTGTGCTCTGCCTGCAGCAGCCGCCTTATTTTCCGCCTCTGCCAGCTCCGCTTCCTTTGCGGCCGTATTTCCTCCCGTGCTCCCGTCCTGTTTGATCTCTGCTTTCAAAACCCCGGCCCGGCCTTCCAAATGCGCTTTCACGCATCCCTGAACCTTTGCCTGCTCCATGGATGCGTCTGCGGAAATAAGCGCTTGAATCCCGGCCCTCGACATTTCTTTCCCGCCCCTGCCGGACTGTTCCTGCCTGCTTTCCTTCCGCGCATCTTCCTTGGAGCTCTCCTTCTTCTGCGCCGCCTCTCTGCGCACCTCCATCTGATGCTGCCTCAGCTGCTGGTTTAAGCTGGCAATCTCCTGCTGGATTTCCTGCTTTTTCTTCATTTTCTCTTCCGGCGGCAGCTCCTGATTGGACGCAGTCTCCTTCAGCCGTTTCTGAGCATTGGCAATTTGATTTTGAAGGTTCCTGCTATAAGCATCCGATCCCTGTGCCATTCCCAATGCCGATGTCTGTAAACCTGTTTTGTTGATATTGCCCACTGTCATATTGTACCACTCTCCTATTCCGATTTTGTTATACGCCGTCCGAACCGCTTCTGCTTTCAATTCATCTTTGCAGTAATGCATTGTTCGAGGTTACACTTAATATTTCGGCCTGAAAATAACAAGAATGGATACAAATGTTGCGAAGCCGCCTTTTTCTGTTGTAAAGCGGCAGCGTTAATAACGGTTTATCTTGGAATCAGGATGGTCAGAACAAAGTTCGCTTTGAGCATTTTTCCCATGTTGATATTATGTTTTTCCGCACGTCCGCCAATAATCCGCTTCCGGTCTCCGCCTTTTAAGAAATCTCTTTCTTTTTCGGCTTCGGCGCAGGAAGCTCCCTGCAGGTCTCCCGGACAAATTCCACTAAGAAATTTTTATTGTCCAAATCTTCCATCAAAAAATATGGTTTTGCGCCTTCATATGGGGAAGCCGTTTTTAAATCAGGACGTAATCGCTTACCATTTTCCGTAATTTTGACAAACAGCTGATTATCACAGATAAGCCCAAAAATTTTTCCGTCGCAGTATATTCCATACTCGCCAAACATTTTGCGGTATGTAATCACGCCCGCCTCTTCTAATTGATCCGCGGCATATTGAACAAATTCCAATTTTGACGCCATTGCACAGCCCTTCCTTTCGAGAGTTTTTATTTCACTCCTCCATCAGTTTATAAATTTCCATTATGAAAATACGCCCAAGAAAAACTCTTTTATAACTAAAATTCTCCTGAACAGCCTTCCCGCATAAAGAGAGCTGTGTATTAATAACCTGCTCCCTGTTAATATACCACATAATATCAACATGGGAAAAATGCTCAAAGCGAACTTGGTTCTGACCTGCAAAGGCATTATTAATATGATTCTGACCATCCTGATTCCAAGATAAGCCGTTATTAAGCATCACAAACGTAACAAATAGAATTGCCCCATCTAGTATAAATGATTGAATCTCTTCAACTTTTTCCGGCTCTGAACATTTAATTCAATCCGTGTAAACGGATCTCTGCCCTGACCTTTCCATACTCCTCTGCCGCCGATGCCGGAAATTCCATAATCGTAAGCGGCGACAGGATTAAAAAAGCCCGTAAACGCTTTGTTTACAAGCTTTGCAGCTGCCTCTCCTGCCATGGTGGCATTCCTACTCCGGACTTTCGTTTTCCGATGTGAGAACGTTTTCTTTATACAAGAACAAATTACCGGCTTCATTTTCAAAAAACAACACTGTCAAGTCTTCCGACGCCCCATATAAAAATAAATCCGGAACCAAGTTTTGCAGCTGCACACGCTCCTCGTGAGAAGTTTGGGTAAGCAGGTCATAGCTTCTATCGCATCGTTCCATCCACAACTTTTGATAGGCGTTTTTACTTAGGATACGGTTTCCCAACTGCTTAACATGAGATAATTTGAACCTTTTGCACCAATCAATGTCCGCTTTATATTGCATTTGCCCGATTCGATTCGTAACCACGTCCTCATTATCATAGAATACGGGCAAAATCAAAATACCATTTTTATAGGCAGCGTATGCCCTCGTATGACCATCTATGAGCGTCAAGGCTCCATTTCCGAAATCATGCACTGGCAAGGGTTGAAACTCATCCATGTTCTGTGGGTTAAACCATTCTGTTACAGATTTGATTTTCTCAGCGCTAAGATATATTTGACTAAGCCCAAGCTGGTCAACGCTCATTAATTTTATTCCGCGAAATTCCATTTTTCTACGCTCCAATTGCATTCAGCCACTTCCGCGCAGGCTTCACCCCATGCATTGTTTTTGAATGCGTTGTACCACTTCTGCCCGGTAAGCATTTTATCGTGTAGTCTCACGCATAGAATACACATTGCAGACAAATTTGTCAAGAATCCCTTGAAAAACATGGGGTACAATACAAAATCGGCCCTGCATCTCCCGGCAGAAACCATGAAACTGATTGACTGCTATGTGAGCGGGTTTAATGCCATCGGCAGCCGCTATGGAATGCCTGCGTACATGCTGGGGTTTTCCGGTATGCAGCGCAATCCCGCAAACACTGATGTTTACGGGATTTCAGGTGTCAGCTCTTTGACACTTTTACCTCCCCGAGTAGGGCTCGAACCTACAACAACTCGGTTAACAGCCGAGTGCTCTACCATTGAGCTATCGAGGACTATTTTTAATCATCTTTTGTATCAGCCTTTCCCAGCCATCCTTAAAATCCCACCCTGTTATGTGAATTCAAGAAGTCCTTTGGGAATTTTTGACTGCCGCTTCCCACAATCCGTTCAGATAAGCGGCGCCCAATGCCCTGTCATAGAGTCCGTAACCGGGCCTGCCTGTCTCGCCCCAGATCATCCGGCCATGGTCCGGCCGAATATATCCGTCAAAACCGTTGTCATGCAGCGCTTTCATAATCCCATACATATCCAATGAACCGCAGGATGAAAGATGGGCCCGTTCCTCGAATCCTTTTCCGTCCGGCAGTACAGCCACATTCCGCATGTGTACAAAATGAATCCTTCCCATGGCCGCATATTTTGCCGCCATCCTCGCCACATCATTGCGGCAGCTGCATCCAAGCGAACCCGTACACAGTGTAATGCCGTTATTTGGCACATCCGCCAATTTCAGAAAACGATCCAAATTTGCCTCGTCGGTAATAATCCTTGGCAGCCCGAAAATGCTCCAGCAAGGGTCGTCCTCATGAATTGCCATATTCACTCCACAGGACTGGCTGACAGGAATCATCCGTTTCAGAAAATATTCCAGATTCTCCCAGAGCTTTTCCTCCGTCATGGACTGATACTCTGCCACCACGCTGCGAAGCTCTTCTCTGGAATAGCTCGCGTCCCAGCCCGGCAGCGTTAAATCGCTGTCGCTCTCCAAAGGGTTCACAGCATCCACCTGCGCCTGATAATAAGCGAGCGTAGTGGAACCGTCCGGAAGCTCATGAGCCAGCTCCGTCCTTGTCCAGTCGAATACGGGCATGAAATTATAGCAGATGCATTTGACACCCGCTTCCGCAGCCCGGCGAATATTTTCACAGAAATTATCAATATAATGGTCTCTGGAAGGCTTGCCCAGCTTGATATCTTCATGGACGGGAATGCTTTCCACCACTTCAAAACGCATCCCGCTGTTCTCAATCTGCCGTTTTAACGCCGCAAGGCTCTCCCTGCTCCACACTTCGCCCACGGGCACATCATACACTGCCGTGACAATCGTATGCATTCCCGGAATCTGTCGGATATTTTCCAGCGTCACCTTATCCTCTTGTCCATACCACCGAAAAGAAAGCTTCATCATTCTCCTCATTTCCGCGCCGCAGCAATGAAAATCATATTTCTCTTGTACGGCTTTACGGAGAATAGTGTTTCCCCAAAATCAGATATTTATTCCGAATATTCTTTCCGTATTTTTCCTAGCATTTTCTATCAATGCCTCCTCCGGCACCTTCATATATTTAGCCAAATCTCTGACGACATATTTAATATTCTGCGGCACATTCGTTCTGTCAAGTTCCGAAACATTCTTAGGCGTCAGATACGGCGCGTCCGTCTCCACCAATATCCGGTCCAACGGAATGATTTTTACCGCGTCGCGCAGCTCTTTACCGCGGCGGTCGTCGCAGATCCATCCCGTAATCCCGATAGAAAATCCCATGGAAAGATATCTGTCCAATACCGCCCTTCCGCCCGTAAAACAATGTACGACCGACTTTTTGCAAATATCCGGATGATTTTTAAATCTTTTCACAAAATCATCTGCGGCGGCGCGCTCATGAAGAAATAGCGGCTTTCCCAATTTTTCCGCAAGAACAATATGCTTTTCCAGACATCTTATCTGATTTTCTCTTGTAGAAAACATTCGGTCGTAATCCAGACCGCATTCCCCCACAGCCAGCATTTTATGATTCTCTGTCAGAATCTGCTCCATCAGTTGAAAATCTTCCTTCCCTGCCCTGTCCGCATTATGGGGATGTATTCCGGCCGTGCCAAAAACATCATGGTTTCTAACAAATTCATGTATTCTCTTACTCTCTTTGATATCGGTTCCCGTCAATATACAGCATACTTCATTCTTTTGCGCTTCCTCAATGATTCGCTCAGGTTCGGGGAACTGCCTGCAGAACAAATTCAATCCAATGTCATAGTATTTCACTCTTGTCATAAAATCCTTTCGTTACCTCTCTTCCCTGTGAACGTCTGATTACGGCCGCCCTAAAGCTGCTCAATGCAGCCGCTCCTAATCCTGCCGTTATCGACACAGTAAATACAAACAGAATCCCTTCATTATGCTCCATAAACAGTCCTGCTTCAACACAGCGGCATCCCCCAAACCGGAGACTGAAACCTGAAGGTTTGGGGCATGTCCCGAGGAAAATAATTTTCAAGCATGTTCTAAAAAATGTCTTGCAAAATAGAAAAGCATGTGTTATAATACTTTATGTTCGTAGATAGTGATAAGCAGATATGGTTCATTGGTAGAACGCTAGCTTCCCAAGCTGGAAAGGCGGGTTCGATTCCCGTTATCTGCTTTATTTTTATGTGTATTTCATGGTAACTGCTGTTTTAGGGAAATTTGTCAACTAATATTCCATTGAGACGGCATCATATCATCCATCCCCTCCCATTCAGCAGATATGCTTCCTGCTCATGTATGGGAGACTATCTCTTCCATCGTTCTCGGAGTATAATCCATATAATCCATCATCACGCCGCAGTTAAACATAAGGCAGGATTTGTCATACAATGCCTCCATTTCAAATTTGACCCGTTCCATCATGTTCCATTCAAAGCTCTTATGGACATGCCCATATAAATGCACCCATCCATAGTAATGGTTATTGAAGCAGGGAATCGGGTAATGGCTGAGCACAATCCCCTTCCCCTCCGACAGAGTCAGTTCTTTATAAGCCGTTATCTCCGCAAATAATGACTGTAATACTCTGTTTTTCAACAGCTTTTTATCATGATTTCCCATTATGAGATGTTTGACGCCGTTCAACGACTTCACTATCTCAATTGTCTTGGACGCATTATACCAGCTGATATCCCCGAGAATAAAAATCTCGTCTTCCAGCCCCACGGCTTGATTCCAATTGTCAATCAACGCTTTATCATGCTCTTCTATGGTTTTAAAAGGCCTGTTATCAAAAGCCAGTGCGTTCTCATGCCCAAAATGTGTGTCCGCAATAAAATAATATGCCATTTTTCACCTCTACTTCCGGTACGCGTCTATTTTTAAATTCTGTTCCTATGCCGCCGCTCATAAAAATGTTTAACCATCAAACATCACTTCCATCGCCCGCCTGATCGCCGGTCACGTCAATCTGACACATTTTCATGGTCTCCAGCGCCGCCTCATGGGTTTTGGGCGTGACGCCCGCACAGCAGCCCGCATCCACTGAAATTGCGGTTTCCGGAAAATATGCTTTCAAAAGCAGCGCGTTGGACACCACGCAGATATCCGTACACAATCCGATTAATTCTATCTGCGCTTCCTCCTCTTCCAGAATTTTACCGATTTCCTCCGCCAAATCCGTGGATCCAAAGGTTATCTTTTCTATGGTTTTGTAATTTTTTCCGGCCAGCGCCCCCGCTATCGTTTCATTCAGCTCCCAGCCCTCCGTCCCCTTCATGCAATGAGCCACCGGCAGCTTTCTGCCCTCCGCGGTTTCCAGATAATCGGACTGATGCGTGTCAAGAGTCGCAAATATCCTGCCGTCAAAATTCTTTATTTTTTCTGCCGCCCTGTCTACAATTGCTTCCGCTTCCTTTGTCCCCAAAGCGCCGTCCACAAAATCCTTCTGCATATCTACCACAATCAATATTTTCTCCATACGATACCGCCCCGTCCTTTTATATAAAACTGCACAAAAACCCGGCAGATTTCTCCACCGGGCCGCAGACTCGTGTTTCCATTATGCAATCTTGCTTTTTGCAAGCTCTGCCAATGATTTAAACCCATCCGCATCGTTCACAGCCATCTCAGCCAGCATCTTCCTGTTGATATCGACGCCGGCCAGCTTCAGGCCGTACATAAACCTGCTGTAAGACAAACCATTGATTCTTGCAGCCGCGTTGATACGGGTAATCCACAGCTGTCTGAACTGACGTTTTCTCTCTTTCCTGCCCGCATAGGAACTGGCGAGAGCTCTCATGACAGACTGTTTTGCCACTCTGTACTGCTTACTCCTTGCGCCCCTGTACCCTTTCGCAAGCTTTAATACTCTATTATGCTTTTTCTTGGCGTTTAAGCCACCTTTAATTCTTGCCATTCTTATCTCTCCTCCTTACCTAAATTATAAATAGGGCAGAATCTTCTTCATATTCTTTACATTCGTTGCATCAGTAATCGCAGGTTTTCTCAGATTACGCTTGGTCTTCGGGGATTTCTTGGTTAAAATATGGCGCCTGTAAGCTTTATTTCTCTTTAACTTACCCGTTCCTGTCACTTTAAAACGCTTTGCAGCTGATCTGTTTGTCTTCATTTTGGGCATAACATATTCCTCCTAAACTTTTATAATCTATATTTTAACTTTTGCGAACGAAGGATCCCTTGGAGTTCCTATCGCTTTTCAGTTAAAAACATCGTCATGCTCCTGCCCTCTACCTTCGGAGCCTTCTCCACTGTGGAAATATCGGACAGGCTTTCAGCAAAATCATCCAGAATGTGTCTGCTGTTGTTCATATGTGCAATCTCACGACCACGGAACCGAAGCGTCACCTTAACCTTGTCGCCTTTGCTGATAAACTTTCTGGCCGCGTTAATCTTGGTGTTCAAATCATTGGTATCAATATTCGGGGACAGGCGAATTTCCTTAATCTCAATGACTCTCTGCTTCTTCTTTGCTTCCTTTTCTTTTCTGATCTGCTCGTACTTAAATTTGCCGTAATCGACAATCTTGCATACCGGCGGCTTTGCAGTGGGAGCAATCTTCACCAAATCCAATCCCGCTTCCTCCGCCATCCGCATGGCTTCCCTTGTGGACACAATGCCCAGCTGTGAGCCGTCCTCCCCAATCAGACGTACTTCTTTGTCCCTAATCTGTTCGTTAATCATTAAATCGCTAATGGTCTTGCACCTCCATAAGAAAAAGTGGATAGCATAACTATCCACTTGACTCACTTTCAGCAGGCGAAGCCAAATTCCTTGGCGCCGCGTGTATTAAAATAGTGACGCTTACTGGCCCGATTGCCGTAAGGTGAGAGTGGATACTCTGCTTGCTATTGTGTGTTCTTTCACACATTTTTGTATTTTACCATACTATAATACCGCTGTCAATATCATTTGCAAATTTTCTCTGCGTTTGATATGCATTCTCGCAACTGCCCTGCGGCCTGTCTGAATTATTGCGTTATTATTACATCAGGTTCTATGTACGGCAGAATATAAAAATTGCACACATCTATTTTTTATGATATATTAAATTGGATAAAAGCCCGCCGAATTTCGGCAGCCTGCTCTTCAGCTTTAATAGAAAGTGAGTGGAACTTTATGCAGAAAGCTTTTAAAAGTCATGGACTATCCTGCGCCGCGAAATTCTTCGCCAGTCCGGCCGACGATTCCTATATGATATATTTTTACGAAGAATGTAATACGCAATATTGTTCTCCTTTGTCTAATCTGGTGATTCCTCCGCCGACATATGGATTCCTGCATCTGCAATTTATAGGGGCGGACGCGATGTTAAGCGGATTTCTGGACAAACGGCATTTTTCAAAGGAAATGGTGGAGGATATTCTGATTTTTATAGAAGACGCCCTGCCCAAAGCCCGAAATATCTATCTCCCCTACCACACAGATTTCGTTTCCATATCGGACTGCGAGGAATATAATGGCGAATATTAAGGCGGAACCCCCTTAAAATACTCTCCCCCATTCCAATACCTTAAAGCGGATATCCGCCTTCCGCGGAGTCCGCCGTCAGCACAGAAGCGCCAGATAGAGCTCCATGGAAATCCTGCCGTTTTCCCAAGTGGCCGCATTTGCCGCCGCCAGCGCCGCCGCTTTGCTAAGCATCATATCCGGCGTCTCTCCCGCCAGCTCGCTCATGCATAGGGACGCCGTCACCGTATCCCCGCACCCCACCGTATTGACAACCTGTACCTTTCCGGCAGGCTGATAGACTTTCCGTCCGCCGTCCACGTACAAAAGCCCCTCTTCCCCTAGAGAAAGAATCACCTTGGAAACTCCCTGCGCGGTCAATGCCTCCGCCGCCTGAGCAAGCTCCTCCCGGCCTGTCAGGGATTTCCCCGCCAGATATTCCAGTTCCTTTCGATTGGGCTTCACCATGTCCGGCTTTGCCCGGACGCCTTCTCTCAAAAGTTCTCCCGACGTGTCCAGACACACCCTGCGCCCCGCCCTGTGGCATTCCTCAATCAAATGCCCATAGATATCCGTGGGCACGCCTGCGGGCGCGCTTCCTGAAAGCACCGCCATCTCGCACAGCTCCAGACAGCCCCCGAACTGCTTTCGGAAGTTTTCCAGCTCCTTCCCCGAAATCTCCGGCCCCGGTTCCAAAATCTCCGTCACGGCGCCGTCCTCGCCGAGAATATTGACATTGGTTCTTGTCTCTCCCCGTATCTTCGTAAAATAGCATTCCACGCCCATCTCTTCCATGGCGTCCTCTATCAGACGGCCCCCGCTGCCGCCGAGAAATCCCACCGCCGCCACGGGCATGTGAAACTGCCGCAGCACCTTGGTCACATTAATGCCCTTTCCCCCCGCCGCGCTGACGCACTTGGTCAGGCGGTTCACTTCGCCCGGCCGAAGGCTCCCAAGCTCGCAGGTCTTATCCACCGCCGGATTCAATGTCACTGTCAAAATCATTTCCGTCCCGTCCTTTCCCCAGCGTGTATCGTCTAGTTTTCTATACCTCCCGACGCTGTGTTAGTGATTCTGCTTTGATTGGGATAAAAATTGTTTCGGCAATCTTTTTATCAAAACTACAATTGCTCCACAAAATGATTCTCTGACTCATTCCAATACTTTTGATATACAAAGTTATCATTTCCGTCAAAATTCAGCTGATACATTCTAAATATCACAGGGAAATTTTTCGGCTGCCATTGCTCTTCATAGGAATACCGGTATGTCATGCCCACCTTTTGCATCACATTGCCGCTTCTTGGATTATTCCTGTCATGTGTCGCCGTAATATATGGCAGGCCGTCTTTTCTTACCTGTTCCACAACAGCTTTTCCCGCTTCGGTAATAATGCCCTTATGCCAAAATTCCTTGCGAAGTCCATAACCAAAATCATGGTGTTCTTCCATGTCAACTTTGATATAACCTATGGGAAAATTGTCTTCTTCCAAGCAGACGGCATACGCATATCCCTGTGGCTGTGCATATTCTGCGGCATATTTTTCTACATAGAATTTCCTTGTTTCCTCCATGTCTTTTACGGGATACCAAGGCAGGAACTTATTAACTTCTTCATCCCTCAGAATAAAGAAAAGGGCTTCCATATCTCTTTCTGTAAATTTTCTTAAAATCAAACGTTCCGTTTTTAATGCGGGCGTATTCATATTATCTTTCTCCATAAGCTTGAATTGAGCCGCCGCTTTCCAACCGGACGAGCAGAAAGCGAAGCGTTCGCGAAGAATCTGCCCCAGCGTACTCAAGCATCCTGCCGCATCGTTCTTTCTGTGTCCATAGCGGCTGTCAGTCAAATCGGCAGGCTGAAGGCGTCCTTGGGACGCCTTAACATTTGACCCTCGCGGCATTGGCCAATATGCCCAAGCCAGCCCATGGACTGGCTTTGCAGGCACGGCACTTGGCTCATTGCCGACGGGAATAAAAAAAGGCCGCCGATTGTCTGACTTCACATCATGAATAATACTGCATCACATACTGCAGCTCCGTCCTGCCCCTGTATGTATTTTTCCCCAGCTGATATGCCACGGAAACCGGGAAATCCCCCCTGCCTTCATACAGCGCTTCCTCGCTTCCCGCGCCGTATGTTTCATCCAGAAAACTGCCGAATTTTTCCAAATCCCCGAAGAACACCAGCTGTTTCTCCGCGCCCCCGGGAGTCCTGACCCGATATCTGGCGCAGGTTTTATTGGCCCCCATCTTCGTCCCCCACAGGAAACGCAGCTCCTTCTGGGCAAATAAAGGCTTGGGATTCCCCACCCCAAAGGGCTCCAGCAGCTCCAGCTCGTCCCCCAGCCGCTCGTCGGCATAATCCAAGGGCATGGGCACGTCGATATGGACTTTTGGAATAAAATCCTCCTCTTCCAGCCTGCATCTGTGGTTCAGCTCACGTCGAAGCTCCTCCATATCCTCCTCCCGCATGGAAAACCCCGCCGCCATGGCATGTCCTCCGAACTTGGTAAAATACTGCTTTACCTCCGTCATGGCTTCAAACATATGGTATCCTTCCACGGAACGGCCGGAGCCCTTCACCCCTTCCTCCCCTCTGGTCAGGACAAAGACCGGATGATTGTAATGCTCCCGGATCCGTCCGGCAATAATTCCCGCCAGACTTTCATGAACATCCGGCAGGAAAATCAGCATCACCTTATCCCCTTCCATATGGCGCTCTGCAATATACTCTTCCGCCTGCGCCACCCCCTTCTGCGTCAGGCTCTTCCGGCTGTCGTTCAGTTCCTTCAGCTCCCTCGCCGCGCTCATGGCCTCCACCCGGGTCTGGCTCTGCAGCAGCTCCACCGCCCTTTTCGCCGTGTCCAGCCTGCCGGTGGCGTTCAGGCAGGGTCCTAGGATAAAGCCCAGATGATAGGCGCTCAACGTCTCCGGATCGATGCCGTTGACCTCCATCAGTGCTTTTAAGCCCTGATTTTTCGTTTGTTTCAGGCGCTTTAAACCCTCCTTTACCAAAATGCGGTTCTCATCCTTTAATTCCATCACATCGCAGACCGTGGCCAGAGCGGCAAATTCCAGAAATTCCTCCATGGCCTCCCCCAGCCTGCCGCTGCCTGTTTTCTCCGCCAGCGCCGCCATCAGCTTATACGCCGCCACGCCGCCGCAGATATTGGGAAAAGGGTAGCTGCACTGTTCCTGCTTCGGGTCTATCACCGCCGCAGCCGGAGGGAGAAGCTCCCGGCGGCCTGATTTCTCCGCCGCTGTCCTCGCTTCCGCAGGGCACTTCCCCTCTGTGGGATCCGTTCCCTCTGTGGAACGCTCCCCTTCCGCAGAACATTTCCCCTCCGCGGGATTCATTCCTTCCGTGGAACGCTCCTCGTCCACGGCAAAGGGAACTTCATGATGGTCGGTGACAATGACCCGTATGCCATAAGAATTCGCAAGCGCAATCTGCGCCGCCGCCGCAATCCCGTTGTCGCAGGTGACAATCATCCCGATGCCGTCCTGCCTTGCCCTCTCAATCAGGCTGTCGTTCAAACCATAGCCGTCATGAATCCGATGGGGAATGGCAGTGTCGGCCTTTGCTCCCAGAATCTGCAGCCCCTTTGTCAATAAATAGGCGGAGCATATTCCGTCCACATCATAATCCCCGATGACGCGAATGGAGATTCCCTGCTCTATGGCCTCCAATATGAGATCCACCGCCTTATCCATATCCTTTAAAAGCCATGGAGAATAGCAGTCTTCCAATGTTCCATGCAGAAACTTTTCCACCTCCGCTTCCGTTGTCAAATCCCGGTTCCTAAGCACCCTCGCCAATACCGGGGTAATATGAAATTTCTTCGCCCATGCCTCAAAATCCGCTCTTTTCGCCGCCACATACCACTTTTCCATTACAGAATGTCCTTCCCTTTGTTTTCCTGCTTATGCTTATCTGCTTACACTTTCCCGCTTTGCTTTTTCTGCCTGCATGTTCTCCGCTCGGCTTTCCTGCCTGCATTTCCCCACTCTGCTTTCCTGCCTGCATGTTCCGCTCTGCTTTCCTGCCTGCATGTTCTCCGCTTTGCTTTCCCGCCTATACGGCCGCAGCTTTCTTATAGTGTAACATTATTTCGGACAATCTGCAATTTCAATCGGTACTGCGTCTACTTCCCTCCTGTAAATTAGTATTCCACTCAATCCTTCCTGATATCCGCGCTGATCAGTTCCAATGCCGCAGGTTTTCCTTCCTCATTGTATACAATCCGCCAGCATGTCTGTCCCTCCGCCCATGGAGCGCAGGTAAACAACAGCTCTCCGTCCGTGGCCATGTCATAGGCCGCCACTCTGCCATTGGGCAGTTTCTCCCCCGAAGATTCCATGTCCAGCTCCAGCTGCCAATACTCCCCTGCTGCAATTTCCATGCACCAAATCGTATCGTACTGGGATCCCTCCGCTTCCGAATCCTCTTCCGCCTCCTTGAACTCCTCGTGGTCTACGGGGCCGAAGCCTCTGCTGTCAAACAAAAATTCATTGGTTCCCGCAGACGGCATATAGCCAAGCTCCAAGACACTGTCATTGCCATCCGGCCTGAGTACCAGATAACGAAAGCTTCCATGTCCATCCCCTTCTTCCCGAAACTGTAGAAAGAGAGTATCTCCAAAATAGCTCTTTCGGAAGGAACTGACATAGGGCCAATCTTCTTTCAAAATGGACTCTCCGTTTTCCTGCAGATCACATTCCCCTCTTCTGTCTTTGCTCACAAGCGTCAGCCGCCTGTCTCCCACTTGAAGCGCCGCCTCACTGTACAGCAGTCCGTCGTACATAACATATGGCAGGATTTCCGTCACCTGCCCTAAGGATTCCCCTGTGACAGCGTCCAGCAGTATCTGGTATTTTGTCTCCCTGCTTTTGTTATAGACCGTCACCACCACCGTTTTGTCTTTTTGCAGATAAAAAGAAATATGGCTGCTCTCAAAGAAACCGCTCTTAAAAAGACAGCGGCTTTTCCCTGTTTCATGCTCTTTCACATACAGCCCCCTTCCCTGAGAATAATAAATGCCATATTCGTTTACCTGCCACCCGTCCATATCCCATTCGCTCAAAACACGGCGGCTTCCCTCCTCCGGCGTATAACGCCAGACCCCGCTGTGCCTTTGATGATAATAGTAAACCCCGTCCACGATGGTTCCCGCCCATGTACTGCACCCCATGCGTAGCAGCCCCAGTCTGTCGATGGTCTCCCGCACCCCTAAGACTGCAAGCAGCAGGCAGGCCGCCGCCAGCAGGCCGCGCGTCCACTTTTTCCCGGCTGTTTTCTTTCGTTTTTCCGTCCCGCTCCCGCCCGCCGCTCTTCCCTCGTCCGTCATTCTGCCCTGCCCGGCGGTTCCGTCCTCATCCGCCATCCTGCCCTGCCCGGCGGTTCCGTCCTCATCCGCCATTCTGTCCTGTCCGACAGTTCCGTCCTCATCCGTCATTCTGCCCTGTCCGGCGGTTCCGTCCTCATCCGTCATTCTGCCCTGTCTGACGGTTCCATCCTCATCCGCCGTTATATCCTGTCCGGCTATCCTGTTCGCCGCTTTACTCTCTCTGTTTGTTCCTGTTTCCGCCGCCCCGTCTTTTTCGCCGAAAATGAAATCGCCGCTTCTTCCCGCCCTTTCGCTTCTCTCCAGCAGTTCTTCACTCAGCTCTCCTATGGCTCCAAACAATGCTTCCCTGTTCACCCTATTCACAGACATACCCCTCCTTTTCCAAATGCGCCTTTAACGCCCTGCGAGTGCGATTCAAGATAACCGATACATGATTTTCCGTCAGCTCATACCGCCTTGCAATGACCCCCGGACTCTCCGTGAAAAAATACCTCCGGATGAACACATTCCCATCCCTCTCCGGCAGTCCATGTACAAACCGGTTAATGCTCCGGCCAAGCTCCCTTGCCTGAAACTCCCCTTCCACATCCGCACGATCCGCCACACACTCCCCCAATTCGTCCAGCACCGCCGCTATCTCCCCGCCGCCTCGTTTTGCGGTGCGCTTCTTTTGATAGAGATTAAAAGAAAGGTTTCGGGTGATTTTGGCCAGAAACATCCGCAGGCTTCTTGGGACTGCGGGCGGAATGGAATTCCACGCACACAGCCATGTATCATTGACACATTCTTCCGAATCCTCCCTGTTTTTCAAAATGGCGTCCGCCACCCGAAAACAATAGTTCCCATACTGTGCCGCCGTCTCCCGAATCGCCGCCTCCTGTCGGCGGCAGTACAAATCTATAATCCGCTCATCCGTCATATCCATCCCTCCCCTTGCGCCCCCGCGGGCCAAACGCCCTGACTTTATGAAAAACAAAACAATCAACAAGAAGTGCTTCTACTATATAAGACAGGAAATTCCCTGTCAATCTTACAAGAAATATAATATTTTATCATAATGCGTACATTGAATTCAACTTCTGACGAAATCATCTACCGCCAGAAGTTTGCAATATTGCAGACACAGCCGAATACCTCGCAGATAAATGAACATCCCTATGAACGCGGTTTGACAGATTCCATGGCACCCACTTCCCTGCATGAAGTGAATACCAATTTCCTAATCCTTCCCAATTTCTTAATGCTTCTCAAAGCTGATTTTCCAATCATCTCTTTGCTTTTATCGGAGTGTAATAATCCCTCTAAAAAGCCGTACAGACTTATCGTCAATAGCTGATGAATAATCTCTTGCATTTTGCAGAAACTACTCTTGAGGTGACAAACATGGATAAAAAAACGCAGGAACAAATTCAAGAGCAGAAGGATCACAATAAATTCAACAGTATAACCCAAAAAACTGCCCCCGAGAATCAAAATCAAACCCACAATTCCAGAAAAGAAGGCATACAGCCAATAAACCAAAAAAGATAGGACCGCCGTTTGGCGGCTCTATCTTTCCCTTTCATTCAGCATTCCCATCAACGCCGATTATATTTTGCGCCGGTACATTCTTGACATTTCCGGCTCTCCGTCTCCCTGAACCATGCACAAAAACTCCCACCCATACCGCTCATAAAAAGAATCATGGTCGGTGACAAGATAAAGGGTATCCACTCCCTTTTCCCTGAAATCCTCACAGACAAAATGAAGCATTTCTCCCGCGATGCCCTGACAGCGATACTCCTCTTCCACATATACGGCGCAGACGTTGGGGGTCAAATCCCTGCGGTCATGAAAATCATTCTCAATGACTCCAATCCCCGCGGCGATGTTCTCTCCGTCCAGCACAAGATACCACTGCGGAACAGCGTCGGTTTTCCGCAGACATAATTCCATGCTCTCCACATATGCTTCTTTTGGAATCTTCCATTTTTGATGAAACCATTCCGCCGCCCGCTCCATCCATTCCTCATGTTCCTGTATTTTTATAATTTCGTAAGACGTTCGTATTTTTTCTTTCATAATTTACGCTTCCTATTCTCTCCCTTGTTCCATTCATAAAAACATAAAACGTTTCTTCCCTAACGCCGCAGACGTCCTTTGGATGCCTGCCCCTCGCGGCATTCGCCAAATAGATGCTGACGCATCCGTTCATTATCCCACCTTATAGCCGTTCCCCCAGACCGCCTTTAGATATCTGGGCTGTTTGGGATTCTCCTCTATTTTTTCCCTGAGATGACAGATATGTACCGCTATTGTGTTATTTATGCCCACTGCCCTCATGTTCCAGATATTCTCATATATCTGGCTGTTGGAAAATACTTTCCCCCTCTGCCGCATCAGCAGACGCAGTATCTGATATTCCACCGGGGTCAGACTGACGTTCCTGCCGTCCACGGTAACGGTTCTGCGCACATCGTCAAGCACCAAGCCGTCCACCCTGTATCTTCTGTCAATATTTTCACACATCCCCATCATCTGGGTATATCTGCGCAGCTGGGATTTTATCCTCGCCAGCAGCACCAGCGGATTGCAGTCCGCCGTCACATAATCATCCGCTCCGGCTTCCAGCGCCATGATTTTCGCCGTTTCCGCAGACTGAGCGGACACCACGATAAGGGGAATCCTGCTCCTGCGCCTGAAATTCGCAATCATTTCTATTCCCTTGTCCCAGCCCTTATCATTCAGTTCCACATCCATTAAAATCAGGTGAATCTCCGTTCTCTCCAAAATATCATACAGCCGCTGTATATTTTCTGCCGCTAGGACGGAAAAATGCTCTCCCCTGCACAAAAATGCCATCCTTTCCATAATTCCCGTCTGATTATTATACACTAAAATTCTCTTTTCCATAGCCTTACACCTTCTCATCCGCCATCTGCGATTTCTCGATTTAGTCCCTTTCCTGATTTTCTTTTTCCTTTCGCAAGCCCATATCTGCCTCAAGCACTCTATTTTCTCCGCCGCCTGCCTGCCTTCCTCTATTTCGCAGGCTCGGCACCGCCTGTTTCACTGCCGCTCTATTTCGCAGGTTCGGTTCCGCCTGTTTCACTGCCGCTCTATTTCGCAGGTTCGATTCCGCCTGTTTCACTGCCGCTCTGCTTCACGACTGCTCCTCTTCCGCCCTGTCCAGCATCCGCCGGATTTCCGCAATTTCCTCCGGGCTCAAGCTCTGCCTGTCCACAAAGCCGCATACCAGCATACTGAGACTGCCCCGATACACTCTGTTCAAAAAGCTTTCCGTCTCCTTCTTTACCGCCGTTTCCCGCTCAAGCATCGGCAAATACGTCTTCATCCGGCCGTTATCCTCACAGGAAATCAGCCCCTTTTCCGTCATTCTCTTTAGCATGGTTAATGTGGTGCTCCGGCTCCATCCCACACGCTCCGCCATATCCGCTGCAACCTGACTTCCCACCTTTGGCGAGGATTCCCACAGACTCTCCATCACATTCCATTCCGCTTCACTTAGTTCCTTCATATCCGCCTCTTTCTTCATCCTTATTCTTTCAATATGATGTATTTTACATCGAAGAAGCTCTTCAAGGAAGTTTTTTCCTTGGAATGCTCCTCTTCCTTGGAATGCTCCTCTTCCTTGGAATTCCCCTTCATTATTTGGCACATTAATTCCGCCTTCTGTCTACAATGTAGACATAGTATAACATACGCTGTCTACATTGTAAACACCAAATGATAAAAAATGTGCCATCCGGTATCTTCCGTCTTGAAAAATAAAGCTTATAATCCTCTTTGTCCGACATAATATAGAACAGACGTCCCGTCCCCAGATTTCCTACCCCTCCCAAAACCACGGTTTCCATAACGCTTGGCTCCAAAACGGAATCTCCCCGCATTTAGGGCGTCCGCACATTCTTCAGAACCACAAAATCAATCTTATCCGCAAGCTCCTGCAAAGCTTCCCTTGTCATTCCGTCAATACTCCCCTGCAGTACGTTTACCGCGATAAAGCAATCCTCATAGTCTGCGAAAATCAAAGCCTTTGTATCGCTCAGCGCCAGCAGCACCGGTTCCCCGCAGGCCGCCCCATACTGCCATTCCACATAATTGTCAGCCTGCCCGATGTTCAATATCACTTCATCCATCGTACCCTTTACGGTACGCCTGAGCTGAAAATCCGCCATGCCGCCGTTCCCTAATTCCACCCCTGCGTCCCACTGAAAGGTTCCGTTTTCATAAATATATCCATACCCCCAAGCCTCCTTGCTTCCCTCTCTCAGAAAGCGGCCGCCCACACGCTGCGCCAGCTCCTTTGCGCTTACCACATTGATTTCCGTGTGAAGCAGCAATCCGTACCTTGCCGCAATTTCATCCAGTTTTTCTCCCATTTCATGAGAGTAAACTCCATAGCAGGACCAATCCTTCCGCCCTTCTTCTATAAAAATATCATTTTCGTTATCCGTATGATTATGCGCCCAATATTCCTCCCATTCTTCCAGCGCCTGCGCCTCCGGACTCCCATGATAGCCGGACAGGCTGATAAAAGAAGTCTGCCGCTCCCTATTTGACATCAAAAGCTCCCTGATTCCCAACCAGTTATATGCCATTACCCCCACAGGCAGCACGATAAGCGTGAAGATACATGCCGCAGCCCCGGCAAAAACCGCCCATGGGGGCCTCTTTTTCCGCCTTACCTTCTCCTCCTCCACAATATCCAGAAATTCATCGCTCACATATTGAAACGCTTCATTCAGTCTGGCACATCTCCTATCCTCGCTCACAGCTCCACTCCTTCCTTTTCAAAATAAGCCTTCAGCCGATTCCTCGTTTTGGACAACAGATATTTTACCTGACGCCCGGACAGCGCATACTGCTCCGCCAGCTCGCTTATCGAATATCCATAAAAATATCTGGCCAAAAAAACGGCCGCGCTTTTACGGTCCAAGGTTTTCAGAAAACGATTCAATACTTTGCCGATTTCTCTGGCTTCCCACATCTCTTCCATATCATTTCTCCTGTCTGGAATACATTCATTCAGCTCTACAAACAGCGCGTTCCTCTTTCCCGCGTTCAGATAATCCAATCTGTCAAAAGATAGATTTCTTGCAATGCGCACTAAAAAGTATTTTAAATTATTCGGTCTTGTGGGCGGAATGGCATTCCATGCCGCCATATAAGTATCGTTTACAATCTCCTCCGTATCCCGGATACTGCGCAGAATGTTATATGCCACCCTGTTTAAATAAGCGTCATATTTCTTTCCCGTTTCCCGAATCGCCGCTTCCGAACGCTGAAAATACAGCTCAACGATTCCTGCGTCTTCCATATTGCCACAACCTCCTCATCCCAAAACTGAAAGCCTCCCCTTCCCGTCATGCCGCCTCCGGCAGCAATGCCTCTGCCAGAAGCACAGACAGTGCAGGACCGGAAGAACGCCGCTCTTGCGTTCTTCCCGGAATGACTTAGATTTTCTTAGGCTGGGTACTTTCCAGCCTTAGAAAATCTTCATTCCGTTCATACTTATATAGTAGGTGAAAAATAGAATCCGGACAAGAAATATTGAAAATTTTTTATTTTCTCCCGACAGGCCGACGGGTCTCCATATCGGAATATTCTGAGGATTGATGTTTCGTCCTTAAAATAGTATAATAAACAAGCACAAACCTGCCCCTCGTCACATTTCAGGCAGTATGAAACCGACAGCGAGGTATCAATAAATGAATTATGATTGTTTGATCATTGACGACGAAAAATTACTTGCGGACAGCACCGCGGAATACTTTAACCTGTTCGGCGTGAAAACCGCCGTCGCATATACCGCTTCCCAATGCCGACAGTTTTTCCGCCAAAATACCGCGGCCCTGCTGCTGCTCGATATCAACCTTGAAGACAGCAGCGGTTTTCTGTTATGCAAAGAGCTTCGCGAACAGACCGACATTCCCATTCTTTTCATCTCCGCGCGAACCAGCGACGACGACAAAATTATCGCGCTGAATATCGGCGGGGACGATTATATCCAAAAGCCCTATTCCCTTGGAGTTCTGCTTGCAAAAGTAAAGGTGGTGCTGAAACGCTTCCAGCGTCAAAGAAGCACGGAATATTCCGACGGCTGGCTGACCGTGGATTTTAGCGCAAAACAGGTATTTGTCAAGGGAACTTCCGTCAAGCTCACCTCTCTGGAGTTCAAATTATTATCTTATTTGATGCAGAATGAAAACAGAGTCGTCTCAAAGCAGGAACTGTTTGAAAAAGTGTGGGAGGACAAATTTACCGGGGACGGCACCTTAAACGTACATATCCGCAGGATACGGGAGGCCATTGAACATGACCCAAGCCGTCCTGAATATATCGTCACCATATGGGGCGACGGATACAAATTCTCCACTTCTTCCCTGCAGCCGCGGCCGGAAGGGGAGGCCCGCCTATGAAAATACGAACCTTTCTCACAGGTCTATTCCTTATTTTCACTGTGGAGGCGGCAGTGCTCCTTATTTTTGCGGCGCAGGATACGGAGGAGGTACAGGATGCGGTTGCGGTCAACGAAGTGATCCACTCCGTGCAGGCCGATTGGGACGCAATGGAAACCCATTGCAATCGAACCTCCCTTGATTACGTGGTGTTAGATTCGGACGGGCGCGCCGTCTTCAAAACCCGTTCGGGGCTGAGCGAAAGCGTCAACGCGGCGATTATACACAGGGATACCATACTGGATGTCCCCACAGACAGGGCGGCGGGGAAAATTATCATTTACAATGACAGTCCGCGGATTCTGGGGACAAAAAAGCAAAACGCCGTCATCGTCCTGCTGACGGCACTATTCCTCCAATTCGGTCTCTGTATAAGCCTTCTGCTGTATTGGAACCACGCTGTCATAAAGCCCTTTCATCGGTTAAAAGGCTTTGCGGAGCGCATTGCCTGCGGCAATCTGGATATCCCCTTAGAAATGGACAGGCAGAATCTGTTCGGCGCTTTTACGGAGAGCTTCGATATCATGCGGAGCGAGCTCAAAAAGGCCAGAATGGCGGAAGCGAAAGCCAACGCGGACAAAAAAGAGCTTGTGGCAAAGCTGTCCCACGACATCAAAACCCCCGCCGCAAGCATCAAGGCCGCATCGGAATTGGGAATCGCCCTTGCGGACGACGGGAGAATCAAGGACAATTACTTACAGATTATCCGCAAAGCCGACCAGATCAACACCCTGATCACAAATCTGTTCACCGCCTCCATGGAAGAGCTTGACCAGCTTCCCGTAACGCCCCAAGAGACGGAAAGCTCCATACTTTACACCCTGCTTGAAAATTCCGATTACCTTCACCTCAGTGAAATTCCTGTGGTTCCCCACTGTATTTTGTACATGGATACCCTCCGTCTGCAGCAGGTATTCGACAACCTCTTTGCCAATTCCTACAAATACGCGGACACGAAAATTGACGTCAGCATCTCCAAAAACAGCGGCAGCCTTGCCGTCAGCATAGAAGATTACGGCGGAGGGGTCAGCAGGGAGGAACTGCCCCTTTTAAAAGAAAAATTTAAGCGGGGAACCCATGTCAAACATGTGGAAGGCGCGGGTTTGGGACTTTTTATCTCCGATTATTTTATGAGCAGGATGGGCGGGAGCCTCCTGATTGAAAACGGACGGCACGGCCTGAAGGCCACGGTGGTTATTTCTTTTGCGTCATGATTTAAGGAATATCTAAGAACTGCATAAGGACATTTAAGAAAGCAGCTGGTAAACTACTCTCCATACACATCAAACTTAGGAGGCAGCATGAAAAAAGTATTGTTAAAAACGGAGAGCTTGTGCAAGTCTTTTTCCAACGGAGGAACCTTGCAGCATGTCTTGAAAAATGTCAATCTGGAACTTTACCAAGGGGACTTCACCGTGATCATGGGGGCCAGCGGCGCCGGGAAGTCCACCCTGCTCTATGCTCTGTCGGGCATGGATACGCCGTCCCTTGGCACAATCACCTTCGGGGAGGAGACCATCTCCGATTTGAGCCCCGACGGTCTTGCGCTCTTTCGCCGGAATCACTGCGGATTTGTATTTCAGCAGATTTATCTGATTGAGGGAATGAGCGTCATGGATAATGTACTTGCCGCCGGCCTGCTTGTGAACAAGGACAAAAAGGCCCTTGTAAAACGCGCCGGAGAATTATTTGCGGCAGTGGGAATCGATGAAGAAACCCGGAAAAAATTCGCGTCCCAGATTTCCGGCGGCGAGGCCCAGCGGGCGGGCATTGTGCGGGCGTTAATCAACCACCCTGAAATACTGTTCGCAGACGAGCCCACGGGCGCCCTGAATTCCAAGACAGGTCTGGATGTGTTAGATACCCTTACCATGTTCAACGAACAGGGCCAGAATGTGGTCATGGTGACGCATGACATGCGTTCCGCCCGCCGGGGCAATCGCATCCTGTATCTAAAGGACGGCATGATTCTAGGGGAATGTAACCTTGGCAGATATGTTTCGGGGGATAAGGCAAGGCATGAGACGCTCTCTTCCTTCCTCACCGAAATGGGCTGGTGACAGAAGGGAGGGTGAAGATGAAAAAATATATACTTCTTGTGAGCTCTAACCTGCGCCGGGCAAAAGGACAGACCGCGGCGCTTGCGGCGCTCATCCTGCTGGCGGCGTTCATGCTGAATCTGTGGCTGATGCTGGCCATGGATTATAAGCAGAATTTCAACCGTTATCACGATGAACTGAATGCGGAGCATGTCACCTTTGCCGCCATGGGAAGCGGCGGCGGGCTGAAGGAATCCATCCTTCAAATCCTTGAAAACGATTCCCGCACCACCGATTACTGTCTGGACGATTCCATGTGCATGGTGGGTTCTTTTGAATATAACGGCGGCCAGATAAATACCAATTTCCTGATTCTTGACAAGGAGACCGCGCTCTCCCGTCCGGTGGGGAAAATCGAATTCGTGGAGGACAGCGAATATGCAGGCGGCGTCTATCTTCCCATGCTTTACAAGACTGGCGATCTGGACGTTGGCAGCACTCTTGAACTCACCATCGGCAGCAATACCTTAAGTTATACCATATGCGGTTTTATCAACAGCGTTATGACGGGTTCCCATAACTGCGTGCTGTGTACGCTGGTTTTGACGGAGGATAAGTATCAGGAGCTGAAAGAAACCGGCTATGCGCCCCAATCCGTCTTGGCCTCCGTGCGGATTTCGGATCCCGGCGAAAGCGAAGATTTTGAGACAATGCTGCACAATTCGGTCTCCGCCCAATATCCTGACGCATTGACCGTGAGCAATTCCTATGCGCTGGTTTTCCAATCCCGTTATATTTCACAGATGATTTGTTCGAGCATCCTAAACGCCATGGCTTTCTTTATTCTGCTGATTGCTCTGGTGGTCATTTCGTCCAATATCATCCATTACATTCAGGAAAATATGAAAAACCTCGGCGCCCTTAAGGCAGTGGGATACACAAGCAGGCAGCTGATTCTGCCTCTCCTGCTGCAGTTTGAAGGCGTCTCCCTGACTGCGGCTGCGGCGGGGGCGGGACTCTCCTATCTCCTGTTCCCCATGCTCAACGCCATGATGATTTCCCAGACGGGGATTCCCTATGCCGTCCGCTTCCTGCCACTCCCTCTGCTGCTTTCACTGGTGATTCTGGAGGGAACCATCGCCCTTGCGGTGTGGCTGTCCGCCCGCAGGATCCGGAACATCGAGCCGATTACCGCGCTTCGGCAGGGCATACGGACCCATAATTTCAAGCGAAATCCCATCCTGCTGGAAAAGACGAAGCTGCCTCTTCTGCCTGCGCTTTCCTTAAAGACCACCCTTTCCGGAATCAAACAGAACGTTACCGTCTGCGTCACCATGCTGGTGCTTTCCTTGGTGGTGGTCTTTTCCGGACTGATGATAGAAAATTTTATCAGGGATATGACACCCTTCCTTGAAATGATCGTGGGTGAAGTTGCGGACAGCTGTATCAATATCAACGCGGAGGCGGAAGAAGAATTCCTACAGGCAATGAGCGCCGACGAACGGGTGGAGAAAATTTATCTCTACCACTCCTTAAACGTAAGCCATGCGGACGGAATCAGTCTCCTTGCAATGATCTGCGATGATTTTTCCAAAGTCAACAATCAAAAGGTCTGCATCGAAGGGCGGTTTCCCAAATACGACAACGAGATGGCCCTTGCCGCAAAATACGCAAAGGAACAAGGCCTCAAAATCGGAAACGAAATCACCCTGACCGCCGGAGGAAACGAAGCGTCCTACCTCATTTCAGGCTTTACACAGATGAGTAACAATCTTGGAAAGGACTGCCTGCTGACCAGAGCCGGATATGAAAAATTGGGGGGACTCGACAACGTAAGCTATTATCTCAACCTCACTGCGGACACGGATGTGGATGCGTTTAACGCGGACACCAAAACGGCGTTCCCAGAGGACGTCAATACCGTGATCAATGTTCTGTCCGTGGTGGAAGGAGGCTCATCCGTTTACCTTTCCCTGATGACGATCATTGTAATTGCCATCCTCATATTAAGCATTGCCATCATTGTGTTTGTACTCTATCTGTTGATACGGACCATGCTGAAATCAAAGATGCAGGAATACGGAATCATGAAGGCGCTGGGATATACCACAGGCCAGCTCATCCTGCAGACCGCGGCCAGCTTTATGCCCGCCGTCATACTCTCGGCGGCCGTGGGGCTTATCGTATGTTCCTTTATGATAAATCCTCTGCTCTCCGTATTCTTAAGCGAAATCGGGATCGTAACATGTACGTTCAGGGTGCCCGCAGGGTTTATCATCCTCGCCGGAATGGGCCTTGTCCTGTTTACCTTTGGCACCGCCTGCGCCCTGTCCGTGAAAATCAGGAAGATCGCTCCCAGAATGCTGCTTTCCGGGGAATAAACCATGCTTCCTCTCCTCGCCGACGGCTTGTGAAGGACGGGCGTATTCATCTTTCAATCTTCTCCTACAAACAGGGCGTTAATCGCCCTGTTGTATTGATTTCATCCCTTTTCCTGCAATCGTAAGCGTGTTCATATCTGCCGCTATGTCCTCAAACTGTTCCTTTCTTCTTGTTTCCTCATTCCCTGCTGCAGCTGCACTCATACTAAAATCCTCCTTATCTATGTATTTTTTATAGTCAATAACCCCGCCGCAAGCAGCGGGGCATGGAATTTGATGCGCCCCAAGGGCAATGCGTCCATAGGACGCTATGGTATTGACCCTCGCGGGAATAAAAGGCATCTGGATTTCTTTTTTTCCAAATGCCTTCCTGCGCAGCCTATCTTATTATCAAATTTTACTGAATCTTGATAGAGAACCCATCATATATTCCCACCGGCACATCTTCACCAAAAGAATACTCTTCCATTGTTTCTTTTTCAAATCTGTATACCATAACCGTCTCTTTTGCAGGGTCAACAATCCAATACTCTCTGACATCTGCCGCCCGATATTTGAACAGCTTTGTAAAATAATCCATAGCCTTATTTCCGGGAGAAACAATTTCAATAATCCAATCCGGAGCGCCATTACATCCTTTATCCGTTATCTTATTTTCATCGCAGATAACAGATATATCCGGCTCTACATAATTGGTATCCTCCTGATTTAAAAATACGGCAAACGGCGCCGGGAACACTTCACATTCACCGTTGTTTTTTCTGATAAAGTCTTTGATTTGATAATGCAAATCAGAAACCAGTCTCTGATGTTTTGTATTAGGGGGATCCATATAGTAAATTTTCCCGTCAATCAGTTCCGCTCTCTCTCCGTCCGGCAGAGCATAAATATCATTTATGGTGTAAACATTTTCCCTTCTTAACGCATCCATTCTTTACGCCTCCCCATTCTTGATTCAATGAGCAATAACATCCACAAGAATTACAACCTGATAGTTTGGGGGCAATCTGTCCGTTCCCGCTTCTTTCTTCCGCAGTTCTTCCAGTATCGTCTCCTTCTCCGCCATGGTCGGCGCTCATTTTCCTGTCATATAAAAACAGTCGGCCCAAACGACGCGCTTGTCTGGGCCGAACTGTTTTCATTGATTCCTGCGGACACATGCCGCAGAGGTCAGCCTTTCTCTGCCTTGGCCTTCGGGGCAAATTTCATCCGCAGCACATACCACAGGCTTCCCGCCAGACAAATGGAGGAATACGCGCCGCAGACAATGCCCACCATCAGGGGCAGGGCAAAGTCCCGAATACTGGTAACGCCCAGAACATACAGCACCGCCACCATAATGAAGGTGGTCAGGGAAGTAAAAATACTTCTGGACATGGTCTGAGTAATGCTCCTGTTTACAATTTCCTTCAAATCATCCTTATGAGTCATGGAACCCATATTCTCACGGATTCTGTCGAAAATAACAATGGTGGCATTGATGGAATAACCCACAATGGTAAGCATACAGGCCACAAAGGTATTGCTCACGGTAATCCTTGCCGCGGCATAGAACACCAGCACTATCAAAACATCATGAAGCAACGCAATAATGCTGCTGAGTCCAAAACGAATATCGCTGAACCGAATTCTAATATATATCAGCATACACACAATGGCTACGGCCACCGCAATGATGGTATCCGATTTCATTTCACTGCTGATGGTGGAGCTGATGGTCTCGGAGGTTATCATTTTCTCGTCAACACCGAAATTCTCCGTCAGCATCCGGTTTAAAGCCTCTCTCTGTTCCACGGACAGGGAGGTCGTCTTAAAGATAACCTCATTGGAATCCTGTACCGTCTGAATCTGTACCGCGCTCCCGGTAATCTCTTCAATCAAGGGCACTACCTGACTATTGGCGCTCTCTAACGTCATTGCCTCCTGAAATGTCACCGTGGTGGCCGTGCCGCCCTTGAACTCCAGACTGTAATTCAGCATATCCCCCGTGGAAGCCTTATTAACGCCCATAACGATAAATCCCGCCGCGATCAGCCCAAGGGAAATGCCGAAGCAGATTCCCTTCTTGGAAAGAATGTCGAGCACCTTTCTCTCCTTTCCCACGCCGTACAGCTTCTCGCTCTTTAATCCCAGAGCGTAGAACGCATAAAGCAGATACCTTGTCACCACCAGCGAAGTAAACATGGAAAGCACAATGCCCAGCGCAAGGGTCTGGGCAAAGCCCTTCACGCTGCCCGGCCCTAACAAAAGCAGCACCCCCGCCGCAATCAAAGTGGTAATGTTGCCGTCCACAATGGCTGACAGCGCCTTGTCAAACCCTATTTTTATTGCGCTTTTCACGGTTTTGCTGGACGCCAGCTCCTCACGGATACGGGCAAAAATGATAACGTTTGCGTCCACCGCCATGCCGATGGACAAAATGATGCCCGCCACACCCGACAAAGTCAATGTCATATCAAATCCGTTCAGCAGCAGAATCACCAGCGCCACATAGGAAAGCAGGCCTATGGCGGACGCCGCGCCCGGAACCAGATATACCGCAATCATGAACACGATCACTATGATAAGCCCGATGGCTCCCGCCTTTAAGCTGGTGTCAATGGCCTCCACGCCCAGCTGGGCCCCCACTACCTTGGAGTGAAGCTCCTCCAGCTCCAGCCGCAGGCCTCCAATGCGAATGGTGGACGCGAGATTCTCCGCTTTCTCATATGACTCTATGGGAGAAATCTGCGCATTGCCGTCCGTAATCACCACGCTCACGGAGGGGGCGCTTATAATGCTTCCGTCATAATAGATGGCAAGCGTCTCGTCTTTATCACAGGCATTCCTTGTGGCCTGCTCAAATTTCGCCCTGCCCTCGTCCGTCATGGTCAGGCTCACCGCATATACCGAATTCTGCAGAGAATCCTTGGACTGTGTCGTTCCTGCCGCCGCATCCTTCACATCCGTTCCCTGCACCAGAATGGAGCCGTCCGCAATCAGCTCATCAATCGTTTTATTCAGCACATAGACATAACCGTAGCCGCCGTCCGCCGTCTGTCCCATCTGCATACTGTAATTGGCATTGCCCTCCGAATCCGTCTGGGCGATAAAATACAGCGCTCCCGGCCTTCCAAGCTCCTGAAGAATCAAATTGGCGTCGCTGACGCCGGGGATTTCAATATTGATTCTGTCGGCGCCCTCCTGATAGACAATCGCTTCCGTGCTGTAATTTTCCACACGCTTCTGAAGCTTTGCAATGGTGTCGCTCATGTCCGTGGCGCTGGGAGTCCCCTCGCCCACCACCTGATACGTGATGCTGACGCCCCCCGCCAGATCAAGCCCCAGCTTGATATCGGAAGCGCTTCCGTCCCCCTCCGGGTTCACGCCGAAAAAGTCAACATAAGTGACGCCCGCCAGAATCAAAAGGATGCAAAGCAGTATCACAATGGCTTTGTTCTTTTTCATATTCATGCTCTTTCGTCCTTTCTATATATAATGAATTTTATGTCAGGAACCGTTTCCCGAAATCTGTCTTCTAAGGGCTATTCTTGAAAACTTTCATGGACCTTCAGCATAATGGCGCATTCCACACGCTTGCGCTGAAGCTCGCACCCCACGTCATACGCGTCGTTGATGCTGCCGTGGAAGTTATACGCGTTTGCCGCGCACCCGCCGCTGCAGTAAAACTTTGCAAAGCACTTTCTGCATTTGTCCTTCGCATAGACATTGCAGCTTTTAAAGGAGTCCCGAATATCCTCTCTGACAATGCCCTCGTCCACATTTCCCATCAAAAATTTCTCATTTCCCACAAACTGATGGCAGGGATAGAAGTCCCCCCAAGGCGTCACCGCCAGATACTCCGTTCCCGAACCGCAGCCGGACAGCCTCTTTGCCACACAGGGACCGCCCTCCAAATCTATCATAAAATGGAAAAAGTTAAAACCTTTTCCGGCTTCTCTTCTCCGAATCATCTCTGCCGCCAGCTTGTCATATTCTTCCTTCAGCTTGGGAATATCGGCGGAGGTAATGGCATAGGAATCCGTGGGCTTCGCCACCACCGGCTCCACGGATATCTGCCGGAAGCCCAAATCCGCCAGATGCAGCACATCCGCAGCAAAGTCCAGATTATTGTGCGTATATGTACCGCGCACGTAGTAATTCATCTGCCCCCGGCTCTCGGCGGCCTTTTGGAACTTGGGCACAATCAAATCATAGCTGCCCTGCCCTCCCCGGAACGGCCGCATGGCGTCATGGACTTCCTTCCTCCCGTCGATGCTCAGGACCAGATTCGCCATTTCACGATTGGCAAATTCCAGAATTTCGTCGTTTAACAGCACGCCGTTGGTGGTCAGGGTAAAGCGGAATTTTTTGTGACAGGGCTCTTCCAGACTTCTGCCGTACTCCACCAGCTCCTTTACCACCTGCCAGTTCATCAAGGGCTCCCCGCCAAAGAAATCCACCTCCAGATTCACCCTGTTACCGGAATTCGCGACGAGAAAATCCAGCGCTTTTTTCCCCACCTCAAAGCTCATCAGCGCACGCCTGCCGTGATATTCTCCCTCTTCCGCAAAGCAGTACCTGCAGGCCAGATTACAATCGTGGGCAATGTGAAGGCATAACGCCTTCACCACCGTCTGTCTCTTTTTGAAATCAAAAACATAGCTTTCATAGCTGTCGGGAGCAAACAGCTTCCCCTCCTCTTCCAGAGAGAGAAGCTCGTCCACAGCTTCCGCAATCTCATCCCTTCCATAAGGGAGATCGGCAATATTAAGCACCGCCGCCAGAATGGTATCGGCGTCCTTGACACCCTCGTTGACTAAGGGTTCCACCAAAGGGAGAACGTCATATACAATATCGTCCACAACATGAATGGAACCGCTGTGTATATCCATTACAATGTTATACCCGCCGCTTTTATACTGATGTATCACTTTTATTTTCCTTTCACAAAGTTCAAGCAGCGACAAACAATCGCTGCTTGAACGAAACCTCTCATTCCTGCACAAAACCGCCGTCCGCCCTAAAAAACCGCGGACAGCAGGCGTTTCCATGCTACTGGGCCTTTACCTGTTCACAGCTCTGGTTTCCAACGGTGCAGGAAGTCTTGCATGCGGACTGACAGGAAGTCTGGCACTCGCCGCAGCCGCCCTTCTTCATGGATTCTTTCAGATTTCTGGTTGTTAATGTCTTAATATGTTTCATAACAAAATAGCCTCCTTGTATTCTTCTTACGTCCGTAAATATAGAAATCTCATCTAGTATAACATAAAAATCTAAATTGTAAAAGGTTTTTTTAATATTATAAGCTGAAAATATTGTCGCAGCAGTTTTTTCACCGCAATACGCCCTCCCGGCAGCCGCTTCAGCTCAGCATTCCTCCCAGCATTCCGCCTCCGGCGCACAATACCAAGGTGGTCAGAAAAGAATTCCCCACTTGAATGTTCCCTTTTCCCACGCAGAGAGATACCGCCGTCAATACAAGAAAATATGCCGCGCCCATGAAAAGCCCCCATAAAAATCTACGGTTCTCCATTCTCTTTCCTGTGACAAATCCTCCGAAAAGCGTTGATGCCACATAAATTACAATAATGGCAATGGAGACAATCTTTTCGCCAAGCCCCAGCTTATACAGCAGAAAGGCAAGTATCGCAAGCATCGCCCCCGTAAGTATGTACGAAAAAAGCAAGGTCTTGAGCAGAAATCCCACCGGAACCTCTTCCATATCCGAAACCCGTTCCACATTTTCCGTATGCCGCATATTCGCATCCTCCATTTCATCACAATACTATAAACTTTTTATAAAATCATATGCATACAAGTCACAGAACTTGACAACTACATTTGAAATATAGTATATTTGATATTGTAACTTATCAAAAATATTCTATATAAAGGAGTGAAATTTTTTTGGGCGTCCCAAGTGTCATACAACTTATATTTCTGATTTTTCTTGTGATTTTATCAGGCTTTTTTTCTTCGGCAGAAACGGCCTTCAGCACCGTAAACCGCGTGCGGATGCGGGCTCTTGAGGAAGAGGGCAGCAGACGCGCGGCAAAGGTCAATAAAATACTGGACAATTACAGTAAAATGCTCAGCGCCATCCTGATTGGCAATAATGTCGTAAATCTGTCGGCTTCTTCCCTCGCCACCACTCTTGCCATGCAGATCAGCCTGCCCGTGGGCATCGCCACCGGCCTCCTGACCATCATTGTCCTGCTCTGCGGCGAAATTGTTCCTAAAACATGGGCAAGAATCTCCTGCGAGAAAATTTCTCTGGCGTACAGCGGTATGATTTACGCTTTGATGCAGGTTTTAACCCCCGTAATTTTTGTGGTGGACAAATTGTCAAACGGCATCCTGCGCCTTCTGCGCATTGATCCCAGCAAAAAAATTACCATGACCGAAGCCGAACTGCGCACTTATGTGGACGTCAGCCATGAGGACGGCGTCATTGAGACCGAAGAAAAGGAAATGATTTACAACGTGTTCGACTTTTCCGACGCCCTTGCAAAAGATATCATGATTCCCAGAATCAATATGGTGACGGTTGACATCAACGCCACTTATCAGGAGGTGCTGGATATCTTTCGAGAATCCATGTATACCCGCCTCCCCGTGTATGAGGACGATATGGACAATATCATTGGCCTGATCAATATCAAGGACTTTATTCTCACAGGAAACGGGGATGATTTTCACATCAAATCCATTCTGCGGCAGGCCCACTATACATATGAATTCAAAAAAGTGGCAGACCTGCTCTACGAGCTGCGGGAGAAAACCACCAGCGCTACCTTTGTGCTGAACGAGTATGGCGCGACGGTGGGAATGATTACCTTGGAAGATCTGTTGGAGGAAATCGTGGGTGAAATCCGCGACGAATATGATGCGGACGAGGAAGAATTTATCAAAGAGATTGACGAGCATACTTATCTTGTGGAAGGCAGCATGAAGCTGGACGACATCAATGACGAACTGGAAACAGACCTTGACAGCAAGGACTATGATTCCATTGGCGGCATTATTATCGAAAGTCTGGACCGTCTGCCGGAGGACAATGAGGAAGTCACCTTGGAAAACGGTATTCAGTTAAAGGTTCAGGGCATTGAACAGAACCGCATTGTCAAGGTGCTGATGACTCTTCCCAAAGAACCTCCAAAAGCCCCTTCGCCGGAAGACGACTCCGACGATGCCGCCCTGTCAAAAAACGCTTCGCATTCGGAACCCAAAGCGCCGCAAAACAATACCTAAGCGCTGTAGAGCAGCACCTAAGCACCACAGAGCAGCATCTAAATGCTGCTCTGTGGTGCTTCTTTTTTCGGCTTCCGGCAGACGCAGTGGGAAATTTACATGTCATACCATGCTGTCTTGAGCGCTGTCAACCATGTGTTTCTGCGAATATACACAGCCGCAGTAGTTTTGGCGGTACAGGCCGTACTGCGCGGATAACTCAATAGAACGCTTATACCCATCCCTTTTTTTGAAATCGGAAGGCAGCCATAGAATATGATACTTCTGTGACAATGCCTCGCCGATTTCATTTAATTTCCGGGCATTTTTCAGAGGACTTATTGTCAGAGTCGTGGTAAAATAATCACTGCCCGCCTCTGCCGCACGCCTTGCGGTTTCTTCCAGCCGCAGCGCATAGCAGCGAAAGCACCTCTCGCCGCCCTCCGGACAAGTCTCCAAGCCTCTCGCCATCTCAAAAAAACGCTCCGGCGCATAGTCCCCCTCCGTCACCGCAATCGGGTATCCCTTCTTCTGGGCGTTATACGCCGCTATCAGCCGTTTCTGCTCCTCGGCACGCTTCTGATATTCCTGAGCTTCCGAAATATTGGGATTGAAATAAAACACGGTTATCCGAAAAAATGTACATAAATATTCAAGTACATAACTGCTGCAGGGTCCGCAGCAGCTGTGCAGGAAAAGCGCAGGCGCTTCTCCTCCCTCGCTTCTTTTTATTTCTTCCAATATTTTATCCAGTTCCTTTTGATAATTCACCTGATTCATACCATACTCCTATCACAATTTAAAACAAGAAATTCCCCTGAATTTTACAGGCGGCGGAATCACATAACGACGGCCTGACTGGTGACGCCATCTCTGCTTCTACATTTCGTGACCACAATTTTCTTCTCTATCCGCTCCTTCAGCTCGGAGACATGGGAAATAATCCCGACCAGACGGCGTCCCTCCGTAAGACGCGCAAGCGCCCCCACCGCCTGTCCGAGCGCTTCCTCATCCAATGACCCGAACCCTTCGTCCACAAACATGGAATCCATCTGTATTCCCCCCGCATAAGACTGGATTTCATCCGACAGGCCAAGCGCCAAAGACAGGGACGCCTGAAAGGTTTCCCCGCCCGACAAGGTTTTGACGCTTCGCTCTGTTCCATTGTAATGGTCTATGACGGATAACTCAAGCCCTGCTTTCTCCTTCCGGTTTTCACTCTCCTCATCCCTTTTCAGCTCATACTGCCCATTGCTCATAGCGAGCAGACGCAGATTAGCCCTCCTCACAATGCGGTCGAAATAGGTCATTTGAATATACGTTTCCAGTTCTATTTTCCGTTTGCCGCTTAAACTGCCGTTTGCCGTGTCCGAAAGCGCCTTCATCCAGACATATTTCTGCTCTACTCCGGCAATATCCTCCTGTTTAGCTTTCACCCTGCCGCAGATATCCCTGTTGACGGCAAGGGCATGATTTGTCCGGTCACGCCTGCCGCCCAGCGCTCTCTTCTCCTCCTGTCGGCGTTCCTTTCGCTCCTGTACCTCTTCCTCGCTGACATTTCCGGCCTCTCCTGCGGCCAAAAGCTGGCTTTTCAGGGTCTCAACGGCCGCCTCCAGCCGCTCCTTTCCGGTTCTGCAGTCCGCCAGATTCCTCTCCGCAGTCTTTAAGGCGTTTTCCAGCGTCTCCCTGCGCCTTTCCAAGAGGCCGATTTTCTCCTCAACCTCCTCTCTGCGCCCGGTTCCAATCTGCTGCGCCAAGGCTTCCATTCTGTCCTTTCGGGCTTCACATCCGGCTTTTTGTCCGGCCAGCAGCACCTCTGTCTCCTGAATGCGCTCCGCAAGAACCTTCCTCCTCGCCTCCTTTTTTGGAATCTGCTTTTCCAGTTCCTGCTTTTTCAGAAGTTTTCTTTGATTCTTCTCCAATTCCTCCTGATAAAAAAGCAGCTTTTCTTTCAATTCTTTTTCTATCTTCAGGGCCATTTCCTCCAGTACTTCCTCTGAAACCTTGGATACGTCGGGATATTTCTCCAACGGCCAAGATGCTTCCCCGCAGAGGGTTTCAAAAAGCTGTCCCGCCCTTTCCCGACATCTGCTCCCAATGCCTTCCAGCTGTTTTTCCAGTTCCGCCCCGCGCTTATGGCTCTCGGAAAGCGCTTCCTCCTTCTTCTGCTTCTCTGCCTCCAAGCGCTTCCTGTTCTCAATTTCTTCCTTCAATATCATCCCGCGTCTCTCCAAATGCCTGCAGAATTCCTCTAAAAAACACTTGATGTCCGCAAGCCTGTCCAAAAATCTTTTTACTGATTCTCCTCCTTGTCCCTCTCTGTTTTCACACCCCATTGCCGCCTGCTGTATTCTTTCCGGTTCTCCCTTTTCCGCCTGCGAAAAGTCCTCCTTATCTATACGCGCCGGCTGCGGCAGCCCCTCTTTTTCATCTGCTTCCGGAAACATTTCCAGCCCTTGCGTCTTTTCCAGTTTTTCCGCTTCTTCCAGCTCCCGCGCCGCCTTTTCCAGTTCTGCTCCAAGCTGTTTCTGCATCGTCTTTTCCTGTCCTCTGTAATCCGCCGCCCTTTCTTGGCTTTCGGCAATCAATTCCCTCAGCGCCTTTCTTTCCTCCTCTTCCCGCACCGCTTCCTGCGCCAGCTCTTCCAGACGCTTTTTCTCCCCCTCCGCTTTCTTCTGTTCCTCCTGACTCTTTTTCAGCCTCTGTTCCAGATAACTTTCCATCTCCTCCATGGCTCCCGCCAAAGCTTCCGGCGCCGCAAGCCCCGCTGCAAAAAGTTCCCACTGTCTGTTCTTCTCCTCCAGCCTTCCCTTTGCCGCCGCATACTCCTGCTGTCTCTCCTGCAAAACGGCGTTTAGGGCGCTTAACTCCTCCTCCCCCTTCCGAAGCAGTTCCTCCAATTCCGCCTGCCGCCGAATTTCTTTCTCTATTCTGTCCCCCGCCTCTTCCAGCTTCCGCAAATCTATCCGGGTCCGCCTCCTTAAATTTTCAAGGACTTCCCGCAGGCCGACCGATTCCTTTCCCGCCCCTGCCGACAGATTAACCGACTCCTTTCCAGACTCTTCCGACAGATTGACCGACTCCTTTCCAGACTCTTCCAGCAGGCTGGCCGCCAAATCTTCTACAATCCGCTCCTGCTCCTTCTGCCGCTCCAAGCAGAGTCCCGCCTGCGCGCTGAGCTGCTCCGCCTTCGACTCTGCCTTGGACAGCATTTTTTTCTCCTTTTCCAGATCCGCCCTTTCCGGTACGTTCTCCGGTATTTTTGCCGGAATCGGATGATGCTCGGCGCCGCAGACGGGACATGCCTTTCCTTCCGCCAGCCCCCTTGCCAGCATTCCAGCCTGCGCGTTTAAGAAAAGCCTCTCCATCTCCTGATACGCGGCGCTTCTCCTGTCCTTATCTTCCGCCGCTTTCCCATACTCTAGCTGCGCCCGCGCAAGATCCGCCCCCCGCGCCTCCAAAACCTCCAGTTCCGCCGCCAGCCGGTTCTGCGCCTGAATACGCCCCTTTAGCACCGTCTCTTCCTGCTTCCACAAAACCCTTCGGGTCTTGGCATCTTTTACGTTCTCCCACTCCTCCTGCCAAGCGTCCTGCGCTTCCTGACACTCCCGAACCTGCCTTTGCAGCCCTTGGCATATGCTTTCCAGTTCCCTTGCGGATATTTCCGCTTTTTGAAGCGCCTCTCCCTGTTCCCGAAAAAGCCGAAGCCTCTCGTTCGCCTCCTCCGTCTCATGCCGAAGCCGGATGACTGTCTCCCCCGCATTCTCAAGACCTTCCTGCTCCGCCCTTCTCTGTTCCTCCCTTCGGTCAAAAGCGGCATCCTTGGCAGATAATTCTGCCAGCGTCTCCGCCGTCGATTCCGCTTTCTGCCTCACTGCTTCCCATTCGGCGCTCTCTTTTCGCAGGATTTCCCGGCGTTCCTGTAATTTCCCAAGCGTCTTCTCCACCTTGGAAAGCATTGCGTCCCTATCTGCCAGCGCATCTATTGTCTCCTGATACTCCTCAAGAAGCTTCCCCGCATTTTCCGCCGTTTTCCGTTCCTCTTCCAAACGCTTTTCCGTTTTCCGACGTTCGGCCGCCTGCTGTGCCAGCCCGTCCTTTTTTTGACACAGGCTCTCCCTTTGACGCCGGGCCGCATCCATTTTATTTTCCAGCCTCTCCCTCTCTTCTCCCACAGAGTCCAGCGCTTTCAGACTCTCCCTGTCCGAATTCAAATCCTCCTCTAATTCCCGGTTCTGTTCCGTCAATACATTTTTGCGTTCCACACTGTCCTCTAACGCCTTCTCCTCCCCAAGCAGCCCTTCCCTCTCCTCCATCCATCGGTCAAAAAGGGCCAGATTATCCCGCTGCTCCTTCATCAGAAGCGCAAGCTCCGGACATTCCTGCGCATTTTTCCAAGCCGTCTCATAGACTGCCTCCGCCCGCAGGACCTCCGGCTCCTGTTCCTCCAAAAGCGCCTGATTCTTCGCCAGCTCCTCCCGCTGTTCTTTTATTTTATGGATATTCCCAATCAGCTGATTTTCCTTCTCAATCTGCTGATCCAGCTTGTCCAGCTGTACGTCCAGCTCTTTCAGCGCCTCCTCTTCCTCTTGACATACTTCCTCCAGCAGTGCCAGCCCCTCCCCGATTCTGCCCTCAAATTTCTCTTTCTGAAGCTCCTTTAGCTTTTCTTCCAGACACGATTCTCCCTCGCAGACAATATGATCCATATATTGATTCATGCTTCGTTTCAGCTCGTCATATTCCTTCCACTTACCTTTCACCGCCGCCTTGAGCTGTTCCTGCAGCTTCTGATATAGACCCGTCTTGAAAATCTGCCGGAAAATATCGCCGCGCTCCTCCGTACCCGCCAGCAGAAGTTTCTGAAAATCCCCTTGGGCAATCATCGCAATCTGTGAAAACTGCTTTCTATCCAGTCCCAGAAGCTCCGTAACCGCCTTTGTGACCTCTCTGGATTTCGTAACCGGTGCCCGCTCATCCGGATATTTAAGCTCCGCGTCCGCCTTTTGAACCGTTACGCCCGTTCCCCTGCCCTTGGGACGCTGATACTCCGGATTTCTTTTTACGGTATACCGTTTCTCCCGATGCTCGAAAATATACTCCACATAAGTGGGCGTCGTCTCGGCGGCGTATTTGCTGCGGAACATATCCGCCTTCCGCACTTCCCCGCTTGCTTCCCCGTACAGGGCAAATACAATGGCGTCAAAAATTGTGGTCTTTCCCGCCCCGGTATCCCCGGTGATCAGGTACAATCCCTGTCCTCCAAAACGCTCAAAATCTATTTCCGTCCTTCCCCCATAAGGGCCAAACGCACTCATCGTCAGTTTGATTGGTTTCATTTTTCTCCCCCGCCGACCTCTTGAATTAAGCCTTTGACAAAATCCGCCTGTTCCGCGCTCATAGGCCGGTTATTCTGCAGCTCGTAAAATTCCCCGAAAAGCTCCAGCTCAGATTTCCGTTCCATATCCTCCGCCGCTTCCACGCTCCGGTCCTGTCTGGTCCGCTTATTATCATATACAAGACGCATAAGATTCGGATAGATAATGCGAAGCTTATGCAGGCCGTCCGGAATATCCTCCTCATCCGTCAATGTAATCTCAACATAGTCCTCCGTGCCGGATTCCTGATAAAACGAACGTGCCGTCACTTCCAGATAACTGCCCCGGATTCTGCGCATATCATGAAGAGGAATCAGAGGCACCGTGCGCAGTTCCACCCGTCCTTTCTCTTTCAGTTCCACTACCGTAACCGATTTCTCCTGATCCGCCTCCGAAAAGGAATATTTCAGAGGCGTTCCGCAATAGCGCACCGTTTCCCGTCCCACCCATTGAGGACTGTGGATATGCCCCAGCGCCACATAATCAAAAACATCAAAAACCTCCGCATCCACATTGTCAAGGCCCCCAACCGACGCTTCTTCCGAATCGCACCGCCCTGCTCCCGTGACAAATTGATGCGCCGCCAGCACGTTTCTCTTTGTACTGTCCGCCCCCATGCGCTCCACCGCCAGCTTAACCGCATCCTGATAAGTTTCGGGCATATCGGCTTCCCGTCCTTCTTCCTGCTCCAGCGCATGACGCACTACTGCGGGCTTGATAAAGGGCATCAGATACATATTAAGTTCCCCGTATTCGTCTTCCAGTGTAATTTTGTTTATTCTTCCGTCATACACCGGAGACAGGTACACCCCTCTCCCGCTCATCAGCCGGGAGCCGAAAGCAATCCGCTCCGGAGAATCATGATTGCCGCTCACGGCAAAAACTTTGATTCCCAGCCCCGCAAGTCCGGTCAAAAATCTGTCAAAAACCTGCACGGCTTCTGCCGAAGGAAGGGATTTATCATAAATATCCCCCGCTATGATAACGCCCTCCGCCCGTTCTTTTTCTGCAATTCCGATAATTTTGTCCAATATGTATACCTGATCTTCCACCATGGAAAAATCATTGACCCGTTTTCCCAGATGAAGGTCCGAAATGTGAAGTAGTTTCATGCCCGCCCTCATTTTCTTCTTTTTATTTCAACGAAATGTCATTCCTCCATGGACTGCTCTTCCTTCATGGACTGACTTTCCTCCATGGACTGACTTTCCTCCATAATCCGGCATTTCCCCCTGGACTGCTGCCCTTCCATGACATATTCATTGTATCACTGCGGGCGGATTTTGAAAATAATAGAATCCATGCTTTACAAAAATTTTGTCCGTGGAACAAAAAATAAGTCTATCGCCGCTCTACAGGGCAATAGACTTAATCTCCTTATTTAAAACAAATGATTTTCTCCCGTTTCACTCCTGATTATTACCCGCTATCACATCCTCATAGCGTCTGCCTGCCTTGCGCCAGTTAATCAGCCCAAACCAGCAGTCCACATAATCGGCCCGCCTGTTCTGATATTGAAGATAATATGCATGTTCCCACACATCAATCAAAAGAATCGGAATCACTTCCTCCAAATCCGGCACATCCTGATTGGCAGTCTGCACAATGGACAGATTCCCGTCCCTGTCAGTCACCAGCCATGCCCACCCGGAACCGAATTTGCTGACTGCCGCCTGCTTCATTTTCTCTTTCCACTGTTTATAGGATCCGAAATCTCGATTAATGGCCTCGGCGAGCGCGCCTGAAGGCTCCTGTCCCACAGGGCTTTTCATGGAATCAAAATAAAGCTCATGGTTATAAACGCCTCCGCCATTGTTGCGAACTGCGGTCTGCACTGCCGCGGGCAGATGATTGATATTTGACAAAAGCTCCGGAAGACTCATTTTCTGTAGTTCCGGATAATCCGCCAAAGCGCTGTTGAGATTATCCACATACGTCTTATAATGTTTGTCATGGTGGAATGTCAGTGTCTCCGCATCCAGCACGGGCACCAAGGCGTCATACTCATAGGGCAGCGGCCGAACAACAAAAGGATAGGTTTCTGCATTCATACTTTTATACCAAGCCCTAAATACAGGGCTTGTATCCTTTCTTATTTTTCTACTGGTAAGTATATGCAGATTACTCCATTTTATTCTCATGCAGGCAGTGATTTTTGCATAGAAATCCGGCTGCAGCCTGAATCAAATACCCCGCAGCAGGCTAAATGCATTCTTTGGACACCTTGGTATCTGAACTTATAACCCTCGCGGCATTCGCCAAACGGCAATGAATGAAGCAGCTCCTATTGATAATTGATGATATGGGACTTGATATAAAAAGGTGTTTGTTATATAATATTACCGTCAACGGCCGGAATGGCTAAAGCCAAAAACAATATGGGTAAGAGGCTTTCAACCAATCCGCCGCCATCGAAAGGAGCTTTATGGGAACAGGAATTATCGTATGCGGCTTAAACGGTTCCGGAAAGAGTACGCTGGGAAAAGCTCTCGCGGAGAAATTGGGATTTTATTTTCTGGATATTGAAGAATTATATTTTCCAAAAACAAATCCTGATTATTTATATGCTTCTCCGCGTAGCCGGGAAGAAGTCCAAGCATTACTTTTACATGAGCTAAAAGAGCATGGGAATTTCGTTCTCGCTTCCGTTAAAGGAGATTACGGGGAAGCCGTTTATCCTTTTTTTCAATATGTCATATTGCTTAAGGTTCCCAAAAAAATCCGGCTGCAGCGGGTCAAAAACCGAAGACGCCGTTGACGAATGGGCGCGGTCTTTAAACTGCCCCATGATACAGGTTGACGGAACAAAGCCTGTCAAAGAAACTGTGGATATGATTGCGAACGATTTTTTATCCCCTATTCAAAAGGGAAGCGCTGTGATAAAATGAGGAAAACGAACATTTTTAAGCAGCGTCCTGCTTATATTTATTGCTGCGGACAAGGAGACTGCTATGGACAAAAATCAAGATTATGTACAAAATGTCAAAATTGATGAAATACCTTGGCAGAGGCTTATCACCGCTTACGGCACGGCTTCTGATTTCCCCCAATATTTTAATGAAATATGGAATATGGACAGCCTTGATTCAGTAAAAAAGGCATTAACAGAAATTTTGATCAATATTGAACACCAAAGCACCCTATGGCATTCCACTCCTTTTGCCATGATATTTTTGGCGCGCATTCTGGAACATGCCGTTTTTGATGGGAACAGCAAAGAAATATCCGATTATATTGCAGAGACTCTGCTTGATTTTTTTGAGTTAATTATCGAATGCTATTATGATTTTCGCGGGGAAACAGAAGAGGAGGAGGACGCGCTTCCCTGTTTTTCCGACATGCTGAAAGAAGAATACTTAGCGCCGGAGCCATACGATGAGGAAGATATAGATGATGTAAGTACCTGCTATGAGGAAAATGAAAATTTATTTTACAGCTTCTGGTATTATTCCTATCAGACTCTTCTATTCTCCAAGCCTCTGCTGGAAAAGCTGAAAAATACAGCCTTCCGTGAGGAAGCGGAAGCGCTTGCTAAAATGCTGTAAAACCGATTATCCCAAAACAGACTGACGGCACATTGGATTTTCCGCAGACCACGGGGGACAGACTTGGCATTTTCGTGAGTTTGTCCCCTGATCTGCTCTTTTAAAACATCTCCAGCAGGCCCTTTAATCCCTCTCTCTCATAAATTCCCTTATAATACGCAGCCTCATCCTTAATAATCTCGTCGATCACCTGAATCCCCAGAAGCTCCACGGGGGCCTTATCATCCGTCAGGATATAATCTCCCGGCTGATAAGACCTCAGGGCCGACGCCGTCCTCTCCATCATGGAATATAATTCCCCGTCTGCCAGTCTCTTTCGGTTCTCCTCCAATCTGACAGTCATTCCCGGCTGATTGGAGGCAAACAATTCCCTGTTGGTAGAACCGGTCACATCCACCGTTACAACCTCCTCAAAAACGGAAGCTATGGTGTCCGCCAGATACTGGTTAATATTGCCCTCCCCGCTTCCCCGCATATTCATATTCACAACCATCACGCCGTTTTCCGTCAAATGCTCTTTCACCAAAGTAAAAAATTCCACCGACGACATCTGGAACGGAATGGTAATATCCTGATAAGCGTCCACCATAATCACATCATATTTTTTGTCCACCGCATTCAGAAACGCCCTGCCGTCATAGGTGGTTACAGACACATTCTCGGGCAGAAAAAAATAATCCCTTGCGAGCGCCGTAATCCTGTCGTCTATCTCCACACCTTCCACTACCATATCTCCGAAATATTTTCTGCATTGTACCGCATAAGTTCCGGTTCCCATGCCAAGAATCAGCACTTCACAATCTCCGGGCTCCCTCTCCCCCGTCATCAGCGGCGCCGCCATGGCATAATCATAATACATTCCCGTCAATCCCGGATTCTTCATATAAATGGACTGCACGCCAAAAAGTACATTGGTGGAGAGAATAACGCTTCGATTACTTTCCTTGACCTGAAGATAATTATACACGGATTCTCCCTCATAGGCCAGATTATTCTCCCAGAAAGCAAAATGATCCGAATAACCCAGCACGCAGCAGACCAGATAGAGCAGGCTTGACACAATAATCTTCCCCCTGCCCCCTGCGGCTTTCCCTGTTTCGGAATCCCCTTCCTCGCCGCCTCCCTTTCCGGAATCCCCTTCCTCGCCGCCTCCCTTTCCGGAATCTCCTCCTTCACTGCCTCCTTTTCCGTAATCTCCCCTCGCGCCGCCTCTCTTTCCTGCAGAGATAAAATACAGCACTGCAAGCACCAGAAGAATTCCGGCAAAAATCAAGAAGGTAACAGAGGTTCCCACGGAAGGAATGGTCACAAAGGTAGGCACAAAAGTACCGATAATACTTCCTATGGTGTTAAACGCCCCTAGAGTACCCACAACCTTTCCGCTTTCCTCCAGATTCCCCACAGAATATTTCGCCAGAGAGGGCGTCACCGTCCCCAGCAGAAACAGAGGGAACACAAAAATCACCATACAGGCCGCAAAAGCGGCAATGATAAGGAAATTGCTGTTCACCGAGAAAATCAAAAGCGCCGAGATACCGATAATAATATATTTTCCCACCACCGGAATTGCGGCAATCCAGACCGCGGCAGTCAAAATTCTGCTATACAGCCTGCCGGGATCGGGATTTTTGTCCGCGCTGCGCCCGCCGTAAATATTTCCCAGCGCCATGGCAATCATAATCGTTCCGATGATAATGGTCCACACTATCTGGGAGGAACTGAAATAGGGCGCCAGCAGCCTGCTGGCCCCCAGCTCCACCGCCATCACCGACATTCCTGCAAAAAATTCCGTCAGATATAAAAACAGCTTATTGTTTAATATTCGGGGTGCGTTCATGTTGTTTCCTCTCGTTTTCTCATCCGCCTCTCCGGCCATGAAAAGCCGGGATACGCTGCATATTAAATATCCAGAATCGAAAACGCCCTTCTTTTATATTTTTTGTTTTCATTATAAGTCCGCTTCGCGAATCCTGTCTTCCTGATTCTATTTTGGGAACCGCTTCGCGGACTATAATCTTAATCCTATTATAAAGCTGTCGATATACATAAGCAATCTTTTTTTCAGCAGGAAACGGTTTCCACTCTGGCCGCCCCATTGACAGACAGCTTTCCACACAATTACTTTTTACAGATGCTCTGTGGACGGATTATTCGTATCGGATCACATCCTCCGTATATTTTCTATCCATGTCATGCCTGATTTTTCTATTTGCCACAGTGTCGAAAATAATGGAAAAATCATAATCTTCGGGATACAATTCCGCCGCGGCCACATGAAGCTTCACCCTCTTATGGTTAATCCATATCTTTTTATCCGGCAGCTGTACTCTTAAAACTCCTTTCTCATTGATCGGCTCACATACAATTCCAATCTTTTTGTCCGGATAAACCATAACGCTGTCCCCGCGCTTATATTTCGCGCCAAGTTCCGTATTCTTCTTCGTCGTCCTGCTTTTCACAATCCTGCTCTTCCCTGCGAAGCGCTCCGCTTCTACAAAACGCTTCGCCTGTATTGAATGCTCTGTTTCCATGGAATGCTCTGTTTCCATGGAATGCTTTCCTTCCACAACCTCCATTCTATCAGAACCGGCTCCTTCCCCTTGGAATGGATACTCCTCCACCGCCGCTTCCCCATATGCCGCCCGGATGGCATTTTTTAGCATTTCACCGGGCATGCCGAGCCTGTCCGCAATATAAAAGGCACAGCTTTCCCCCGCCTCTCCGATTATCAATTGATAGGTAGGCCGCAGGGTCTCCTTATCAAAAGTCATCCTTGCGTTCATAATATCCTTCGCCTTATCGGCGTATTCCTTTACTTCCGGATAATGGGTGGTAACAAGGAAAATAGCGCCGCTTTTTCTAAGCTCCTCCAATATGGCAATCGCAATCCCCATGCCCTCCGCCGGGTCCGTGCCCGAACCAACCTCATCCATGATCACAAAGCTTTCCCCATCCACCTCTCTCAGTACCTCCAGCACATTTTTCATATGGGCCGAAAAGGTGGATAAATTCTCCGCGATATTCTGTCCGTCCCCAATATCGCAGAGATACGAACTGTTCATACAGATGTCCGCCTCTTTGCAGGCAACATGCAGGCCGCACTGAGCCATCAAGCAGTTCAGCATCACCGTTTTGATTGCAACGGTTTTCCCGCCAGTGTTGGGCCCCGTCACTACAATTCCTCTCACCGTTTCCCCGCTTCTGATGTTTTCCCCTATACTAAACTGCAATGGAACGTTTACCGCTTTATCCATCAGCGGATGTCTGGCGTCTTTTAAAATAATTCTTCGCTCCGTATTCACAGCCGGTTCCGTCCCATCCAAATCAATGCTTAGCTTGCCCTTGGAAAAAAGGAAATCCAGCTTTTCTATCATTGTAATATTTCCGTCCATTACTGCAGACGACGCCGCAGCCATGGCCGTCAAAGTGTATAAGATGCGGTACACTTCATTTTCTTCCTCTATCCTAAGCAGCTGTAATTCCTCATAGTATTTCGCGGCGCCCGTCGGTTCGATGAACAAGGTACTGCCGGTGGCGGACTTGTCAATCACGCTGCCAGATATTTTTAATTTGCATTCCCTTTTCACCGGAATACAGACTCTTCCGCTGCGAATGGTACAGAAATGATCCGCCATGCAGTCCTTGTTAGAACGCATCACCTGCTCCGCCTTCTGTTTCATCTGCTCTTCACATTTTACAATCTGACCTCTGATCTGTGCAAGTTCTTTGGATGCATAATCGTCCACCCCGCCGCTCCTGATCTGTCTCGCTATTTCTTCCCGCAGTTCCTCCATGGCGTCTAGATTTTCTTCATAATAAGCCAGCGGGTTTTCAACCTCTTTTCCCCTCCTCAGATAATCCTTTAAGCGTTTCACCACCGCCAGAACCTTTTCCAACCGCTCCAGCTGATAGGGAGTGAGGCAGTCCCCTTTGTCGGCGATCATCATAATCTCTTTTATCTCCGTGAGATTCTGCAAAGGCGGCGTGCCCAGCTCTTCGATTAATTTTCTGCTGTTTGTAGTATCCCTGAGCTGTTTTCGCAGTTCAGCCTCCACCAAGCAGAAGGTCGTTTCCCTAATTTTTTCCTTAGCCCATTCCGTAACCGCCAGATTTGTCCATAACTCTTTTATTTTATCAAATTCGATCTGTTTCTCTATATTCATTGTTCTATTATCCTTTCTCCTGTTTTATAACAGGCGCTAAAAACCAGTATGTCGGTCGGCTCAATCTGCCTATCAACAATATCGGCAGGGAAGGCTGACCAATATCATCAAATGCGGCGCAGGGAACGCCGTCAAATCTGATATCAAAATACACCTTTATCAAAACCTCAAAAGCTCAGCTATATGATGCAGTCCTCGATTTCCTTTCCGTCACACGCAAAAAGACCATAGTTCCCATAAAAGCATAAGATACTATGGTCTTTTTTCTATATGATTCACTAATATACCTCCGAAAAGGCAAAAAAATAACATGACCATACAGCCACGCTTACACTTTTTCGGAAATAGATACCATAATATGAAGCAATCGTAAGGCGAAAACGTCAATGACTCGCATCATCAACAAATGGGCAGACTTTCAGCCGGAAGCTGAAAACACCCTGCAATATTTAATTTGCACTTTTCTCCTTTACAACCACCCTTAACATACAGTCCCTCCTAAAAATTTATTTGCTTTATTATACCTGCGGAACTGTTTTCTGTCAAGTATCATTTTTTATTTTGCTCCGCATATTTTGTACCGCAGTAACAGTTCAGACGGCCCCTGCCGCGAAGCCAAAGCAGCTCTCTGTGCAGTTTTGCGAGACTTGCATGCGCCAAAACCCCACTCTCTTCTCATTTTGTGTGCATTCTCGCAACAATTCAGTGACCTGTCTGAACTGTTACGTTCCGCATTCAGCCGGGCCGACACAGCCTCGATTCGATGTGCCTTGCAGCGGCCCTGTGCCAAATGTCCGATATAAATGGGGCAGTGATGATTCCCCGGCTGTTTCTTACGATATTCCAACCTGTTCTTTGATATATTTCATTGTCATGTAAGGAATTAAAGTCAACCCCTCTTTTGATAATATTTCCGCCGCGTCGTCATTCCTTTGAATGGCGCAGAGAACAAAATCAACCTTTGCACCTGCTTCACGCAGCATATTAGCGCTTTTAATAATCTGCCCCCCTGTTGTAACTATGTCCTCAACAATACAAATATTTCTTCCGCTAACCGGCGCGCCCTCTGCAAACTTACACGTTCCATACTCCTTTGCTTTTTTTCTGACAAAAGCGCATTCCATCCCTGACTCTAAACTAATCGCCGTTACAAGGGGAATTCCTCCCAGTTCAAGCCCCGCCAGAATTTGACTATCCTTCGGTATCAGCTCGCACATTCCCTTTGCAATTTTTCTCAGCAGCTCTGGATTTGCTTCAAATAAGTACTTATCAAAATATTCATTTGAATACTGACCTGAGCGCAATAAGAATTTCCCTTCTAAATGAGCCTCCTTATAAATCTCCAACGCAATATTTCGCTTCATGTGAATCTCCTTTCGCTTTTGCAAAATTTATAGTTTGTCGGTATCTTCCTGTGAAAGTATGGCACAAATCCGAACCGGAGCGCAAGCTTTGCTGCGGGCCCCCACCTAATTCGCAGGCCTTTCGGGCATGGCGGCACCCGAACTTATTCATTGTATCAGTTCCAGCCACTCGGCAGGTATCGGACTTGGATCGAAGGGCACCCATGGAAGCGTTCTCCAGTCTGCCGTGAGCAGGTCATTGAGAAAAGCCGCCGGTTCCGGAAAAGGAATATACAGCTGCGGCAATTCGGAATGACTGCTGCGCCACATGGCATATTCTTTTGAAAAGGTTTTATATTCCGGCAAGGGAAGCTTTTGGAACTCGTCTTCATCCAGCACCCTTGCCGCCAGCCGATATAAACCATGGCCATAAATAAAGAGCTTTTTCTCCACGGAAGTAAAATCGGTATGCAGAACCTTGCATGCATTCTCCAAATATTCGCCTGCTTTTGCCACATCATGGGCCTGCAATGCCAGCAGATAAGCAATGGCCGCAGCCTCCCATTTTGGCCATTTCCCCGTTACGAACTTCTCAGCCCTTGGAACGGCATAATCCAAAAGCGCATGATCCTGATACCAGATTCCTGCCAGCAGAACCTCTCCCACTCTTTTTAAGGGATATTCGCCTTTTCCTATCTCGTTATACTTCTTAGGCGTCCTATCCGCCGGAAAAAGATGCTCCACACTTTTGTCGTCTCCTATCGCCATCGCCGTCAACGCCTCGAAAAAACCGGCGCCGCTAGGCGGATCATCAAACGGGACATATACAGGGCAGATATCCAGCCTGCACCGCTGATAATAATAATTGCTCAGCCCCCGCCAGTCTTTATTTGCAAGCAGATTGTAAAAAGTATCTTCAAAGTCAGCATGAAAATAATAAAGAATATAATATAAATGTTTTAAATCATAGTGATTCCACCCCGGTTCCAGCTTGTCCATTTTGTAGCAGCGATCCGTTACGTCCTGTATAAATAAATGAAAACCATCCGTTTGGCCAAGATTATTATTTTCCATAAGTCCGACTTTTCCCTCCACAATTTTCCAGCCGAAAACTTTCGGCTTTCTCTTGACAATAATACTGCTTAACAGACCTTGTTACAGTCAATCAGACCATTCACATGCTGATTGGGCGCTTCCTTCAGCAGCCGCTCATCAACCCCGTAAAAAATACAAGAACATATCATTTGAATCCTTATAATAGTTCAACATCCTCTCATAAATACTTCTTGTTTGTCCTTCATCTCCCCACGATAAACAGTCATCCGCATAATTTAAAGCAAAAAATGGTTCTCTGTCTTGAAGAACTCCCGGCAGGTTTTCCCACAAATGATACATTCGGCCGGCAAAACGCTTGATATCATGACAGCTGTTATAATACGCCATTAACTTGTCCATTAAAATTCTGCCAAACCGTTCATAATCAAACCTATTGTAGTCAATATGTGTTTTTATATAAATAATCGCTCTTGTTATATCTGTCTCCCATACCAGAGATAACAAATGTTCATCTTCGGGATTATCAAGAAACAGCTCGTTAAGCCTATCGTTATACGCGTCCTCCGCCGCGATATCCTCATGCAGCAAAAGCGCAAAAACCAATAATTCCTCCATGGCCAATGGTTTCTCCATGTTTTTGTGTTCCCTTTATCTATTTTTTGCACACTTCCCGTCAATATCTGTCCATGTCTTTCACCGCTTGTACCTCCTATGAAAATACCTGATCTTCATGGCTTATCAGGGCATACCATGTCCCGGCTCCTTCAAGTTCTCAAACCAGTTTGCGAGAGGTATCAGCCCGGAATTTATAAAGCTCATTCCCCTTTCACGATAGATAAAATATCCTCCCCTTTCAAATAATTGAATGATTGGTTCATACACATTCATACAATCAATATATTTGATATCTTTATCTGACAATATGGCGGATTTTATATAATAAATCACTACCGATGTGGAAAGCGACGGGTTTTGTATCATATTCCGAACGTCTTCATTACATTTGTTCAATAATTTATCATCTATAGGGCAGTCTGCGAAAAAAGAAGACAGGTCTGTCATGAAAGGAAGGCTGGGAATTATATGATTGTCATTACAGAATGCCGCCATTTTTCTTAGAAATTCAACTCCTAATTCCCTATCCTTTTCATGGCCGTTCTCTCCCATGTTATTCCAATTTATATGATTCAGCCTTTCTATGACTTTTTCCGCATACATCAATGTACTCCTTATGGTACCATATTAAGATTGTCTCAGAGCCAGCAGGAAATCTTCATACATTGATTCCACTAAATTCAATGCCGTTCCGATTTCCCCTTTCTCATCCGCATCCTGTAAATCCAGAAGTTCATCAAATTCTTTATGAATCACCTTTGCAATTTCATCAATTCTTTCATTCTGAATCATGTGTATTTCCGCATCCATGCAATTCTCAACCGTTCCGTTTTTAACAAACCAAGAATTAAAATTCCTATCGTCGAGCCAGACGGATTTGGGTATAATATTATCCGCCTTTTTTGAATATTTCTCCGGAATGCCATGCGCGTACAATAAATGTTCAAGGTTCCAAGAACATATGGGCTATGTGTGGTCAGCACAATGGAATGATTGCAATTGCTTACCAGCGCAATCAATTCCGTAATATACTTTTGTGATTCCGGAAACAAATGTGATTCCGGCTCTTCGATAATAAATAAAACCGGATTCTGCCCCAGCAGATAATAAAATAATAAATTTAAAATCCATACGCATTCCTGCTGGCCCGAAGAAGAAAAATTGATTTTTACATATTTCCCGTTATCAAGAACTATCTGTTCTTCCCCGTTGCTGCAGCGATATGTGCCCCGCAGTATTTTCCCGATAAGCTGCAAAGCCTGCTACACAACCTTAAATGGCAAAACGGTCTTGGCTGCGTTATATGCCGCCAACCCCCCAAGCCCTTCCGAAAATTCCGGCTTAATTCGCAGTATCCTTTCCAAGTAGTCCTTTGTACAATTGTCCAAAGCTCTCTTCTGAATATCATCCATAGTCGCATAAATATATCCCAGCTGCTGTGATAATAATGTTATCATGCTTCGCCCTGCCGGAATATACACAACGGAATAATTATCAGCAAATAAATTCTGCAGTTCCGCCCGAAACTTTCTTAAGTCTTCTTCTGAAATCCCTAATGGCGTAATTGAAAAGCATTGATTGTTTGCATATAAAAAATTGATTAATTCACCGCTGAGCGTTATCCATATATAATTTGGAGTATTGAATCTCGTTTCTTCTTTCAGCGAAACCTTTACAGAACAAGTATCCGTAAAGTAATATTCCATAAACATCTCATTTGACATGGCCCAAGACGATCCAAATGTCCTTAAAAATTTTTCTTTTAAATAGTTTTCCAGCCCCTTCCTTAAATTCATCCCATGAACCACAGCATACTCTGTTTCCAGCCCATTTGCAGGAACCGTATCAAATGCCTGCGTTTTTGCCAGATTTACAATATCTTCTTTTATGGTTCTAAAATAATAAATCGCTTTTGCTATCGTGCTTTTCCCGGATGCCTGAAATCCCGTCAATGTCATAAACGGAGAACATTCCAGTTCACACCGCTCTATCGGGCCAAGTTTGTTGATAATTAACCTATGCATTACGATTACCTCCTCTCACCCCTTTCACCATCCAGCCGCTGCTTTCGCTGTCAGGATATCCCTCCGACCGCTATGCACATCTTATTCTTCCGCTGGACATATCCCATTCTGCCGCTATGCATGTTCCATTCCGCCGTTAGGAATTTCCCATTCCGCCGCTGAGCATGTCTTATTTCTGTTGCTTCCTTCTTAGAATGATTTTTCTCTGCCGTAATAATACTCATACGCTCTTTTCCAGACACGCTCCGGAATATGGGGCCAGATACACTTTCCCTCCTCTTCGGCGCAATACTCCATTGCTTTCTGTAAAACCTCCCCATGGCCGCAGACTCCCGTCCGCAGCACTTGCTCCGTAATCCGGCACCAATAAGGCGCCGCCGCATCCATACCGGAAATATGCAGATTCTCGATTTCTTTTTCCACATCATAAGGAAGAGAGATAAATTCCTCCTTCCAACGGCTTCCCTCCTCCTGCAGCAGCATAAACTGCGCCAGCCCTCCGCTTAAAAGTGGAATTCCCGCCGAACCGGGATTTAAGACGCATCTGCCTTTGTATTCTATCTTTCTTTGAACATGGGTATGCCCGCACAGGATAAGCCTTGTACCGCCCGCCTCCATGGAATTCTTCTCTTTCCATGGGATACCCTGTTTCATGAAATGCTCCGCTTCCATAGAACGTTCGATTTCCATGGAATGCTCTGTCTTTATGGAATGTTCGATTCCTATAAGGTATTGGCCTTCCATAATTTCATAAGTATTTTTCTGCCCCGGATACAGTCCTTCATTGATTCTGCGCGGCGACCCATGGCATAGCGTAATGGGTTCCATCGCCGAAAACCGTAGCACTTTCGTCATTTCCAGTTCCGAGAAAAATTTTATATCCCTCTCGGTCAGATTATGATAGACATAATACAGACAGCCCGTCGTGGAATTCTGTGTTTTCCATTCCCCGTCATTTTTGTAATTCAGCCAGTAATCCTCTTTGTTTCCTTTGATAAACACACAGGGATGAGCGTCTTTCAAGGCGTACAGAAATTCCATGCTTCTCTGCGGAAACGCAAGTTCTCCAAGATAGTCCCCCAGAAATATAAACGCTTTGGCCCCTCTTTCCAGCGCATATTGTGTACAGGTCTGAAGGGCCTCATAATTTCCATGAATATCCGACAAAACCGCAATTTTCATCTCCGCCTCCATATTATTACGGCAGCACAAAACCGTCTGCCTCATAAAAGCGTATGGCCCCGCGGCTTTTCTCCCTGCTTCCGTGCATTCCTTCGTCATAATAGCGCTGTTTTACAGCATTTTGGCCCTGTAGAGTCCCCTCTTATCTTTCGCCGCAGTTCCCGCCGTTTCCGCCGCAGCCGTGCCTATCCTCCCCACAGTCTCCCCCATGATGCTCATGGCCGTGATGGTCGCACTGCACATCGGGATTATAAGCGAGACTTCCTTCCAGAAATGCCTTCACTGCCTGATCGGCATTTCCTGCCACACCGCCATATAACTGAATTCCTGCTTCCTCAAGGGCCATCCTTGCACCGCCTCCAATACCGCCGCAGATCAGCATATCCACCTTCATTTGGGCCAGAATACCCGCAAGAGCCCCATGCCCGCTGCCATTTGTGTCCACCACCTGTTCTTTTGTAATCTGCCCCTCAGAGACATCATAGATTTTAAATTGTTCCGTGTGTCCAAAATGCTGAAATACCTCTCCGTTTTCGTAAGTTACCGCAATTCTCATGTTATTCTCTCCTTCCTGTCATACCAAGCTCTCAACTCATTCAGCTTGTATTATCTCTTTTTGAATAATTGCAATAAAAAAAATTCTCTCTTAATAATGGACGCGTTCCTTTTCGCTATACTCAATGGCGGAAAGTTGCACTTGCTTCCTATCATGTATTTTTCAGAACTTACTAAGTTCCGATAAAAAGCACGCTCCTGATAACAGGAAGCTGTCCCTGCTTCCTAATCATATATTTTTGTATTACTTCTTTATAAGTTTCACTATAAAATTCTGCTTCCAGTTCTCCCCCGCAGTTTTTTATCACATTGGCGGAAGCGATATTTGACTTATCACAGGATATTATCACTTCGGAAATTCCGAGCGTATCGTATACCTTCAAAGCATCCTTAAGCATATTGGACCCATAATGCTTTCTGCGCTCCGTGGGCCGTATGCAATATCCGATATTTCCTCCTTCTTTCCGCAGAAAATCATTTAATGCCAATCGCAGATTTATCATTCCGACAATTTTATCATCCTCTTGGCGGACATAAAAATAAGTTAAGCTCGGTACCTTTGACGGCGAAATATTTGCAATATCCATATCCGCTATCACCTTTTTGAGCCACTCTTCATATGTGGATTTTTTCAGATACTTATCCAAGGAACCGCTTCCGTTAATCTCGGAATGATACGCATAAAATTCATTGATAAACTGTATTGCTGCTTCTTTACGGCTTATATCGGGAAAAACAAATTTCATAATTACCCCCCATGCTTCCTGTCGTCAAATGCGGCGCATGCTTTCCCTGCTTACAGCTGGGCGATATCCACCAGCGTCAGCTCATTGCTGGCATTTTCCAAGCTTGTCACCAGAGCCTTTGCCGTGTCCATGGCGGTGATGCAGTACACCCCCGTCTCAATGGAAGTGCGGCGGATTAAGAATCCGTCTCTGGACTTGTCCCGCCCCTGCGTGGGCGTGTCGATCACAAGGTCGATCTTATGCCCCAGAATTAAGTCCATAACCGTGGGGGATTCCTGAGAAATCTTATTCACCTTTCTCGCCTTGACACCCGCCTCATTCAGCGCCGCCGCAGTGCTTCGGGTGGCGTAAATCGTGTAGCCCAGCTTTTCAAAGCGGCGGCCGATGGCAATAGCCTCCCCCTTGTCCGCATCTTTCACCGTGATAATCATATTTTTATACTTGGGAAGGCTGATGCCCGCGCCCAGAAACGCCTTGTAGAGCGCCTCGTTAAAAGATTTCGCAATCCCCAGACACTCGCCCGTGGACTTCATCTCCGGCCCCAAGCTGATTTCCGCCCCCCGTATTTTCTCGAAAGAAAACACTGGCATCTTGACGGCATAATATTCCGCCTCCGGCTGCAGGCCCGGCTGATAGCCCAGCTCCCGAATGGTTCTGCCAATCATCACCTCCACCGCCAGATTTACAATGGGAATGCCTGTCACCTTGCTGATATAGGGCACGGTTCGGGAGGAACGGGGATTGACCTCGATGACATATACGTCCTCTTCGATGGCGATAAACTGAATATTGATTAAGCCTTTTACATGAAGGGCCTTCGCCAGCCTTCTGGTGTACTCCGCGATTTTTTCCTTCACCAGCCTTCCGATGGTGGGCGCGGGATACACGGAGATGCTGTCCCCGGAATGTACGCCCGTGCGCTCAATATGCTCCATAATACCGGGAATCAGAATATCCGTGCCGTCGCAGACCGCATCCACCTCAATTTCCTTGCCCTGCAAGTACTTATCCACCAGAATCGGATGATCCTGCGCAATCCTGTTGATGATTGCCATGAATTCCTCGATTTCCGCATCGGAGATGGCAATCTGCATCCCCTGTCCCCCCAGCACATAAGAGGGCCGCACCAGCACGGGATAGCCCAGACGGTTCGCAACCTTCTTCGCCTCCTCCGCGGTGTAGACGGTCCCCCCTGCCGCACGGGGAATCCGGGTTTCTTCCAGTATCTTGTCAAAAAGCTCCCTGTCCTCCGCAGCGTCCACATCCTCCGCCTTCGTGCCAAGGATGGGCACTCCCATCTTCAGCAGGCTCTCGGTAAGTTTAATCGCGGTCTGTCCGCCAAACTGCACCACGGCCCCGTCCGGTTTCTCAATATTCACGATGGATTCCACATCCTCCGGGGTCAAGGGTTCAAAATACAATTTATCCGCAATGTCAAAATCGGTGCTCACCGTCTCCGGATTGTTGTTGATAATGATGGTCTCGAAACCCGCCTTGGAAAAGGCCCATGTGGCATGGACGGAGCAATAGTCGAACTCAATCCCCTGCCCGATGCGGATGGGGCCGGAGCCAAGCACCAGAACCTTTTTGCGCCCCTTCGTCTCCTTTGCCTCGCACTCCCCTCCATATACGGAATAGTAATAAGGGGTGGACGCGGCAAATTCCGCCGCGCAGGTGTCCACCATCCTATAAACGGCCCTGATACCGTTCTCATTGCGCAGCTTCTTGATCTCCTCCTCCTGCTTTCCGGTCAGCCTCCCAATGACATGATCCGGAAATTCCATCCGTTTCGCTTCCTTTAACAGCGGTATGGTCAGTTCTTTTGTCTGAAGGGCCTGCTCCATCTCCACAAGAATGGCAATTTTGTCAATAAACCATGTATCAATCATTGTAATATCATGTATTTCTTCATAACCGATACCTTTTCTGAGCGCCTCGGCAATCACCCATATGCGCTGATCATCCACCACCTTCAGCCGTTTCTTCAATTCCTCCAGCGTAAGTGCGCTGAAATCATAGCTGAGCAGGCAGTCCACATGCTGCTCTAAAGAGCGGATGGCCTTCATCAAAGCGCCCTCAAAGCTGTCGCAGATGCTCATGACCTCCCCTGTGGCCTTCATCTGGGTGGTTAATGTCCGTTTTGCCGTCAGAAATTTATCAAAAGGAAGTCTTGGAAGCTTTACCACGCAGTAGTCCAGCGCAGGTTCAAAGCTGGCGTAGGTTTTCTTGGTGATTGCATTTGTGATTTCATCCAGTGTATAACCCAGCGCAATCTTCGCCGCCACTTTCGCGATAGGATAGCCGGTTGCCTTGGAAGCAAGGGCGGAAGAACGGCTGACCCGGGGATTGACCTCGATGACGCAGTACTCAAAGCTGGTGGGATGCAGCGCGAACTGCACGTTGCAGCCCCCCGTGATCTGCAGCTCGCTGATGATTTTCAACGCGGAAGTCCGAAGCATCTGATATTCTTTGTCGCTGAGCGTCTGGGAGGGGGCGACTACGATACTGTCCCCCGTATGCACGCCCACGGGGTCGATATTTTCCATGTTGCACACAGTGATGCAGTTTCCCGCGCCGTCCCGCATGACCTCGTACTCGATTTCCTTCCAGCCGGCAATGCAGCGCTCCACCAGCACCTGCCCCACCCGGGAAAGCCGCAGGCCGTTCTCCAGAATCTCTTCCAGCTCCGCCCTGTTCCCCGCAATGCCGCCCCCGGAACCGCCCAAGGTATAGGCCGGACGAAGCACCACCGGATACCCTATGGAATCCGTAAAGGCAATGCCGTCCTCCACACTCTCCACCACCTTGGAAGCCGCGCAGGGTTCCCCGATGCGCTCCATCAGGTCTTTAAACTCCTGCCGGCCCTCAGCGTTTCTTATGGTTGCCGCAGTGGTTCCCAGAAGCTTCACCCCATGAGCTGCCAGAAATCCCGACTCTTCCAGCTCCATGCCCAGATTCAGGCCCGCCTGCCCTCCAAGAGTGGGCAGGATGCTGTCCGGTTTTTCCTTTTCGATAATCTGCTGCAGCACCTTCACGGTCAGAGGTTCTATATATACTTTATCAGCAATGTCTTTATCCGTCATAATGGTGGCCGGGTTGGAATTGACCAGAATCACCTCCACTCCCTCTTCTTTCAGGGAACGGCAGGCCTGCGTGCCCGCATAGTCAAATTCCGCCGCCTGCCCGATAACAATGGGGCCGGAGCCAATCACCATCACTCGTTTTACGTTGGGATTCTTTGGCATCTTCATTTCCTCCTATTCCAGTTCCGTTCCTGCATTCCAGCGCCCCTATGGGGAAGGAAATTCAGCTGCAAAGGCTCAGCTGAATTTCCTTCCGGGCATCCACCGGATGCCTTGCGCTTCCATTCCGGAACTGTTTTTTAAGTTCCGTCTCTCTTATTTTAAGTTCCGTCTCTCTTAATTTTAAGTTCCGTCTCTCTTAATTTTAAGTTCCGTTCCTGCATGGCTATACAATCGCTTTCCGCATCATTTCTATGAATCTGTCAAAGAGATAGCGGGAATCTTGGGGGCCGGGACAGCTTTCCGGGTGGTACTGCACCGTGAAAATATTTTTCCCCGTATAGGCAAGCCCTTCGTTGGTGCCGTCGTTGACATTGATAAACGCAGGGACTGCAACCTTCAGATCAAGCTTGTCCATATCCACCACATAGCCGTGATTCTGAGAAGAAATGTACACGCGGCCGTCGGCAAGGTCTTTGACCGGATGATTTCCGCCCCTGTGACCGTACTTCATCTTGTAAGTATCCGCGCCTGTGGCGAGAGCCATCAGCTGATGTCCCAGACAAATGGCAAAAATAGGGATCTCCGTATCATAAAGCTTCTTGATTTCTTTGATAATGGAAGTGCATTCCTTGGGGTCTCCGGGGCCGTTGCTCAGCATAATGCCGTCCGGGCAGGAAGCGATAATTTCCTGTGCGGAAGTAAAGCAGGGATAAACCGTCACCTCGCAGCCCCGTTCCGCCAGAGAACGGGCGATATTGTCCTTAGCGCCCAAATCTAGAAGGGCCACTCTTAAGCCTTTTCCGTTCAATTCTTTGACCAATGAGGGCCTTGATTCCCGCCCGCCCTTCTCGTAAAAGGCTTCGTTAAATTTCGCGGCTCCGGATAAGGGGCCGTTATCCTCCAAAGATTCGGAAGGCTTCACCACATATTTCTCTTTACAGGACGCCTTCTCCACCACCCTGCCCGTGGTGTAGGCCTTTATTTGGGGAAGAATCTGATTCAAGTCAAAATTCTCATCGGTGGTAATCATGCCGTTCATTGTACCCTTTTCCCGCAGTATCTTGGTCAGGGCTCTGGTATCTATTCCCGCGATTCCGGGAACATTGTTTTCTTCGAGGAACTGTTGAATGGTCATATCACATCGGAAATTGCTGGGAATGCGGGAAAGTTCACGCACAATGAAGCCGTCGGGCCAAGGTTTTAAAGATTCCGTATCGTCTCTACAGATACCATAATTGCCAATCAAAGGATAAGTCATGCATACTGCCTGTCCCGCATAAGATGGGTCAGTCAGCACTTCCAGATACCCCGCCATGGATGTATTAAATACAATCTCACTGATAATTTCTCTTCGGGCCCCTATGTGAGTCCCCTCAAACACAGTGCCGTCCTCCAAAATCAGAAATGCATTCATATTGATCCCTCCCCGCCCGCTTCAGCGGGCATCATTTCAAAATTTGAAAGTGCCCTTCCTCCAAGCATTCCTATCCACGAAACACATTCCGGACATCTGCCCTATTATAGCACAGAAAAAATAGACGGGCAATATAAAAACCCGTCTATTTTTTCTGCTATTTGATATCCGCGTCTCCCCGGCACTTTTATGGCGGCAGTACCGCCAAATCCTTGGAAATCCACGCTTATTCTTTTTCGCCTCCGAACATCAATTCTCTATACCAGCGAAGAGCGCCCTGATAAGCCTCGTTTACAGATGAGATGTTAATATTCTGCAGCACCATTAATCTGGAAACTTCCGTCCAGTTGGCCATCTCATATTGCGTAATCAGCTCCAGCACCGGATAAAGCAGACCGTCATGCGCAATCAAAGCTTCCCTGATATTTCCTGCCACTTTGACCATTTCCAGCGCTTCCTCCATAGACTTATCCAAAATGACGTCCAGCACGGAAAAAAGGCCCATCAGGAACAATTCTTCCGATTTATTCTGTAGATTGAAATCCCCTGCCAGACTCTCCGCCAGTTTTGCCCGAAGCAGCGAAAGCCTTGTAATTTCACTGGGTTTATCCGCATACAGTTCATTCACCACCGCCGTATTAATCCATTTTCTCAGCTCGGTCTGTCCCAGCATGGCAGCGGCATGACGAATGGTAGTAATTCCTGAATTCACTGTCATCCTGTTCACCATCTTCAGCAGCAAAATCGTCAGAGCCGTATCCCGGCCAATAATTTCCGCCGCGTCGCTGAGATCAAAATTCTCATTGTTTACCACATTCAAAAGCTCTATGTAATTTACTTTCAGCGGCGCCACTTCATTGCTGCCCTTCGCCACGGGCACCCGATAGAAATTGCCTTCAAACAATTGATAGCCGCCTGCTGCTTTCAGGCTCTCAAATTCATCCATAGTATCAATGCTGCCGGCGCACAGCTTAATATGCGGATACAATTTACCGAAATAAATTTTTGCCTTGTCTATGGCAATTTTATGACTGTTCAGGAATACATAATCCGACAGCTTCAAAATCTCACGATACCCCTCCAAGTCCACCACGGCAATCTTACGAACAGCCAGTTTATAACCCATTTTTTTCAATTCCCGCACACGCTTCACATACATCTCAATCGGAGGAATCGTATTGTCGAGCAGAAATACAATTCTGTCATGGGGTGCATGGCACTGGCTTTCCACATCGGAAAAAATAGCTATATTTGTCACAGGCACAAAAATCTCCGTATCCTCGGAAATTGTCTCGATTCCCATGCTCTCAATCAATTCCAGCCCTTCCACCGTGGTCGCGCCATCGTATTGTGCCGTTCCCAGCATTCTGGGGTTTAACAAAAAATTCTCTTTCTGAGAAAACACAGAATAAGCCTTCACTGTCATATTTTCGTCAAAAAGAGGTATCAGCGCCAAAAGCATATAGTCCACCCATACAACATTATGTTGCCCTTTCTTATAGTTCATCGGCCGCTTGGCCTTTTTCCATTCCGGACAAAATTATTTTATCATAATTCAAGAAAATATGCCACTCTGATTTTACAATTCCCTTAACGATTTTGACATTCGCCGCACTTCTCCGCCACAATTTCAACCCATTCCTCCAAAGGTATCTGTCTCTGCTCCGAATAATTCTGATAAAAAGTCACATGGATCACAATTGCCCCTTCTTGTATCACCACCGTGGGAAAATGGACGTCATTTAAGTACACCGCCGCATAATCTGCCGCAAGCGCAGGCGTTTCCAGCAGGGCCGAATCCTTTCCGCGCATATCATAACGATAATATTCCATAGCCAGCCATTCTGCAATCTGAGGACTGATTGTTTCATGGTAATCCACATACAGACCGCCCGTCATTGTAATCCCATCCTCCCATGTAATAGCGCCATGCTCCCTCCACGTCATATTGACAGGAGCCAGCCAGTCACTCCATTCTTTGACATAATCCCATTCATCCCCCAGCCTTGTCCTTTGGAACCGATATTCCCCCTCCCCTGCAAAATCCTCCATATCTGCAAACGGCAGTTCCCCTTGATAATCTTCAAGCCTCATTTTATCCTCGCCCAGCACATGAGTATTCCATCTGTCAAGCAGGCAGAAAAGCCATACACAGATCAATACCATCCGCAGGCATTTCTTTCCATAATAAAATCCGGTGCGTTTCCTCCAATCCTTTTTATGATCTAATGAAGCGCCTGCAAAAAGTTTTTTCTGAAGTCTGCCAAGATAGATAACTTCAGCCAATGCCTCCCCTGATATCCAGCATACAATGAATGCTCCCAGCAAAAAAAGCCATGTTCCTGTCTGGATCATCGTAAGGATAAAAGCGTCACGAATCTGCAATACCGAATATAGAATCAGCCAGAAGAAAAGCTGGAACGCAGCTGCTATTCGACGCTTTTTCACTGCTGTGAGGGTCAGCGCCTGAACAGCCGGGTCAGTGTTCAGCTCTCTCGCCCCTTGTTTTGAGGCCGCATAAATATAAAATTCACCTCTCTTTGCCACATATTTCCAGCCATATTTTCCATTCAGCGCCGCCGCTTCCGGGTCGGGCTCCCCCATATCTTCCGTCCACATGCTGGTACTTTTAGGCGCCGCTTCCAGCCTAAATTTCATATTTTCCGAACCGCCCCGTTTAAAAACGGCAGCTCCTGCAAAAATGCCGTCTTCCACAAGAACCAATCCCCTGCCGGCCATATCCGTCAGCCAGCTCTCCATTCCCTCCACATCATATGCGGGACAGGGCGGCAGCCGATAAACATGATGATCTTCTTTCTTTTCCCTCATCACACCATCCCCCACTCCGAAGCCGCGGAATTTTCCGCATCCTGAACACATAATCTCAGCCTTTCCAGCTCCGTTTCATAGGCCCGATTCCCTTTCTCTGTAATACAATAAGTGCGCTTTCGCCCCTCCACCTCGACTTCTCGAATATAATTCTCTTTCTCAAATTTGGCAAGGATTGTATAAAGGGTGGCGGGGCCAATCTGCAGCCGCCCATGAGTACGCTTTTCAATATAATCCGCGGCGTCAACCCCGCACATAGGCTTCTCCCGAAACGCCATCAACACATAATACATGGTTTCAGTCAATACTTCCATCGCTTTTCTCGGCATCATCATCTCTCCTGCTGTTCTATGGCAGCCCTCTCTGTACCAACGCGCAATAGCAATATCATATATCGATATCATTTAACGATATTATAAGGTATATCCCAATTAAAATCAATCTCAAAAAGCTATTTCTTAGTCGGCCCAATTTATTTATCTCCCCTCAGCCTTATCGTTCAAATACCATGCCTGCATGATATTTGAACTGACGGCTAACAAAGAAACGCTATGACGGCCGCGCTTCCCCTCTCCATTTTCTCATCACTTGAATCAGAACAAATATCATAATACTCACCGCACTGACAGCAATACCTGCATAGAGGCCTTCAGGCACATATTTCATCTCAAAATGGTACTCCCCCGGCTCCAAGTCAAAAGCCATCAGACAGCCCCCAAATAATACTCCTTCCGTCTCCTCACCGTTTACATACACTGTCCATCCGTCTTCATAAGGCAGAGTGAGAATCAATCTGCCGGGGGCTTCCATTGCGATATCCCCCGCTATATAATCACTCTCCCACACTATATTTTCCATATGCTGCGCAGAAAGCTTTTCCAGCGCCTTCTCCAGCACATCCTTGTCCATCCGATATACATCTGCGGATATCTTAGGAGTTGTATCATTTTCATCCCCATTTTTCAACAGAATCGTTTGTCCTTTCTTCAAATACCCGAGATACAAAACGGAGCCGTTCTTCAATTCTTGGAATTTCTCTTCTTCCGTACTTCCGCCGATATAATCCACTCTGCCCGTTCCCCATGCCGTAAGAATCGCATAGTAATACCCTTCTTGGTCCGGCGTGAACATAATATCATCCCCTGACTCCTTGTGGGCGGCATTCTTAAACAATACTCCTTGAACATCCAAATCCCGTACCATCCGATTCTGCAGTCGAATTCCCTGATCCTGATAACCTTCCGGCAAATCATATCCCATCGGCGCCACATAGCCGAAAGGCAGTGCCGCATTACACTGATACAAGTAAATATCCCCGCTCTGTCCAATCAGTTGATACAGGTCATTTTCATATTTTTCTGACTCCCCAAACATATATTTTACATTCAACAGTGCGGAAGCAAACGCCGTTGCCCCGTCAAAACTGTAATATACCTTGCTATACCGCATTCCCAACAGCCGATACATATCCATCACATAAGAATTCATGGTAGAAGAAAACACACTGGCAGTAGGATATCCGGTCAACGTCCCGTCATTATTCGTCTTTCTGGTAAACTTTTCCAGACGATACACTCCTTCCTCCCGCGCCTTCGTCATCTCATATAATGCCTTGTAATCCTCCTGCTGTCCCAAATACTCGCTGCGGCTCACAGTCCCTATGCTAGTATCATAGGTATTAATGCCGCACTCCGCAATCACTGTCACCAATGCTATCGCCGCTGTTATTACATGTGTCCTGCCCCCCCCATTTCGAGTTCGGTACAAATATAAAAGCACCGCATAAATGCTTACAAACACCAGAGTCAATATCTTAACACCCAGATAAAAATCCTCATGTGAAATAAATTTCTCACAAAAGAGAAAAAATCCCACCGCACATAAATATCCGTACAAAATCTGCTGTTCATCCGCCTCCCTCACATGAAGCCATGCCTCATAGCACATAACAAGCACAAGAAATATATAGATGAAGGACTGCCTTGCCGGCAGAGAATCCGGATAATTCAAGCCATGCCAGATGAAATCAAGAAGATTGGTGCCAAAGCTCAGAAGCAGAAACCCGGTCAATACCAAACGGCAGAATTTCTCCCGAACGGAAATCTTTCGATTCATCAGATACATTGGGATAAGCATCAGCACTGCGCTGCCACAGTAGATATTGGGCCAATGATCCAGTCCTCTCTCTGCGGAAACACACATGCAATGCCTTGCCAGCATATCCAGCACGGAAAAATAAGATTCCACCTTCGCCGGAAAATCCATATCTCCAAAATCCGTTTCCAAAATAGCGCAGACCTCGGGTATCAGCAAAACGGACGACATACCGCCCGCTAAAAGGGAAAACAGAACAAAACAGCCAATACTGCGAAGGCGTTTTCCACCTTTTACCGTCACCAAAAGTATGATAAAATACAATACCAGAAAAATACAAATCATAATGGAAATATAAAAATTAGTAAAAATAGAAAGCGCCAGCATGGCACAATACAAACCACAGCGCCCCTCCTCCACCAGCCGTTCCAGCCCAAGAACAATCAAAGGCAGCAATACCACACAGTCCACCCACATAATATTATAGTTATAAGCCGCCATAAATCCTGACAATGCATAGAAGCAGGAAAAGAACAATGCGCCGCAGTCCTTCGTCCGGAAATGTTTCTGTAGATAAACAAATGCCGTAAGACCCGCAAGGCCTATCTTCAACACAATCAAATAGCTCATAAATTCCATCAGACCGCTTTCAGGAAACAGCAGAGAAAAAATATGAAAAGGACTGGCAAGATAATAACCAAAAAGAGCCAGAAAATTAGAACCTATTCCCACTTGGAAAGAAAAACTTAAATTTTCCCCATTCTGTACCTTGTGCAGCAGCTCGCTGAAGAAAGGCATATATTGATGGTACATATCGGAATACAGAAAGCTTCTATCGCCAAAGGGATAAATTTGGTTGATTGCAAACAATACCAGCATGATTCCGGAAGGAATCAAAAACGACAAAAATCCTGCTGACTGCTGAATATTTTTTTGATTAAGTCTGGAATTTAACGCTATCATAACAGGCATCCTCTATTATAAAGTATTTACATATTTATAAATTCTCATTTTAGCAGATTTTCATCCAGAGTAAAAGACTGTAAAGAAAAATTAAGGATTACTGCAATTATCAATTACGGCTAAAGTCAAGCCGCCATTTTCGCCGATAATTTGACTTTAGCCCTAATCTCAGATCATCACAACAGATTATCATAGCAGAAAGCAATTAGTTACATTTTCAGAGATTGGGCATATAATGAGAAAAAGACTGTTGAATGACAGTGCAAATCAGACGGAGAAAACCGATGCGTATTGCAATATTAGGGAGAAAAGCAGATACCGTAAATTATGTTCGATATGTCCAATCTTTAGGCGCCGTACCATCCGTCACACTAAGCGCCGGAGAGGCGGCATGCTGCGACGCACTGATTCTGCCGGGCGGAGGAGATATCACACCGGCTTTCTTCGGCGAAAACAATCATGGTTCCAGAAATATCGATACGGAGCTGGATATTCTACAGCTGCAGGCACTTGACCTTGCAGTGCGGAGAAAAATGCCTGTCCTTGGCATCTGCAAAGGATTGCAGATCATTAATGTGTACTTTGGCGGCACCATAATACAGGATATGGTTTCCTCTGCCGTAGAACGTCATGCATATAATCAGGGAGACAAATATCATGCCTCCGTAATTACGGAAGACTCTTGGCTGTATCGTCTATACGACAGAGAAATTATAATAAACAGTGCGCATCATCAAGGAATTAAAAAATTAGGCGACGGTCTGGCTGCAGCACAATACTGTCCTGAAGACGGCTGTATTGAAGCCGCCGCTCATCAATCGCTTCCCCTCATCGGCGTCCAATGGCATCCTGAACGAATTGATGAACAGAAAACAGGCATTAAAGGTCAGAAAGTTTTGGCTTACTTTTTTTCTCTGATATCTGCTTCTGAGTAAATTTTGAGGCAAACTCTTTCCGAGCATTGGCGCCTGCAATATCAAACAATGATTTCACCATTTTCTTCAGAGCCGCCTTTGTCTCATCATCCACCTCCTTCAATGCGGCGATAATCCCATTCATACTCTTCTTCCATTCAGCGGTAAAGTCGATGAGATTATCTGTCTGAGATGCGGTTATGACCTGATATAAGGTATCCACAAATGTACTCAGCTGCTGTTCATCCAGAGAAAGAATCCACTCGTTCAAGGTATTATCCATCTGTCTTCGCCGCTCGTAAATATCATTGGCCCGAACCAAATGATTTGCAGCTACCTGCCATGTATACAAATCATGCTGTGCAAGTCCAAAAGCTCTTGTTTTAACCACTTGAAAATGCATATCCGACTCAAAAACCATTCCTATCATAGAAGAATTGGGCAGAATTTTAACTATCCTGTCTTCTACCTTGTCATACCCGCATTTTTCCAATACCTCCGGCCGAAATCCCGGCCCGTCGAGACTGTATACTTTAATAATTCTATCTTGAATTTCAGGCTCGCAGTTCATTGCGCTGTATACGGCCAGATTTCCCCCCTTAGAATGCCCTCCCAGATACAAAGGACCTGCAATGCTGTCTCCAATCGTATTCAAATACCAGACGCTGATTTCCTGCCCGGGAACCGGTGAAAGAAAAGTCATATTAAAGTCCTCTTTCCACCCCACAATCGTTTCGTCCGTTCCCCGATAAGCAACATAAATCGTGCCGTCGTCCAGTATAAAAGTGACGGCTGAAAACTGGGTTTCCCACTTTTCCTCAATTACATTCACATAGCAATTCAGTCTCAGGCTGCTGAAACGTTTTCCCTTCAACATCCCTTTGACAAGCGCTCTGTTTGATTTTTCAAAACGGATATCAGCAAAGAGTTTATCAAAATCAGGATGCTTTTCCAGACTTTTCAAGGTAACAGGCGGCTTGTTCTCCCGCACGTCCGGCACCATACCGTCAAATTTCAAATAAGACAGCAGGCAAAGCGCAAGACTATCAACCTCGGTCATTGGCATTTCCTGAAAAGAATAAACTCCATATTTTTCCAAATATCCCAGCACTGTTCCCACGATAAGTCCCTCTCTTTCCATGGCCCGATATGCAAAAATAATGCATTTCTAAATATTCCGCTTGATTTTCAATGTATCACGCCACAAAAAAGAACTCTTTTGCCAAGTGCCGCAAAGCGGCACTTTCTATCGGTCCTGCATATTAATATACTCACGTTCCTGCATAATACTCTTGTACGCGGGACGAATAATTTTATCCATATTGATCAATTCTTCAATCCTGTGCGCGCTCCAGCCTACAATTCGGGCAATCGCAAATATGGGGGTGTACATTTCCAAGGGAATCTCCAGCATACTATATACAAATCCACTGTAAAAATCCACATTTGCACTTACGCCTTTATAAATGCGAGCCTTCTCTGCAATCACCTCCGGCGCCAGCTTTTCTATCATGGAATATAATGCGAAATCTTTATCCCTTCCCTTTGCAGTGGCAAGCTTATGCACAAAGCCTTTGAAAACCTGCGCCCTAGGGTCGGAAAGCGAGTAAACCGCATGCCCCATGCCATAAATCAGCCCCTTCCGGTCAAAGGCTTCTTTGTTCAATATTTTCTTCAAATATGCTCTGACTGCGTCCTCATCCGTCCAATCAGACACATTCGCCTCTATATCGTGCATCATCTGCACTACCTTGATATTCGCGCCGCCATGCTTTGGTCCTTTTAAGGAAGACAGCGCCGCCGCAATCACGGAATATGTATCCGACCCGGAAGAAGTCACCACACGCGTTGTAAACGTAGAATTGTTGCCGCCGCCATGTTCCATATGGAGCACAAGAGCAAGATCCAGCACCCCCGCCTCAAGATCCGTATACTTCTTATCCGGCCGCAGCATCATCAATAAGTTTTCCGCCGTGGAAAGCTTCTTTGAAGGCCGATGGATATACATGCTCTCATCATTTTGATAATGGTTGTATGCATGATAGGCATATACCGCCAGCATCGGAAACACACTGATCAGGCTGACGCACTGGCGCAGTACATTTTCAATGGCGGTATCATTACAGTTCTTATCATAAGAAGCCAATGTCAATACGCTCCTAGTCAGTGAATTCATAATATCATTGCTGGGAGCCTTCATAATGACGTCACGGGTAAAGTTGGTAGGCAGTGTTCTATTCGCCGCCAGCATATCGCGAAACTCTTTCAGCTGCTTTTCATTGGGCAGTTCTCCAAATAAAAGCAGATAGCTGATTTCTTCAAATCCAAAGCCCCGCCCTCGTCCGCCTTTTACCAGCTCAATGCAGTCATAGCCGCGATACCACAGCCTGCCCTCGCAGGGCGTCTTGACGCCGTCTACCATTTTAAAAGCTTCTATTTTCGATATATTGGTAAGTCCCGTCACCACGCCGTTGCCGTTTTTATCACGCAGTCCCCGCTGTACCTCATGCCTGTCAAACAATTCCGGCTCCAGACGGTCGGCCTTCCTGCAAAGCTGTGCATAATCGTTGAATACCTCATTCTTCTTCAATAAACATACCTCCTTCTTTACATCCTGTATCGACTGTGAAAAAATGAAAAAACAATAGATTTCAGCAATTTCAGAATATTTTTATTATTATCTTAACGTTTCCAGCCGTGCTGTGTCAATTAAAAATGTATTAATTTACAGAAAAATCTAACATTTCCACTATATTACTTACATAATTCCGCCACGGCCTCATTGATAATTCTGCTGTCGGCCCTGCCTTTTAACGCTCCCATCACGGCTTTCATAATCTGCCCTTTATTTTTGGACGCCGCCAGCCCTGCAAAATTACTATCAATATACGCTTTCACTTCCTCCACAGAATTCATCGTCTCAGGCGCGTATTCCGCAATCAAATCATATCGCTTTTTATATTCCGCCTTCAAATCTTCCTGCTCTGCCGAGCATCCCTCCATCTTTTCTTTCACGGTTTTCAATTCATTTTGGACAACGCTTTCCACCAGCGCTGCGCTGACATCGGTTCGGCCGTTCTCTGCCGCCAGCGCCTTCTTCACCGCGGATACCAGAGAAGCAAACGCATCTTCCCTCTCTTTGTCTTTGGTTTTCGCGGCCGCCCTCCTGTATTGAATCTTTTCCAGCCGAGAAGAATCAATCATCAGATCATGGTATATGCCGGACTTTACTATATCGCCAAAATGATGTATGACAGGGATATCCGGCCGTTCAAGATAATATACCACAATTACCTTCTTCTCCGAATCCACAATCCAATATTCTCTGACCCCCGCATCAATATAAGCTCCCAGCTTCCTGCCATAATCCATGCCTCTGCTGGAAGAAGACACCACTTCAATCACCCAGTCCGGCGCGCCATGGCAGCCCTCCTCATCCAATTTCCCTTCATCGCACACAACCGCAATATCCGGCTCCAGATAATTCCTTCCGTCCTCCTTTAAAAACACTGCAAACGGGGAAGAAATCACCCTGCTGTGCTCCTCTTTTGCCCTGAGATAGACGGAGATCTCCGTAAAAAGACAACCGATTAGACTCTGATGTGTCATCGTCGGGAACGACGTCAACGTCATCTCCCCATCAAGCAATTCCGCTCTCTGCCCCTCCGGCAGTGCCCGGACGTCCTCTACCGTACAGTTTCCCTCCTCCGCCATCCTATCCGAAAAACGTTCTCTTTCTGCTTCCATATACTGCCTCCTTCTTTCCGCAGAAGCTTCTCATGAAAACACTCCTGCCCCCGCGTAATATATTAAATTGTGTTCTATGAGTAAAACGGCAGAACTGCCTGAATGTGCAAAAAGCACGGTTCATCTGATTACTCTTGACTATTCCTATAATAAGCATTATAATGACTGCCGCGGATTTTGTCAAGAAAAAAATTTTTATTATCTGCTTATCTCTTTTATGTTGTCAGGCCTAGGAACAGATTTTATCCGTACTTTCAAGAATTCCTTGACACGCAAAACTTTTTCGACTATGATTTATTTTATGACACCTAATTCATTCACTCCTGACGTTTCCCTCACTTCATAAGATTTTCCAAGGAAACACAGGAGAGCGATTACATCAAATTGAGAGGGACATATGGCAGGAAACATAATCGAGAAATCAAAAACAATTTACCTCCGCGAACAGCCCATGACCGCTCTGCATCTGATCACTCAGGGGCGGGTTCAGGCCGAGTATCCCGGAGGCACTTATCAGTTGAAAACCGGAGACGTTATAGGAATCTGCGAGATTTGCTCGGAAGTCCATTTTCTGGGCTATACCACGCTGGAAGATACCACAATCATGACCTTTCCCTTGAGCAATATGGAGGCTTTGGAAAATATTCTCCAAAAGCGCACGGATATCGCAAAACTGTTTATTCTATCCATGTTCCGTCAGTTTAACGCCCTGATGACACAGAGTTCCGTTTCCGAAATGAACAGCGTCAGCTTGTATCAAAACCTTACGGATGACTACGCAAAATACAATGCTTTGTGTACCGGATACAATATCCCTCCCCGAACGCTGCCGGAGTTTAACACCATCCATGCGTATCTGGGAGAAGAAGCCCCCGATGTGTGGCTGAACAGTTATTATATCGCGCTGCAGCATATTTATGCCGGGGCCAATTCCGGAATCATGCTGCAGGAACCGGGGCTTTCACTGGGCATTCTCCGAAAAGGGTCTCTGGACTTCCGCAAGACCTATTCCGTATTGGAGGAGCAGTATCGCTACCGCAGTCAGATTATCGGCTGCTATTTTAACGAATCCGGCAGCGATTTATTTGATCTGCTCACAAAGCTATATTACCGTCTTGGCCAGAACAATCAGGATTCCGACGGCCTTTATGACAATATTTCCAGAATGATCCTTCTGCTGGAAAAAGCTTCTGATCTGAATCATGATCAGGTCACGGCGAGAATTCAGGCGTTCCACGACAAAATTCAGCAGCTTTCCGCGCCAAAGAAGGAATTATCCCCTGAAGATGACTCCATTCCTGACATTCTTCAGGAACTGGCCGATTCTCTGGATACCATTCTGGAATTTGCCGCTCTTGACCAAAACACCGAAGCTTCCTTCCGGCAGCATGTCAACGAATACAAAGCTCTGGAAGATAAGAATTCCATGGAAGACGCCGGCAGCCGTCTCCGCAAAAAGCTGACGGAAGAATTTTATCTTTTATATGCCAGCGTATTTGAGCATACTATTGGAATGCCTTCCCTGCCGAACCTTCCCATACAGGTTCGCATGTTCCTTTACTTTGGTTATGTGGATGAAAAGCTTGCGGGCGCCGATTACTCTGTAACGCTCTACCGTCTGGCTCATTCCATAGCGGAAATGCATTCCATGGAAGAAATGCATTCCATAGAGGAGGCTGATTCCGGGGAAAGCTTAAATCATGCAGGTTTTTATACCTTTTATGACTGGCTGCTGGCCATTTACAAGGGCGAGAAAAGCCCCAGCCGCAGCGAACTGGACGAGGATTACAGCGACTATGTCCACAAACAAAAACGGCAGGGCAATCTGTCCGCCTCCGAAGTCGCCGACTTGGAAAATAATCCTTTGGAACGGGTTCGTTACGAACTGCAGAATATGTTTCCTTCCGTCAATAAAATAACCTATGGGCGCATTACCACCTTCTGCCCCGTTTTTACGGCAGAAAACGTATTGAAAGATTTAAACGCTTCCTATGTCACTTCCTCTCAGATTCAAAAGGCACTGGAAATGATAAAGAAAAGCGACTATTCTGCATTTTACCGTGAGAGTCTGGATTATGACAACGCGCAGATTATGGGAAAGGAAACCATACATATGGAATTTCTGCCCGACATTATTCTGATGCCCAATGTGGGAATCAAGGGCGCGATGTGGCAGGAAATTGAAGGAAAAAAACGCAACAGCCCCAGCCGTATGATTTTTTCCATTTTCCATATGGAAGATTTAAACACCACCATGGTCCGCCTGACCGGAGAGTTCCGCTGGGAATTGTGCAAGAGGATTCAGGGCGGACGCTGGAACGACGTAACCGAAGCCTCCCTTACCAGCGAATATTTTGACTATGTGCAGTTCTTCAGAAAAAATAATGAACTGAGCAAGGAGTCCAAAGAAAAACTGATTATCAGCCTGCAGCGGGCCAAGAACAGCTTCAAGGAAATGTTCGTGCGGGATTATTCCGTCTGGGTATTATTTGAGAGCAGCGGTTCCGCAAGACTGAATAAAGTGGCCCGCAGGATTCTATTCACCTACTGCCCTTTCCCCGCTTCTCTGGACAGTGCGCTGGAATCCAATCCCATGTATACGGAGCTGCTCCACCGTCTGAAGATTACCTCAGCACAGCGCGTACACCACCTGAACGCTTTGGCGCAGAAGCTGCGCAACGGCAATACGCCCGTTCCGGACAGTTTGGAACGCGAGCTTAAATTTGCGGCCCGGGAAATTATTTAAGCGTACATAAAAAGACGATAATGAAAAATCAGGAAGCGCCGTAACATGCTTCCTGATTTTTATGTGCCCCATATGCGGCAGCGCCCCATTTTTCTCCCATAGAAAACATATTTTTCTATCAGGAGACCGCTTCCTCTCTTTCCTCCAGATACTGCTGCAATACTGCCGCCACTTCCTCCGGTTCTAATCCTGATTCTTCGATGAGTTCGCTGACCGCCTCCAGCTCTTTTCTTCTTTTCTCCTGATACAGTTCCTCTAACTCCCTCTTTTCCGATTCAATACGGGTTGTCAGTGCCTCTATCAGCTCCTGTTTCGCGGTAATTTTTTCATCAATCGTCTTGCGCTGTCCTCTTGCCATAAACATCTCCTCCTTTTTATACCAGTATATGGACAAGACTGGAAAAATATACCTGACAACACATATTTTTTCACATTTTCAGCCCAGCAGCGAAATAAAATCCTCCTTGCTCATCCCCCCAAGCTGCCCCGCGTCTCCCTGTATAATTTGTTCCGAAAGCGCTTTTTTGCTCTCCTGCAGCTCTTGTATCTTCTCCTCGATGGTGCCTTTGGCTATCAGCCTGTACACCACCACCATTCTGGTCTGTCCTATACGGTGGGCCCGGTCGGTGGCCTGATTCTGAACCGCCAGATTCCACCAAGGGTCATAGTGGATAACCACATCCGCTCCCGTCAGATTTAGTCCCACCCCTCCTGCTTTCAGCGAAATCAAGAACACATTTGTCCCATCCTCATTAAAGGCCTTCACAAGCTGCAGGCGCTTTTCTTTGGGAGTGGCGCCCGTGATGGTATAGAAACTGATTCCTTCCTGCACCAGACGTTTTGCAATCAAATCCAGCATGGAAGTAAACTGGGAAAACAACAATATCTTATGCCCTGCCTCCACAGCGCTCTGCACCAAATCCACACAGGCCTCCAGCTTGGCGGATTCTCCTTGATAATTCTCAAAACAAAGCTCCGGGTCACAGCAGATTTGGCGCAGTTTCATCAGCTCCGCGAGAATCTGCATCTTATTCTTCTGGAACTCCTGCGCATCCTGTCCGGCAATCTTCTGCTTCATATACAGCACTTGAGCGTCGTAGAGCTTCTGCTGTTTTGATTCAAACTTTACATAGCGATTTTCCTCCAGCTTTTCAGGAAGATCCTTCAACACATTTTCCTTCATCCTGCGCAGAATAAAAGGGGCCGTCATCCTCTGTAGACGTTCCAGCGCCGCTTGATCCTGATTTTTTACAATCGGCGCTTCAAAATCGTTCCGGAACACATCATATCCATACAAATACCCCGGAATCAGGAAATCAAAAATACTCCACAATTCGCTGAGCCGGTTCTCAATGGGGGTGCCCGTAAGCGCATATCGGGTATGGCTCCGAACGGCCTTCACCGCCTTGGCCGCGGCGGTTGAGTGATTCTTAATGTACTGAGCCTCATCAATAATCTGATAATAAAACTCCTTATCTTCATAATATTCAATGTCCCGTTTCAACAGATCATATGAGGTAATAATCACATCAAACTCCCGATACCGCCCCAGCTTCTCCCGCCTCTCCTCCTGTGTTCCGGTAATAAATTCCCACGAAAGCTCCGGCGTATAACTCTTTAATTCTTCCCCCCAGTTATATACCAGCGACGCCGGGGCAGTCACAAGGGATGTTCCCGGTTTCCCTTCCTCTTTGGCGGAAAGCAGTACTGCCAGCACCTGCAGCGTCTTGCCCAGCCCCATATCGTCGGCCAGAATTCCGCCCAGCCCATAAGCCTCCAGAGTTCTAAGCCACCGATAGCCCGTCCTTTGATATCCTCTCATAATCTTAGCAAGGGAAGCCGGTTCCTCGAAATCCGCATCCTTCAGCGTCTTGAAATCCTTCACCATCTCCCGGAAATAGCTGTCCCTGCTGCTGTAAATCTCTTCATTCTTCTCAAGCAGTTTATCCAGATACAGCGCCCGGTACAAAGGCAGCTTCACATCCCCCTTCAGAAGCTCCTTGGGAGACATCCGCAGTGTGTCCATCATCTCCGACAAAGTCTGCAGCGCGTCCTCTTCCTCCAGACTTAAGAAATCACCGTTTTTCAGCCGATGATATTTCTTTTTCTGACGATAGCTTTTCAAAATATCCAGCAGCTCCTCCGGCGGCACATCCTGCGTAGCAATATTCAAGTTGAGCAGATTCTTTGAAACGGTTATCCCCACGGACATTTTCACTCTGCGCCCTATATTCACGCCGCCAAACCTTCTGGTACACTGCACCTCCCCCAAGGACAAAAGCGTATCCACCCCCTTGTCCAGAACCTGATACATCAGTTCTTCCTCCTGCCCGCAGTGAAGCTCCTTCTTCTCCATATCCACATAAGGAAACCACTGTCGCACCAGAAAAAGAATTTCACTCTCCCTTGCGTTTTCCCGAAAGGGCTCCGGTATCCATCCTTCCTTAAGAAAATCCAGCACGGATACTTCCCTGTCCCCATATCTGGCCGCCGCACGGCAGCTCATATTATGCTCCTCCGCATCCAGATAAAACACAAATTCGGCCTGCGGCGGAAGGTATGCGGCAATTTCCTCCGCATTCTCCTCCATAATATCCACAATTCCTTCCAGCTGGGGCAGAACCGAATAATAGAACTGGGCCAGCTTATTTCTTCCCACTTGGAAGGTCATTTCCCCATCCCGACAGAATCCCGCAAGAATACGGACACACTGTTGGAACTCTTCCTGCAGGCGGCAGAATCCATCCTCCTGAATATAATATGCCGTTCCGACGCCATAAAAAAATTGCGGCATACGGCAGTTCACCGTTATACCGTGAAACGTTTTGCTATTGCTGAATGTTTTCTTTCGTATGGTCATGGAGATTCTCGGATTTTTTTCCTGCGTATGCAGCAGATATTTCCCCCCTCCGCCAGCGCTCTTGTCCTCATACTCCAGCCCCTCCGTCCCCACAAGCCGATACAGCTCGTCCAAACGCCAGCCAAACAACGCCAGCGCGCCGTCCTTGGACAAAGCCTTCTTGGAATAGCTGCGAGCCTCTATCAGCCTCTTTTCAAACGCCTGCTCTTCTTTCACAATCCTGCCGATATAATCAATCCACTTTCTGCAATCCTCCCTAAAATGATTGATATCGTGATTGAAGCTCGTGCCGCTTCCGTAGGAAGCCATTCTCGATTCCTGTACATTATAGTAAAACTCAAATAAATCCTTTATGACATAGAGCTTCTTTTCCCCCACCTTAAAAGAAACCGACAGCTCCCCATTCTTAAGAGTCATTCTGGGAACCAGAGTCAGGCTTTCTTCTTTTCCAATGGTATCCGAAACCACATGATTGGCACGCCGTTCGGAAAACGCCTGCAGCAGTTTTATGGCGGCCAAATCCGTGGCATCTCCCATATTTTTCCCCTGTAGACGCTCTTGAATCAGCATGACAAACGCCGCAACATAGGCGCAGTACTCCCGATAATAGCTGGAATAATGATACCTCCTGCACACTGGACAGGCACATTCCGCAAATAAAATACGTTCCCTTTCAAACGCCATATGAAGCGGAAAAGACAGCTTTCCCTCCCCGCCTGTCCCGAAAACCTCGCAGACCATCTCGTTTCTGCCCTCAACATACCCTCTCTCTATCTTTTGAAGCTCCACCTTTTTGTCCTGACACAGCTTTTCCGCCTTCTTGATTATGGCTGAAGTCAGACGCATTTTTTTCCGTATTTCTTCGTAGTCAAAATACTGATACCGTACAATATCCATGTCGTCCGCGGATACGGGACGCGGCTTTGGGGCCGTATCGGATTCTTCCTCCTGACGATTCAAGACAATATACTCTCTCTCGTATTCCTGTTGTGCTTTGTCAGGTGCCTGCTCCTGTACGGAGAGCGCCTCCTGCTTCCCTTCGGATTTGTTCTGACGCATATTTTATCTCCTATTTAAAGCTCCCGCCTGCGGGAACTTGTTCCGTGCCGGCAGATCAATCCGCCTGCAAAAATGAATCTGTCTGATTCCAGCACAAAATAACCCTAGTGCCGCCGCCCTCCTGACTTTCCACCTTAATTCGGATTCCCAGATGTCTGAAAACCTGTCGGCATAAATATAAGCCGATACCGGTGGATCTTTTATCCATCCTTCCGTTATAACCGGTAAAGCCTTTATCAAAAATTCGGGGAAGATCCTCCGGACGAATGCCGATGCCCGTATCCTGAATCGTAAGCCGGATTCTGCTGCCGCCGCCCTCCCATTTCTCTTCTTCCGCGCTGATGGTAATGCCGCCCTCCTGCGTATATTTGATACTATTGGATAGCAGCTGCTCCAAACAGAACACAAACCACTTTTCATCCGTCAGAATCCTGCATGACATTTCCCGTAAATCCAAGCTTAAGCCCTTGTTAATAAAAAGTACGGAATATTTTTTCACCGCCTGTTTTACCAGCATATGCAAATCATATTCCTGAAGCACCATATCCGAGGAAATACTCTCTAATCGCTGAAATGTCAATACCATATCCACATATTGTTCAATTTTAAACAATTCCTCCCTCATCAGGAAGTCTTCTCTGCCATTTCGTTCACTTCCGGACATCAACAGCTTCATAGCGGAAATCGGCGTCTTAATCTGATGCGTCCACAAAACATAGTAATCCATATATTCCGCAGACTTTTCCTCCCACTGCTGTCTATTTTTCACTTGTTCCTCATAGACAAGCTCAAGCAAAAACCACTGTGCTTCCGCAAATGACCCGGCCCGCTCTATTTCTTCCCCCAATTTATCTCTCCACTCTCCCGCAAGCAGCTCCCCCGACCGTACAAAATGCGCGGCCGTCTCCTCAAGCCGCCTGCTTTTACGCACATATTCCAGCCCGCATAAGATACCTGCCCCCGCCCAAGCCGCCAATGACAGCAATGCGGCATACAGCAGTTTCTCCAAATTCTCAATATGGGAGAGCGAACCCACAGCCACAAAGAAAAATATAAATAAGAAGTAAAGCGCCGAAACAGCTCTTTTCTCCCGCAGAAACCGAAACCATAATCTCATTGTGCTTCTCCGATGCTGTAACCAAGCCCTTTTTTCGTGTGTATCGGCTGTTTTAGGCCCACGGCCTCCAGCTTCTTTCTAAGTCTTGTCATATTCACCGTCAAGGTGTTGTCGTCCACAAAACAATCATTATCCCACAGCCGCTTCATAATCGATTCCCTTGATACGGTTTTCCCCGCGTTTTCAAACAATATCTGCAATATCCGAAATTCGTTTTTGGTCAGCTCCATCTTCTGCCCCTCCGCCAGCAGGGACGCGTCTGTCAAATCCAGAACCATTCCGTCCCATTCCATAATATTTGTCCGCTCCCGAAAGGCATAAGTACGCCGGAGCATTGCCTGCACCTTTGCGGACAATATCTCCGGCTCAAAAGGTTTTGTCACAAAATCATCCCCGCCCATATTGACTGCCATGACAATATTCATATTATCACCGGCAGAAGACACAAATATAATGGGTACTTGGGAAATCTGCCGAATCTGCGTACACCAATAATAACCGTTATAGAAAGGGAGTCCGATATCCATCAGCACCAGCTGGGGCGAGCAGGCGGCAAACTCTCCCAGCACATTTCTAAAATCCTGCACACAGAACACCTCATACCCCCACCTCTCCAGATGACGTTTCATCTCCTCCGCAATCACGGCGTCATCCTCCACTACCAGCAATTTATACTCCATACGTTCGTCCCCTATTCGATAATCAGGCTGGCACATTTGATATCGTCCGATAAATCATAAACAACCCCTGTCTTCAGCCCCACCACTTTCGGCCGCAGAGGGTACTGGGGATTGTTCTTCACCACCTTTGCCCGCTCCCCATTGCTCAGAGTCACCACGCTGTCCACAGGATACAGAATCATAATGGCGAGAAAGCTTCTCATAAAAGTAATATCAAGCTCGTCCGTCATCGCCATAATCATCTCTATGGCGTCCTGCTGGGCAAAAGCCTTCTTATAAGGCCGCTCTGTCACAAGGGCGTCATAAATATCAGCGATGGCAAGTATCCTCGCGTATGGCGAGAGCTGGTCCGCCGACACTCCCATAGGATAGCCCTTCCCATTGATCTTCTCATGATGCTGAAGCACCCCCAGAAGTACGTCCTGAGGGATATCCTTCTTCTCCTTCAAAATCTGATAGCCGAAAAGAGAATGCTTTTTCATAATGCCAAACTCTTCCTCGGTCAATTTGCCCGCTTTGTTCAGCACCTCATTGGGTATCTTGGATTTTCCCAGATCATGCAGCAGGCCCGCCATGCCGATTCTCTCAATCTCCGTCTCCGAAAACCCGCTTTTTTTGGCAATCAGCATAGAAATAGTCGCCACATCCACACTATGTTTAAACGTATACTCATCGCTGACCTTCAGCGCGTCTATGTTTAACGCCACCGCGTCGTTCTCCATAATGGAATCCAGCAGATTTCCCGTGACCTTCGCCGCCGTATTGGTCAAATCGGGAGAAGCGGTATCGCTGTAGAGGTACTTGACCCCTTCCGTCACGCGCTTTTTCACACTTTCCGATAAATTGACCCTTGCACGGTCCGCCACTTTCAGTTTTTCAATTTTTTCTTTGACCTCCGGCGGCGCGTTGTCGGCTGTCTCTTCCGGCTCTTCTTCGCCCTCTCTGGTATAGACGCCGGGTATTCCCATTTTCTGCAGCGCATCAATCAGAAATTCATCCAGCGTCGTTTTTCGGGCAATCAGAATACGGCCGGTCTTGTCCACAATCGCCTGGTCAATTATCATTCCGCTTCTTAAAGCTCTTGTACTTATATATTTTCTCCGTATCACTGGCTTCTCCCAAAAAAATATTTACCGAACCCATAATTCTCCTTTTATTATAGCTTATTTTACTTGTGAAATCCATCCCCTTTTTACAGTTTTTTCCGGATTTTGTATAGGTTTTAACTCTCAGCCGACTTTTCTTCCCCTTCATGAATATCGGCTTTGAGCTTTTCGCGTTTTCTTTCAGTCCGCGCCTCCTTGGGCGGCTCGTACAAAATCCGCGTAGAAAGGCGACATTTCCCGCAGTTTTGCCACAATCTGCTTCAGATTTTCCACCACAATATCCATTTCTTCCTTCGTATTTTCCTCCGAGAGCGTCATGCGAAGGGAACCTTGAGCCTCTTCATGTTTCAGGCCGATGGCCAGCAGCACATGGGACGGGTCCGGGGAGCCGGAAGAACACGCCGAACCGCTGGAAGCGCAGATTCCCTTCATATCTAACATAATCAGCAGAGACTCTCCTTCTATAAAGGAAAAGGAAAAATTCACATTGCCGGGAAGCCTCTCGCTCCTGTGTCCGTTGAGGCGGCAGTACGGGATTTCGGCTTCTATTCGGCCAATTAAGTAATCTCTGAGTTCTCTTTCTTCTGCGGCCTTCCGTTCCATCCTGCCCGCCGCCCTTGCGGCCGCCGCGCCAAACCCCACAATCCCCGGAACGTTTTCCGTTCCCGCCCTCCTGTTCCTCTCTTGGGCGCCTCCATGTACAAAAGGCGGAAGCTTTACACCGGTGCGGATATAGAGCATGCCGATTCCTTTGGGACCATTCAGCTTATGGGCGCTGGCGCTCAAAAGGTCCACGCCCAGCTCTTCCACATGAATCGGTATGTGGCCGAAGGCTTGAACCGCGTCCGTGTGAAACAAAATGCCCCTCTCTCTGGCCAGCCTGCCGATTTTTCCTATGGGCTCCACCGTACCGATTTCATTGTTCGCAGTCATAACGCTGATTAAAATGGTGTCCTGACGTATGGCCGCCTCCAGCTGCCCCAAATCTACCAGCCCGTCCCGGTCCACATCCAGATAAGTTATCTGAAATCCGTTTTTTTCCAGATAGCCGCAGGTATGTAGAACCGCAGGATGTTCAATTTTAGTGGTAATCATATGTCTGCCCTTATGACCGTAACTCTCAGCCGCCGCTTTCAACGCCCAGTTATCCGCCTCCGTGCCCCCTGACGTAAAATAAATCTCCTCCTGCTTTGCCCCTATCACGCCCGCAATGGCCCTTCTGGCCTCATTGACAGCTTTCTTTCCCGCAGACCCCGGCGCGTATATGGCGCTGGGATTGCCGTAATTTTCCGTAAAATACGGCAGCATGGCCTCCACTGCCTCCTGCGCGGTCTTGGTAGTGGCCGCGTTATCCAAATAAATCATCCTTCGTTTCCTCGCTTCCGCTTTTTGACTCTATCTTATCATTGATTTCATTCCAGTTCATGCGGCCTTCCGTTTTTGCTTCCTTCCGGCTTATATGGCTCTTTCGCTTCTTTTACCTCTTCCTTATTCATATATAATTACTAGGAATTAATCACATAGTACCACTACTTGTCAGTTCTGTCAACCATCCTTCCGGAATATAATTATGTAACACCATGAACGAAAGCTATTGTTTCATGAAAATAAAGCATCGTCACCCTCTGATCGTAGGCACCTTCATCCTGACCGCCACCGGCTTTATCAGCAGGCTTATCGGATTTTTTTACCGCATCTACCTTTCAAGGCTGTTCGGCGAAGAAGAAATGGGCATCTACCAGCTGTTGAGCCCTGTGCTCTCCCTGTCCTTTTCCCTGACCGCGGCCGGATACCAGACCGCCATCTCGAAGCTTGTGGCGGAACAGACGGCCGCCCGCAGACATTCCTCCTTCCGCCCTATGATACTGGGACTGAGCATTTCACTGCCCCTTTCCCTTTTATGCAATGCCGTCCTGTACTTCTGCGCGGATACCATCTCCGTCCACCTGCTGCAGGAGGCCCGCACTGCGTCCATGCTGCGCATCCTTTCCTTTTCCATACCGTTGAGCGCCGTCCACGCCTGCGTCAACGGATATTTTTACGGCGTCAAAAAAGCCGGGATACCCGCAGGTTCCCAGCTGCTGGAACAGATTGTCAGAGTCGGCAGCGTATACATAATTTCCGCTTACTGCCTGTCAGCGGGGCGGACGCCCTCTATCGGCGTGGCAATCCTCGGACTCACCATAGGCGAATTTTTCTCCATGATGATGGCGCTTTTGGCTGTACATCCTTGGAAATATGCTTTTGCATGGCTGCCCGCAGGCGGCGGGACAAAAACCCTCCTGCCGCGTTCCGGCCCCGATTCCGCCCGCGGATTATACGGCAGACTGCTGGCCATGGCTCTTCCGCTGACTGCCAACCGCATTGTGATAAACCTGCTGCAGAGTGTGGAATCCGTATCCATCCCCTCCCGGCTCAGGCTCTACGGCTACGACAGCACGACCGCCCTGAGCGTCTACGGCGTTCTCACAGGGATGGCAATGCCCTTTATTTTCTTTCCAAACGCCCTGACCGGCTCCGCCGCAGTCCTTCTCCTGCCCATGATTTCGGAAAGCTACGCGCTGGGGGACATGGCTGCGGTGAAAAAAGCCGCTCTTCGCACGGTAAAATACTGCGGCCTGCTGGGCATTTTCTTTATGGGCGTTTTTGTACTTCTGGGCAGATGGATGGGAACCACATTATTTCACAGCCCTCTGGCGGGCTATTTTATCACCACATTGGGCTTTCTGTGTCCCTTCCTCTATCTGGACACCACGCTGTCGAGCATTTTACAGGGTCTTGGCATGGCCGGACATATCTTTGCCATGAATGTCATAAGCCTGCTTCTGCGTCTGGCGTTCGTCTTTCTGGCGGTTCCCCGTTTCGGAATCACCGGATACCTCTGGGGACTGCTGGCCAGCCAGCTGGCGCTTGCCCTGCTCTATCTGGGATGCTTATACCGTTTTCTTAAAAAACACTAAAGACGCCTGCCCGCCCTCCAAGCGCTTTCTATGGAACGACTGCCTTCCACGGGAAGCTCCCTTCTTTACCGTACCACTCCCTCAAGCGGTCAGGTAAGTGCGCATGGTCCGGAGCGCGTTTTTCTCCAGCCGGGATACCTGCGCCTGAGAAATACCGATGGCCTCGGCCACTTCCATCTGTGTCTTGCCCTCGAAAAAACGCAGGGAAATGATTTCATGCTCTCTGGAATTCAGCCGTTTCATGGCTTCGCTTAAGGAAAGATGCTCCACCCAGTTTTCTTCCTTATTTTTCTTATCGCTGATCTGGTCCATGACATAGAGGGTATCGCCTCCGTCGGTAAAAACCGGCTCATACAGGCTCATGGGATTCTGTATGGCGTCCAGCGCATAGGCGATATCTTCTTTGGAAATACCTATCTCGGAGGCAATCTCTTCGATGGACGGCTCTTTCAGGTTTTTTCTGGTGAGGGATTCCTTTGCATAGATTGCTTTATAAGCGGTATCTTTCAGAGAGCGGGAAACGCGCATGGTGCTGTTATCCCGAAGGAAACGTCGGATTTCTCCTATAATCATCGGTACGGCATATGTGGAAAATTTTACATTCAGAGAGGAATCAAAATTGTCAATTGCCTTGATAAGTCCGATACAGCCAATCTGGAACAGATCGTCCACATTTTCATTGCTGGAGGCAAAACGCTTGATAACACTCAGCACAAGGCGCAGATTTCCCTCAATATAGGTTTCCCTCGCTTTTGTATCGCCGGCTTCGATTTGCTGAAAAAGAGCCTCCTTTTCTTCTGCCTTCAGCAGCGGGAGCTTGGAGGTATTTACTCCGCAGATTTCCACTTTACCCTGTGTCATTCTTTCCTTCCTCATTTCTACGCGAACATATGCGTTTGGTATAGTGGTAGTATGTGCCTGAACCTAAAAAATATTCCCCGCCCGCCGGGAAAACGTATTTTTTGTTATCATTTGAAATCAGGCCGCATATTTGTAATAAAGAAGGGGTCTCGCCGCGGCGCGTCATGCGAAAAAGCACATGACGCAATAAGCGCCCATGGGCGGAAAGAAGGCTCCCGCAGGCGGGATAAGTTCCCACAGGCGAAAAAAGCTCCCGCAGGCGGAATTAAGTTCCCACAGGCAGGAATAAACTCCCACAGGCAGGAATAAGTTCCCACGAATGGGAACTGGAACAGGAGGTGTATAATGCTTTATTCTGAATTAAAATGCAAGGACGTCATCAATATCAAAGACTGCCGGAAGCTTGGCAGGATATGCGATATAGAATTTGATCAATGCAGCGGCTGTATTTGCAAAATCATGGTACCCGGATGCAATCGCATATTAGGCTTCCTAAACTGTGAGCCTAATATCGTAATTCCATACAAGGATATCCGCCAGATAGGCCCGGACATTATTCTCGTTGACATTCATTGTTGAATATGATAACCTTAGTTTGTAACAGAGAATACTCATAATTTGTTTTAAGGGTGGAGGCAGACGTATGAAATGTCCTTTTTGCAGCCATGAAAATACCAGAGTAATCGATTCAAGACCGGCAGAGGATAACAATTCCATTCGCAGGCGGCGTGTATGCGACGAGTGCGGGAGACGTTTTACCACCTATGAAAAGATTGAAACCATTCCTCTTATTATCATAAAGAAGGATAACAACAGAGAGGCATACGATCGGGATAAAATCGAGGGCGGCTTAATCCGCGCCTGCCATAAGAGACCTGTGAGCGCCCAGCAGATTGCCACGCTGGCAGACGAAGTGGAAAATGAAATTTTTAATATGGCGGAGAAAGAGATTTCCAGCCAGACCATAGGCGAACTTGTAATGAACAAGCTGAAAGATCTGGACGCGGTGGCATATGTGCGTTTTGCCTCCGTATACAGGGAATTTAAGGATGTGAATACTTTTGTGGATGAATTGAAGAAGCTTCTGGAACAGTAGAACATCCGCTTGCGAAATATGACAGGAAGGCCCCGCGCCTTCCTGTTTTTGCTTTATCAAATTTTTGCTTTATCTAAAAACCGCGGCGGTTTTTTAATCTTTTTTATGAAATTTATGAAAAAATATCCGGTAAATTAAAAATCCGATTACCGTTCCCAAAATATTTGTCAATATATCGTCTATCTGAAAAAATCCCCGTCCCGTTATCAGCTGCAGGCTTTCAATCCCCAAGCTGGTGGCGGCTCCCAGCGCCAGACAGGCAAAAAAGCGCCTTATCCTGCCAAACGCCAGACATCCCAGAAATCCATACGGAATAAACAAAAGGACATTTTCCACCACAAAAGCATTGTTCCTCTTATTAATGCCCCATGTGGAAAAAAGCTTCAAATCCATTCCGCCGCTGCTGCACCCGCTCTCTCTGGACAGGAACGTAATCACCATCATCAATGCAAAATAAAAAGCAAAGAGAACAACCGGCAGCAGTGCTGCCGGTTTCTTATCTTCACTCCTGCCCGCCTTCTTCATCACATACAGGAGAATGGCGGCGGCAGGTATTCCTGTGATCAGGCCATAGGGAAGGTATCTTAGCATGGATACCATATCCCGATATATATAATGTATCATATCATTTTCCCCGCAAACTCATTGGTAACTATCCCATTGCCCTCCGGCGTGCTCCCATCGATTCTTCTCTTCCGAAAGTCTCTCATTCATCCATGCCACCGCCTTTACGACGCCCTCCTCCTCAAAAGGGAATTCCGCAGTCTCCTTTTCGCTGTCGGGGGTCGTAAAAAAATTAAAAGGCTCCGGCCATATGGTGCATTTCAGCTTCTTTCCGCCGTCCGCTCCTTCCAAGCGGTATCTCATTCCCTGATGGCATCCCGTATATTCCGCTTTCTTCAAATATTCCATGGACAATATGTCGTCTCGCTGAATCAATGTATTCTCCCTCAAAATCTTATCTTCCGTCAGCAGCTTCTAAATAACTATGTTACAATAATTAGTATACCCCATTTTCTTACGGCTGAAAACCCCAAATTTAAACATTATTGCTCATTTCTTTCTTCAGCTGCCGCATAATCTTCTTTTCCAGTCTGGATATGTATGATTGGGAAATCCCAAGAAGCGAAGCAACCTCTTTCTGGGTCATCTCCTGTCCGTCCTTTGTCCCCAGCCCGAACCTGAGACTGATAATCTTCTTCTCCCGGTCAGAGAGTTTGCTGATGGCGCCCAGCAGAAGCTTTCGCTCCACTTCGCTTTCAATATCCCGGTAAATGACATCCTCATCCGTCCCCAGAATGTCCGAGAGAAGCAGTTCGTTCCCATCCCAATCCACATTCAGCGGTTCGTCAATGGAGACCTCCAGCTTGGTCTTATTATTCCTGCGCAGGTACATCAATATCTCATTCTCGATACATCTGGAAGCGTAGGTTGCCAGTTTGATGTTCTTGTCAGGCTTGAAGGTATTGATGGACTTAATCAGCCCGATGGTTCCGATGGAAATTAAATCTTCCACCCCCACTCCCGTATTGTCAAATTTTTTGGCTATGTATACCACAAGCCTCAAATTGTGTTCAATCAAAATCGCCTTTGCCTCATCATCGTATTCCGTTCCCAAATCACTGATTACCTTGCTTTCCTTCTCCACCTCCAGCGGCGGCGGCAGCACTTCGGCGCCGCCGATATAGTGAATTTCCCCCTTTCTATGCAGAAATAGGTTTTCCCTGCGTATCATTTTAAACTGCATCTTGCCCGGTATCATTACTTTCAGAATCATTACGCCTCTCATTCTGCCGTTTCTTCGGCCTCCCTTTTTGGCTCTGTGCAAAGAGCATTGGGTTTATAATCATTTTCACGGATTCTGCGCCAGCACTTTCCCTGCCGGAAATCTCCTCGCTGCTGACAGCTATGTACACATCTCGAAACGACAGCTTCATGCCGTCCGCTTCCAGCCATAACTGCGACAGCAGGTATCCCGGCAGAATTCCTCTCTTTTTTCCTATACTGTGATAGGGGACGGCCCGAAAACCGCAGGCCTCGTCTTTCCAAAGCCTGTCGAACACTTCCTGTCCCACAACGCAGACCGGCTTCCCGCTGATTGGCTCAATCAGGCTGTTGCCCGAATCAATCAAGGCATTCACCGTCACCTGTTCCCCACCTTGGACCAATGTGGCTCTGCAAAGGCTGTCCTTTGTCTTCAGACCATATCTGAACCTGAGAAAAAGCAGGAAGAACAGCCCGCCCATTCCCAGAACGCCCAGAACACTGACAACGGTTTTCCCGGCGTTCCCGGCGCTTCTGATGAGGAAAAGCATGGCGCCTCCCATTCCAAAAGAATATAACACCAGCCTTTCCAGCAGCCGAAGAAACATTCTTAAGCTCCTGACGGAAAAAGTGATACAGAGCATTCCGACGCATCCGGCCAGCCCTCCAAGCGCCAGCCTCAGCACAGCGGGCCCCGCCCCCATAAAGGGCAGCAGAAAGCTCACGGCTCCCACCGCCGCCCCGGCCGCCAGCCGCCCCGGCGTGGCAGTGCGGAGCATGCTTTGGTCCACCAGTATCAAAAGATACAGGTTCATGATAAAATTGAGGAAAAACAGACTGTCTACATATACTTCATAGTGCATTGGCATCATCCTTTTCATAATTATTATAAAGGGATTTGCCCTAAGAATTTGTCAAATAGAGGGAAAAATATGAAAAATTTTTCGACAAAAAGAGTCGGACAGTCCTCTGCCCGACTCCAATAAATAAAATTCCTACACGATGCTCACTATCTTCTCTGCTGCAAAAAATCAGGAATCTTCAAGGTCTTCTCCTCCACGGAGCTGCGAATATCCATCGGCTTCTGAAGTCCCTGTCTGGAAGAAGCCTGCTGTTCCGCCGCGCTCTGCGCCATAGGATTCGGCGGCATATTCGGATTCCTCATCTGGCTTCCCACACCCGGCTGTCTGTATCCGACGCCTATTCCGAAGCGGGACTGCAGCGTGCTGCTGTTCACCGCCTCATCCAAGCCTGTGGCGATTACCGTAACGGTACAATTATCCGCCTCCGCCTCATCGTACATGGCGCCCATGATGATATTGATATCCTCTCCGGTAAACTGCTGGATATAGTCCGCCGCCTCATAGACATCCTGCAGGCTGATATCTCCCGACACATTCAGGATAATATCCGTTGCGCTGGTAATATTGGTCTCCAGCAGAGGACTCTCCACCGCCATTTTCACAGCCGACAATGCCTTGTCATCCCCCTTGCCTTCGCCGATGCCGATATGCGCAATCCCCTTATCCTTCATTACGGTCCTGATATCCGCAAAGTCCAGATTAATCAGGGACGCCCTGTTGATCAAGTCGGTGATTCCCTGAACCGCCTGCTGCAGCACTGCGTCCGCTTTCTTCAGCGCCTCCGGCATGGTGGTACGCCTGTCCACAATTTCCAGAAGTTTGTCATTGGGAATGACAATCAGAGTATCCACATATTCCTTGATTCGCTCTATACCGCTGTTGGCGTTGGACATACGCGTTTTCGCCTCAAACCGAAACGGTTTTGTCACCACGCCCACCGTCAGAATCCCCATTTCCTTTGCCAGCTTGGCTACCACGGGCGCGGCGCCGGTACCTGTGCCGCCTCCCATGCCGCAGGTAACGAAAACCATATCCGCCCCTTTTAAAGATGATGCAATTTCCTCGGCGCTTTCCTCCGCCGCCTTCTCTCCTACTTCCGGCTTGGCCCCCGCGCCCAATCCCTTTGTCAGCTTCTCCCCAATCTGCAGCAGCTTCGGAGCCTTGCAGAGCTGCAGGGCCTGCTTGTCCGTATTCACTCCGATAAACTCCACGCCGCCGATTTGTTCCTCAACCATTCTATTAACAGCATTATTGCCTGCACCGCCCACACCCACTACAATAATCTTGGCAGCAGATTCAGCATCGTTTGTCTTAATCTCCAGCAAAGGTATTCCCTCCTTTTTCCTTTCCATTTCACTCCATATCTACTATCATATAATTTTTTGAGGAATTTAGCAACTATTTTCTTAAAAAAAATGTTCCTTCATCTCAGTCAGGCTTAAACGTATATTTTCCGCTGTCCTCATCATAGGTCTGCATCTGAAGCGTCCCGCTTTTTCCGTCAAGCTGCTGTAAAAACTCCGGAAGCAGCATGAGCTTGTCCTCCAAGACGGCGGTATCCTGCCCCAGAGCCACCTTAATGTTTTCAAAAGTTGTGGTAATTTCCCCGGATTTATTAAAATATATTTTATCCGACATCAAGCCGTATTTATTTAATAGTTTTGTAACATTCAAAATGCTGTTGAAAATATCCTTGTCTTCTACCGGGAGAGGTTCTCCCACAACCACATGATCAAACTCCAGCCCCGTCACCTGAGGCACACCCATGGTCCGGATGCTGGAGCTTTCCACCACATAGCCGTCCCTGTCAAAATACACATAGGTATCCAAATATTTCACATATCCTGTGAGGCTTTTCTCATACACAATGATCTTGATGGTATCCGCCGACAGAATATCCACATTTAACACATCCACAAAGGGGATTCCCTCCACGTCCCTGTTCTTATATTTTAAAGAGAGGTAAAGAGAATTGTTCCCCAGCATACCGTCCATAACCATCGCCTTGATTTCATCCTCCGTGTAATGGACGTTTCCTTCCACATAGACGGTCTGAACGGTATATGTGATTTTGATATAAGCCCCCGCCGCCAAAATCCCGGCCAGAAGCACAATAATAAATATAAAGATACCTATTCTTCTGCTTTTATACACTGACTACCCGCGCTCCTAACTCTCTGAAATCTCTGCCGATATTTTCATATCCGCGGTAGATATACTGACAGCCGTCCACTATCGTTTCTCCTTCCGCCATTAGTCCTGCGGCCACTAAGGCGGCGCCGCCCCTGAGCTCCCTTGCCTGAACATGTGCGCCCGTAAGTCCCTCCACTCCCTGAATCTTCACGGTATGGGCGTCCTGCTGACAAATCTGCGCGCCCATTTTCTTCAATTCCTCCACAACCCTGAAACGATTTTCAAAAACCGTTTCCTCAATCCGGCTGCAGCCCCTCCCCAGAGTCTCCACCGCCAATACCACCGACTGTAAATCCGTAGGGAAACCCGGATAGGGCGCCGTTACAAGCCTTAGAGGCGCGGGTCTTGCAGGCGCCTGTACATAAATACCCTCCGGCGACGTATACATACGGCCGCCCATCAGTTCCGCCGCCCGAATGACCGCGTCCATTTCCTCTCTGGGCGCCCGTTCCAGAAAGACACATCCTCCGGCGCCGATACAGCCAAAGAGATAAGTGCCCGCCACAATTCTGTCCGAAGGGACGGTAAAATCGCAGCCATGCAGTTTTCTGCCGCCGTGAATCACAAGCCTGCTGCTTCCCTCCCCTTCAATATAAGCGCCGCAGCAGCGCAGATAGCGGCACAGCGCCCAGATCTCCGGTTCCAAGGCCGCGCCTTTTAAAACGGTATCCCCATGAGCCATGACCCCGGCCAGAATAATATTCTCCGTAGCGCCCACGGAGGGAATCGGCAGACAGATTTCGGCTCCATGAAGCCTTCTTGCTTCTGCCTTAAGCCTGCCGTCATTTTCCGCAAATTCCACTCCCATCTGCTCCAGCGCGGACAAATGCAGATCGATGGGACGAGCGCCGATGACGCACCCTCCCGGATGTTCCATGACCACTTCGCCGCATCTGCCTATCAGCGCCCCCAGCAGACAAAGGGAGGAGCGCATCCCCGTAACCGCATCCTCGGGCATCTCGCCCTTTCTCACCTGTGATGAGTCGATAACAAGTCCTTTTTCCTGCCAATGTACACTACAGCCTAAGCTCTTTAAAAGACTTACCATAGAATGCACGTCCGATATCCTTGGACAATTTCTGATTACGGAGCTTTCCCCTATCAGCAGCGCTGCCGCCAAAATGGGCAGCGAAGCATTCTTGGAGCCTTGTATACGAACCTTTCCCTGCAGGGCGATCCTGCCCTGAATACGAATAGAATCCATAAAGCACCATCCGGCTTAATAAATTGACATATTCTATCCTATGAGGAAAAAGCCATATATGTACCTTGTTCCATGATAATTCCCGCCTATAACTCTTTCAGCTGTATCCGCCGGGCCACGCTTAGGACCAGCCCCACCTCTATCAAAAGAAACATGACCGAGGAACCGCCGTAGCTGATAAACGGAAGGGAAATTCCCGTATTTGGTATGGTGGCAGTCACCACCGCAATATTCAATATCGCCTGAATCGTGATATGTCCCATGACTCCCACCACCAGCATGGCGCCGAACAAATCCGGCGCATTGTTGGCGATTACCATCATACGCCACAAGAGCATCACAAACATCAGGATAACGGCAACAGCCCCAAAAAGTCCAAGCTCCTCGCATATTATAGAGAAAATCATATCGTTCTGGGCCTCGGGAAGAAAGCTCAGCTTCTGCATGCTCTGCCCCAGCCCCTTGCCCCAGACGCCCCCGCTTCCTATGGCGTACAGTCCCTGCAGAGTCTGGAATCCGGTATCCGTGGGATCGCTTTCCGGGTCAAGCCATGATTTGATGCGGTTTCCTCTGAATGCAAGGAAATTATCCCCCGACACCACCAGATAGACCACCAGCGCTGCCGCCGTGAGCACCAGAAGGGCCATGATGACAAATTTTTTGTAGTCGGGACTTGCCACGAACACCATCAGAACGGAAATACCTAAAATGATGATGGCGGAGCTTAAGTTCTTGGTGATGACATAGACCTCCAAGACAATGGGCATGGGGAAGGCCGTCATCACGATAAACCCCTTCATGGTGCGGATGCCCTTTCCCATCTTGCACACCATCACCGCAAGGAACAGAATCATGCAGAGCTTCGCCACCTCCGCAGGCTGAATGTTAAATCCGGGGACGGGAGTCTTAATCCACCTAGCCGCTCCGTGGCTTTTTACGCCCAGCGGAGTCAAAACCAAAGGTATCATTCCCGCGGCAATCAGATACCCCAGCAGATAAAATTTTTCCCAGAAATGATAAGGGATGTTCGCAACCACAATCATCAGCCCCAGTCCAATGATACCGGCAGTCAGCTGTCTCTTTAAATAATGGGCCGTATCTCCGAACTCTTGAAACGCCTGGTAGGAGCTGGCCGAATAAATCATTACCAGCCCAAAGCCCAGCAGAAACAGTACGATAAACAAAAGACTGTAATCAAAAAAATATTCCGACTGTTCTTTTTTCTTTGGCTTTGCTTTTCTGTGAGAATCCCTTTCTTCACGGATACTCTCTCTTTCATATGCTGCCATATCCACTCCTTATCCGAAGCCGCCGGCCGTCCTTAATCGGAAGGCAGCTTGTTGACATATTCTTTGAACCGCTGTCCCCTCACCTCATAATTAGGAAACATTCCCCAGCTCGCGCAGGCCGGCGACAAAAGCACCGCATCCCCTCTCTCGGCAAGCTCGGTGCAAAGTTCCAGACATTCCTCGAAAGTATCCGCAAAGCGTATGTTCCAAAAACCATGTCTTCTGGCGCATTCCGCAATCTTCTCCTTGGTCTGGCCTATCAAAACCAGCCATTTTACCTTACCCTCAAAGCTCTCAATCCACTCGTCGTACCTATTCTGTTTATCATAGCCCCCGCCAATCAGTATCGTGGGCCTGCTCATGGCCCGAATCCCCTGAATCGCGGCGTCGGGATTCGTCCCCTTGGAATCATTATAGTAATCCACCCCTCCTTTGGAAGCCACAAATTCAATGCGGTGCTCCACCGCATGAAAGTTCTTAACCACAGCCAGAATGGTATCCATGGGGACGCCCATTCCCTCCGCCACGGCGATGGCGGCCATCACATTTTCCACATTGCACAGTCCCGCCAGATTCATATCCTTATGAATGTCAAGCAGCTCCTCTTCTCTGCCTCCCCCGGCTTTGACGATTTTTTCTCCTTTTAAATAATATCCCTCCTCCAGCTTCCTCGCGGAAGAAAAGAAAACCACTCTCGCAGGGCATCTGTCCGCAAATTCTCTGGTGAGGGCATTCTCATAGTTCAACACACAGATATCCTCTTTGGTCTGATTCCGGGCAACGGCCTCTTTGGCGGCCGCATATGCCTCCATAGTGTGATGGCGGTTCAAATGATCCGGCGTAATATTCAAAATTGCGGATACCGCCGGATGGAAATCGGAAATGGTTTCCAGCTGAAACGAGCTGATTTCTCCCACCGTCACCGTATCCGCGCCGGTCCTTTGACACTCCGAAGTATAAGGATTTCCGATATTTCCCACCACAAATACCTTATCCTCCCCCAAATGGGCTTTCATGATTTCTCCCGTCAGGGTGGTGGTGGTGGTCTTGCCGTTGGTGCCTGTAATAGCGGCAATCCTGCCCTTTTCCTGACTGTATCCAAGCTCGATCTCGCCGATGATTTCCACGCCGCTCTCCCGCAATGCGTTGACAGGCGGAATATCCACAGGCACACCGGGACTTAATACTGCCGTCCCAACGCTTTTTATCACAGACTCCGCAAGCTCCCCTGTCACACAGACCGCTCTGCTGTCCTCCGGAAGCTTTGCCCGAAGCTCGCCTTCGGTCAGCCCTTCTTTGCCGTCGTATAATGTGACCTCGGCCTCTAACTGCTCCAAAAGCCGAACGGCGCCGATTCCGCTGAGGCCTGAGCCTATGACAAGGCATTTCCTGCCCTTAAAATTTCTTCCCGCCGCATCCTCCATGGAATTCTCTTCCTCCATGGAATGCTCTTCTTCCCTATTCATTATTTATTTCCTTCCTGCCGCTTCCTAAAGAATATGCCGGCAATCTTCTCTATCAGGGCCTATCAACAGCTCTTTTCCTGAGGATGTGCAAATATTTCCTCATGGGACATTCCTGCAAAATTTAAAAATACTTCTTTTCATGCTTCCCAACGCTCCGCCTGCGTTCTTCCGTGTGCATAGATTCCGCTCTGGGGAAGCCCATGCACGCTATGACATCATAAGCAGCGCTGCCAGACACATAAGCGCCGTAATGACGGTAAACAGCATGGTAATTCTTGGTTCGGACCATCCGCAGAGTTCAAAATGATGATGCAGCGGCGCCATCTTGAAAATCCGCTTCCCGCCGCTTGCCTTAAAATAAGCCACCTGCAGAATCACGGAAGATACCTCCGCCAGATAAATCACCCCAACCACCGCGATATACAAGGGCATCTGCAGCAGATAGCCGCAGCCCGCCACAAAGCCTCCCAGCGCCAAGGAACCCGTATCCCCCATGAACACCTGCGCGGGATACACGTTAAAAAGCAGAAATCCCAGCAGCGCCCCGGCTGCCGCACAGGTCACAGGCTCAATGCCGCCTGCGGTTCCGACGGCAATCACGGAAAAGAATACCGCCACCATCAAGGTCACGCTTCCCGCCAGCCCATCCAGTCCGTCCGTAAAATTCGCCCCGTTTGCGGTTCCCAGAACCACAAAGAACAATATCGGCACATTCCAAAGACCAAAATCCAAATACCGCCCCGACAGGAACGGAATTTTCATGGCAAGGCTCACATCGGTATACTGCATCAAATACCACGCGAAAATGCCCGTGACCGCCAGCTGTCCCGCCAGCTTCTGCCATGGAGTCAGCCCCATGGAGCGATGACAGACCACCTTGATATAATCGTCCAACAGTCCCACCAGTCCGAAGCCCACCGTCAAAAAGAGCACCGGCGCAATCCTCGGATAATCCTCAATGAACAGTAAAGACGTCATCACCACGCTGAGCAGAATCAAAACCCCTCCCATGGTGGGGGTGCCGGACTTTTTCAAATGCGCCTCCGGGCCTTCTTCCCTGACTGTCTGCCCGCATTTGAGCCACCGCAGGAAGGGAATCAGAATCGGCCCGAACAAAGCGCTGATCCCAAAGGAAACCAATACCGCCGTTATACTAATTTTGCTCATCCCCATCCCCCTCGATGCCAAGATAAGGCAGAATATTTTCATAGAGCTGGCGGATAATCGGCGCGGACACCTGCCCTCCGTAATACACTCCCTGAGGATTGTTCACAATGGCAAGGGCGATCACCTGCGGGTCGTCGGCAGGGGCAAAGCCCACAAAGGATGCGATATAGCGTCCGCTGCCTCTGGGAAGGGTCTGGCTGGTGGCCGTCTTGCCTCCCACCCGAAAGCCCGCCACCTTGCCGTTGGCGCCGCTGCCCTCCTTCACCACCATCTCCAGTATCTCCCGCATGGTGGCGCTGGTTTCCGCGGACACGATGCCCGTTTCCACCGGATATTCAAACACATCCGCCACATTGCCCTCCGCGTCCAGCGTCCGCACGCCGAAATGGGGAGTCACTCTGTTTCCTCCGTTCACAATGGAAGCCGCCGTGGTGAGAAGCTGGATGGGCGTAATCTGAAAGGACTGGCCGAAGGCCACCGTGGCAAGCTCCACATTTCCCATATTCTCTTTCTTATGCATAATGGTTCCCGCCTCGCCGGGCAGGTCGATTCCCGTCTTTTTCTTTAAGCCGAACCGCTCGAAATAACTGTAATAGCTATCCAGCCCCAGCCGAAGCCCCACCGTAATCAGCGCCGGATTGCAGGAATTCATCATGGTATGGGTAAAGTCCTGACTGCCGTGTCCGGCCACCTTATGGCACCGGATCTTCCTGTCGTCCACAATGATATACCCGGGACAATGGAAGCTGCTGCTAGGCGTTACCACTCCCTCCTCTAACCCGGCCGCCGCCGTGATGATTTTGAAGGTGGAACCCGGCTCGTAGGTATCGTTGATGCAGCCGTTTCGCCAGATGCCGTTCAGTATGTTCTGCTTTTCCTCCGCCGAGATATCCTCCGGCGTTCCCTCCGGCAGAGCGTAGGGATTGTTCAGGTCAAATTCCGGCACATTGACCATGGCAAGCATCTCCCCGTTCTTAGGGTTCATCACAAGAATCGACACGCTGTCCGCCTGTTTCGCTGCGAGGGCCTGATTTGCCAGCTGCGCTGCGTATGCCTGAATGTTCATATCCAAGCTGATGCACAGATCCAGCCCGCTCACGGGTTCGATGCGCCTCTCCCCCGCGGACTCCACCTCGATGCCCTTTGCGTCCGTCACTGTCAGAATGGTTCCCGGCTCCCCATCCAAATATGTATCATAGATGACTTCCAGCCCGATAATTCCCTGATTATCGCCCCCTGTAAAGCCCAATACCTTGCTGGCCAGATCGTCGTAGGGATAATACCTCTTATAGTCCTCATCCACCTTGACTCCCGCCAGATCATATTCCCGTATCCTGTCCCCCACGGCCTTATCCACATTGCTCTTGATACGCTCCATGGAGGTGTATTTTTCCACCCGCCTCCTCACATAATCCTCTGACAATTCCAATTCCTTACACAGAATCTCAATCACTCTTTCCGGCTCTTCTATCTGGTTATAGATCACCGACACCGTACATACGGTCTTATTGTCCGCAAGCACCTTTCCGTTGCAGTCAAGAATACGGCCTCTGGCGGCTTTGATGCTGCGCTCCCTCTCATGCAGCTCCGTGGCCAGTCTGGAATAGTGCTCCGCACGCCATACGCACAGATACACCAGCCGTCCGAACAAACCGATAAAAGCCCCCGTACATAGAAGAAAAACCATCAGGATTTTCTTTCTGTGGAACATTTTGTTGTTATCCGTCAACATGCAGAAACCTCACAGAAAAGCGCCTCTCCCCGGCAAGGCCCGCGGAGTACTTTTCTATCTTGCAAAAAGGATTATTATACTTTATTCTCCCTTTCGCAAAGTTATGAATACTCTCTCTAAAGAATACTCCCCTAAAGGTTTGGATTCACCGGCAGGTCAGGATTGGGCACCGACTCCGCCCCGTCCACCGCAAATCCCGTCTGAGCGTCAAATCTCTCGCCTGTGGCCGGATCCACCCGATATCCCGTGGCCGGATCAATGGGGAAAGTCATCCCTACGCCGCCTCCCGTCGGCGTCTGGCTGGGTTCGTCCCCATCCCCGCCGCCCTCCTCGGGCTTCGTATAGCCGCTTGTAATTTCCAGCTGCAGAGCCGCCAGCTCCTGTTTTTCCTCGTCGGTAAGCTCCTCCGTCATAAAGATGTTCAGATAGGGAAGCACCTCCATAAGAATACTGCGGGCAATTCCCTGCGCATACATGGATTGGCTCTGCTTCTGCACATTGGGTCTGTCCACCACCACATAGATGGCAATCTGAGGATTGTCCGCCGGAGCGTATCCCATAAAGGATACCACAAACTCTTCCTTAGAACGCTTGTGGGTATTGGGGTCTATGGTTTCGGCGGTTCCGGTCTTGCCGCCGATGGCATATCCCGGAGGCCTTGCCCCCTTGCCGCTTCCGTATGACACCACCGCGTTGCAATACTGTCTGATAAGCTCCGATGTGGATTCCGATATGGTCTGCTTCAGTACTCTTGGCTCAATATTCTGCACCGTGGCGCCTCCCGTATTGGTAATCTTATTTACCATATGGGGCTCGTAATACTTCCCGCCGTTAATCAATGAGCAGAATGCCGACATCATTTCAATCATGGTCACATTAAAATTCTGTCCGAAGCTGTTGGTGGCCAAGTCCGTAGGCCCCATTTTATCGGCGGAATAGACGAAGCTGGCCGTTCTGGCCTCCCCCGCCAGATCCACATTCGTCCGAAGTCCGAAATTAAAAATCTGCTGGAATTTGCAGAAAGCCTCGCTCCCAAGTATCTGGGAAATCTTTATCATGGTCACATTGCAGGATTTTGCAATGGCCTGCTCCAATGTCACCACGCCGTCGGCCCTGTTATGGCACCCCATTTTATAGCCCCCCACATCCACCGTGCTGTTGCACTCGAAAGTGTCCGTGGGAGAAATCACCCCTTCCTCCAATGCCGCCGCCACCGTAAACGGCTTTGCCACGGAACCGGGTTCATATGTACCTGTGATACAGAAATTTTTCCACAGATAATTCAGGTTCAAGTAAAGCGCGTCGCTGTCCATCTCTTCCAGAGTACTCTCGTTGATATAAGTGTCCGTCTTCCTCAGCTCCTGATATCCGTTTTGGTTGGTGACAAGCTCCACCATCCTCGAACCCAAAAGCAGTTCGGGATTTCGCACGTCGTTTAAGTCATAGCCCGGATACTCCGCCATGGCAAGGACTTCGCCGCTGTCCACTTCCATGATGATACAGCCGATATTTTCCGCTCCGTTTCCCGATCTGAACTCGTCCTTGTGCTCCTCCCCGAACTTATTCAGGTATTTTTCCACAATCATCTGTATATTTGCGTCGATGGTGGAATGAATATTGTACCCGTCCACCGCCGGCTTTACCGTCCGTTCCAGCGTCTGATCATCGTTCAGATATCCGTACTCCCTGCCGTTAATGCCATTCAGAATATCGTTATAATATTCCTCCAGACCGTAGCTTCCCATATTATCCCTGCCGGAAAATCCTATCACGTCCGCCGCCAGAGAATCATAAGGGTAAATGCGCTTATATTCCTCCTCAAACCAGACGCCCTTGATATTCTTATTGTCCTCCATCGCCGCCTGAAAACCGCTGATCTGCTCATAGGTCAGCTGCTTTAAGGGAACATAATAAGAGGAAGTCTTATGAGTGGTGACATACTCCCGTATCTTTGCCATATCCAAATCGGCAAAATGCTCCCCCAAAGCCTGAAGGGTCGGTTCCAGATATTCCTGTTTTGCCTTCCGCTCGGAGGTCATTACTTTGGCGTCGATCACCAGATTGTACACCTTTTCACTGGCGGCCAGCCGGGTGCCCTTCGCGTCCAGAATATCCCCTCGGCGATAAGGAATTACCGTGGAATCATATCTTTGCTGCGCCAATACCTGCTTCTGATACTGTGCGCCGTCTTCCCTGTTAATCCAAGCCAGCCGGACGACCAGCACCGCAAACCCGATGACTGCCAGCGCGTACAGAACCACCACCTTTTTCTGCATTCTGATGGGAAACTGATTTTTTTCCTCCTTCAACCGCTTTTTCGGCCGTCTGCCTGCCAGCTGTATGATTCTGCCGTTATGCCTGTCCTCCGTGCCGTTTCTGCGGGCGGAATCGTTTCTACCGCGGGCCGCATTGTTTCTTTTGCGGGCCGCGTTGTTTCTTTCGCGGCCTGTACTGCTTTGGCCGTCTCTGCCGCTGCGATTTGTACCTTGATTATCACGATTTGTTCCGTCCGTTCTGGAGCGGCCGCCGTTGTCTCTATTGTTTGTCCTGTTCTCCCTGCGGCCGCCATCGTCTCTGTAGTTTGTGCCGCTCTCCCTGCGGAATGCGGCATCGTCTTCGCGGCCTGCGCCGTCCGACCTGCGGGTTGTACCGTTTCTCCTGCGGGTTGTACTCTCGCTTTCGCGGCCTGCGCCGTCCGGCCTGCGGGTTGTACCGTTTCCTCTGCGGTTTGTACCTCCGCTTCCGCGGCTTCTGACATCCTTATCATCTCTCATGTGGGTTCCTCCTGCTCAGTGCAAAAACTACTGGCTGCGTTCCTTCACCTGCCGCATATAGTCATTGCTCTCACCCTCATAAATGATAATCTGATCCTCCTTCGCATACACCATGCCCAGCTCCCCCATGGCAATGCGCTTAATTTCCTCCAAATCAATACTATTGATAATGCGGTTGTACTCCTCGTCATTGGCCATCTTCAAATGATTCAGCTCGCTTTCCCTGCTGGCGGCCGTCCTTGTCAAAGCAATCAAATCCGACTGCATTTGAATATAATTCACCAGAATCAGCGCGGCGGCGCAGAGTGCGGCTGTCAAAAACAGCACATACCCCGGGTTCATATGATGCGCCCTCTCCCGGTTCTTGCGCACCTCCGGGTGAGGCTTCTTTGCAGGCCTCTCCTCCAATCGTTTCTGCGGCTCCAATTTGCGCACGGCATTCCCATAGATATATTCACTGCGGCTGTCTTTTGTGCTTCTTCTATTTTTGTCATATGTGGTTTTTCTGCTGCTTTGACTCATATTTTTTCCCACTTTCCATGCTGTTATTTTCACGCCTTTTGAAAAACTCTCAATTTTGCACTCTTAGACCTGCTGTTTTCCGCCAATTCCTTCTCTCCGGGAAGAATCGGCTTTCTTGTAACCACAGTTCCCTTTGTCACTCTGCCGCATACGCATACCGGAAATTCCGGAGGACAAATACACGGAGTTTCGTTTCTTCTGAACGCTGTCTTGACAATGCGGTCTTCCAGAGAATGAAATGTAATCACGCACAGCCTTCCTTTCGGATTCAGCATTTCGATGAAATCATCCAAAGAATTTTGAAGCACTTCCAGCTCTCGATTGCATTCGATGCGAATCGCCTGAAATGTCCGTTTGGAGGGATGTCCGTCCCGACGCATTTTGGCCGGAATGGCCGCCTTGATGATTTCATTCAGCTCATATGTGGTTTCAATCGGCTTGTCCGCCCTTGCTTTCACAATGTGCTTTGCAATATTTTTCGCAAATTGTTCCTCCCCATAATCTTTTATCATGTGATACAGGTCACTCTCGGAATAACGGTTCACAATCTCCCTTGCGGTCAAAGCCTGCCTGCGGTCCATGCGCATATCCAAAGGCGCGTCAAAGCGATAGGAAAATCCTCTCTCCTGCCTGTCAAGCTGATAGGAAGATACGCCAAGATCCAGCAAAATGCCGTCCGCCTTCTCCACGCCTTCCGCCCCGAGCGCCGCCTTCATATTGCAGTAATTATCCCTGATAAGCGTCACTGCGCTGCCAAAAGGCGCAAGTCTGGCTCCTGCCGCCGCTATGGCGTCTTCATCTTGGTCAATTCCATAAAAACGCCCTGTGGTCAGCCGTCTGCAGACCTCGTAAGCATGTCCGCCGCCCCCTAAAGTACCGTCCACATAAATTCCGTTCGGTTTTATCTGAAGTTGTTCCATGGTTTCCGCAAGAAGTACGGAATAATGCTTGAATTCCATCTTAACTCTCCATCATGAGCCTGCCCGCGCCCGGCTGTCATATGGTCAGCCCAAGATTTGCCATGCTCTGGGCAATTTTGCCAATGTCTACCTGACTGTTATTCTCTTCCCACTTCTCCAAGCTCCATATTTCTATGCGTCCGCCCGTACCTGCCAAAACCACGTCTTTCTCTAATCCGGCGTACTCTCTTAAATCCTGAGGCATCAAAATACGCCCCTGCTTGTCCACAGCAACATACTGCGCTCCTGACAAAAAAAATCTTGCAAACTGCCTTGCCTCCTCATTGATCAAGGGCAGCGACGCCAGTTTTGCCTCAAATACTTTCCAGTCTTCATGGGCGTACACAAATAAGCAGCCATCCATTCCTTTTGATACCACAAATTCATCTCCCAGAATTTCCCGATACTTTGAAGGAATGCTTAATCTGCCTTTGGGGTCAATTGTATGATTGTATCTGCCCATGAACATCCCAATCACCACCATTCAAAGCGGGCCTGCCACAAGATTAGGCATCCAGCCAAAATGTGCTGTCCCATACCGTATAAGAATATACCCTCGATTCACCGGATGTATACCGTGCGTTTCATGGGTCTGTATCCCACTTTATGGTATCTGATGCCATACTCATCCCACTTCATACTAAAGTTTAATATAAATTACCAAATTTGGCAAGAGGAATTTTCGCTGTCCCAAAATAATCGTTCCCAAGAATATAAATAAGCACCCTACAGACTACTTGTAAGATGCTTGTCGTTCTCAAACCACCAGATATAGTATCAGGGCGTCCAAACCTGCCATAAATATAGCTCGGTTTTTGAACGCCCTGTTTTATATTAACGTTGTAAAAGCCTTGTTTTCATGCGCCCCATGGCACATAGAACCGGATGCGGACGCAGCTCTTTTCGCGCCAGATTATGGCGCGAACGGCCATTTCCCCATCCCTATCAAGAAGCCGCGGAAGAAGCCTTCAGCTTCAGCCTCACCGCCAAATCCACAATAACGGCGGCGGCAGCCATCAAAAGCGCCAGAACCTCAGACACCGGAACCGTCGTACCCGGAAGAAACAAAGTATCGGTGCGGATTCCCTCAATCACAAATCTCCCCAGACCATAGCCTCCCAGATATAGCAGGCAGAGTTCCCCGTCAAATTTCTTGTGTTTTCGATAAAAAATCAATGCCGCCAGCACCAGAAGATTCCATACGCTCTCATACAGAAATGTGGGATGTACGTTGATATAATTTGTCCCCTCAGCTATATGGGAAGCGATATTATCGGAAATATCCCTTGCCCGGACAGCCTCTATGGGAAGCTGCATGGAAAACAGGCCGTCATAATATTCCCCGAATACCTCCCTGTTGGTAAAATTCCCCCAGCGGCCGACCGCCTGCCCCAGAATCAGTCCGGGAACGGCCGTATCTCCCATCAACAGCGGGTTCAGCTTCTTTATCCTGCAGTAGACAAACAATGTGATAAACGCCGCGATAACGCCGCCGTAAATCGCCAGTCCGCCATTTCTCAGATTGAAGATATCCAAAAGGTTGTCCTTATAAAATTCCCATGAAAAGGCCACATAATAAATCCGGGCGCCGATCACGGAAATAATCACCGCATAAATGGCAAAATCCCAGTAAATATCGGGATCCTGTCCGGTCGCCTTCGCCATGTGTACCGCCATGAGAATTCCGGCCAGCACCCCAAGGCCGATAAAAATGCCATATAGCGCAATATCAAACCCAAATATGCTGAAATGTCTGGGCACATCCTTCAAATATATCCCCAAATGAGGAAACGCAATATCGCCAACATTCATGCCGACTCCTATCCGCCCGCTCCCGCAGGCCCACTATTGAATGTTTAATTCAGGCTCCCCTGTCAAACGCTTAAAACAGGCCCCGTATCAAACGCTTAAAAGCGCCGCCTTACACGTTAAACCGGAACACTATAAACCGAAATTTCATCATGTCTATACAATTCCGTCCTTTCA
>CAOKFN010000009.1 GCA_948467735.1 uncultured bacterium
CATTTCAGCGCCCTTACAGGGGAGCAATTTTCAGCTGCATAGAACGCATCTGAAATTTTCCCGGGCGCTTCCATTGCGAGGCTGTTTTTTTATTCCAGTTCCGCCTCTCCATTTCAGCGCCCTTATAGGGGAGCAATTTTCAGCTGCATAGAATGCATCTGAAAATTCTCCCATGTGCCATCCGGTACATTGAGCTTCCATTCCGAGGCTGTTTTTTTATTCCAGTTCCCAATTATGGGAACTTGTTCCGCCTCTCCACTACAGTGCCCTTATAGGGAAGAAAATTTCATCTGCATAGGGCGCAGCTAAAATTTCCTTCCAAGTGTCCGAAGGACGCTTTGAACTCTCGTTCCGAGGCTGTTTTTATTCCAGTTCCCAATTATGGGAACTTGTTCCGCCTCTCCATTTCAGCGCCCTTATAGGGGAGCAATTTTCAGCTGCATAGAACGCATCTGAAAATTCTCCTATGTGCCATCTGGCACATTGAGCTTCCATTACGAGGCTGTTTTTTATTTCAGTTCCCATAAATGGGAGCTTTTCCTATTCAACATTGGCCGTCAGGCAGAAGGCTGTCCGACGGGGTATCGTGTTCTCCGGCGTCGACGGAAAAACTGTGTATTACCTGTATTTTTGCGATAATGTGCCGGTTAAAGATTTCCAGCTCTTCCGCCGGAATCCAAAGCTCTTGGTGGTAACTGCCGCCCACGGTGTGGACGTCAAATTGCCCGGCATAATCGTCCTCGATTTCAAATTTTGTCACATAGCCTTTGTGGTCGTCGTTGTAGGCGACATTCCATCGGGACGCAATTTCGACGGCGTATGTTTCACTGCATACGGGATAAAAAATGGGCTGTTCGGGCAGTCTGGGCGGAAATTTCGTGTAACCGCTTTCCGCGATCAGCTCCAGCTCTTTCGTTCCGACGGGCCTGTATAGTATCATTTTCGCCGCTCCTTCCATGAAATGAAACTTGCTTTCTGTCCGGTTAATTTGCTTTCTATCCGGTTGGTTTGCTCTCTATCCGGTTAATTTGCTTTCTATCCGGTTGATTTGTTTCTTATTCGTCTGGTTTGCTTTCCAGTCGGCCAAATTTGGTTTCGGCGTGATTGTCCAATTCCCTGTCTGCGGACTGATTTCCCGCATGGCCAATGGATGCCTGCAGCCTGACAAGGAACCTGTCCAAGAGAGGGCGGAACTGATTTCCCGCGTGGCCAATGGATGCCTGCAGCCGCCAAAGTCTGCCAAACTGTCCGGCTCATGAGTGGAAAGTATCGTGAACCGGCGGTAAATTGACCGTCCGTGAGCATCGTTCCTACTCGATTCCCCGCATGGCCAGCGCTTTTGTCTGCAGCTCGCTCAGCTTATAGAAGGTGCCCTTTTTGGCCAGCAGTTCCTCGTGGGTGCCCGATTCCGTAAGCCTGCCGTCGTCCAGCACGATTAGGTGGGAGGCGTTGCGCAGGGTGGAAAGACGGTGGGCAATGGACAATACGGTTCGTCCCTTCTCCAGCCGTTCCAAGGATTTCTGAATGGCCAGTTCCGTCTCCGTATCCACCGCGGAGGTGGCTTCGTCCAGAATCAGGATTTTAGGGTCCGCGAGAATGGCTCTCGCGATGGATATCCTCTGTTTTTCCCCTCCGGAAAGGGAGCGGGAGGAGGAGCCTAACAGGGTGTCGTAGCCTTGGGGCATCTTGCAGATGAAATCATGGGCGTTGGCCTGAACCGCCGCCCGGATGATTTCTTCTCTGGATGCGTCCGGTCTTGCGTAGGCGATATTTTCCGCCACCGTTCCCATGAAAATATAGGTTTCCTGAGATACCATTGCCACGTTTTTGCGCAGTTCCCGGAAGCCGTACTGTTTTACGTTGATTCCGTCCACCAGCACCTCCCCTTCCTGCGTGTCATAGAGGCGGGAAATCAGGTTGACGAGGGTGGATTTGCCCGCCCCGGAGCGTCCCACGATTCCGAATACTTCCCCGGCTTCCACATGGAAGCTGATGTCTTTTAGGATGGGCTTGTGAGCCTCATAGCCGAAGGTGACATTTTTCAATTCAATTTCGCCCCGGAGGGAAGCGGGCCTTAAGGGATCCGGCGCTTCCTTTACCTCCGGCACGGCGTCGATAATCTCAAACATGCGCTGGGCCGAGTTCATACAGTTGGTGTACCAGCGGATGATGCGGGACATAAATTCCAGCGGGCCCTTGAGCTGTCCCACATAGCCGGAGAAGGTCAGCAGAAGCCCCAGTTCAATGTCGGAGCCGCCGATCATCAAAGCGCCCCCCGCCGCCCATACCAGAAAGCTGATGGTATCCTCCACGGTGCAGTATAAGGCGAAAAATTTATTGTCATAGCGGGCCAGATCCATTTCGGAAGTCCGGACTTTGCCGTTGCTTTTGGAAAAGCGGGTCATTTCCTGTTCCTGCTGTCCGAACGCCTTCACCACTCTTGCGCCGGTGAAATTCTCGTTCATCTGCCCTTTCAGACGGCGGTTGGCCCGATGGCGCTTGCCGTAATAATGCCACAGATGGGGCATCATGCGCAGGCTGATGACAACCAAGAAGGGCATCAGGATAACGGATACCAGCGCCAGCAGCGGATTCAGATAAAACATGATGATGCTGGTGGCAAGGATGTTCCCCACATTGATAAAGAAATAGGGAATGCCGTCGATAAAAAAGCTGGAAATCTCCTCCGCATCGTCGGATACCCGGGTCATCAAGCCCCCGGTCTGCCGTCTGGAATAAAAGCTGATGGAAAGCCGGCCCATGGAGGTGAATACCTGACTTTTTAATTTTCCCACCACCTCCGGCGCTATTTTGGCGGTCAGGGTTCCCTGAAGGACGCCAAGGCCCTGAATGAGTATTTTGGTCAGGATCATGGAGAGCACCAGCATGGTCAGGGCGGTGAAAAAGCGGCCGGCGGGAAGTCCCAGCAGGGCGAGGAAATTTTCATCCTTTGCCAGCACTCTGTCGTAGAGGACGGTGCCGCTTAAATAGGGCCATACCAAGTTCAGCACCGCCGTACCCAGATAGCAGAGCATCATCACCGCCAGATATTTCTTATAAGGTTTGAAGTAGGACATGACCCGCAGCAGGATGGATTTTTTATCCATGCATTTGGGACAGACCTTTCTCTCTTGGTCGGGGTAGATCATGCCGCATTTGGGACAGCATTCTTTTCCTTTTTTCACGTCCAAATCTTCCGGCGTAATCTCTTCCCCCTTTTTCAATTTGTCTCTCAGGCGGCAGAGTTTCAGAAAAGACTCCATCCGCGTGTTGGAAAAATGGCAGAGGTTTCGGTCTAGGCCGTCGATTTTGGCCATAAGGACGCCGGTGGCAACCTGACGGATGACTTCCATTTTTTCCACTTGTTTTAGATCGTAAATCTGTATGGCGGGCTCCTCGGCCAATGCGGCGCTGTCGGAATTATGGGATGCGTTCATCTGCCAGCCGCCGTAACCGCCGAAATTATATTCCGCTTTTTCTGCATAGGGATAAGCCGCCAGAATCAGTTTTTCCTTTGTGAGCGCCGCAATGGAATCCGCAAAGCGGTATTCCGCGTCAAAATCCGCGGCGGCCGCAAAGATAATTTCCTCTTTTTTGATTCCGTATTTGCGGGCGATACTGATAAAACTGTTCGGTAAATTCATTGATGTATTCCTCCATTTTAAACTCCCGGATTGCAGACCGTGATTCGGGCAGGGAAGCTTCCTCCCTGTCCGCTGTGGGAACCGACCGCCGTGAAGCCTGCGGGCCGCCTTCGCGGCCGAGCTTTTCTGGGCGGATCCGCACACAAAAAAGCCATGGCTCCTAAGAGAAGTCATGGCTTGTTGACAGCATCTTATCATTTTTCTGCATGTCAATGTACAAAGGAACCGCGTTCCTGCAAACGGTGTATTTGTAGGAAGCGCCTGCATGTATGCTTATGATACATGTGGAAACCGTGTACATTCGTATGCATCGCGTCCATTCTGACATGGACGAAAAATGGCGATGAACTCAAGTCGCAATATCCCGGGAGACAATCTTATGACTATTTGCTTGTAGTGCTTGGTGGGTTTTTATCCTGATTTGATTCAATGCCATTTTAACTGCCTCCTTTCCTTTATTATTTGGCCGTAGAAAACAAATGAAGCAGGTTTTCTATGGCGCTTTCCTCATGTAACAGCGAATCTTTTCTTAGTATAAGCGCAATGGGGATGGATGTCAACCTTTTTTTAACAGAATTGAGAAAAAATTGTAACAGTTCAGCCCACGCCATTCACAAAGCCGCGCTTACGCGCTTTCCGCTGCTTCGCAGCTGCCTTTGTTCATAAGACGGCGTTCCCTCACCCGATATAATCAGCCGAAAATTCGTGCAAGCACGATTTTCGGCCGCTTACATCGGCTGGTTGAACTGTTACACAAAATTGTAACAGCGGGGAATTGGGCCGGGAGCTTCTGCCGCCGCATAAAACTGCAATAAAAAACGTGGTGAATTTCAAGCATTTTTTATGGAAGCGAATGGGAAACTGTGATAATATAATTTTAATCAATGGAACAGATTTTTGTTCCCAATGATACGCATATGACATGATGTAATTTATGCCGAAAGGGTTCCCAAAGCGGCGCGCTGTCCCTTTATCAATCAAACAGGAAAATCATTGGGATACGGAGCGATAGATGGAATTACCAAACAATCATTCATAAATATGACCGGCAATTTCCTTATTCCCGACATGAAACCGGTCGCAAACCGTACATATCGCCATTGCAGGATAAAGAAATCGTCCGTTTGAGCGGATATAAATATGTGGAAGAAAAGGCGGTTTACAGTAAGAGAAAAAAGGAGAAAAATAATGGCATACACAATGACTCATATTTTAATTGCGGAAAGGGTTCTGGATGATATAAAAACGCAGGCGCCTATTGATTATCCCACATATATTGTCGGCGCGGCTGCGCCGGACGCAGTTCATGCCAGTCCTCGCTATACACGAACGCTGAAAGAAAAAAGTCATTTTTTCCCGGAAGGAGCTGTCTGGGGGAAAATCATGAAGGAAAGCAGGTTTAGGGATTGGATGGATAATATTAAAATGTTTTATATGTTGAATCACCATAAGTATGACAGGGATTTTTTGCTGGGATATATGATTCATGTACTTACAGATGTTTTTTCCTGTAGACAAATATTCGTGCCTTTTTATGCTTCGCTGTCGAAAGAAAATTTTGATGATAAAATGAATCAGTTCAGGGAAGAAAGCTATTGTGTAAATTATTATTTATTCTGCGAATATTCTAAGAGAAAAAACCTGTTTCAACTTCTGCGGGAGGGACGTTCCTGCTCGATTGTTGATGTGTTTGATGAAAAATTATTGGATGATAGAATAAAACAGCTCTATGATTTTGAGTTTAGGCCCCATGATATAGAACATATGATTTATCATGAAATTTGTACGATTGAAAATACGAATAAGTTAATAGAGGATGTGCCTAAAATGATAAAGTCTGTATTTTTGGATGACTATTATACTATATAACGTCGCAGGGATGATTGATTCGGATGAGTGAGGCGGAGAGCAGGGAGGTATGCTGTATGGCGAAAACGGTGGCAATAGGAGTACAGGATTTTGAAACTATGATTGTAAATGATTATTTTTATGTGGACAAAACAAATTTTATCCGCGAATGGTGGGAAAACGGGGACAGCGTGACTTTGATTACCCGTCCGAGACGTTTTGGCAAAACCCTGAATATGAACATGGTGGAGAGATTTTTTTCGCTGAAATACGCTGGAGGAGGTCATCTTTTTGAACATTTAAACATATGGAAGGAGGAAAAATATCGGAATCTGCAGGGGACATATCCGGTGATCAGCCTCAGCTTTGCCAATGTGAAGGAGAATACCTTTGAGAACGCCAAGGTAAGGATCTGCCAGATACTTTCGGACTTGTATATTAAGAACGAATTTTTGAAGGAGGGCGGATTTCTTGCGGAGAAAGAATTAAAATATTTCGACAGGGTCTCCGAGCATATGGCGGAAACGGATGCAGTGATTTCCCTGCATAAATTGTGTGATTTTATGCAGCGATATTACGGCAGGAAGCCCATAATCCTTCTTGACGAATATGATACGCCCATGCAGGAGGCATATATAGGCGGATTTTGGAATGAAATTGTTACCTTCATGAGAAATCTGTTCAATTCCACGTTTAAGACCAATCCGTTTCTGGATAGGGCGATTCTGACGGGAATTACAAGAGTAAGCATAGCTTCTTGCGAAGCATTGGAGAGTATTTTTTCGGATTTGAATAATCTGACTGTGGTAACAACAACCTCGGATATGTATGCGGATTCTTTTGGATTTACTCAGTCGGAAGTATCGGATGCTTTGCATGAGTTTGGGCTGTCGGAAATGGAAGGCAGGGTCAGGGACTGGTATGACGGCTTCACTTTCGGAAAAAGGACGGACATTTACAATCCATGGTCCATAATAAATTTCCTTAAGGAGAAGAAGGTGGCAATATACTGGGCGAATACCAGCAGCAACAGCCTAGTGGGGAAATTGATTCGCGAGGGCAGCAGGGATATTAAGATAACGATGGAAAGCCTTTTAAACGGAGGGGCGCTGAAAACAAGGATGGACGAGCAGATTGTGTTCAGCCAGCTTGACCATAACGAATATGCCATATGGAGCCTGCTGCTGGCAAGCGGGTATTTAAAGGTGGAAAGTTACGCAATAGACGGAGAAACGGGAAAAGAGGAATATACTCTGAAGCTCACAAACAAAGAAGTAAGGCTGATGTTTCAGAACATGATTGAAGGCTGGTTTAAAAATTATGCGCCTGCCTATAATGATTTCATCAAGGCATTGCTAAAGGATGATAAAAAGGCTATGAACCATTATATGAATAAGGTTGCGCTTGAGACGTTCAGCTGTTTTGACACGGGGAATAAGCCTTCCGAAAGCGCGGAGCCGGAACGCTTTTATCATGGGTTCGTTCTTGGGCTGATGGTGGAGCTGTCGGATCGATATGTCGTTACGTCGAATCGGGAGAGCGGTTTCGGACGGTATGACGTAATGCTGAAGCCTAAAAGCAGTATGGGCGGCGGGGCGGACGGCGCTTTGGGCCATTGTGGAAAAGACGCAATGATTATGGAGTTTAAAGTGCATGACGGGGAAGAGGAAAAGACGCTGAAGGATACGGTGGATGCGGCGCTGGCGCAGATAGAAGAGAAAGGGTATGCGGCCGCTTTGGAGGCGGAAGGGATTCCGGCGGAGCATATCAGAAAATATGGCTTTGCCTTTGAGGGAAAGAAGGTGCTGATAGGCTAGGACAGTTGGACAGAGAGAGCATGACAGGCCGGGGGGTGGAAGAGAGAGGGCTGACAGTCCGGGGGTTGGCAGGGAGAGGTCATGACGGGCCGGGGCTTTGCAGAGAGGTCATGACGGGAGGGGGTGGCAGGGAGAGGGCTGACAGTCCGGGGTTGGGCAGACCGGTGCTTGATATGCCGGGACGGGCAGGCGGAAAGGCAGGAAATAGTTTTAAAAACTACATGTTGATATTTTCGCGCAAAAGTGGTATCCTGTCTATTAGAAAGAAATAGATACGAAAGGTATGGTTGATATGAGCGAAGCATTCCATATTATCAGCGACGGTTCCTGTGATCTGCCTGTGGAACTGGTAAAAGAGAAGAATATCACGGTGGTTCCGTTTTATGTTTCCTTTGACGACGCCCATTATCTGAAGGAGAACGTGGACATTGGAATCAGGGAGTTTTATCGGCAGATGGTGGAGAAAAAGGGAGTGTACCCCAAGTCCTCCATGCCCTCCGCCCAAGACTATGTGGAGGTATTCCAGCCGTATGCGAAGGAAGGGATTCCCGTTATCTGTATCTGCATCACCACCAAATTCAGCGGTTCCATGCAGTCCGCGGTGAGCGCAAGGGATATTGTATTGGAGAGCTGGCCCGACGCGAAGATTCAGGTGATTGATTCCACGGTGGATACGGTGCTGCAGGGGCAGTTTGTGCTGGAGGCGGCGGCCATGCGGGACAGAGGCATGGGATATGAGGAAACGGCGGCAAGGCTGGAGGAAATCAAAGGCACGGGCAGGATTTTCTTTACGGTGGGAAATATGGAATATCTGCAGCACGGCGGGCGCATCGGGAAGGTGGCGGCCGTGGCGGGCAGCGTGCTGGGAATCAGGCCCATTATCACCTTGAAGCAGGGAGAAATTTTCCCCTCGGGCATCGGCAGGGGCAGAAAGCACACCACGGAGAAGGCCTTGGGGCTTCTGCTGGACTATCTGGCCGAAGGGGGGAAGAAGGCGGAGGATTACAGCATTGTGGTGGGATTTGGGTATGATGAAGAGGAAGGCGCGGCGTTTCGGGATCATGCCTTGGAAGTCCTGCGGGGGAAGGGTTATGGGGTGAAGGAAATTCCGCTCTTCCAAATCGGCGCCACCATCGGGGTGCATACGGGGCCGTATCCGCTGGGCTTCGGGGTGATTGAGAGAGGAATTCATGGATAAGGAGAGATGGAAAGGGAATTCGCGGATAAGGAGAGATTGGAAAGGAATCCACGGATAAGGAGAGATTGGAAAGGAATTCACGGATAAGGAGAGGTGGAAAGGAAATTTACGAATAAGGAGAGTTTGATAGGGAATCCACGGATCAGAGAGATTGAGAGGGGATTCCCTATCAACATTCTTTTTGATAAACCAGCATCCCTTTTCCGTAAGGGTCGTCCTCGGCGCCGAATTCTTCTCTTACAAAGCGGTATCCGTTCTTTTCGAGCACTTTGACGGACGCCTCGTTGCCGCGCATGACGCGGCCATACAAAATCCTTGCGTCAAAGGTTTTGGCGATGTAATCCGTCATTGCCGCCGTAAGCTCGGATGCGTATCCATGGCCGCTGTGTTTTTTGCAGATACTGTATCCGATTTCCATTTCATGGGGCCTTCCGGATACTTCATTGACTCCTGTGTCGCCGATTAATTCCCCTGTTTCTCTTAATACGACGGCAAGTACATATGGCAGCCGCTTTTTATCCACGCAGCCGCTGTAGAATTTCACGGCGCTTTCCGCTTCCGCAGGGTCTGCATAGCTTTCACCCGGAATCCATTGTTTCATTTCTTTTTCCAGATGGTTTTCATAGAGTCGCCGCGCGTCTTCCGGCTGAAATTTCCTTGCGATAAGATGATTTGTAGTAAATATGGGGGTCATATGATTTTCCTTTCATGGGACAGGCCTGCAATTTCTTTGGTTCTTACGGCGGAATTTGGCTTGGCAGGGAGACGTCCTACAGTCGCGGGGCATAAAATGGTTCGCCGCATTTGCTTATATTGAGGATAGGCAGGCAGGGCGGACCATGAAGGATATTGTCAATGCCATAGGAGCTTTTGGGGCCGATTGCCTTAGGCGAGGCTGGAAAGCAGTTCTTTGATATTGGCAAAGCGGTAGTCAGCCGGATAGGGGGTGTCCGCCATGTCTTCGGGCGACGCTTCCCCCGTAAAGACCACGCAGGTGTCCACGCCGCCGTTGATGCCGCAGGCAATATCGGTGTAGAGCCTGTCCCCCACCACAAGGGTTTCCTCTTTGGAAAAGCCGGACAGGGAAAGGCACAGCTCCACCACCGAGGGGCTGGGCTTGCCCAGATATTCGGGACGTCTTCCCACGGAGTCCGCGATCATATTGCAGATGGCGCCGCAGTCGGGGACAAACCCGAAGTCCACAGGACAGCAGAGGTCAGGGTTGGTGGCGTAGAAGGGAATATTCGGGTCGGAGAGCACTTTGCAGGCCTGTACCAGCTTCTGGTAAGTCAGTTCGCTGTCATAGGCCGTCACCGCGCAGGCAATTCCGTCTTCCGCCGTTTCGGTAATGTGCAGGCCGTTTCTGCGGAGTTCCTTAATGAAAGAAGAGGTGCCCAGCACATAGATTCTGCCGTCGGCATAGCGTTCTTTCAGGAATCGGAGGGTCATATAGCCGGAGGTGATAAATTGGTCTTCGGAAGTCTCCAGATGAAATGCCCTGCGGAATTTCTCCACATAATCCCGGCCGCTTCGGGTGGAATTGTTGGTGATAAAATACGCCTTCCCGCCGATTGCGGCAATGTGGTCAAGCAGTGCGGCGCTGCCGTCGAAGAGAGTATCGCCCACGGCGATGGTGCCGTCTATATCAAATAAAAACAGTTTTTTTTGTTGAAGCGGTGCTGCCATAATGCCTCCTAGGTTCCTAATAATGTCAGGCAATAGTATAAACCATGGGGCGGCGTAAAGTCAAGAGCCGCCGCAGGTCAATCCGCCAGTGTAAAACGGGGGCGGAAGCGAAACTAAAACGACATATTGATTTGCGGCGGGGCATGTTATGCTGCATAACGCCAGAATTTATCGTACTGCACTGGTTAAACGTATATGGCTGGCGTTATGTAGTCGGGCTGCTCGGAAATTTTAACTGTTAAGCAGTATATATAATGATTGCTGCAAAAATAAATCAAAGCAGGATACTTATGAAATACACATTGAAAAAAATGAAGAAAAGATTTACGGCAATGATAGTATGCGTCATAATCGGGGGGATGAGCTGCCTGTTGGCGGGCAGCCATCATAAGGAGTGCGGGCATCCCTGCATGCGCTCTGTGTCTGACGAGCGGGAGATGACAGTATCAGAGACATGCGGCTGCTGCGCGTGCGCCTCCTGCGAGGCGCAGAATACATATTTAGTCCACGAGATGTACAATGAATGTCCTGATTGCGGATATCGGGTAAAAATCAGTACTGCGGCGGAGCAAATTTCCCACGTATGTCTTTGTACAATTTGTGAATGCTGCTGTGATTGGTAAGGAAAGGCCGGGGAAGGCCGTTTTCTAAGCGTTGAGCGGATGGATATGATTTTAAGCGTGAATGGGGCGGATATAACGGAGTATGGCGGCTGTTCACAATTAACTATACATTTCTTTTGGGTTATGATATTATGGAAACTGCAAAACATGAGTGCGGCAGTATGATATTTTTGAAGCTTTGGTTTAGGGGATGAATGGAGGAGGGGTGAAGCGATGGGCAGATATGACGAGATTTTAGAGCTTTTTCAGGTGGAGAAGGCTGAAGGATATTCGCCGGAAGAGGTGGAAAAGGCCGTGGAAAGGGTGGGGCGGATACCGGCGGAATTAAAGGATTTTTTCTTAACATACGGAAAGACCCCGGAGCTTAGCGGCCTTCAGGACGACCTGCTTCTGCCGGATCGTTATAAGCCGTTTTGGGATTGGGAATATATTGTGTTTTTTGTTGAGAATCAGGGAGTATGTCAGGCGGGGGTGAAGAAGTCGGATGCGGGCCTTCCGGACCCGCCTGTGTATGTATCCTTTGACGGCGGCGAATGGAAGAAGAGCGCTCCCAGCGTTTCGGAATTTTTGACTGCCATGTACGGTTATCAGGCGAGTCTGTGTCTGCCTTTTGGCCCGGAGGAGCTTTATTGGATTACGCCCGAAGAAAAAGAGGGAATCGAGCGGACTTTTGCCAAGCGGCCCCAGCGTTTTGGACATTGGCTTGGGGAATGGGATATCACGCTTTTCGGTGATAATAATGAGGGCAGGATTGCCCTTGTGGAAAACGACGAGGTGATTCAGCTGCAGTATAGTGCGAATACGGAGAGGGAGTTTCGGCGGATGAGGGGGTATTTGGAATCCGTGGGAGAACCTATATAGGAAGGCAGTTTTTATTTGGGGTTCCGCGAAGCGGAATCAGGGAGGGTTAGTATGAGCATAAAAATGATTTCATGGAACGTAAACGGCCTGCGCGCCTGTATGCAGAAAGGGTTCATGGATTTTTTCCGTCAGGCGGACGCGGATGTTTTCTGTTTACAGGAGACGAAGCTTTCGGAGGGTCAGCTTGCGCTGGAGCTTCCCGATTATCACCAGTATTTTAATTACGCGGAGAAGAAGGGATATTCGGGCACGGCGCTTTTTTCCAAGGAGGAACCCATAAAAGTGACATACGGCATCGGGGTGGAGGAGCATGACCATGAGGGCCGCGTGATTACGGCGGAGTTTCAGGAGTATTATGTGGTGACGGTGTATGTGCCCAATTCCCAGAGGGAGCTGACAAGGCTTGCGTACCGCAGGGAGTGGGAGGCGGCTTTCCTGAAATATATCAAGGGCTTGGAAGAGACAAAGCCTGTGATTTACTGCGGCGATTTGAATGTGGCCCATGAGGAAATTGATTTGAAAAATCCCAAAACCAATCACAATAACGCGGGATTTACGGACGATGAGCGGAAATGTTTCAGCAAGGTGCTGGAGAGCGGGTTCATTGATACCTTCCGTTATTTTTATCCGGAGACCAGAGACGCGTATTCATGGTGGTCTTATATGTTTCAGGCAAGGGCGAAGAACGCGGGATGGCGGATTGACTATTTTGTGGTGTCGGAAAGCTTAAAGGAAAGACTTGCGGATGCCAAAATTCATTCGGAGGTGCTTGGTTCCGACCATTGCCCGGTGGAGCTGGAGCTGAAGGAGAAGGAGGCCGGATGAAGTGTAAGAAGGCCGGATGAAGGGGAAAGGGGGCGGATGAAGGGGAAAGGGGCCGAATGAAAGGGAAAGAGGCCAAAGGAAGGCTTTTGATTTCCATAGGGGGCAATGGCATGGAGTCGAAGCAGGATACAGGCATGCAAAGCAGGATAGACAAAGGGCGTAAACCGCGTGGAGGCACAAATGGTAAATCGGCTGTTGGGCATTATTTATATTCTGTTGAATAAGGGAACCGTGACGGCGGGGGAGCTGGCGGAGCGATTCGAGGTGTCGGCGCGCACCATTTATCGGGATGTGGAGAATCTGAGCATGGCGGGGATTCCGGTTTACGCCCGAAAGGGGAAATGCGGCGGCATCAGCCTGACGGAACAGTTTGTGCTGGACAAGATGATTATTTCTCCCGAAGAACAGCAGAGGATACTGGCGGCGCTGGCAAGTGTGGGGGAAGCCGGAGCGCAGGAGGAGGGGAAAATTCTCCGCAAGCTGGGAGATTTTTTCAAAGCGGAGCCGGATAACTGGGTATCCATTGATTTTTCCGATTGGAGCGGCAGGAGGAAGGAGCTGTTTGTGCAGATCAAGGAGGCCATCCTTCACAGGAATGTGCTGGAATTTGATTATTACGGGCAGTCCGGGGAGATGAGCAGCCGCAGGGCGGAGCCGGTGCAGCTGCTTTTCAAGGATTATACTTGGTATGTGAGGGCGTTATGCCGGACCAGAAAGGCAATGCGGATGTTCAAGGTGCTGAGGATGAAGCGGGTCAGGGTGCTGGATGAGACTTTTGAGGCTGACGGGAGCCGTATGGGCAGGCCGGGGACTGACTGGGGGATTCAGGAGAGCGGCGCGGAGGCTTCAAACAACAGCGGGGAGATACAAAAGGCTGACGGGGAGATACAAAAGGCTGACGGGGAGATACAAGAGGCTGGCGGGGAGATACAAAAAGCCGACGGGGGAGACGAAAAAGATAGCGGCGGCATGGGGAAAGAATCGGAGAAATACCTGCCTCAGATTTCTCAAATCCTCCTTCGGATAGACAAAAAAGAGGCATATCGCATTTATGACAGGTTTGAGGAGGAAGAGATTACGGTGCTGCCTTCGGGAGATTTTGAAGTTAGAATGACTTGTCTTGTGGATGACTGGATCTATGGATTGATTTTGTCCTTCGGGCCATCTGCGAGGGTGCTGGAGCCTGCGTATGTGCGGGAGGAGCTTGGCGGAAGGATTCGGCGGATGGCGGAGATGTACTCCTAGGATGTGTCCGGATAATGGTTTTTGCGGAGGTTTGGGGCGGGAGCCTGCAATAATATCTTAGGAGGCTGCGGAGAGGCGGAGCAGAAAATTTTTGTTTTCTATTTTAATATGACGCGCAGGTGTCATATTTAAGGTGGTATTCTTAAGTAGTCTTGAAGCGGAGGATTGGGTTTCACGGTACATAGGGAGGGTATTTCGGAGGCATTTCTGCGGATGGAATATGCGTCCCGGGAGCGGCAGGCTGTGCGGCAGGGTATTTGGCTGGCCCAATTCCATGGAGCGGAAGAGATAAAAACAATAAAATTGTCCAAAAGGAGATTAAGATGGAAAACAAAACAGAAAACAAGACAGGAAACCAAAATGAAAATCAGATGGAGAATCAGATGGGGGGAAATTTGAAAATCTGCCAGAGCTGCGGAATGCCCATGCAGGAGGAGCAGTATGGGACGAATCAGGACGGCGGCAGGAACGACAAGTACTGCTGTTATTGTTTTAAGGACGGAGAATTTGCCCAGAACTGCACCATGGAGGAAATGGCGGATTTCTGCGCCGGGTTTGAGGTTGAGGGAGGCCGCGCCAAGACGAAGGAAGAGGCTAAGGAGATGCTGATGCAATACTTTCCTACGTTGGAAAGGTGGAAGTGTGCAAAAGCTTTCTAAGTCGGTAAGATAGTCAGCAGCATCTGCCTATGTCGAATGGAGGCAGGTAAAGCAGACCATCAAAGTATGTTGACTTAGAAAATCTACAGTTTTGCCTTGCGAAAACCACAGCATCTATGTATCTGGAAGAGCGTGAGGGAAGCGTTCTTCCGGAGGCGGTGATAGGCCGAGTGGTGAAGATTTTCTTTGGTTTTGCAAGATGGGAACTGTCCCCTATGGTTCTGCGGCGTCGGGGCGTGCTTTGTGTGCCGCCGCCGGAGGGGAGCAGAATTTTTGGTTCGCATTATGTATGTGGACTAAAAATTCTGCGATTCTGTCAAGGGACAGACAAGGGGATGGTTTCTTTGGGAATATGAAGTAGGGGAGGAATGTCTGGATGGAGCGATGGAATTCTGAAAGGAAAAGTATGGGAGAATCCGGCGGCCAAGAGAAAGCCGAAAGCCCGGGAGCTTCCGGCAGGGCAATGGAAGGGAAACTGCGGGATGCAGTGGAGAAGTGGAAGCTGACAAGGATAAACAGGGTATTTGAAAACTGCAAAAAGGCAGTTTATTTTGCGTTCTCAGAAAAATTCGGGAATGTGGTATTGAAAATAAACAGCAATGGGAAGGAATTAAGCGGGGAGCATAGGGCGTTAAAGGAATTTGAGGGAAGTATTTTCTGCAAAGCGTATGATTATGACAGGCCGGCGGGGCTGCTTTTGGAGGAAAGGATACTGCCGGGAACGGTTCTGCGAAATGTGGCGGAGACGGACCGGCGGCTGGAAATTTTTGCGGAGGCGTTCAGGAAGATTCCCCGTGGGGAGGCGAAGGGGTTTGGGACTTATTTAGACTGGCTGGACAGGGCGTATGCTTGCTGCCTCCAAGGGGAAGTCCCTCCCGTGATTGGGGAATATATGCGCAGGGCGCTGGAAATCGGAAAGGAAGCGTTTGAAAAATATCCGGAGAGGGTGCTGCTGCATGGAGATTTGCATCACGATAATATTCTGCTTGATTCCGAGGGCGGTTATAAAATAATAGATCCCAAAGGCGTTATCGGCCCGGTGATATTTGACCTGCCCAGATTTGTCCTGAATGAGCTTGGCGAAAGGGGCAGCAAAGCGGCCGCGGAGCATATCCGGTATGTTGTCCGCAGACTGGCGGAGGATTTGGGGTATGGGAGAAAAGAACTGGAACAGTTATTTTTTATGGAAGCAATGCTGGAAGCGGCATGGTGTCTGAAGGACGGAGGAACGCTTGACTGGGAGGACGTCCATACGGCGGCGCTTATAGCCCAAGGAGGACACGGCTGCAGGGAGGAAGAATTACAAGGATGAGGTTCAAAGAAATTACAATTTGTCTGGATATGTACGGCTGTCCCAATCGCTGCAGGCATTGTTGGCTGGGCGTAACCCCCAACGGCCATATGCCGGTCTCGGAAATAGAAGCGGCGGCGGATGGGTTCAGGCCTTTTGCGGAGGGCGTGCAGGTTTACGATTGGTATCGGGAGCCGGATTTCAGGGATAATTATCGGGAGCTTTATGGGCTTTGCAATCGGTTTTCTCACAGGCCCATAGAACATTTTGAATTGGTCAGCTTTTGGAGGCTTGTCCGCGATAAAGAGTATGTGGAATGGCTTGTTTCCCTCGGGTTAAAAAAAGCCCAGCTGACGATTTTCGGCGGGGAGGAAACTACGGATCATTATATCGGAAGAAAGGGCGCGTATTCGGAAATACTGGAAGCGATTGAGATTCTCATGAAAAACAAGATTTCGCCGAGAATCCAAACTTTTATCAATCAAGAAAATATTGGGGAGCTGGAACATATTGAAAATCTTATCAGGGGTCTTGATTATGAGAATCGCTGCAGGTCCTTTGGGGGCGAGTTTTCCTTTTTTCTGCATCAAGGCTCCTGCGACGGGGAAAATGAGAAACTGTATGACGTCAGGGTGACGCCCGACGACTTGGTTAAGATACCGCCGCTGCTGGAAGCATATACGCTTAAGCATTTTGGGAAACATAATATTATGGAGGTGTTTGGGGAGACGGAAGGTTCGCTTTATGAAAAACTCATCGGGGACGCTTCTACGTCAAGCTATGTAAGCTCCAGCCCTGTTTTTTTCGTGGACAAAGATTATAACGTATATCCTAACATTTCCGCGCCCGCGCCCCACTGGCGTCTGGGCAATTTGAAACAGGACGGAGCGGGGACGGTGCTTGAAAATTATGTGGAGAGCAATAGCGCCGCGCAGCATGCGCGGATGACGGTTCCGCTCTGGGAGATTGTGAAGGCGCAGGGCAGCAGGACGGGAAGGAGGCTGTTTGGCAGGGACGATTATATTGAATTCCTGCTCAACCGATATTGCAGGCAATAGGCATCCGCCTGCCGCCGTCCGGCGTTTGCTGTAAATTCAGCGGGACGGTTTTGGGCGGGAACGGAGATAGGATAGATTGGGCAGAACGGAAGGAGGGGCAGGATGAAGTGGAAGGGCCGGATTTTGACAAGTTTGAAAATTGCGGGCGCATCAGCCGCATCCATTGCCATAGCGGGGGAGCTTGGCCTTTCCTATTCCGCCTCCGCAGGCATCATTACGGTGCTCAGCATCGGAAATACCAAGCGGGAAACCTTCAGAAGCGCCGCAAACAGGGGGCTGGCGTTCCTCTGTGCATTGGCGCTGGGAGCGGCCTGCTTTGGGGCGGCAGGCTATACGCTCTGGGCCTTCGCGGCATATCTGTTCATGTTTGCCATGCTGTGCCTGTGTATGGGCTGGCGGGAGGCCATTGCCATGGATTCCGTGCTGATTACCCATTTCCTCACGGAGCGCAGCATGGGGCCTCAAATGCTTGTAAATGAAATGCTGCTGTTTTTGATTGGGACGGGAATGGGGATTCTGGTGAATCTGCACCTGCACAAAAAAGATGCGGAATTTGCAAGGCTGGCGGAGGAGGCCGACGGGCAGATCAAGGGAATTTTGAGGAGAATGTCCCAATGGCTTCTTAAGGAGGATCGGAGCGAGTATGGGCCGGAATGTTTTGAGAGGCTGGAACAAGCGTTGACGGCGGCAAAGCTCTGTGCGGCTGAAAATTACAACAATGCGATTTTTGACAGGAATACCTATGAACTTGACTATATGAAAATGCGCGAGAGGCAGAGCGTTATTCTGCGGGAGATTTATCAGAATATCAAAAGCATAGAGCGGCTGCCGGAGCAGGCGAAACAGGCCGCGGCGCTGCTTGGGCGGATAGAGCAGGATTATCACAGGGATAACACGTCGGCCGGACTGCTGGGGGAATTGGATGCGCTGCTGGGAAAAATGAAGGAGCAGAAGCTGCCGGAAAGCAGAGAAGAATTCGAGGCAAGGGCCATTCTTTTTTATATTTTGATGCAGATTGGGAATCTGCTGGAGGTGAAGCGGGATTTTATGGAGGAAAGGCTTTCATAGGTACTGCCGCGCCTGCGAAGTTAGTAAACTGAAAAAATGGGGAAAATCAAATGCTTTCGGGATTGAAACTATGTTCTGTTAATGCTATAATGCTGATTATGTGCTTGTCCTGCGGGGGAGGAAAACGAATCTGCCCAAGGCGTGAAAGAAGCTTGGGATGGAGGAGGAACGTTTCTGCAGCGGAGGAGCAGGCGGATGCAGGATGGAAAGATAGGATGGACATAGGACAGAAGTATAGGATTGAAATATTGGATAGGGAGAGAGGGAGGTAACAATGCAGTTCATACAGTATCAGAAATGCAGCACCTGCAAAAAGGCGGCAAGCTGGCTGAAGGAGCATGGGATATCCTATGAGGACAGGCCCATCAAGGAACAGAATCCGACCAAGGAGGAGCTGGCGGCATGGCAGAAGAAGAGCGGTCTGCCGTTGAAGCGTTTTTTTAATACCAGCGGAAATCTCTATAAGGAGCTTAAGCTGAAGGACAAACTGCCGCAGATGCCGGAGGAGGAGCAGCTGGCGCTTTTATCTTCGGACGGTATGCTGGTAAAGCGGCCGCTTTTTGTCGCGGAAGAGTTTGTGCTGGTTGGCTTTCGGGAAAAGGAATGGGAGGAAAGGTTATTATGAGGAGTGAAAGAATGGAAGCGCCGTCTGGGGCGATTGACGGGCGGCAGCTTCAAGGGGCGGCGCCTCGCAGGGCGAAGCATTGCCCGAAGAGATATGGACATGGGAAAATTTCCGCACTGCTGCTGGGGCTTTCCATGATTTTTGCGGTTTCCTGCGGGGATTCCGGAAATAATCCTAAGAATCAGCAGGACGAAGCGCCGACGTTTGCGGAAGTGCATGATGCTTTTGAGACAAAACTGGCAAGGAAGGATCATGACAACGACCCGATTCCAGAACCGCCGGAAGGGGCGTTCGATTTGGTGTACTATCCCTCTAAGGTGGGAAATTTGGCGGCTTATGTGTCCAGCGACCCGGGGGACGGAGAGAAGCATCCCTTGATAATATGGGTGGTGGGAGGCTGGGGGAACGGTATTTCGGAATTCCCGTGGTATTATCCCGAGTGGGACGACGACCAGACCGGTTCCGCCTACTGGCAGGCAGGAGTACTCACCATGTATCCTTCTTTCCGGGGCGGCAGCGGGAATCCGGGCTATTATGAGACGCTTTTCGGCGAGGTGGACGATATTTCATCCGCTTATGATTATGCGGCTTCCCTGCCATATGTGGATCCGGACCGCATTTATCTGGGCGGACACAGCACGGGAGGAACCAGAGCGCTTCTGGCGGCGGAGTATACCGATAAGTTCCGGGCGGTATTTTGTTTTGGCGCTGTGGATGAGATAAAATATCATAACAACAGTCAGTTTACTTTTGATACCGACGTCAAAGCGGAATATGCCATACGTTCTCCGATTCACTGGCTGAAGGATGTGAAAACGCCAACCTTCCTTTTTGAAGGCAGCGGGGGCAATGCCGCCAGTCTGAATAATATTCAAAATACTTCGGAAAACGAGAATATTCACTGCTATCTCCTTCAGGGAGAGGATCATTTTTCCGTGCTGGCGCCGCTTACTCGGCTGACGGCGCAGAAGATTCTGGGAGATACGGGGGCGAAGCCCAATATTTCCATTACGCAGGCGGAAGTGGAAGAAGCCATGAAAATGGAGCCGGAGATTCCGCTGCCTGTGATGGTTCCGTTTTCCTTGGGAGAATGGGTGAGCTTTTCTTATCCGTTTTTGTGGGAGGTAGAGGATACCTCTACGGAGGATGTATTTGAGCTTATGATAGCGGCGCCCTACGAAGATGACAATGTGTGGGACGCGTCCATGATGTTTGTCAATCTCTATGAGGCGGAGGGAGACGGGCTGAAGGCGGCGGCGGAAAGAATGAGGGGCGCGGGGTATGACGTTTCGGAGTCCGCCGTGGGAGGTCAGCCCGCGCTGGAGGTTCGCACCTCGACACAGACCGACGGCGGTATTTACAAAAATCTTTTTGTGGTGGTGGAAAAGGGAGAGCTTCAGTTCACATTTGACTTTGTCATTCATGAAAGCTATGGGGACGATGCGGAGCCGCTGTTCCGCGCTATTATTGACAGTATCACGTTTGAGTGACGCGGGAGGAAAGGCGGGCGCCGGGTTCGGAAGAATATTATAACAGGTATGGAAGAGGGAGTAATAAAGGGCGCTGTGCATATGGCGCCCTTTATTGCCACAGGGTTAAATCCCGTCCCTTGGGGCGCTTCAATTTTGATGCCCGCCGCCTGCAGGGTGCTTTGATTGCAGAGGCATTATAGAGACTAAATATATGCGGAGAGCACGCCGGAGGCAATAGAAGAAAATGCGCCGGAAATTGGGGAGCGCATCGTGCATTTTGGGGAAAACAGCTTTTAAACATGCCTTAGAAGGAGAACATGAAGGAAGGACATGCAGAATGGAATTTAAGATGGAATATGAAATGGAATATAAAATGAAATCTGACATAACACAGGAAATAAACGATAAGATAAACGTTCGTAAGCGTAACATATACAATAAACATCATTTACATACCGTACACAATTTACATGATAAATACAATGGACACAGGAAACGCAGCTGTCGGCTGTCGGCTTTGTCGCTGTCGGCGGTTCTGTTTTTGGGCGGGTTTGGCGCCTTCGGCCCCGTGGACAGAGTCCATGCCTCGCAGCCGTCGGCAGGGGCGGCGGAGTCAGTCCAATTCCCGGACGGCAGCATCCCGGCCTTCCCGGGCGCGGAAGGGGGCGGTATGTACGCCACCGGGGGCAGGGGCGGCGACGTATATGTGGTGCGGAATCTGAATGACAGCGGCGAAGGCTCCCTTCGGCATGGAATCAACACCGCCCCGGAATCCGGCCGCATCATCGTCTTCGACGTGGGCGGAACCATTCATCTGGAATCTCCCTTATCTTTCAAAAATAAATCCAATATCACCATCGCCGGACAGACGGCGCCGGGGGACGGCGTCACCATAGCCGGTTATGACACCAATATCAGCAACAGCAAAAATATTATCATCCGTTTTATGCGTTTCCGGGTGGGCACGGAGAATCTGCTCAAGGGAGGGGATTCCATGGACGCGCTGTGGGGCAGGGATAACGATACCTTTATCATCGATCACTGTTCTTTCAGCTGGAATACGGACGAAACCCTCTCCACTTATCGGGGGAAGAACGGAACCGTCCAGTGGTGCATCATATCCGAAAGCCTGACGGTTTCGGGACATTCCAAGGGCAGGCATGGCTACGGAGGCATTTTCGGGGGAAATAATACGGTATTCCAATATAACCTGCTGGCGGATCACACCTCCAGAAATCCCCGTATCGGGGGAGGTTCCATGACGGATCCGACTTCGGAGAGGAGCTTTGCCACGCTTCAGGTGAGCAATAACGTGCTGTACAATCACGGATATCTGCCCTGCTACGGCGGGGGCTTCGCCTACACCAATTATATCAATAATTATGTACAGGGAGGTCCGGGGACAAGGGAATCCCTCAAGGATATTTTAATCTATGTGGGGGAGAAAAATAAAACGGGCGGATTTTATGTGAATGGCAATATTCTGGCGGGCAATGAGAGGATTACCAATGACAACAGGGCCGGAATCAAGGAGGACGCTCCCGATTATGTCAGCGCCGAGCCGTATGCGCCCACGGAGGACGCGGCAAATCCAAAGGCCTTCGACGTGACGCTGGTCAGCGCGGCGGACTGTTATGAGCCTGTTTTAAACGGCGCGGGAGCGACCTTTCCTCTGCGCGACGCGGTGGATGCAAGGGTTGTGGCGCAGGTGAGGAGCAATACCGGATTCTATATCAACACGCCGGACGAGGTGGGAGGGTATCCCGCGAGAGTGGTGACGGCGGCGGACATAGGACGGACCGATACGGACGGCGACGGAATTCCTGACGCGTGGGAGATTTCGCATGGCTTGAATCCGCAGGATGCGGGGGACAGCAGGCTGCCTGCCTCCTTGGACGCGGGCAGTCCCAATTACGGATATGCATGGATTGAGGTGTACTGCAGTGAGCTGGTTTCGGAGGTAGTGAAATCCGGCTGCCTTGCGCCGAATCCGGAGGTCGGCATCGATTTGGAGAATAACACATTGATTGACGAGGGGGAGGACGTGACCGTAACCGCCGAGGCTTTCGCAAAGAACGGCGGCTCTATTGCAAGGGTGGAATTTTTTAACGGAGATCAGGTGGTCGGCGCGGCTGACAAGGCCCCTTACAGTTATACATATACGGGTTTGAAGGACGGCACATACAATATTTCCGTCAGGGCTTATGACAATGAGGGCAATGCGACGCAGAGCAATACCTCCAAGCTGCATGTGAATTCCACGGCGGGTACGGGGGATTGGACAGGTAAGGACGTGGGGCGTCCCGGCGTGGCGGGCACGGCGTCCCTCACGGACGGGGTGCTCACGGTGAAAGGCGCGGGAAAGCTGGGCAGGAGCGAGGGAAGCGTGGAAGGAAGCCCTCTGAACAATGCCGCCTCAGATGATTTTCAGTTTGTCTATCAGAAGATGGAAGGGGACGGGGAGCTGACTGCGAAGCTGGATTCCTATCTTGCGGTGGACTGTCATACCTTTAACGGTTTGATGTTTCGGGAGTCCTTGGAGGAGGACGCGGCTGCAGCCGCGCTGGGACTGACTTTGACGAAGATTTGGGATGGCAATATCACCACATGGACGGCCTTCATGGTCAAGAGAACCGCCGCAGGGGGAAATATGTCCACAATCGGTTCCAGCATCGACAGCTACGCTTCCGCGTTAAAGGCGGATATTCCGGTGGTCTCCAATCTGGGCTTTAAATCGGGGGATACCTTTCGGGGAATATGGCTGAAGCTGAATCGAAACGGGGATGTGTTTACCGGTTCCATATCAAACGACGGCCAGACATGGAAACCCGTGGGAGAGGTGACGGTGAAGATGCCGGAGACGGTGTATGTGGGCTTTGCGGTGGAGGCGGGAAAGGCGGCAAATTTGCTGGAAAATTATGCCACGGCCCAATTTTCCAATATTGCGCTGTACACGGACTTTAGAAGCATTGCTTATGAATTGGAAGACGTGGAGTATACGGGGGCGGATCAGTTTGCTTCCGGGGAGGATATTTCCGTCACCCTTTCTCCGGCCAAGGGATATCTGCTGCCTGAAACCGTGGAAGTCCTTGTGGGCGGCAGGGCGGCGGAGGTCTCTTACGACAGGGAAAAGGGTGTGATTGCCTTGAAAAATCCTGCCGAGGACGTGGTGATTCGGGCACGGGGGATAAAGCGTACCGTTGTACCCGTCATCTGTGAGGAGGTGGATCCGGAAAATCTGCTGACCGTACAGGCGGAGGACGGCAGGCTGATTTTGGCCCAGAATGCTCAGGAGGGCTCCACTTCTACGGGAGTTCCCGGCGGCGATTATCAGGAGGCGGAGAATGAGAGCTGGATTCTGTTTCCGGAGGTTGACAGGCCCCATAAGATGTCCCTGAAACTGACGGTGTCCAAGGTTCTGGATGCGGGCGGGCATGACAATACGGGGGTGTTCGTGGGCGCGTTCGATGTGAGCGAGGGCAGGCAGGCGTTTTGCGCGCTGGGCTTTCGGCCCTGTGCGAAAGCCGGGGAAGCCGTATCCAAGTTCTGGACGAAAACGGATAAGACCGGAAACGGCGGAATAAAGCGGGCGCTTGAGATGAACATGGTCTATTCGGTGGAATTTTCCTATGACGAAAAGGGGCAGTATGCGGTGTCTTGGGAGTCAGAGAGCGGCAGCAAGGGCTCCGAGACCTTCAAGGCAGGCGAGAGCTATTTAAAGAACGGGGATATTGTCCGTTACGGTATCGGGCTGATTGGCGCAGAGGCGGTAATAACGGATTTAAAATTCATGGACTATGAGGATAATGTGTTATATGATCAGAACGCGGCGCAAACCTTGGAGGCGATGGTTAAGGTCCAAGGGGAAGACGGCGGGCAGGGTACGGGCGCTTTGGGGGAGGATGACGGGAAGGATAAGAACGGAGAGGAAGGTGAGAATGAGGCAGGTAGTGAGGATGGGGAAGAGAACGGAAGCGGCGGCAGTGAGAACGGAAGCTGGAAGCTTGTCGCAATCGTGACGGGCGCTTTGCTGGCTGTCATTGGGGCGGGGATATGGATATATTTGTATCCGCGAGGCAAAGGCGGAACAAAGGCGGAGTAGAACTATCATTTCAAAGGAGCCGGGCGCAGTTGAACGTAATAGTTTGGATATTTGTCCCAATGCGGCAGGCGGATTGTATATGGTATTAAAAATCTCGCAGTTCTTATCGTTATTGTATAGGAACCGCGAGATTTTGTATGATGGGGGTTTGATTTGCGAGATGTCTGTTTGTGATATTTATACTCGAAAAGGGAGAGAACAATTATTGCCAAGTTTGTCTATTTATTTGGTAAATTTTGCTCTTAATATGCTTGTATTATGATAATAAATATGCTATGATGTGGATAATAAATCAATAAGGAGGGCTATACAAAATGAGACGCAAGAAACAATTTGCAGCCCTTTCGCTGGCGGCAGTTTTGGTATTGGGGGGGGCATTTCCTAGTCCTGATGTTCCAAAATTTGTACATGCGGAAGAGGTGCAGACAGAGCTGTCGGATCAGCCGACGGAGCCGACAGCGGACCAGCCGACGGAACCGACAGCGGATCAGCTGACGGAACCGACAGCGGACCAGCCGACGGAACCGACAGCGGACCAGCCGACGGAGCCGACAGCGGACCAGACTTCAGGAACACCTGTGGAGCCTGTGACGAATGAGCCGGCAGGGGATAACGGAGCCGAGAGCGGTGACGGTATTGCTGCTTTTGCAAATGATACCATAACAGGCGCGTTTGATTTTTCTACTTGGAAAAACGGAGAGGATCTCGTAATTCCGGCGGGAATCTTTGACAGCAATGATATCCATGTGGAGATATTTGGCAGCGGCATGGACTTTAAAGAGGGCTCAAAGACGTATAACGGAGAGACCTATACAAAAGCCATCAAGACGAAGCAGAAGGGTTCTGTTACAGTGGCGGAGGGCGCAGTAACCGCAGTGGGAGCTTTAAAGTTTACCGCCGGTTATGATGCTGAAATTTCTATAGTTATGGATAAGACCGCCGGGGAAATCCATATGATGTGCTTTGAAAACGGAGCCCTGACGGATGAACAGGAAGGAACGGCCATTGCGGCAGGAGGAACAACGGGAGGAACTTATACGTTACAGGCCGGAAAAGAATATTATTTCTGGTCGGAGGGTCAGAATGTTCAGGTTTGGAACATTGCGTATAATTATGTAAAGAGTGATCCTGTAGTACCTGATAAGCCCAAGGTGCCTGTGGATGATGCCTTTGTGTTTTCTACATGGAAAAATGGAGAGGATCTCGTAATTCCGGCGGGAACCTTTGACAGCAATGATATCCATGTGGAGATATTTGGCAGCGGTATGGATTACAAAGAAGGCTCTAAGACTTATAACGGAGAAACGTATACGGACGCCATCAAGACAAAACAGAAGGGTTCTGTTACAGTGGCGGACGGCGTTGTAACCGCAGTGGGAGCTTTAAAGTTTACCGCCGATTACGATGCTGAAATTTCTATAGTTATGGATAAGACCGCCGGGGAAATCCATATGATGTGCTTTGAAAACGGAGCCCTGACGGATGAACAGGAAGGAACGGCCATTGCGGCAGGAGGAACAACGGGAGGAACTTATACGTTACAGGCCGGAAAAGAATATTATTTCTGGTCGGAGGGTCAGAATGTCCAAATCTGGAACATTTCCTACAAATACGAAAAAGAAGCGGACACCCCCGAGAATCCCGACGACCCCATCGTGCTTCCTGAAGGCATCGATGCATTCCCCGGCGCGGAAGGCGGCGGCAGGTATGCCACCGGCGGCAGGGGCGGCGATGTGTATGTGGTTACGAATCTGAACGACAGCGGGGAAGGCTCCCTTCGTTACGGAATTGACACTGCAGAGGAGTCGGGCCGTATTATTGTATTTGACGTGGGCGGCACCATCAATTTAAAGTCCCCGCTGAAATTTAAAAACAAATCCAATATTACCATAGCCGGGCAGACGGCTCCCGGGGACGGTATTACCGTTGCGGGCTATGACACGGATATCAGCGACAGTAAAAATATCATTATCCGTTTTGTTCGTTTCCGGGTGGGAACGGCGAACCTGTTAAACGGCGGCGACTCCATGGACGCGCTGTGGGGCAGGGATAACGATACCTTTATCATCGACCACTGTACCTTCAGCTGGAATACGGATGAAACCCTGTCCACCTACAGAGGAAAGAACGGAACCGTGCAGTGGTGTATTATTTCCGAGAGTCTGACGGTTTCCGGCCATTCCAAGGGACGTCACGGCTACGGCGGTATTTTCGGCGGCGATAACACGGTATTCCAGTACAATCTGATGACGAACCATACGTCGAGGAATCCACGAATCGGCGGAGGCTCCATGTATGATCCCATCAGCCCGCCCAATAATATGCAGCCAAGCTTTGCAACTCTGCAGCTGAGCAATAATGTGCTGTACAATCAGGGATATTATCCCTGTTACGGCGGCGGTTTTGCGTACACGAATTATATCAACAATTATGTGAAGCCCGGCGCGGGAACCAGAGAAACCATTGAAAATATTCTGATCTATGTGGGCGAGAAGAATAAAACCGGTGGTTTCTATGTCAATGGCAATATTCTGGAGGGAAATGACAGTGTTACTCAGAATAACCGTTCCGGCATAAAGGAGGATGCTCCTAATTATATCAGCGATACCATATATACGCCCACGCTGGATGCGGCAAATCCGAACGCATTCGATGTGTCCTTGGTCAGCGCAGAGGAGTGCTATGAGCTGGTGCTGAAAGGGGCGGGCGCTACTTATCCGCATCGTGACGCCGTTGACGCCAGAGTGGCGGCTCAGGTAAGGGACGGCAGCGGTTTCTACATCAATACGCCTGACGAAGTGGGCGGCTATCCGGCGAAGGATGTGAGGGCGGCGGATATAGGACGCACGGATTCCGACGGCGACGGCATTCCGGATACATGGGAAGAGGCGCATGGCCTGAATCCTAACGACCCTTCGGACAGCAGGAAGCTTGCATCCGAGACGGAAGGCGATCCGAATTACGGATATGCATGGGTGGAAGTATATTTCAATGAACTCGTAAATACGGTAATGCAGACCGGCTATGAGGCGCCGAACCCTGTGGTCACAATTGATTTAAAGAATAATACGCTGGTCAGCGAGGGACAGGATGTTACCGTAACTGCGGACGTAAAAGCAAATAACGGCGGTTCTATCGCAAAGGTAGAATTTTACATAGGCGATCAGGTGGTGAATTCTTATGAGAGCGCGCCTTATACCCATACCTTTACAGGCTTGGCGGACGGAACCTACAATATTTCTGTCCGGGCTTATGATGACGGCGGCAATGCCACACAGAGTACCACTTCCAAGCTGCATGTGAATTCCACTGCGGGAACGGGAGATTGGACCAGTCAGGATGTGGGACATCCGGGCGTGGCAGGCACGGCTTCCCTCACGGACGGCGTGCTCACCGTGAAAGGCGCGGGAAAGCTGGGCAGGCAGGAAGGAAGCATTACAGGAAGTGAAGCCAGCAGAGAGACAAAGGATGATTTCCAGTATGTGTATCAGCAGATGACCGGGGATGGTGAATTGGTTGCCAAGCTGGATTCCTTCCTTGCGGTGGACTGCCATACCTTTAACGGATTGATGTTCAGGGAATCTCTGGACGAAAATGCGGCTGCGGCGGCGCTGGGTCTGACCATGACCAAGATATGGGACGGCTGTGAAAGCGTCTGGACCGCTTATATGGTGAAGAGAGAGACCACGGGCGGCAGCATAACCACGGTCAGCTCCTCCATTGACAGCCCCTCCGCGGCAGCAAATGCGGGCATTCCCAGTATTTCCGGCTTGAATTTCAAATCGGGAAATACCTTTAACGGCACTTGGCTGAAGCTGAACCGCAAGGGAGATGTGTTTACTGGTTCTGTGTCTGACGATGGCAAGGTTTGGCAGGACGTAGGGCAGTTTACGATAAAGATGCCGGAGACGCTTTATGTGGGATTTGCCGTAGAGGCGGGCAAGGTCGCAAACGATCTGGAGAATTACGCGACGGCCAAATTCTCCAATATTGCGGTTCATACGGCTTTCGGTACGATTACTTATGAATTGGAAAATGTAGATTATGTGGGAGCGAATCAGTTTGCGGTAGGAGAGGACGTCTCGATTACTCTGTCCAATGTGGAAGGCTATCTGCTGCCGGAGACTGTGGAAGCAGTCGTGGACGGCAAGCCCGTGGAAGTGGAATACGATGCTAAGACGGGAGTCGTTACGCTGAAAAAGCCTGCCGGCAATGTGGTGATTAAGGCTCAGGGCGTGAAGCGTGTCATTTCTTCCATGAAATATGAGGAAGTGGATCCCGGCGATCTGCTGACCGTGGAGGAAAAGGACGGAAAATTAATTCTGACACAGACAGCGGAATCCGGATCTACCTCTCAAGGCTTCCCCGGAGGCGAAAACTATAAAGAGGCCGTGAACCAGAGCTGGCTGCTGTTCCCGGAAGTGGATCAGCCTCAGCAGATGTCGCTGAATATTACGGTGAAAAAGCTTCTGCCCGTGGGAACAAATAATAATACGGGAGCGTTTGTGGGCGTGTTTGATCTCACCGAGAACAAGCAGGCGTTCAGTACGCTGGGGCTTCGTCCGGCAGCTGCGGGAGCGGTATCTAAGTACTGGACAAAATTGGATAAAACCGGAAACGGCGGTACAAAGCAGGATCTTGTCATGGATACCGCCTATACCATTAATTTTGCTTATGACAAGAACGGACAGTATACGGTGACATGGAGTACGGAAACCGGTATTTCCGGCACCGAAACCTTCAAGTCAAGTGAGAATTTCCTGAAGAAAGGGGCGCCGGTCCGTTACGGTATCGGTTTGATTGGCGCCACGGTTGAAGTGACTGGCTGGAAGTACATCGACCATGAAGGGAATTTGATTTACTGGCAGGATGGCGCGGATTATACTAAAGTGGACGCAGCTATTGCGGAGGCAGGAAAGCTGAATCCGGAAGAATATGAGAATTTTGCGGCAGTGCAGGAGGCTGTGGACGCTGTGGTGCGCGGTCTTGCATTGACAGAACAGGCCAATGTGGACGCAATGGCCAAGGCGATTGAAGACGCCATAGCCGCGCTGGTGAAAAAGCAGGAGCCCACGACAAGCCCGGAACCTTCTGAGAGTCCTGAGCCTTCCGAAAGCCCTGAGCCTTCCGAGAGTCCGGAACCGTCTGAAAGCCCTGAGCCTTCCGAGAGTCCGGAACCGTCTACAAGCCCTGAGCCTTCCACGAGCCCGGAACCTTCTGTAAGTCCGGAACCTTCAACCAGTCCGGAGCCTTCGACGCCGCCGGATGTTACGGAGACTTCCCAGACAAAAGCAGAGGTTGAAAAGGAGCTTTCGGAGTCCGTGCTGACAACGGATGTAAAGGACAAAACGGGATGTACTACCATTGAGGAATTAACGGAGTATCTGCGTAATACCGTGGTGAAAGAGGAATACGCAGGTGCGGAGTCTTTGGTTCTGAATGTTACCATTATGATTAGCTTGGATGGCGGTAATACATGGAAAAACGCAGACAAGAACAATATTCCAAAGGATGGAGTGGATGTGGTTCTGCCTTATCCGGAGGGAACCAACAAGGATGATTATGAATTTACCGTGAGCCATCTGATTACTGAGGATTGGAACGGTCAGATTCCGGGCACTGTGGAATGGCCTGAAGTGACGAAAACGGAAGAAGGCCTTAAGATGCATGTGCTGAGCGCATCTCCTTTTACAGTTGCGTGGAGGGCCGTTGATCAGAACAATGACGACGACGATGATGACGACGAAATGGAAGAAGTCGGCGAAGAACTCACGGCGCAGGCAGGCAAGACAGGCGACCATATGGGCATGTTTGCAGGCATGTGGGGAGTTGTGCTGCTGGCGGCCGCAGGCGGATGCGTTGTTGTATATTTCCGTAAACGTGAAAAGGACGGAACAAAATAAGACAGTATCGAATATAAAGTATTGAAAAGCGGAGCGTATGGAGAATCATCCATATGCTCTGTTTTTTCAATGAAACCGCGTCGGGCAGAACGGCGTTTCTTGTAGTGGAAGAATCACTCAAAAGGAAAAAATTTATTCATTGCCAAGCATATACAAATGTGCTAAAATAAAACCAGATACCGCTTGTTAAGGGCGGATCAATGATGAAATCAAATGGGAAATCCACCCTGTAATCTGCAAAAGTTTAAGGGTGGATTTTTGTGTATGGCGTGTAAGTAAAAGCGACTTCGGCTCAGAAATATGATACATATGAGAATTTGAATGAACTGCTCTGAGGCTGGGACGGAATAAATGCCCTAAGCGGCAATTTTGAACAGGAGGGGTAACAATGCAGTTTGAATTAATGGCATCCATGATGTGTGCCGATTATGGCTGTCTGGAGAATGAAGTAAAAGCGTTGGAGGAAGGCGGAATCGATTCTTTTCATATTGATATTATGGACGGAAGATATGTTCCAAACTTTGCTATGTCGTTAAATGATATGCGATATATTGCCAGCACGGCCATTCATCCATTGGATGTACATTTGATGATTGAGCATCCCAGCAATAATATCGGTTTGTTCCTGAACAGTCTGAGGAAAGGAGATACGGTGTATATTCATCCCGAAGCGGAGTATCATCCCTCCACGACCTTACAGCGAATCATCGACGCAGGGATGGTTCCGGGTATCGCAATCAATCCGGGTACGTCCGTAGAAACGGTCATGGAAATGCTTCGCATCGTGAAGAAGGTTCTTGTGATGTCCGTAAATCCGGGCAATGCGGGGCAGATGTACCTGCCGTATGTGGGAAAGAAAATTACCAAGCTGCTGGCATTGAAGGAAGATATGGAATTTGAAATCTATTGGGACGGAGCCTGCAGCGCGGGCAAGATTCTTGAATTTGCACCCAAGGGAGTCAAAGGCTTTGTGCTTGGCACCACGCTGTTATTTGGGAAAAAGCAGCCATACGGAGAGACGCTGCAGAATATTCGGGAGCTGAGATTTTGAGGAGGAGCGTATGAACATAGCGTTAATTCTATCCGGCGGTACAGGCGTCAGAATGGGCGCTTCCCTTCCCAAGCAGTATCTTGAGGTAAACGGGCGGCCCATGATTACTTTTTCATTGGAGCGTTTATCGTTACATAAGGGGATAGATGCGATACAGATTGCGGCGGAACCGGAATGGCAGGAGCAGATAGAGAAATGGCTTGTACGATATGATCCGCATAAAAAGTGGAAAGGGTTTTCGGTTCCCGGGGAGAACCGTCAGCTTTCCATTTATCATGGGCTGGAGGATATCAGGAGTTATGGAGAGGATTCGGACTATGTATTGATCCATGATGCGGCAAGGCCTCTTTTGTCCGAAAAACTGATTACGGATTGTCTGGAAGCGGTAAAGGGACATGACGGCGTGCTGCCGGTGCTTCCTATGAAGGATACGGTGTATGCAAGTATGGATGGAAAAAGAATTTCATCCCTGCTGGATCGAAGTCAGATATTTGCCGGACAGGCGCCGGAGGTATTTCGGCTGGGGAAGTATTATGAGGCCAACAGGCGTCTGCTGCCGGAGGATATTTTGAAAATTAACGGTTCTACGGAGCCGGCCATATTGGCGGGAATGGATATCGCCATGGTACCCGGGGACGAGAATAATTATAAAATTACCACACAGGCGGATTTGGAGAGATTCAGGGCATCCGTCGGCGTATGCGAGGAGTAAGGCGGCAGTGGGAGGAAGAGCCGCAGCGGAGTATGCTGGAAGGCGAGACAAAGACCAGTTTTGAAGAGGGGGCGCGGCGGAATGCGCCGGAAGGCGGGACAAAGGCAGGTTTTTGAAGAGGAGTCGAGCCGCGGCGGCGGGCGCAGTCAGGAGAGAAAAGGCAGGTTTTTGAAGAGGAGGCGGGCCGCGGCGGCGTGTGCCTGCGGGCGGGACAAAGGCAGTTTTTTTGAGGAGGAGGCAGGGCCGTGATTGCAGGAGGGATAGAAGAAAAGCAGAAAAAGCGCATGACAAGAGAATTTTTCGCAAGGGACGGGATTACGGTGGCGCGGGAGCTTTTGGGGAAAATCCTTGTGCATGAAACAAAAATGGGCACGGTGCGCGGCATTATCACGGAAGTGGAGAGCTACATGGGGGAGACGGACAAGGGCGCCCACACATACGGCGGGAAACGGACCGAACGGACCGAACCCATGTACCATGCGGGCGGAACCTCCTATGTATACCTGATCTACGGCATGTACAGCTGTATGAATATTGCCGCCATGACGGAGGGGATTCCGCAGGCAGTGCTGCTTCGCAGCGTGATGCCCGCGGACGAGGAATCCAAGGACAGGATGCTTGCCCTGAGGCTGGCGGAACTGAACAGGAAGCAGGAGAAGAAGGGCGGGGAGCCTTATACCATGGAGAATTGTCCGCCGTCGCTGAAAAAGCATCTGGCGGACGGGCCGGGCAAAATGTGTATTGCCATGGGAATCACCAGAGCCGACAATGATTTGGATATGGTGAAGCATCCCGCATTTTATGTGACGGAAGGGATGGAAGTCAGGCAGGATCAAATCAAGGCGGGGAAGCGCATCGGCATTGACTATGCGGAGGAAGCTGCGGATTATCTGTGGAGATTTTACTTATAGGAACCCAAAGGCGCTTCTGTAATAATAAGCTTTTTTGGTAATGATAAGCTTTTTTATTGCGGAGCTTATGGGGGCGGGCCGGAGGCAGATGATACTGCCCGTGAGGCGGCGCGGCAGAATATGTATGACATTTTGCACACATGGATTTGGAGGGTTTTGATATGAGCCTGCAATTTTATTTTGGCCCTTCCGGGGCGGGAAAAAGCAGACAATTATATGAGGAGATTACCCGGCGGGCGGCGGAGCATCCGAAACAGAATTTCCTGATTATCGTTCCGGATCAGTTCACCATGCAGACCCAGAAGGATCTGGTGCTGTTAAATGAACGGGGGGGCATTATGAATATTGACGTGCTCAGCTTTGGGCGGCTGGGACACCGTATTCTGGAGGAGGTGGGCGGGCAGGAAATCCCCGTGCTGGACGACACGGGCAAGAGCCTTGTGCTGCAGAAGGTGGCGGCGGATTTAAAGGATAAGCTGCCCACGCTGGGAGGATTTCTCAACAGGCAGGGCTATATTCATGAGGTAAAAAGCGCGATTTCGGAATTTATGCAGTATGGCATCGGCGCCGAGGATGTGGGAAAACTGATCGATTTTGCAAAGAATCGGGGCGCACTGGTACAAAAGCTGAAGGATTTGGAGACTTTATATCAGGGATTTATCGAGTATATTCATGGCAATTTTATTACAACGGAGGAGACCTTGGACGTGCTGGGGCGTTCTCTGCATAAATCGAAGCTTCTGCCGGGAAGCGTGGTGGTGTTTGACGGTTTTACCGGATTTACGCCCATCCAGAACAGGGTCATCGGGGAGTTGATGCGTCTGTGCGGGGAAGTCATTGTCACTCTGACGCTGGGGGCGGGGGAAAATCCCTATGAGCTGGACGGCGAGCAGAGGCTTTTTTATTTGAGCAAAAAGACCGTGGCGGATTTGACCAGACTGGCCGGCGAGGGCGGGGTGGAGCGAAAGAAGGACGTGTTTATTCTCTTTCAGGATATGGATGGGGGGTACAGATTCCGAAACGCCCCCGCCCTGCAGCATCTGGAACGCAGTTTATTCCGCTGCCATACCGTGCCCTTTGAGCGGCCCCAGCAGGAGATACGGATGTTCGAGACCACCACGCCCAAGGATGAGGTGCATCAGACGGGGCTGGAAATCTGTCGGCTGATTCGGGAGGAGGGGTATGCCTTTCGGGATATTGCGATTATTATGGGAGACTTGGAAGGGTACGCCCCCTATGTGGAGACGGAATTTGCCAAGATGGAAATTCCCTGTTTTATTGACAGAACCAGAGGGATTGTGCTGAATCCCATGATTGAGTATATTAAAAGCGCGCTGGAGCTCTATCGGAAAGACTTTTCCTATGAGGCGGTATTTCACTATCTGCGCAGCGGTCTGGCGGATATGTCCATGGAGGAGGTTGACAGGCTGGAAAATTACTGCCTGCAGACAGGAATCAGGGGAAGGCGCAGCTACAGCCGTCTCTTTACCCGCAGGACGCCTCAGATGGAGGACGAGGAGCCGCTCAAGGACTTGAACGTCCTGCGGGAGCGTTTGATGGAGCAGGTGGAAATGCTGCATCTGCGGGGAGAGGAGCCGGTGAAAACTTATGTGGGCGGGCTGTATGATTTTCTGGTACAGAATCGGGTGCAAAATAAGCTGGCGGCATTTCAGGCGCGGTTTGAGGAGGCGGGGGAGCTGACCAGAGCCAGAGAATACGCCCAGATTTACCGTCTGGTCATGGAGCTTCTGGATCAGATTTACGCCCTTTTGGGGGAGGAAACCATTTCTTTGCAGGAGTTTGCGGACATATTGGAGGCGGGCTTCGGGGAAATCAAGGTGGGGGCCATCCCCCAGAATGTGGACAGAGTTCTGGCGGGGGATATGGAGAGAACCCGCTTAAAGCAGGTCAAGGCCTTGTTTTTCCTAGGGGTGAACGATGGCAATATTCCCAAGACCTCCTCCAAGGGCGGCATTATTTCCGATATGGACAGGGAATTTCTGCGGGAGTCCAAGCTGGAGCTGGCCCCCAGCCCCAGACAGAAAATGTATATCCAAAGGTTTTATTTATATCTGAATATGACAAAGCCTTCCCGGAGGCTGTATTTGTCATGGGCCAAGGTGAACAGTCAGGGGAAATCCCTCCGTCCGGCCTATCTGGTGGAGACGGTGCAGAAGCTTTTCCCGGCCGTTCCTGTGGAATATCCCCAGCTGAGAAGCCCCTTGGAGCAGATTGTCACCAGACGGCAGGGAGCGGGATATCTGGCGGAGGGGCTGCGGGAATATGTGGAAGGCGTATTGTCCCCGGAGAGGGAGGGGGAGTTTTTCACGATTTACCGGGTGTATGGGGAGGGAGAGCTGGAACCCCTGCGCAGCCGCCTGACGGACGCCGCTTTCAAACGATATCGGGACGGAGGGCTGTCCGCGGCCGTGGCCAGAGCGCTGTACGGGGTGCGGCTGGAAAACAGCGTCACCCGGCTGGAGACCTACGCCGCCTGCGCCTACAGGCATTTTCTGCAATATGGGCTGGCCCTGAAGGAGCGGGGGGAATTTGGCTTTGAGAGCGTGGATATGGGAAACATCTATCATGCCGTACTGGAAGCCTTTGCGGCCAAGCTGGCGGAAAACGGATATACTTGGTTTGACTTTCCGGAAGAGTTTGCGGAGAAGACAGTGAGAGGCGTGCTGGAAAGCTATGCGGCGGAATATGGGAATACGGTGCTTTACAGCAGCGCAAGGAACGAATACGCCATTACCAGAATGGGGCGGATTCTCACAAGGACGGTGCTGACGCTGCAAAGACAGCTGAGAAGAGGCAGCTTTGTGCCGGAATCCTTTGAATTGTCCTTTCATCACGCGGATCACCTTGACAGCGTCAACGTGGCTTTGTCGCCCATGGAGAAAATGCGCTTACAGGGCCGTATTGACAGAATCGATGTGTCCGAGGACGAGGAAAAGGTATATGTAAAGGTGATAGATTATAAGTCGGGCCATAGAAAATTTGACTTGGCGGCCCTTTATTACGGACTACAGCTGCAGCTGGTGGTGTACATGAACGCTGCCATGGAGCTGGAGGGGAAGAAGCATCCGGGGAAGGAGATTGTGCCCGCGGCCCTTTTGTATTACCATATTGACGATCCTTCCGTGGAGACCCCTGTGGAATTGACCCCGGAGGAAATCAACGAGCAGATAGGAAAACAGCTTCGCATGGGCGGCGTGGTAAACAGCGCGCCGGAGATTGTGACGCTTTTGGATAAGGACATGGAGGATAAATCCGATGTGATTCCAGTGGAACGGAAAAAGGACGGAAGCCTGTCCGCCCGTTCCTCCGTGTTAAGCAGTGATGAATTGAAAACCGTATCCGATTATGTGAACCGCAAAATCGCACAGATCGGCAGGGAGATTCTGAACGGCACAATCAGCTTAAACCCTTACGAAAAGGGAAGCGAAGAGGCCTGCACCTATTGCGCCTATCAAAAGGTGTGCGGTTTTGAGCCTGCCATGCCCGGCTGCAGCAAACGGGTTCTGGAAGATTTGGATAAGGAAGAGACGCTGAAACGTATGGACGACATGGTTTAAGGGTCGATGAAGATACATGTGCATCCTGTCATTTCCTGAAATTCTTCCGCCGCCCTTCGCCGGGTTTCCGACTGTCCGGCCTCCGCGGTCCGAAGCTGTAAGGTCTTGTGGGCCGGAAGGTAGGACGGATTCTTCCCAAGGGGAATCTCATACTTCATGCATAATAGCAGGGCAATCTTGGTCATTTCGTTCTGGTTTACCTTGTCCCCAATGCGTATGCGCATTCCGGTCTCGTCGGCTAAGCTCTGCAGATATTGAGGATATCTGCGTCCCACCTCGGGAGTGATGAAACAGATTTCCATGTATTTTCCCTCCGCGTCCTGCTTTATGCTCTTTTTATCCGGTTTATGGGGCAGGTTCTCAAACACTTCGTCAATGCGGGAGAACGCGCGGTTCTGCTCGGCGGCTTCCACGGCGCTGTCGGAAGGATAGAAGAAATCCTCGTTGTTTTTTGGCGCGAGCACGGGAAGTGAAAATTCGGCCGGGAGCGATTCCGAATCGGTATTTCCGCTGAAGGCCAGCTGCCATCCGGTGGTTTCGTGGAACCGTTTTGCGGCTTCTGCGTCCTCTTCCGGATGATATTCCGACAGAGAGACCACATAACATTTCCTGTCGCCGTAATAGGAGGTCTTAGAAAGCCGTTCGCCGAACAGCATGGACAGCTCTAGGGCCGCGGCGGTGTGGTTCATGGAAGCGCTGATATGAATCGTCCATCCGGTGGCGGCGGTGAAATCCACCGCTCTTTTTCTGAAATCATCCCTGTTCAGGGTTTCGGGATAATCGAACTGTAAATATACTCTTCTGTTGTTGTAGTGATAACTTGTTTTCCGGTAATCATACATATGAAAAAACGTTTCTATCTGGGCGTTCAGCTCCTGCTGCGTAGGTTCCTTTGGCGTAAGGGCCGCCATCACATCCTTCGGCGTGTTTGGCTCCAGCAGAAAAAGCCGCTTGGGGTTCGGTAAAAAGTAACAGCTGCGCCACAGAATTTCCTGCATGGGCTGAAGGACGGACGTCTCCGACACGGCCCGGCCATACCAGATATATGCGATCTGGGATATGGAAAAAAGCCTGCCGGAATAATGGGCCTGCCAGTATTCCCAGAGCATTTTTTCGTCCCCTGCGGCGAAGTCCCGCTGCATCTGCATTGTGTGGGCGGGATGGAAAGAAAGCTGTCTGCGCTTTTCGTCGAGGGTAAAGTCATAGGACTGTCCGCATTCCGGCAGAAGAATCTGCCTGCGGTAATCCTCGGCGGCCAGTTCTTTTCCAAGCTCGTCCATGGCGTCCTGATTGCCGTGGACAAGGAAAATACGTCTGGCAGAGAGCCGCTCGGCCAGAGCCATGATTTCGGATTTATCCCCATGGGCGGAGAGTCCCACCTGTTCAATGCGGCAGCCTACGCGGATGGTGCTGCCGCCTAAGTTCAGGCTTTTTTCTTCGGGGCTTTCCACAAGGTTTAAAAGCTGACGGCCGGGAGATTCCTCGTCCTGATATCCGGTGATGATAATGCAGGCGTTTTCCGAAGGCATCAGATGCTTTGCGTAAAAGGCGCTGGGCCCCCCGGTGAGCATGCCGGAGCTGGAGAGGAAGATGGCGGGACCGTCGGCGCTTAACAGCTCCTCTCTTTTCTGATTCGCCGCCACAGGCTGTATTTCTTTTGTATAAAAAGGCTCATTGCCTTTCATAATGCGTCTTCCCAGAGAATTCTTCAAATAAATAGGATTTCTGGTGTACACCGTATTAATATCGCGCACCATGCCGTCCACATAGACGGGAACCGAGGGTATCTGCCCATTCTGGATGGCGGCGCGCAGAATCAGCAGGACTTCCTGCGCCCGTCCCAAGGCAAATACCGGAATCAGGATTTTTTTCTTTTCCAGAACGCATTCCCTTACCACTTCCGCCAGACGCTTTTCTTCCACCTGACGATTGGCGTGGAGTCTGTTGCCGTATGTGGTCTCAAGAATGGCCACGTCGGGGCGCAGCTTCGGAATACTGATTCCTTCGATGGTTTTCTGTGAAAAGGCGGAAAAATCCCCCGAATAAAACAGCGTCCCTTCTTCCGTGGCAAGGTAGATGCAGGAAGCGCCTGCGATATGCCCCGCGGGATAAAGGGTCAGGGTAAATCCGTCTAAAATCGGAAGGGGCGTCTGATAGCCTGCGGTGCGAATCCGTTCCAGCATGGCCAGCACGTCCTGTTCCGAGTAATGTGGTATTTCATTCTCCCTGTTATTCATAATTTTCAGACTGTCGTATAAAAGCACCCGGGTTAAATCCGCGGTCATGGCGGTCATATAGATGGGTGCATACGGGTACGCTTTGCTGATGATGGGAAGCGTTCCGATGTGATCCATATGGGCATGGCTGATGAGTATGGCGTCAAGCCCGCCCTGTTCCTGTATGGTGCGGAAGTCCGGAATGGGATCTTTCGAGCCGGACTGCCTGATTCCGGCATCCATTAGGATGCCTTTGTCCGCGATTCTTAAGTAAATGCAGCTGCCTCCGATTTCCATGGCGCCGCCGAGAAAATGAAGTTTCATCTATATTGATTCCTTTCTGTGGTTGATTCTTTTCTGTATTCGATTCCTTCAAGGGCTTCATGCCCCGCTGCCAGCAGCGTTCTAAAGGAGGAAGCCGCGGCCGCATACTCAGCAGCCTGCAGTGGGGCGGTTCATCAGTAAAACGGCGCTTCCACAGCGGGGAAGTCCGTTAAAAACAGCCTTGGCGGCATGCCAAGCCCGTAGGGGAAATACATATGATGAATAGGATTGTCCAGGGGTTCCAGTTCTTATTATATGTTATAATTCTTGTGAAAGCAATCTTTTTTGTTCAGGTGTTTTTAGGGGCATTGTGGAAAAAGGAAATGGGGAAGGCGCAGAAAAACCTTTATATTTCTTTCATAAGATGTTATAATGCATGATAATTGAACGTGCGCGAAGCAGATTTTCTAATATTCAAAGAATGAAGGAAAGCGAAGAAAATGCAAGATATTGATTGCATAAAGAATGGTGGGTACCGTCTATAAATTCTGTTTTTCCAATAAAGGATTTTAGGGTGAGTGTAATAATAACCGAAATGGAAAAGATGAATTAATATTGTGATATTTTCAGGAGAAAAAATGATAACTGTAAATGATTATATCAATGATAAGAATTTAACAGCGCCTTGTTTTCTGTGTGGAGATGCTTTAAGGGTGTTGGCATATCTGCCCGATAATTGTATTGATTGTGTCATAACAAGCCCGCCATATTATATGAAAAGACAATATCTGGGCGGAGGCATTGGATTGGAGGCGACTTATCAGGAGTATATTGATAATCTTCTTGCCATAGTGAAGGAAATCTATCGGGTAATGAAATCGACAGGTTCCTTTTGGCTGAACATTGGGGATAGCTATAAAAATAAGCAGCTGTTAAACATCCCATATCGAGTGGCCATACGGATGCAGGATGAACAGAATTGGATTCTGCGGAATACTGTCGTGTGGGATAAAATGAAAGGCGCAATGACTCAGTCAAAAGATAGTTTAGGCTGTGAATATGAGCCAATGTTTCATTTTGTAAAAAAGAAGAAGGGTTATTACTATGATTCGGATGCAGTGCGGAAAAAGCCGCGGAGCACCTATGTTGAAAATGGCGCGGTGGTTAGCGCAACAGGTGTGAGCGGCGTGAGATATCGGAGAAAGATTGAATTGAGCACAGAGCTTACGGAAGAGCAGAGAAGAAATGCATGTCAGGCGCTTGACAACGTTCTTGACCGTATTAAAAAAGGCGAATTATCTGATTTTAGAATGGTCATAAAAGGAGCAAATCAACGGGTGACAAATGGAGATACGGTTAATTTAAGCGGCCGGGCGAAGGAGCTTCAGGAAAAAGGTTTTTATTTTTTGTATTATAATCCTGACGGAAGCATGATTTCGGATGTGTGGCAGATTATTCCCGAAGATACTCAGGGAAGAAAACTGCATTTTGCGCCGTTTCCGGAAGATTTGGTGAAAACTCCCATTGTATTAACCTGCCCGCCGGAGGGGATTGTGCTGGATCCGTTTGTGGGGACGGGGACAACCAGTTATGTTGCGGCACAGCTGAAACGCAGATCGATTGGCATTGACATGGCACAAGAGTATCTGGAACTTGCGGAGAATAGGTGTGCCGAATATGGCTGCTTATACTGCAGGCCGCCGGAATTTACATTAGGAAAATGAGCAAAGGTATTTTGCTGGCGGTCTGCAGTCGGGATTCGTGGCAGGTTTTATCGGTGTGCGGTATAAATAGGGGAGAACAGGAGGTGCTGTCATGAGTAAAATAAGTGAATTTTTCGGACTATTCTGTAGAGATGCTTCCTTAGATTTCAAGCATGCAATGGAATCACAGATTTGTCCATACACACAAGGAGTCTGCACGAAAATGAGAAAATCCGATCCGGAGGTTAAGATTGGCACATGTTCGGTTCAATATCAAAAGCAGCATATTATCATATGTCCTTTCAGACTATTAGAGCATAATCAGATTTTTATTGATTGTTTACATCTATTGACAATGCATGAACCGGGAAACGAGCTGTACCTTGTTCCGGAGGTGCAGATTCCGGGCGGACATGTTGATTATTTTTTAGTTTCCGCAAAAGATAAAAAGGTAAAAGATTTCGTCGGCATTGAACTACAGACAATGGATACGACGGGAACGGTATGGCCTGAACGTCAGAAGTTTTTATATGAACAGGGCATCGAGGCATATCAGGAAACCCCAAATAAGAAAAAGTCCTTTGGGATGAATTGGAAAATGACGTTAAAAACCATTCTGATTCAAATGCATCACAAGAGCGAAACATTTGAGTATTTGAATAAACATCTGGTGTTGATTATTCAAAAACCGTTGTATGAGCACATGAAGAGTGATTTTAATTTTAGCAAAATCGAAGGGGTCAGGCTTGGTGATCCTGTACATATTCATTCTTATCTTTTTGAGGAAAAAGAGAATAAATTGAGTCTTTCGCTTCACACAAGAGTTAGTACGGACTCGGCTGGCATTGCCGACTGCCTTGGCTTAAATGCCCAGAGCAGGGTTGAGCTGCAAGATTTAATTCGTGTTCTTGAACCGAAGCTGGTGGAGGCGAATCGGTTGAAAATAGGGTTGGGCGGTTGAGAGCCGCCGCCGCGGCATAACAGACAGGGAGGGAGCAGATGAAAGAGACAAAAGAAACATCGAAATATAAAGCCGGGGAGCTGCTTAGAAGATTTTTCCCCTATTACAAGAAATATTGGAAAATCGTAGTCATCGACCTGCTCTGCGCGGGCCTGACCACCGTGTGCGAGATGATTCTGCCCATGATGATCCGGTACATAACCAATATGGGGATGAACGACCTGCAGGCCCTCAGCGTGGAAATCATACTTCGGATCGGCCTGCTGTATTTGCTCCTGCGGGTTATGGACGGCGCGGCGAACTTTTATATGGCATATACCGGACATGTCATGGGAACCAGAATTGAGACGGATATGCGCCGGGACGCGTACAGCCATTTGCAGAGCCTTTCGGACACCTATTACAGCAATACGAAGGTGGGCCAGATTATGGGGCGCATCACCAATGATTTATTTGATGTGACGGAGTTCTCCCATCATTGTCCGGAGGAATTCTTTATCGCGGGGATTAAGGCGGTCTTTTCCTTTGTGATTCTCTCGGGAATCAGCTTCTGGCTGACCTTATTGTTATTTCTGGTGGTTCCGGTCATGGTGGCGGTCTGCGTCCGCATCAATCTGCGCCTGCGGGCGGCTTTCAGGGAACAGAGGGTACAGATCGGGGAGCTGAATGCCAGAATTGAAGACAGTCTCCTAGGGCAGAAGGTGGTGAAGGCCTTCACCAACGAGGAGAAGGAAAAGGCGAAATTCGAGGAGGATAACCAGAACTTCTTCCGGATTAAGAAAAAAACTTATCGATATATGGCTGCATTCCAGACCACCACAAGGGCTTTCGACGGCTTGATGTATCTGGTGGTGATCGCCGCGGGCGGAATTTTCATGGTCAAGGGGCTGATTCTTCCCGGGGATTTGGTGGCCTATGTGATGTATGTGTCCACGCTGATTGCCACCATCCGCAGGATTATTGAATTCGCGGAGCAGTTCCAGCGGGGCATGACGGGGATTGAGCGGTTTGTGGAGATTATGGACAGCGAGATAGAGATTTTCGACGAGCCGGGGGCAGCGCCCTGCGGGGAGGTTAAGGGGGAGATTGCCCTGAAAAATGTCAGTTTCGCGTATCCTGACGATCACAATACGGTGTTCCGGAATTTGAATCTGGAGATTCACGCGGGAGAGAAGATCGCCATTGTGGGGCCTTCCGGCGGCGGAAAGACCACGCTCTGCAACCTGATTCCCCGTTTTTATAACATAGACGGCGGGGAGATTATTCTGGACGGACGCAATATCAGGCAGTATACCCTGCGCAGTCTGCGGCAGAATATCGGCATGGTGCAGCAGGACGTATACTTATTTTCAGGCACGGTTTATGAAAATATCGCATACGGCAGGGAGGGCGCGTCAAGGGAGGAGGTCATGGAGGCGGCCAAAAGGGCCGGGGCCCATGATTTCATTCAGGCCTTGAAGGACGGATACGACACCTATGTGGGGGAGCGGGGGGTTAAGCTTTCCGGCGGGCAGAAACAGCGCATCAGCATTGCCAGAGTGTTTCTGAAGAATCCCCCCATTTTGATTCTGGACGAGGCCACCTCGGCGCTGGATAATGAAAGCGAGTTTCAAGTGGCGAAGTCGCTTCAGGAGCTGGCAAAGGGCCGAACCACCGTCACCATTGCCCACAGGCTTTCCAGCATCCGCAATTCCGACAGGATTCTGGTGCTGACGGAGGAGGGCATTGTGGAAGAGGGAAACCATGACCAGCTGCTGGAACGGAAGGGGATTTATTATCACTTTTATATGATGGCAAACGAGCTGAAATAGCGGGAGGGAGAACTGCTGCGGGACGGCGGCAGGAAGCTGAGTATCCGTATAAAAGTGGAGCTGGCGGAGAAGGAAAGGTCAGCATAGGAATGGAGCTGGCAGAGAAGGAGAGGTCAGAATGAAAATGGAGCTGGCAGGAAATGGAAGGTCAACATGAAAGGCAACCCGGCGGAGAGTCAGGGGCGGGCGGATATTTTGCACAGTAAAAATCATAAGGAGTGGGAGCAATTATGGCAGTGACATTTACACCGGAGCAGCAGAGGGCCATCGACCTGCATGGCTGTAATATTCTGGTATCCGCGGCGGCGGGAAGCGGCAAGACCGCCGTGCTGGCGGAGCGTATCATACGCAGGGTCTGTGATGAGGAGAATCCCGTGGACATCGACCGTCTGCTGGTGGTGACATTTACCAATGCGGCGGCGGCGGAAATGCGGGAGAGAATCGCATCGGGCGTCTCAAAGAAGCTGGCCGAGCATCCGGAATCGGCCCATATGCAGAAACAGGCGGCGCTTCTGCACAATGCCCAGATTACCACCATCGACAGCTTCTGCCTGTTCCTTCTTCGGAATCATTTTAACGAAATCGGTCTGGATCCGGCCTTTCGCATTGCGGACGAGGGGGAAATCAAGCTGATGCAGCAGGAGGTGCTCAAGGAACTGCTGGAAGATTCCTATGCCTCCGGCAGCGAGGCGTTCCGCTATTGCGTGGAATATTTCTGCTCCGGCGGGAAGGAGAGTGTGCTGGAGCAGCATATCTTAACTCTGTCAAGGTATGCGGCAAGCTTTCCTTGGCCGGAGAGATGGCTGGAAGAGCGGAAGACGGATTACGACGCGGAGACCGTGGAAGAGCTGTGCGCCAGCGCCTATGCCGCCTTTCTGACGGGGTATCTGCAAAGCATGGCGGAGGGCTGTGCGGAAAAGCTGAGCCGGGTGAAGGCTTTGTGTGAGGCGCCGGACGGCCCTTATATGTATGGAGAGCTGGTGGATGGGGAACTGGAACAGCTGCAGGGACTTTCGCAATGTTCTTCTCTGGAGGAATACGGGGTCAAGCTGTCAGGCATTGCTTTTGGCAGGCTGTCCTCCAAAAAGGATGACAGCGTGTCGGCGGTGAAGAGAGAGCTGGCGAAGAACCTGCGGGCTCAGGTAAAGGAGATTGTGCAGAAGCTGGAAGAGCGCTTTTTCGCCACGCCTTTGGAGCTGGCGGTCAGGCAGGGGAAGGCCTGCGGGGAGCCTGTGGGGACATTGATTGATCTGGTGCTGGATTTTCAAAGGCGGATGCAGGAGAAGAAGCAGGAGAAGAGGGTGATTGATTTCTCCGATATGGAGCATTACGCGCTGAATATTCTGCTGAAAGATGGGGGAGAAGGAAACGGGCCTGCTGACGGAAATGTCGTATTTGGGGAGGGAGAAAGCGGGATTTCTGACGGAAGCGTCGTACTTGAAGAAGGAGGAAGCAAACCTGCGGAAGGAAGCGCCAGATTGGGGGAAGAGGGAAGCAGGGCTGCGGAAGGAGGCGTCGGAATTGGGGGGGAAGAAATCAAGCCTTCTGACGGAGACGTTGTATTTAGGGAGGGGGGAAACAGGCCTTCTGACGGAGACGTTGTATTTAGGGAGGGGGGAAACAGACCTGCTGACGGAGGCGTTGTATTTAGGGAGGAAGGAAACAGGATTTCTGACGGAAGCGTCGTATTTGAAGGAGAAGGAAGCAGGACTTCTGGCGGAAGCGTCGTATTTGAAGAAGAGGGAAGCGAGACTTCTGACGTATATGTCAGATTTGAAAATGAAGGAATCGAAGCCGGAGGGAAAGAGAAGCCCAGTCCGGTGGCTTTGGAATACCAAGATTATTTTGACGAAATATTGATAGACGAGTATCAGGACAGTAATCTGGTGCAGGAGTATCTTCTCAGGGCGGTGTCCGGCGAGGCGCAGGGCCGCTTTAACCGTTTTATGGTTGGGGACGTAAAACAGAGCATTTACAAGTTCCGGCTTGCGAGGCCGGAGCTCTTTCTGGAAAAGTATGAAACTTATGAGGAGGGGCAGGGGTGCTGTCAGAGAATTGACCTGTCCAAGAATTTCCGCAGCCGTACCAGTGTGGTGGAAGCGGTGAACGACGTCTTTGCCAGATTGATGAGCAGAGAAGCGGGGGGCATCTGTTATGACGAGCGGGCGGCGCTTTACGCCGGGGCGGCCTATCCGGAGAATGAGGGCTGTGAGAGCGAACTTTTGCTGATTAGCAAGCCGGATAAGGAAGAGGACACAGGGGACAAAGAGGCGGAGGCGCTGGCGATTGCCCGAAAAATCAAGGAGCTGCGGGGAAATTTTCTGGTGACGGAGAAGGGGAGCGGAACCCTGCGGGCGGCAAGATACAGCGATATGGTGATACTGCTCCGCACCAACAGCGGCTGGGACGAGGAGTTTAAGGCGGTGCTGGAAAAGGAGGGAATCCCGGTGTACATTACCTCCAAGACCGGATATTTTGCGGCTTTGGAGGTGCAGGAGCTGCTGCAGCTGCTGCGGGTGCTGGACAATCCCTGTCAGGATATTCCTTTGTTCGGCGTGATGAAATCCCTGTTCGGCGGGTTCTCGGAGGAGGAAATCGCGCTGATACGAAGTCAGGCCAAGGGGTGCTGTCTGTATGAAGCGCTGAAAGCATTTGCGGTGAACGGCATGGAGGCAGAGGGAGGCAGAGAGGCGGAGAACGGCAGAGAAGCGGACACCAGCATGGAGGCAGAGGGCGGCAGAGAAGCTGACACCAGCATGGAGGCAGAGGGCGGCAGAGAGGCGGAGAACGGCAGAGAAGCGGACATCAGCAGGGAGACTGAGGGCGGCAGAGAAGCGGACAGCAGTGGCGGCAGAGAAGCGGACACCAGCAGGGAGGCAGAGGCCGACAGGGAGACGGACGGCGAAGAAAGCTTCCCTGAGGGACAGGAGGACTTAAGGCGGAAGGCCGCCGCTTTCCTGAAAATGATCTCCGCCTACCGCAGCTGTACGGTCTATCTCCCCATCCGGGAGCTTCTCACCAAGCTGGTGGAGGATTTCGGGTATCTGGATTATGTGACGGCCCTTCCCGCAGGGAGCAGGCGCCGTGGGAATGTGGAAATGCTCTTTACCAAGGCCTCGGATTTTGAGAAGACCAGCTACTTCGGCTTGTTTCATTTTATCCGCTACATGGAACAGCTGGAAAAATATGACGTGGACTACGGGGAGGCGGAGCTTTTGGATGAAAATGCGGATGTGGTGCGCATTATGAGCATCCATAAAAGCAAGGGCTTGGAATTTCCCATTACCTTTGTATCGGGGCTGAGCAAGCGGTTTAATATGCAGGATGTGAATCAGGCCTTGATTCTGGACATGGATTTGGGGCTTGCGGTGGACTATGTGGATCCGGAAAGGCGCATTCGGAACAAAACCCTTCGGCGCATGGCGCTTTCCGGAAAACTGCGGCAGGACAGCCTTGCGGAGGAGCTTCGAGTGCTCTATGTGGCCATGACCCGGGCCCGAGAGAAGCTGATTTTGACGGGAGTGCTGGAAAAAGCGCAGGAAAGATGGGAACAGGCGTGCCAAATGTATGAAACAGGAGGGGGCAGGCTCACGTATCTGGATTTTATGGAGGCGGGGAGCTATCTGGATTTCCTGCTTCCGGTGCTGCCGGACACCAGCGTTCGGGTATCCGTGGTGGAACGGGAGGAGCGTGCGGCGGGAGAAATCACGGAACAGATGCAGCTGCTGCGCAGGCGGGAAATACTGGAGCAGGCGGGACAGTCCGGGCCGCTGTGGATGAACGAGAGGGAAGCGGACGGAGAGCAGGCGGGTCAAGCGGAGGAAGTACGGAAGGCGGGAGCGGACGGAGAGCAGGCGGGTCAAGCGGAGGAAGTACGGAAGGCAGGAGCAGACGGAGAGCAGGCGGGTCAAGCAGAGGAAGTACGGAAGGCGGGAGCGGGCGCGGAGGAGCAGGAAGCGTCGGCAGGCAGGGTGGAGGCGGCCGCCGGGCAGGAAGCCGTCAGCAGGCAGGATGCATTTTTGCGTCTGACCAAACGGTTGAACGCAGTGTATCCATATGCGGGGCTGGCAGGCCTTTATACCAAAACCACCGTATCCGAGTTAAAGATTGCCGCCATGGCAGATAAGGACGAAGAAGCTTTCCACACCTTTGAGGAAAGAGAGGTACAGCCCTATATTCCCATGTTCCGCAGGGAGGAGGAAAAGGTCAGCGGCACCGTCAGGGGCAATGCCTACCACCGGGTGATGGAGCTTTTGGATTTTGAAGCCTTGATGAAACAGCCGCCCGAGTCGCTTGCGGAGGGCGTCCATCGTTTTTTATGCGGGGAAGTGGAAAGCAGGCGGCTTAGCGAGGCGTATTTACAAGCGGTGAGGGAACGGAGGATTGTGAAATTCCTTCGCTCCGAGCTGGCACAGCGCATGTGGAAGGCCCAGAGGGAGGACGCCTTGTATCGGGAACAGCCCTTTGTGCTGGGCATAGATGCGCGCAGGCTGACGGAGGATTTCCCGGAAGAGGAGACCGTGCTGATTCAGGGAATTATCGACGCCTTTTTTGCGGAAGAGGACGGACTGGTGCTTTTGGACTATAAGACCGATTCCGTCGCGTCCATGAGGGAGCTTTGGAACCGGTACGAGACGCAGATGGATTATTATCAGGAGGCGGTTGAGAAATTGATGGGGATGCCGGTGAAGGAGAGGATTTTGTACTCGTTTCATTTGGAGGACTACGGCTCTTTGTGACAAAACAGTATAAACCTTCTCAGTATCTGCCTGCGCAGTGCCCAGAATAATGTCCGGCGATGTCTTTTAGCCGAACATTGTTCTGCCGGTAATGGTACTGTGGGGCAGATGCGGAACTGGAATAGGAGGAAGAGGCATATGTCAGAATTAACGTCCATGATGAATATCGGCAGAGAAATGGCGGCAAAATTGAAAACGGTTGGAATAGATTCCTCTGAAAAACTGATTGAGGCAGGAGCCATGCAGGCGTTTTTCAAACTAAAGAAAGCATATCCGCAGGTTTGTCTGGTACATTTATATGCTTTAGAGGGTGCGATTTGCAATACCGGGTTTCACTGTCTTTCAGAAGAGAGGAAAAAAGAGTTAAAGGAATTCAGTGATTTTCTAAAGAGGTAATAGAGGGGAATGTTAAGCGGCATTGTAACAGCTCAGCCGTCGGTTGAACTGTTGCGCGGCGTTGAATAATGGTGCAGATTTTTGTTGTTTTTGCGCTTGATATATGGTAGAATACTTTATAGGGACAACCGTGCTGCGGGGTGGGCTGGCCTCTCATTTTTACAGAATGGGGGGGTGATGTCTATGAAAAATCAATTTGATTTTAAGGATATAATGACCTTTGGTCTTTTCCTTTTGGCATTGCTTACATTCGTTTTTACGTTTTGTAGGTAGTCGTACAGATGTATGGCAAAGCCATACAAATGTATGAAGGAGCCATACATAGATAGAAAAACCACCCCAAAACTTTGCCGAGCGGAAGGGTGGAATTTCTATCTCTTTTTAATCGGTCAACCCACCTTGTGGGCGGTTGTTCCTTTTCATGTATTTAGTATAACATACTCTCAATATCTTTGCAAGCAGTAAAATTTTCTAAGCATATATCTTAGGAAAACATTAGGAGGACGGCGTGGAGCTTTCCTGCGCCAATGGAAACCATACCTCGATTGTAAATCGGTTTCCCTCCAGCGCGGCCTGTATGCCGCCCCCCATATGTTCCGTGAAACGTTTTACAATGGCAAGTCCTAAGCCCGTGGTTTTCCGGCTTCTGGACTTGTCCGTGGTATAAAAGCGATCAAAAATTTTATCCATGTCCTGCCGCTCGATGCTGTCCGTCAAATTGGAGACACAGAGATTCATTCTGTCGTTTTCTTTATTCAGGGAAATCCGATAACCGCCTGTTCCATGCGCAAGGGCGTTTTTGATTAAATTTTCCGTGATTCGCACGAAGGCGTGTCTGTCGGCATGGATTCTGCAGGGCTCCTTCGTGATAAATACTTCCGGTTCGCAGCCTTTATCTAGAAAATCATGATAGAACAGGGACAGGGTTTCCGCAAATAGATTTCCGGCGTTCAGGGTCTCGGGCTCCAATTCCAGCTCGCCCGCTTCCATGCGGGTATATTCAAAGAGCTGGTTCAGCATATCCGTCACATGATCCAGACGCTGTTCTACAATGATCAGATATTCCGCCTTTTTTTCCTTTGGCAGCTTTTGGCCTCTGAGCAGCTGCAGATAGCCCTTTGCGGAAGTCAGAGGGGTGCGGATATCATGGGAGATGCTTGTGATGCTTTCTTTGTAAATTCTGTTTTCGCGAAGCAGAACCCTTCGCTCCTCCCGGTAACGGGCCGTCAAATGATTGACGGCCTCGATTAATTCCTCCGTCCTGCCAATGGAGACGGCGGAAGTCAGCTGATAATTGGTTTCTGCGTTTTCCAGCAGGGAGAGCTCTTCCCGCATATGATTTATCTGTTTTTTGTAAAACCACAGACGGGCGGACATGACGCCCGCCCCGATGAATAACAATATCATTCCTGCCAGTAATAATGTCTGCATTCTGCCGCTCCGTTCTGCTTTGATGAAAAATTTTATCATACTTTGGCATGTTTCTTCCTCGAGAAATTACGGCAGACGCTTTTCCAGCCGCCGCTTTAACGCATTGCTCCTGCCTTCGCTGATGTCGCGTCCTGCCGGTGGACTGTTTATGCCACATCCGCCTTTTTCATATGATAGATTCCAATTCCCGCCGTGACGGCAATCCATACAAGGGATATAAGAACCGCACGTAAAATAAAATCTCCGCCGATCTCCCTCACGGGGCATTCCGTAATCAAATTCATCACCCAGCAGGAGGAAACCTTGAAATTGGACTGCGGGAGCACAAGCGCAATCGCCATATCCAATGCGCCGGTGACGAGAGTGGAAAAAGAGGCGATGGCGATGCCGATGGTAATTCCTGCGCCCAGAGACCGGCACAGCTCGCAGACTGTCACGATCACCCCGTTTAATGCAATCCCCAGTAGAAGCTGTATTCCGCTGAAAAGGAATAAGTCTTGAAAGAAGCTGCCGTGGATTTCCCCGCCCTTGCCTATGGCGGCGCCGCAGAGCACGGTGGTGATAATCGTTAATATCAGCAGGACAATGGATACGCCTGCGGCGGCAATATACTTTGCCATAAATATTTTCCATCGGGCATATCCTTTCCCGACGACGTTTTTGACTGCGCCGTTGGTATATTCCCCTACAACGAAAATCGCCGCAAATATAATCGTAATAAAGCATGCGCAGTTTCCGAACATCTGCTGCAGTATTTCCAAAATGGTAATCTGTTCCATCAGGGGAAGAGAGGATTCTCCCATGACCTCTCCGGACACATACACGCCCCCCGCCCCGTTGGCGATTTCGCCCCGTTCGATTTTGTCCGCCATAACCAGCATTCCATATAGGAAAATGATAAATGCCGCCACCAAAATACAGCATACATAAAATGCCCTGCTCTTATATACTTTATAAAACTCACCCTTAATTAAATGTATCATTTTCTTCGCCTCCCAATAACTCCATAAAGTATCCTTCCAAATCCTGCCCCGTAAGATAGCTTTCTTTGATATTGACGCCGCCTGTAATCAGGGCCCTGTTGGTTTCGGCTGTCTTGTCCAGATGCCCGAAAATGCGCAGGGTGTTCTGTTCGGGTATGTCGAATTCGGCGATATGAAGTTTTTCTTCCAGAATATTCACGGCAAGCTCCGTGTTGTCCACAAGGATTTTGTGGCATCTGCGGCATCGGGTTCCCAATTCGGCCGCTTCAAACTCTTCAATTAAGGAGCCGTTTCTGATGATGCCGTAATGGGTGGCGATTTTGGAGAGCTCTCCTAAAATGTGGCTTGAAATCAAAATGGTTATTTCTTTCTCCCTATTTAATTTCAACAGCAGCTCCCGGATTTCATGGATGCCTTCCGGGTCGAGGCCGTTGATCGGTTCGTCCAGAATCAGAAAGTCCGGATTCCGAAACAGGGAGATGGCGATGCCCAGCCGCTGTTTCATCCCCATGGAGAAATTCCTTACTTTTTTCCTGCCGGTTTCGGACAAGCCCACAAGGGCCAGCAGTTCCTCGGGCATATGCCGGTCCGTAATGCCGAACTGTATTCGGAGCACCTCAAGATTTTCCCTTGCGGTCATATTGGCGAAAGCGCCCGGATTCTCGATCAGGCTTCCGATGCGGATGCGCTGTTTTTCCAAATCCTTTGAGCCGAACAGCTCCATGGCGCCTTCCGTGGGGGAGGCGAGGCCTCCGACCATTCTCATAAAGGTCGTCTTGCCCGCGCCGTTTTTGCCGATAAAGCCGTATATGGAGCCTTTTTCCACATGCATGCATACGCGGTTTACCGCTTTGTGATTCCCGTATACTTTTGAGATATCTTTTGTTTTTAATACATATTCCATATCTGCCTTTCCTTTCTGCTTGTTTCAGGAATGCTTCCCAGCTTTCCTGCTATGAATACAGCATAACAGTCAGCATTTTAGAAACATTAGGAAAAGTATAAAGAAATCATAAAGTTTGCAGGAATTCCATTTTATTGCTTCATTTTGAAACCGATGCCCCAGACGGTCTCAATATAATTTTCGCCGTTTATTTTGGCTGTTTTCTGCCGGATATTGCTGATATGGACGTTGACGGCATTCTCTTCTCCGAGGAATTCCTCGTTCCATACCGACTGATAAATATTGCTTTTCGTAAATACCTTTTCCGGATTCCGCATCATAAGCTCCAGAATCAGGAATTCCCGCCGGGTCAGCCGGACTTCCTCTCCGGCTACCGTGACCTTAAAGCTCTCCGGATCCAGAATTATGTCCTTATATTGCAGGATTTTGCTGTGGGAAGCCCTGCCGGGAAAGGCATGGCCGCTGCGGCGGAGCACCGCTTCCAGCCTTGCCAGCAGTTCCTCCGTGTCAAAGGGCTTGGTGATGTAATCGTCCGCTCCGGCCCGAAGCAGGGAGATTCTTGTCTTTGCCCCCTCTTTGGCGGAGGAAACGATGACCGGGACTTGGGGGTATTCCTCCTTTACCTTGGCCAGCAGGTCTTCCCCATTCATGCCCGGCAGCATCAAATCCAAAATCATGGCAAGGGGGCAGTCTTTTTCCAGATAAAATAAAGCTTCCGTGCCGGAAAATGCCTGAGCGGTCTCATAGCCGCCATGCTCCAGCAGTTCTTTTAAAATATGGCTGATATCGTTGTCGTCTTCTACAATTAATATATAATTCCGCATTTTTATATCTGCCTTTTGCTGTGATAAGATAATCCGTGTATATGTATTTCCATGATGTTCATTTTCAATTGTTAGCGAAAGTTCAATCATTAGTTTTTATTGCGCGGCAGCAAGCACCTTTATTCTGGCAAAAGCTTTTTTCACAGGCGGGATAGCTAGTAGAATCAAAGTGACTGCGCCCTCTGTGAAAATATAGCAGCCGTTGTAGACGAGGCTGTAGGGCAGCGGGTCCCAGCCCTCCCATGCGTATTCGGCGAAGAAAATCCAGCCGGAAAGGGTGGTGAATATCCATCTCCCTATGATGCCTGCAAGATAGCCCTTTAACAAACCGTTCTTTGAACTGGAGAACAGCCCGGATAGGCCCAGCGCGCCGAAAGCCAGCAGATAGTCCACCAGCAGCTGGGCGGGATGGATCACATAGGGGTCGAGGACCAGCTGCAGGACGCCGTGCGCGAGTCCCGTCATCAGGCCTGCCGAAAGCCCGAACCAATGGCCCGGAAGGCAGATCATGAGCATGGAAAGCAGGGTAACGGAGCCTCCAAAGGGAAATTCATACAATTTGATGGAGGAGAGAACCGTCCCAAGGGCAATGGAAACCGCGCAGAAAGCAAGCTGCTTTACGGTGAGCTTCCCGGAAGCCTGTTTTGCGGCAGAAGCCTTTTTTCCGGCAAAGAAAGCGGCGGCCGCCAATAGCGCCATGATAATAAGGACAAGCAGGACATAGCCTAAGGTGGTGGGAACATAGCTGATTTCGTCCCCGTCTGCAATAACAGTGTACAACATAAAAAACTCCTCCTTTTTCTGGCAAGGAGGAACAACATCGGCAGCTTCGGAGCACATAGGGCATGAAGCGCCGACGCTCCTTGAAATGTATCGGAGACGGTCGTAAACGGACGCCTATGTAATCCTTAGAGCTGTTTTGCTTCCTTCCGCCGGTATTATCCGGTTCAAGTAATGAGGGTTAGAAACAGTGCGCCGCACTGCTTCAATCTCAGCGATGTGCTCCCCTAGCGGTTATTTGATTCATGCCTTACTATAAGATATATTTTGGGTTATGTCAAGGGGGAAGTTGAGACGGTTTTGCGATGGGAGCTTCAGAATAAGAGCCCACAGCACAATAAACAGCAGAACAAAACAAAGCGGAGGGAGGAAGATATTTCAGAAAAACCGCAAAACCGCTCTTGACAAAATGGGGGGGGTAGTATAATAAAAGAAGTTTCGGTTTCAGTCAGCAGAATCCGGCGCTGGGAGCCGGGGTGTGAAAAGCGGAATGAAAAAACAAAAAATGGGAAAAAAGAAAACGGAAAACAGGAGGAAGAATGAAAACGGAAGGAAGAATGGAAACAAAAGGAAGAATGGAAACAGAAGGAAGGAGAGCGTCAGGGATCGGCTGTCAGGAGAACAGGGTTCTGCGGATGCCGGGAGCGCTGCGCCGTGCGGCAGTCAGGCTTCTGGGCTGTCTGGCGCTGTGTCTGGCGGTATGCGCCGGGAGCTTTATGCATGTACAGGCGGCGGAGCAGGACGGAGCCGCGGCGCTTGAAGGGACATTCGGGAAGAACGGCGGGCTGCGCTGGGTGATGGATGAAGAGACGAAGACAGTGACAATATCTGGGGAGGATGAGCCGGGGGAGGCTGCTTTTCCGCAGGAGGTGGAATACATAAAATTTAATGGCTGTAAAATGAGCGGCTCAATGTGGAAACTATTTGAAGGAATGAAGAATTTGAAAGGAATTAATTTTGACGGCTTAGATACCAGCAGCGTGACAAATATGAATAATTTATTTTCCGGCTGCAGCGGCTTGACGAATTTGGATTTGAGCAGCTTTGATACCGGAAGAGTGTATGACATGGAGTATATGTTTTCCGGCTGCAGCGGCTTGACGAATTTGGATTTGAGCAGCTTTGACACCGGAAGAGTGTTTGACATGGGGTATATGTTTTACGGCTGCAGCGGCTTGATGAATTTGGATTTGAGCAGCTTTGACAGCAGAAGAGTGGGGGACATCGGTAGGATGTTTGACGGCTGCAGCAGCCTGACAAGCTTGGATTTAAGCGGTTTTGACACCGGAAGCGTGACGGACATGGGTAGGATGTTTCAAGGCTGCAGCAGCCTGACAAGCTTGGATTTAAGCGGTTTTGACACCGGAAGCGTGACGAACATGGTTGGGATGTTTCGGGGCTGCAGCAGCCTGACAAGTCTGGATTTGAGCGGTTTTGATACCGGAAATGTGACGGACATGAGTAAGATGTTTCAAGGCTGCAGCGGTCTGACAGGTATGGATTTAAACGGTTTAAATATTGGAAATGTGACGGATATGGGGGAGATGTTCTCCGGCTGCAGCAACCTGAAGAGCATGGATTTGAGCGGTTTAGATACCAGAAATGTGATGAGTATGTCTAGGATGTTTCTTGGCTGCAGCAGCTTGACAAGTCTGGATTTGTCTGGTTTGGATATGAAGAATGCCATCATTGGAAATATGTTTGAAGGCTGTAGTGAATTAAATATGTTATTAACGCCTGCTAGTCTCATATCCACTGCAAAGCTGAATGGAACATTTTATGTCGCGGAGGGAAATGATGGGGAATATAGGGAAACAGACATTCTTACCCCTTATTTTTTAAATATAACGCTGCGGAGAGTAGGAACCGCAATTGAGCCTGATCCAGCGGAATCCCCCGCCCCGCAGGAATGGAAGAAGGACGAGGACGGCAGGGAGTACTGGTATGAGAACGGGGTGCGTCAGGGATACGACCCGGAAGACCCCTCCTACCGGGGGAAGGAAATCTACGACCCGGAAAGCGACGCGTGGTACTGGCTGGACAATGTGCAGCAGGGAGCGAAGGCGGTCTCCAAGGACGTCTATCAGGAATCCGGCGCGGGCATCTGGGCGGAGCATGAGGACGGAACCGGGAAATGGGTGCGCTATGACGCGTCCGGGCATATGGTGAAGGGCTGGGACGCGAATGAAAACGGCACCTACTACTTTGACCTGACCTACGGAACCATGGCGAAAGGAACGGCCACCATAGACGGGAGCCAGTACCATTTTGACGAGAACACGGGCGTCATGACGGGAGGCCCCGCGGAGGGGGAAAAAGGAAGCTGGGAGTCCGAGGGCGGCGCGCAGTTCTGGTATGAGGGCGGCGTGCGTCAGGGATACGACCCCAGAAACCCCGCCTACCGTGGGAAGGAAATCTACGACCCGGAGAGCGATGCGTGGTACTGGCTGGACAATGTGCAGCAGGGGGCGAAGGCAGTCTCCAAGGACGTGTATCAGGAGTCCGCGGCCGGGGAATGGGCGGAGAACGAGGACGGAACCGGGAAATGGGTGCGCTATGACGCGTCCGGCCATATGGTGAAGGGCTGGGACAGGAGCGGAAACGGCGCCTACTATTTTGACCCGACCTATGGAACCATGGCGAAGGGAGAGGTGTCCATTGACGGGAAGAGCTTCCGCTTTGACGAGAACACGGGGATACTGGCCGAAGACCCTTCCGCCGGGGACGAATGGGTGGAAAGGCTGTGCCGCAGCCTGCTGGCGGATGACTATAAAGCGGTGATGGAGCAGCTGAAAGACGTTCCCACGGTGAGGGAGAAGTGCGCGTCCTATGAGTATGAGGAGTGGGCGCTGTGGAATTATGAGACGGCATACAGAATGACGGCGGCGGACGGAACCGTGGCCGGGATTGTGGTCTACGAATACGATAACGGCAGCAAGGAGATAAACGCTTTCGTGTCCTATACGGAGGGCAGCGGATTCTCGGAGATTGCGGCGGGAGACCATTTTGTTTCCATGAACCCTGACGACGGCACCTACACCTATTTCAAGGGGGGATATGAAGTGATTACATATAATCCGTCATACCCCAGACCTAATTATACCATGGAGAAGGGTGCAGGGTATATTCTATGGCATGTATAAGCCGACAGCAGAAACCATAGGATCCCAACAAGAAATTTATAGGAATCAATGACAGTATGGTCGGGAAATAAGGGGGAGAATCGGAGTCCTCCTTATTTCCCGAGCATTGGTTTGGAAGAAGGATTGGCATTTCTCATCCGGATGAGTGATTCCCCGGAGCGGAGGCACAGGGATGCATGGAAAATGCTCCTGCGGAATAGGATGCGGACGGGATATAGGCTGCGGATAGAAAAAAGGAGGGGACGCATGAAGAATAAAAGCTTGAAAGCAGTATTAAGCGCAGTACTGGCAGCGGCGATGGCCGCAGGGCCGTCCGTGTCGGCATATGCGGAAGGGCAAAACGGATGGGTAGAAGAACAAGGACAGCAGTATTGGTATGAGGACGGCGTAAAGCAGGGAACCGAAGGCCGGGGAAAGGAAATCTACGACCCGGGCTCCGGCGCATGGTACTGGCTGGATGCGGTGGACGGCGGCAGAAAAGCCGCGGGCAAGGATGTGTATCAGGAATCCGAAGCCGGACAATGGGCGGAGCATGAGGACGGAACCGGGAAATGGGTGCGCTATGACGGGGCAGGCCATATGATCAAAGGGTGGGATGTTAATGGGAACGGTACTTATTATTTCGACCCCATATACGGCACCATGGCCAAGGGATGGGTAGAGATAGAGGGAAATACCTATTATTTTGACAGGGAAACCGGAATTCAGGCAAGGGGAAATCTAATAATTGACGGGATCCCCTGCTGTTTTAACATAGGCACCGGCAGGGCCGTCCACAAAGCATGGATTTCCTTGGACGGAAACGAATATTGGTATGAGTACGGCAGGCGGCAGGGCTTGGAAGGCCGCGGCAAGGAAATCTATGACGAAGGCTCCGACGCATGGTATTGGCTGGATTCCATAGACCAAGGCAGGAAGGCCGTGAGCAAGGATGTGTATCAGGAATCCGAAGCCGGACAATGGGCGGAGCATGGGGACGGAACCGGGAAATGGGTGCGCTACGACGCAGAAGGCCATATGGTCAAGGGCTGGAGCGAAAATAGTAAGGGCAGATATTATTTTGACCCCATATACGGCACCATGGCCAAGGGAAACGTAATCATTAACGGCGCAGCCTATAGGTTTGATATGGACAGCGGGATTCTGCTGGACGGGGGCACGGAATCCGGAACTCCGACGCCGGACCCCACAACGGCTCCGACGGCAGCTCCCACAACGGCTCCGACGGCAGCTCCCACAACGGCCCCGACGGCAGCCCCCACAACAGAGCCGACTCCAACCCCGATTCCGCTGTCGGTCAATGCGGAGGAAGTCACCTTATATGGGATGGATCAATGGGCGGAAGAGTATTTGTCCATTCCGGATGATTTGTCAGAATCGTTCCAATTAATAGCGAGCGGGCCGTCTAATCTCACATATCGGGTCATCCGCGGCGAATCGGTGGATGTGAGCGGCGACGGGAGGATTACGCCAAAATACAAAATAACATATTGGTATGACAAGGGAGGATTTTCGGTGGGATATTCCCGCCCCTTGGATGGGGAGGAACCCTCAAGCGTCACAAAAGAAATCACTTATGGAGAATTCACGGTTCGTGTGGCGGCGGGAAAGCAGCATGTCGATATTAAGGCAGCGGTTCTGGATTATGCCCCCATATACGCTGAGCAGGTGATAGATCAGTATATTGCCGAGAACATTACGCTATCCATGACGGCGCACGAGAAAATTGAGCAGGCATGCAGGTTTGCCGCAGGCTATGACTATTCCGCGTCCCATTCCGGCGCCGTTTCCATGATTATCTGCGGCGGCGGGGACTGCTGGGCGAGCACGGACGCCATCCTGCGGATTTGTGAAAAAGCGGGGCTGAAGGCATGGGTGAGGAACGGGAACCGCGACAGCGGCGCCGGAAGAGGGCATAAGAACGCCATGATTGAAGCGGACGGCGTCTATTACGAGGCGGACGCGGGGTATAATGAGACCGCGCCGAGATATTATTCCATCAAGGAAAGGGATTCTCTGTACAGCTATCGTTACAGCGGCAGTTATTCGGGAATTGAACTGTACCAGTATGACGGCCCCGAAGAGATTGCCGTCCATGAGATTCCGGATAAGATTGGCGGGCAGAAGGTGGTAGGAATCGGGAAGGATTTTCTGTCCATGGATAAAACGGTGACAACGGTAAAGCTGCCGCCCAAGCTTCGATACATTGGGGACAGCGCCTTTAATACATGTACCCAGCTGCAGAACATAGAAATACCAGCGACGGTTAAGACGATAGGAAAACGTGTGTTTACTCAGTGCCCAAAGCTGACCAGCCTTACATGCAGCCCGGACAATCCGTATTTTGAGGCGTCCGGCGGATGTCTATACAATAAGGGCAGGACAGTCCTTTTATATGCGCCTGCGGTGGAAACGCTGGTCGTTCCTGATACCGTGGAAACCATAGGAACCTATGCGTTTTACTATAATCCGAATCTTATTTCGGTGACAATGCCGGAGTCCGTGGCCGTTCTGGAAGAAGGCGTGTTTGGACATAGCAACAACTTGGAGGAGGTTGTATTTGAAGGCAATGGCCTGACCACATTAGGCGATTTTGCGTTTGCGGAGTGTTTTTCTCTGGAAAAAATAGTGCTGCCGGAAAGCCTGACTTCCATAAGCGACACCGCTTTTTACAGATGTCCTGACTTTATGACGATTTATGTGCCCAAAGGCTCCTATGTGGAGGCCTGTGTCCGGAAGATGGGGTACAATGTTGTCGCTAGGTAAAACAGTGGGTGAAAAGCTGCTGTGCCTGTCGGCGGCAAAGAATTTTCCAATTGGGAAACCAAGGTTTCCGAAATTTTGTCAGAAGTAACGAGACTGCTTTATGATTATGCCAATAATGAAAAATACTTGACTTAAATAATGTTTGGATGCATATCATCCCCTGACGCTGCATCTCGACTATTGCCTCCTCTTGTGGTATACTAAGAAAAGTGTATCTTATGAGAGGAGGCATTTTCATGGGCGGACAGGGAGAAGAAAAGAAATCCGGAAAACGTATCTGCGTGGGCCTGTTAGCTCATGTGGACGCCGGAAAAACAACTCTTGCGGAAGGGCTTTTATATACCTGCGGCCGGATACGGAAGCCGGGCAGAGTGGATCACGGGGATGCCTTTTTGGACAATTTCTCACAAGAGAGGGAAAGAGGGATTACCATTTTTTCCAAGCAGGCCCGGATCGCATGGGAGGGGCTGGAAATTACCCTGCTGGACACGCCGGGGCATGTGGATTTCGCCGCGGAGATGGAGCGGACGCTGCAGGTGCTGGATTACGCTCTGCTGGTAATCAACGGTTCCGACGGGGTGCAGGGGCATACAAGGACGCTCTGGCGGCTCTTAAAGCAGTATGGGATTCCGGTTCTCCTCTTTGTGAACAAGATGGATCAGCCGGGGACGGAAAAGGGCAGGCTGTTGGGAGAGCTGCAGGCGGCGCTGGATTCCGGCTGTCAGGAATTTGGGCCGGAGGCGGAGGGGCGGGGAGAGCAGTTTCTGGAGGAGCTTGCCATGTGCGGGGAAGGCTTGATGGAGGAATATCTGGAAACAGGCGGCCTTGCCCGGGAATCCTTGGCGGCGGCCATAAAGGGGAGGCAGGTATTTCCCTGCTATTTCGGTTCGGCTCTGCGGCTGGACGGAGTGGAGGAGCTTTTGAGGGGAATCAAAAGGTACTGTCTGTGCCCCCAATATCCGGAGGAGTTTGCCGCGAGGGTTTACAAGATTTCAAGGGACGCGGCCGGAACCCGGCTCACCCATTTAAAGGTGACGGGGGGCGTGCTGAAGGTGAAAATGCCCGTGGGCAACGCGGGAAGCGCCGCATCCGAGGAGGAGATATGGGAGGAGAAGGCGGATCAGATTCGCATATACGGGGATGGGTCTGGGAAAGCCGGCGGGGATCGGTACTGCACCGTGGAGCAGGTGGAGGCGGGCGGCATCTGCGCCGTAACAGGATTGAGCAGAACGTTCGCGGGACAGGGGCTGGGGGCGGAGAAACAAAACGGCCTTCCTCTTCTGGAGCCGGTGCTGACCTATGGGCTGGCGCTGCCGGAAGGCGCGGACGCGGTTTGGGTGCTGGGGCAGCTGCGCAGGCTGGAAGAGGAGGAGCCGCAGCTTCATGTCATTTGGCGGGAAAATGCCGCCGTCCCCATCCATGTACAGGTGATGGGAGAGGTGCAGATGGAGGTATTGAAACGGCTGATTCAGGAGCGCTTCGGCTTGGAGGTGGAATTTGCGGACGGGCATATCGTCTACAAGGAAACCATAGGGGGCGCCGCAGTGGGAATCGGCCATTTTGAGCCTCTGCGCCATTATGCGGAGGTGCATCTGCTGCTGGAGCCGGGAGAGCCGGGCAGCGGCATGCAGTTCGGAACGGCCTGCAGCGAGGATGTGCTGGACAGGAACTGGCAGAGGCTGATTTTGTACCATCTGGAAGAAAAATCCCATCCGGGGGTGCTGACCGGTTCGCCTCTGACGGATATGAAAATTACTCTTCTGACCGGACGCGCCCACAAAAAGCATACGGAGGGCGGAGATTTCAGACAGGCGGCATATCGTGCGCTCAGGCAGGGGCTGATGGGGAGCAAAAGCCTGCTGCTGGAACCGATTTTTTCGTTTACGCTGGAGGTGCCTGCGGGGCAGATCGGCCGGGCCATGTCCGATATCCGCAGAATGCAGGGAAGCTTTGGGCCGCCTGTGACCCAAGGGGAATATGCCGTGCTTACGGGCAGCGTTCCGGCGGCGGAGATGAAGGATTATCAGAGGGAAGTGAACGCCTATACCAGAGGGATGGGCAGGCTCTCCTGCAGCCTGAAAGGGTATGAGCCCTGCCACAATGCGCAGGAGGTCATAGAGCAGTTTGGCTATCAGCCGGAGGAGGATTTGGAATATCCCTGCTCCTCGGTATTCTGCGCCCATGGGGCCGGATTTGTGGTGGGCTGGGAGCAGGTGCCGGAATATGCCCATATGGAGAGCGGCTGGGTCCCCCCGGCGGAGGCTTCGGAGGAGCCTGTGGAGGCCTTGGCGCCTAAAAAGGCCCTGCCGGACGGCGCAGGGAGCAGGTCGGATTATATTACGCTGGAGGAAATCGACGAAATTTTCAAGCGCACCTACGGAAAAAGCGCTCAGGATTATGCGCCCTATCGATATCATAAGCGGAATACGGGAAGCGGGAAAGAGGCGGAAGGCCGGATTCAGGAGGAAGCGCAGAGAGGGGCGGAGGGCCGGCATCAGGAGGAAGCGCAGAGAGGGTTGGAAGGCCGGCCTCAGGCGGAAGCGCAGAGAGGGGCGGAAGGCCGGCCTCAGGCGGAAGCGCAGAGAAGGCCGGAAAGTCAGCTGCGGCCGGAAGGCCGGAGGGAGAAAGGGGCGGGCTGTTCGGAGGGGGCAGTGTCCGGGCAGGGGGGCAGGAAACCGTCCTCTGCGGGGGCGGCGAAAAAGGAAGAGTATCTGCTGGTGGACGGATACAATATCATTTTTGCATGGGAGGAGCTGCGGAGCCTTGCGAAAATCAATATCGACAGCGCAAGGGACAAGCTCATGGATATCTGCTGTAATTATCAGGGATTTACGGAATGCACCTTGATTCTTGTGTTTGACGCTTACAAGGTGAAAGGGAATCCCGGCTCTATCGGCAAATTCCATAATATTTATGTGGTCTATACGAAGGAAGCGGAGACGGCGGATCAATATATTGAGAAGACCGTGCATAACATCGGCAGGAAATATGAAGTGACCGTAGCAACATCCGACGCGCTGGAACAGATGATTATATGGGGGGAAGGCGCCATACGTCTGTCTGCGAAAGGTTTTCGGGAGGCGGTGGATTCCGCCGCGAGGACATTGCGGGAGAGATGCCCGCAGAAACCGCAGACATTTAATCCGGTTTGTATTCCGGAGCGGGAGGAGGGGTGAGCCGCAGAAACGGCTTCTTTTATCTCGGCGGCTCGCAGTCTTTTCAGAAAAATTGCAGCATCATGGCCGCAGGCTGCCGGACATGTATTTAGGAGGAAACGACATGACATATCGGGAAGAAGTAAAAGACCTGTTTTCCGTCTCTGACGACTATTATTTCGCTCACTGTATCAGCGCGGATTTCGCCATGGGAAAAGGAATTGTTCTTGAGTTCAACAAACGATTTGATATGAAAAACAGACTGCGCAGCAGGCGGCCGGGGTATTTGGAGCAGTATGTGAACGGGCGGCTGGGCGGCGACTGTATTTTAGAGGATCGCGTGCTGAATCTTGTCACGAAAGAACGTTATTTTCACAAACCCACCCTCGCCACCATGAAAACCGCTCTGGAAAAAATGAAAGAAATCTGTGAAAAAGAGGGCATACGCAGGATTGCCATGCCCGCCATCGGCGCAGGGCTTGACCGTTTAAAGTGGGAAGATGTGGCGGCGCGGATAAAGGAAGTGTTCGGCGGTACGGAAATAGAAATATTAGTATGCAGGTTACAGTAAATAATCTTAAAATCGTTACATTGGGCGGGTATGATATTTGCAAAAGGAAGCCGACGGGCATGGGCGCGTGCCCATGGGGCATTGGGGACGAAATACATCAAAAAGGAGGAAATGATATGAACAGAAAACAAATGGAGGCCGCTAAAGAGGCCATGGCCGAATGGCTGGCCCATCCGGCGGAGCTGGGCCATGCCCCGGCAAAGATTGAGTGTGCGAGGGAGTTTGACCTGTATGATCTGCACTACTATATTTTTAAATATAAGAAAAACCTGCTGGGGAAATGGCTGCTTGGCGTCTGCGGCGGATATGAGGGGAACGATTTGGAGCATTGCGGCCATGTTTTCAGCGAGATGGAGGAGTATGACGAGGCCAAAGCCGTGGAGCAGGCTTCCGCCTTGGTGGAATCGATGCGCTCTTATTGGATGGAGCAGGCGGAGCAGGCGGAGAAGCAGAAGGAAAATGCGGGTACATTTGTGGATTGTGTACTGTTTAAGGAAGCCAAGTGGGACAAGGAAGCCCTTCTGCGGGATTTGAAAGAAACATGGGGCATTGAAGATGAGCCTGACGAGGCCGGGGGTTCCGAAGGAGACGGAGCAGCCGGAGAGGCTGAGAGTGATGACGACGACGTGCTCGTTATCAGCTGTCAGGGGACGATGCTTGCCGTTTCCATGATGCCCGGACCCGTTCCCAATGGGGAAGCGGAGGAAGCGGCGGCCAAAAACTTTATGTGGCCGGAGGGCGTGGAACGGGTGAAGAGCCATGGGGCGCATCTGCTGGTGACGGTGATGCGGGGGGTTCTCTCTCCTTTGGAAAGCGGCAGGATGCTTGTCATGGCCGCGGCCTCCGCCTGTAAGCAGGAAGGCGCGCTGGGTGTTTACACGGGAGATGTGGTCTATGACGCGGAACAATATCTTCGCTTTTCCGATATGCTGAAGGAAGGCCAATTCCCCATCCTTAACTTAGTCTGGGTTGGACTTTACAATGGCAAAAAGGGAATTTGCGGCTATACGGGCGGGATGAGGCGCTTGGGATATGACGAGATGGAGGTAGTGGACAGCCATGCCGATGCCGAAACCCTTCATGGTTTCCTCCTTGACATTGTCGGCTATGTGATTAACGAAAATGTGATTCTGCGGGATGGGGAGACCATAGGCTTTTCTGCGGAGCAGAAGCTGCCAATCAGCAGAAGCAGGGGGATTGCGGTGGAAGGCGAGAGTCTGAAAATTGGTTTTTGAGCTCTTTTTTAACAGTCGGCCCTAGTCAAAAGCCCCGCAGACTGCTGCGGGGTTTTTGATGACTGCCTGTTTTATTTTTTCTTTATTTTATTCAGCTGGGAATTGATAATCTGCATGGCGTTTTCCGGAATCTTTTTGTCGGAATCGGCGCCGCCCATGCCGGTCAGCATATCCGACAATTCAAACAATGTCTTTTCTCCCATCATTGCCAGCATGGATTTCTTCATCTTCATTCCCGTCATGGAGTACATGGCGCCTGCCAGAATGCGGAAGGCTTCCTCGTTATCACAGATATCATTTAATTTATCGTGAACGGAAAAATGCTCTTTAGAATATTCCATGGGGACATTGTCCGCGGTATTTTCCACTGTCTCAAACCAGTTTGCCACGCCGTCCGCGTCGTCATCTTCCATGGGAAGGGTGTAGATTTCAGGTTTTTTATCCACCTTTTCCAAGGTGATGGTATCCGTCACCGGCGTATGGGGCAGGAACAGCCATGCGTCCGCGCAGGCAGGCGCGTTTCCGGCTTCGGCGGTCAGATAGGTAAAACCGTCCCGGAGAGGCACCTTTTCAAAGAGAAAGATTTTGCTGCCGTACTTGGTCTCAAAGGGCTGTCCGTTCACATACAGGGTCACATGGGAAAGGTTGGAATATACCTTCACCGTGGTGTATTCCCCGGTTCTTTGGGCATAGCGTCTGCCGCAGAGGTAGACGAAGGGTTCTTTGCTCCAATAGGCTTTATAGACATAAAAGGCTTCCTTTTTGATTTTCCGGTCCATGGTGACAAGCCCCTTGTTATTCCGGCCTGCGGTACCGCCCTCATTTCTGGCCGCACAGCCGAAGTCGAACATATTCCAGACATGGGTTCCCCACAGATAGGGGCGTTCCATAAGGATTTTAACCATGTGCTCATGATATTCGGCCTGATAGGCTTCCGAATAGTCCCGGCATTTGGGTTCGTCGGGCTGATAGGTAATAATTCCTTCCGCGCCGTACTCGGACAGGCCGAGGCAGATTTCCGGGTGAAGGGCATGGAAATGATCCAGCCATTTTTCGTTATTTTCATAGCTCCCACCATACCATCCGAAATAATGGTTATAGCTTTCCACATCCGTGACGCCGTGCAGGGGGCTGTCCGGCCCGAGCATGCTCACATGGGCGATGGTGGTGAGGCGGCTGGGGTCAAGCTTTTTCACAAGGGCGTTTAAATCCTGATGGTTTTCCACAAGGCCGGGTTTTTCGCCCGCAATGGTGATTTCGTTGGAAATCCCCCAAAAACAGATGGAGGGATGATTGTAATTCTGGTAGATTAAATCCTCCATCTGCAGGCGGCAGTTTTGGTGGGCGGCCGGGTCGTCGCTCTGGCTGCTGATATAAGGGATTTCCGCCCAGACGATAAAGCCGTACTCGTCGCAGGCATCATAGAAGTCCCGGCTGTGCTGGTAGTGTGCAAGACGGACGGTGTTGGCGCCGATTTCGTGAATCAGTGCCGCGTCCTCGTAGTGCTCTTTTCTGGTCAGGGCATTGCCCTGATAGAGCCTGTCCTGATGACGGGATACCCCCCGAAGCATCATTGGCTTTCCGTTTAGGAAAAAGCCTTTTTCCGGATCCACATGGAAGGAACGGACGCCGAAACGGCTGCTTACTTCGTCCACTACTTCGTTGCGTCGGACAAGGGAAGCGGTGCAGGTATAAAGGTAAGGATCCTCCACGCCCTGCCATAAATGGGGCTGGGAAAGCAGGAGGTCCGCTTTGGGGGATTCGCTGGGCCGCCAGATTTCCCCGACCTCCCTTCCGTCCGCGTCGGTGATAAGATAGCGCACCGTGTAGTCGGGGGAGGCGTTTGTCACCCAAGAATTCAGATGCAGCATGGCCTTGGACCATATGCCCGCGGTGCAGCCGCAGGAGGGGTATACGCTGTGATCGGAGAAAGGAGATACGTCGTGGTCCGAGGCGTCGTCCGCGGAATGACAGGGGGCGCTGCGGAAGGCGGGACTGTCCGCAGCTATCAGCTCCGGCGTGACGGCAAGGCCGGGGGCGCCGTGGAAGCAGACGTCAAAATGGGTTTCCGACAGGATTATTAAGTTTACGCCCCGGTACAGGCCCCCATAAAAGGTAAAATCCGCCATCTGGGGGTAGACGTCGCTGTGATTGGCATTGTCCGCGAGGATGGTGATGGTGTTGGGGGCGGGCTCTACCTGCAGCCCGTTTTCGTCGGTGCGGGGATGAAGAAAGTCAGTGATGTCAATTACAAAAGAGGAATAGCCGCCTTCATGGCCGCCCGCTTCTTTGTCGTTTACATAGACTCTGCCGCACAGGGACAGCGCCAGTATTTCCAAGAAAACCCGCTGGCCGTCCCGAAGGCAGGGGGTGGCAAGCTGATTCATATAACAGCACTGCCCCCTGTGATATGCGCCCCTGCCGTCCATGCCGTCCACCGCGTTCCAAGTGTGGGGCAGCGTCACGGGCTCCCAGTTGATATTGTCTTTTGTGAAGCTCCAATTATCGTTAAATGGAATAACTTTTCTCATAAAAACCTCGTTTCTGCGCACAGGCGCGTTTTTAGCAGCGGTCTGTAGAAAATATTTCTTTGTGGAAAGCTTTTTCCGTGGAATTTCTTTTCTGTAACTTCCGCCATGGAAAGCATTTTTTCTCATGGAATGTTTTAGCATAAAATGCGGTGCTTCTGTTTTATCATGTACAGACAGGCAGAATTTTATCCAAGCGGATTTTTTCTAAATAAATCAGGCGGAATTTTCCGCTCCGAATGATTTCTTTTCAATGATTTCCGTGGGAGGCGGGATAAAACTATTGGCCTTCCCATTAATTCGTGCTATAATGTTGAGACAGAAAAGCGTGGTGTCCAATATTATAGACGCCCAAGGGATGTTGAGGCATTCTCTAAGGAAGCGGGCAGGGAGGTAAAAATGGAAACAAAAAACGAAAAGATCATATTGACAGGCGACAGACCCACGGGGAGGCTGCATGTGGGGCATTATGCGGGCTCCCTTCGTCAGCGTGTGGCGCTGCAGAATTCCGGGGAGTATCGGAAAGTATTTATTATGATTGCCGACGCACAGGCGCTGACGGACAATATTGAAAATCCTGAAAAGGTGCGGCAGAATATTATTGAAGTGGCGCTGGATTACATGTCCTGCGGTCTTGACCCGGCCAAATCCACGCTGTTTATCCAGTCACAGATTCCCGAATTATGTGAATTGACATTTTATTATATGGATTTGGTGACGGTTGCAAGGCTTCAGAGGAATCCCACTGTGAAGAATGAGATTCAGATGCGCAATTTCGAGGCAAGCATTCCGGTGGGATTCTTTACTTATCCCATCAGTCAGGCGGCGGACATTACCGCGTTTAAAGCCACCACGGTGCCCGTGGGAGACGATCAGCTCCCCATGATTGAGCAGACAAGAGAAATCGTGCATAAATTCAACACGGTGTATGCGCCCGTGCTGGTGGAGCCCGAGGCGATTCTGCCCAAGGACGAGGCCAGCAAGAGGCTGCCGGGAATCGACGGCAAGGCGAAGATGAGCAAATCCCTTAACAACGGCATTTATCTTGCGGATACTGCGGATGAAGTCCGTGCCAAGATTAGAAATATGTTTACGGATCCCCTGCATTTAAAGGTCAGCGACCCCGGGCATTTGGAGGGCAATACGGTATTTATTTATCTGGACGCGTTCTGCAGGCAGGAGCATTTCGAGAGATACCTGCCGGAATATGCCAATCTGGATGAATTGAAGGCCCATTATCAGCGGGGCGGTCTGGGCGATATTAAAGTAAAAAAATTTTTGGAAAATATTATGCAGGAGACATTGGAACCAATCCGAAACCGCAGGAAGGAATTGGAAAAGGATATTCCCGGAATTTATGACATACTAAAAAAAGGAAGCGAAGCGGCGAGAGAAATGGCGGCGCAGACCTTGTCCGAGGTCAAGAGCGCTATGAAAATCAATTATTTTGAGGATGAGGAGCTGATTCGCGCCCAGAGCCAAAGATACGAGGCCTGACGAGTTCGGCCGAAAGGTATAGTTTTTGGGGAGCGGGAAATAATAGGGACTGATACGCCGGATAAGCGGTGTATCGGTCTTTTATAGTTACGGGCCGGTTAAGAATGTGCGCGTCCGGTATCGGGGCGTAATATTGTCATGAATTTTGTGTATGGATGTTTGAGAGCGGGGTTTGTGCGTTCTTTTAGGAAGCGGGCAGGGAGGTATCAGGATGAATCAGAGATTAGGGAAGGCAAGCATGAAGCCGGAGGAGCCGGTATACATTTTAAACAGCGCCAGCATTGTGGGAACCAAGGAAGGACAGGGGCCGCTGGGACTGTTGTTTGACAAAGTGGGCGAGGATGATATGTTCGGGTGCGAGACTTGGGAGGATGCGGAGAGTACTCTTCAAAAGGACGCGGTGGGACTGGCATTGGATAAAGCGGGATTACGGCCGGAGGATATTTCCTTTATTTTTGCGGGAGACCTGCTGGGACAGTCCATTGCCACATCCTTTGGGATTTCCACCTATCAGATTCCGCTGCTCGGCGTGTACGGCGCATGTTCCACCTGCGGGGAGTCTCTGCTTTTGGGAACCATGAGCATAGCGGGGGGTTTCGCCCAAAAGGTGGTCTGCGTCACTTCCAGCCATTTTGCAAGCGCGGAAAAGGAGTTCCGCTTTCCGCTGGAATATGGGAATCAGCGCCCGCTTTCGGCCACATGGACCGTAACGGGAAGCGGCGCGTTCGTCCTGTCGGCAGGTCAGGGAGCGTCGGAAGCGAATGGAACGCCGGGAACAAAGGGAACCTTTGCGCGGGGGAAGAACGGGCCCAGAGCCCGCATTACCGGTATGACGGTGGGGAAAATAGTGGATTTTGGTTTGAAAGATTCCATGAATATGGGGGCCTGCATGGCGCCTGCGGCGGCTTCCACGCTGGAAGAGCATTTTACGGATTTTGCCAGCCAGCCGGGGGATTATGACAAAATTATCACCGGAGACTTGGGAAAAGTGGGCCAGAGGGTATTGATAGACCTGCTTCAGAAAAAGGGCTATGACATTTCGGAGCAGCATATGGACTGCGGCATTGAAATATTTGACGGGGAATCACAGGATACCCATGCGGGCGGAAGCGGCTGCGGCTGCAGCGCCGTTACTTTGTCGGCTTATATTTTAAAGCAGCTGGAGGAAAATAACTGGAAGAAGGTGCTGTTTATGCCCACGGGGGCGCTGCTTAGCAAGACCAGTTTTAATGAAGGAAAGAGCGTGCCGGGGATTGCCCATGGGCTGGTGATTGAGGCGCTGTAAAGGGAAGCGGGGGCTTATGGAGAGAAATGCCGCAGGGTGGGGAAGCATCCGGCGGCATTTTCATTTGGCGGCGGTTTTGATTTCTGTAGAGAGACACACCGGACGTTTCCCTTGTGCTTCCGGGGCATTGGGACATAATATGACAGAATATGCATGGCCGCATAAACGGAAGATGTTTCAGGCGCTTATGAAGATTTCATCCCAAAAAGGATTTCCGTTATTTTTTGCAATTTTCTCTTGTATAATGGCAAATCTTATAGTATGATATGGAAGGTGTATGATTGTATACGATTATCCAATGATACAGATTATAAGACAGACGGAGGAAGAGATGAAAGCATATCAGGAGCTTAGTAAAGAAGAATTGTTATCATTAAAGGCAGAGCTGGATAAGGCATATGAGGCGGAGAAGGCCAAAGGCCTGAAGCTGGATATGTCCAGAGGAAAGCCGGCGGTATCGCAGCTGGATATGGCAATGGACTTTATGGATACATTGAATTCCGAAAGCAGCATGAAGACGGAGGACGGTGTGGATGTTCGCAATTATGGTGTGCTGGAAGGGATTCCGGAGGCAAGGAAGCTGCTTGGGGATATGATGGGCGTTCCTGCGGATCATGTCATTGTATGCGGCAACGGTAGTCTGGCGATTATGTTTGATACGGTTTCCCGTTCCGTGACCCACGGCGTAAACGGATGCACTCCGTGGTGTCGGCTGGATAAGGTAAAGTTCCTCTGCCCGGTGCCCGGCTATGACAGGCATTTTGCGATCACCCAGTATTTTGGAATCGAGATGGTTAATGTGCCTATGACGCCCCAAGGGCCGGATATGGATCTGGTGGAGAAGCTGGTGTCCGAGGATGAGAGCATTAAGGGAATCTGGTGCGTGCCCAAATATTCCAATCCTCAAGGCTATACGTATTCGGAGGAAACGGTGAGAAGGTTTGCCGCGCTGAAGCCTGCGGCCAAGGATTTTCGCATTTACTGGGACAATGCCTATGTGATGCATCATCTCTATGACGACAGGCAGGATGAGCTGCCGGAGATTCTGTCGCTCTGCGAGGAGGCGGGGAATCCGGATATGGTATTTGAATTCTGTTCCACCTCAAAGGTGATTTTTGCCGGCGCCGGGATTTCTGCCATTGCGTCCTCCAAGGCAAATCTGGAAGAAATTAAAAAGAGCATGTCCATTATGACCATCGGCTATGATAAAATCAATCAGCTGCGTCATGTGCGTTACTTTAAGGATATCAACGGCATTGCGCTTCACATGAAGAAACACGCGGAGCAGATGCGTCATAAATTCGAGGCGGTGCTTGATGTGCTGGACAGGGAGCTTTCGGGGCTTGGAATCGGCGAGTGGACCAAGCCGAACGGAGGGTATTTTATTTCCTTTGACGCCATGGAGGGCTGTGCGAAGGCCATTGTGGCAAAGTGTAAGGAAGCGGGGGTCATCCTGACGGGGGCGGGGGCCGCCTTCCCTTACGGAAAAGACCCCAAGGACAGCAATATACGAATTGCGCCCACTTATCCCGCTTTGGAGGAGCTGGCAATGGCGGTGGATTTATTTGTGCTGTGCGTGAAGCTTGTCAGCGTGGAAAAGCTGCTTGCCGGGGGCTGAGTGTTCTTTAGGACTTATATGAATTGTCTGCGCCTTTAGGGGCAATGATTCCAAAAGGACACTGATTTCAAGGGAGGCATTCATTCCCAAAGGGGTACCCATTTCAGAGGAGGCATTGATTCCGAAGGGTGTGCTGATTTCAGAGGAGGCAGATTCCAAAGGGTATTGGCTTTAAAAGAGGAATTGACTCCAATGAAGGTATGGACGGGAATTGTAAGTAAAAAATTGATATTTGCAGCGGAGGCATACGGCAGGCATGGGCAGGAATGCGGGCTGTGTGTCTTCCGGCATATGATGGGACAGGAATGGCAGGTATGGAAGAGTATAAGAGATTAAAGAGAGAACTGGTGGCAAACGGAGCTATTATTGATTATTATCAGGATACCATGCAGATTCCCAACGGGAATGTGGCGAAGTGGGATTTGATTGACCATAAGGGTGCGGCGGCGGTGGTTGCGGTGCGTGAGGACGGGAAGCTTCTCATGGTGAGGCAGTATCGGAACGCATTGGAGCGGGAGACCTTGGAGATTCCGGCAGGAGGCTTGAACGGAAGGGAAGAGCCTACGGCTGCAGCCGCCATGCGGGAGCTGGAGGAGGAAACGGGGTATTCCTGTGATCAGGTGGAGCTGTTAAGCTCCATTTATACCACCGTGGCATTCTGCAATGAAAAAATCGATATTTATCTGGCGAAGGATTTGAAAGTAAAAGGAGAGCAGCATCTGGATGAGGATGAGATGATTCAGGTGGAAGCGTATTCGGTGGAGGAGCTGAAGCAGATGATATTTGATTGTAAGATTCAGGATTCCAAAACCATCTGCGGCATTCTGTGCTATGCCGCAAAATATAGGTAATTCATACAGGTTATAGAAGCATGACCGCCCGCATACAATGGAAGGGAAGCATTCCGGTGAAAGATATTCTGTGGAGTGTCTGGGATAAATCATTGGCGGGGCGGTGAAAAGGATGGAGTTTGCAGGAAAGAGAATCAGTCTGAATCCCGAAAGTCGGAAATTGTTTACTTTTTTTTGTGCCGGGCTTTTGGCAGGGATTGTGGTGATGAATATAGGAAAGAGCATTTTGCTGGAGGAGTCGGGTCTGTTTGATGAAGATATCCTGATGCGCCTGAGATACATGAGCGTTGACAGCAAGGCTCTTTTTTGTTATATTCTGCGGAAGAGAATCGGCAGACTGTTGATTCTGGCAGTGCTTTCCACCACTTATCTGGGACTGGCGGCCTGCATGGGCACGGCGTTCTGGTATGGAATGTCCGCGGGAACTTTTCTGGCGTCTTTGTTTATTAGGTATGGTCTGAAAGGATTGATGCTGGCCTGCGTCAGCGTGCTTCCCCAGTATCTTCTGTATGTGCCTTCCATGCTTGCATTGATTTCATGGTGCGAGTCTGTGTTTCGGGGGATTTATTACAGGGGCGGAGGCGGATACGAGGCCATGGATAAGGGTTTTCTACTGAGAAAATCAGGACAGCTCGTGGCAATCATTATGGCAGTCGCCGCGGGCTGTCTTATGGAAGGGTACATCAACCCATATCTGCTGTTAGGATTTTTGAGAATATTCTGAGGATTCGGAAGGCATTCATCAATATTTATCATTCAAAGCATATACAACCTGAAATTATTCGGGAGGCTTCGTTTATTCGTATTCCGCGATGTCATAAATCAGCCGTTCGGAGGCTTCCCAGCCTAGGCAGGGGTCGGTAATGGATTTGCCGTAGACGCCCCCGCCTACTTTCTGGCATCCTTCTTCAATGTAGCTTTCAATCATAACGCCTTTTACCAATTTGTGGATGTGAGCGTTGAGCCTGCGGCTGTGCATTACTTCTTTTACGATGCGGACCTGCTGCTCGTACTGCTTGCCGGAATTGGAATGATTGGCGTCAATCACACAGGCGGGATTAGCCAAATCCATTTTGTCGTACATTTCCAGAAGCAGATTCAAATCCTCATAGTGATAATTGGGGATATTATTGCCGTGTTTGTTGACTGCGCCCCGCAGGACAGTGTGCGTCAGCTTGTTTCCGGTAGTGGAAACCTCCCATCCCCGATAGATGAAGGAATGAGGATGCTGGGCGGCATATACGGAATTCAGCATCACGGACAAGTCTCCGCTGGTGGGATTCTTCATGCCGGCGGGAACGTCGAAACCGCTCACGGTCAGCCGGTGCTGTTGATCCTCCACGGAGCGCGCTCCGATGGCCACATAGGATAATATGTCCGAAAGGTATCTCCAGTTTTCGGGATAGAGCATTTCGTCCGCGGCGGTGAGGCCGGATTCCTCGATGGCGCGGATGTGCATTTTCCTCATGGCAATCAGCCCGTTCAGAAGGTCGGGCTTCTTTTCAGGGTCGGGCTGGTGGATAATGCCCTTGTAGCCTTCTCCGGTGGTGCGGGGCTTGTTGGTATAAATTCTGGGAATCAAAATCAGCCGGTCCTTTACTTTATCGTATATTTTGGCCAGCCGATGTACATAGTCGCAGACGGAATCCGCATTGTCTGCGGAACAGGGGCCGATAATCACAAGGAATTTACTGCTTTCCCCCGTGATAACTTTTTTGATTTCTTCGTCCCGGATCCGTTTCGTTTCGGCAAGCGCCGGAGGGAGCGGGTATTGTTCGCGGATTTCTGCCGGTGTGGGCAGCTTTTTTATAAATTCAAAACTCATCTTTTTTATCCGCCGCGAATTCCGGCCGGGGCGGCAGCGCTGTGTTTGTGCGGCGATGCTGTCTTGACGGGGGACTGCGCGGCAATCCTTTCTGTAATGTATGCTGACGACGGTCTGCCATGCCGCCCGATTCACGGGCGGCGGACTGACGGAAAATTTTATTCCCGCGAGGTATTTGATTGCTCGTGAGTATAAGCAAATGTGTATGAAACTGCCTATTCTTGCAAAAACCTGAGTTTTTCGCAGAATATTGGCGGCCGATTGTTGACTTGCTCTTATCTAAATTGTTATTATATTATATCAGAATTATTTTCGCAAGGGGTTTAGGAATACTAAAAATAATTGAAATTATTCTTCTGATTATAAAATCACATCTTTCTACCAGCAAATAATGGTAAATTAAGGCTGGAGACAGCCCTGCGGCGAGGGCGGGGAGAAAGGTGTTTATGTATGGGGCGGATTTGAACGGTCAGTACTAACGGTTAAAAATGATAATATTGATAGCAGGGGGATTCAGTTTGCAGCGGATGGGGTGGCGGAACAGACAATGGATGAAAGACGATCTGCACTTGAGAAGGATGACGGGTTTGCGGAATTTTATAAAAATAATTTTGAGAGAATATACAAGTATGTATATCGTATATTTCCAAACAAACAGATTGCGGAAGATATTGCACAGGAAACTTTCTATACGGCTTATTTAAAATATGGTGAATTTAGGGGACATCCTAACCCGCAGTTGTGGCTGCTGCGGATTGCTCGTTACAAAATATTGGAATGCAGAAAGAGTATGCGGTATAGAAGGGCGGAGCCCTTGGAACAGGAGTGTCCGGAATTGGCAAAGGAGGATGTGCATTATAGTGTCAAAGAGCTGGAGGTGTCGGCGCTTACCATGTTAGGGGAGAAGGGATGGCGGCTGATAAAGAGGCGTTATTTGTTTGGCAGTACCATTTCGGAGATGGCAGAGGCGGAAGGAATTACAGAAAATAATATGAGAGTGCGGCTGTCGCGTTTGAGGAGTAGATTGAAGAACGGGCTGGAGGATTAAGAAGGTGAACAGAATGAGGGGCTGGGAAGGTGAACAGGATGAAGGGACAGGAGAAAATGAACCCAAATAAAGGGCTGCCAGTGAAGGAATTAAAGGATAAACTGGATTGGTATACTTTGTATGCTTCCGAAGAGGAGTATGATGAAAAGGCAGTGGAGTGTATTTTGTATCTGCTGGAGAGTGCGGAACCGCTGGAGAAAGGGGCAGTGGTATGCGCCGACGATGCTTGGAGACGTTTTCAGGGGATTGTGAGAGAGCGGGAAGAGGCGGAATCGGAGCTGGGAAGGTCGGAGTCCGCGTTCGAGCCTGTGGAGTCGGGTCTGGGAAGGTCGGAGTCCGCGTTCGAGCCTGCGAAGGCGGCTCTGGGAAGGTCGGAGTCCGCGTTCAAGCCTGTGGAATCGGGTCTGGGAAGGTCGGAGTCCGCGTTCGAGCCTGTGGAGTCGGGGCTGGGAAGGGCGCAAACCGCAATGGAGCCTGTGGGAAAGTATGCGAAAGCGGAGCTGGGAGGGTCGGAATCGTTGGGAGGTTCCGCAGCAGCAGGAAGGCCGGGGCTTGTGGGAAAGTCTTCAGGAATGTATGTAAGTGCGGAGACTTCGAGGAAGCAGGAGTTATCGGAGAAGCAGGAGTTATCAAAGAAGCGGAAATTACCAAAGGGGCGGAAGGTATCGGAGAGATATGGGGCTGGGAAGTCCATGGAGATATCAGAGGAGCTTGGGATTATGCCTGCTTACAATGGAAATCGTGCAGGTCAGGGGAGTGTTGTGATTCGCTATAAATATATTGCGGCGGCGGTGTTAGTGCTGTTGATTATATCGGTGGTGGGCGGCGCTCAGGCGACGGCAGGTCCCAATACCGGATTTTTTCATTGGCTGGAACGCAGCGATAAAAGGACGCAGATGTTGACTTCGCCGGATGAATTGGATGCGGATGTGACAAAGGATGTGATAACAGATGTGAAGGGAGTGAGCCTGCATTATGATAGGAAAGAGGCGCCGGAGTGGGCGGAGGAGTGGCTGGAAATTGACGAGGGATTTGAAATGCCGGAGAATTATGAGTGGGATTGTTTTGAGGTAGAAGAAGGTAGAAACTTTCATAAGATAACCAGCTATTATTCGGATAAACCTGTAAGTAAGAAGGTGCTTTTTGGAATGGTAATGTATTATGGAAATATGTCTTTTAATACAGAAGGGTTTTTAGATTATAGTTATTATGACAGTTATAAAATAGACCAAAAAGAAATGTATATTTATAATAGGGTAGAAGAAACAGGAAGGAAATACTATGTGATATATTTTTATGATGAGAATTGTCAATTTTTTATACAGGGACATGACGATTTAGAAGTGTTAAAAGGATTAATCGAAGAGTATTGGCGCTGTGTTAAAAAATATTTGTAAAAATTTGTAAAAAATTGAAATTTCTTGTAATAAAATGCTTTCTCAGGCCATTTATAATATAAAGGGATAATTTGAAATGTGTCTTATGGGAAAGGAGAATGGGAAGTCCTTCTAAAAAATTTATTAAAGGAGAGAAAGAAATGAGAAGAATAGTACAAATGATAATGAGCGGGGCAATTGTGATAGCATTGCTTGCAGGGAGTTTTGATTTTACTTGTCTGGCGGCAGAGGCTGGGGATGTGGAAGTGGTGGAGGAAGCTCCCGATGTGCTGGATGCTAAAGTGATTGACATGGAGGACGGCGCAATGCCGTATACATCTCTTTCACAGTGTATTATCAGTATCAGCGGGCATGACGATGGCATGTATATCGATATTACCACAGGGGCGTCGGGAAAAGCTTCAGTGATAGGGGTAAAGGATGTTAAAATTCAGAAGAAGGTGTGGTATGGCTGGTCTACGGTGGGTACTTCCGAGGGAGGAGAAATCCAAGACCGCACTATGATGTTGGTCTGCATTACATACACGAAGGCTGTAAAGGGTGAAACGTATCGCGTTACCTGTGTACATTATGCGGATGTGGACGGTTATTTAGAGGGAACAAACGATACGGGAGCCTTTGTTTATACATATTAACAAATAAACGAAATTGCTATGGGAACATGTTGACAATACATTAAATGGAGGGTAAGACAATTTACTATATCAGTTTTTTCAGTACGCTGATTGAAACATTGGGATATGATCCGCAATGTGCCATTCTGGAGGTCAAGCTCTTGAGCGACGGGCAGGTGAGGCGATATGATGGCGTTCCGGAAGATGTCTGGTATCGTCTCAGGGGACATCATAATCCGGACGTCTATTATCGGAGACATATCTGTGGGAGCTATCCGGAAGAAAAGTTCCCGGATAAGCGGGAAGACAATCCTTAAAGCCGGACTGAAGTTTCATTATATAGTCGGTCTTATGAGGCTGTCGCATTAAGATGTTAATGCGTAAGGTATGAATGCAAAAGGTATGCTGCCGCATATCAAGAAAAATGCTATAATGAATTTCCTTGATGCGGCAGCCCTTTTCATCATCGGGAAAGCGTGTCTTCGAGGAAAGAGCTTCATCTGCTGCCGTGGCCGCGCCTTGCTGTAAGGTTGAACGGCTGTATTTTTAGGCCGACAATAATAATTTTTTGGAGTATATGGGAAGAAGACTCTTGACATGTATTAGGCAGAATGGTAGTATATGTATAAACGAGGTACTGACCGTAAATCAACGGTTCGCCTCTGTTAATTGGTTATTAAAAAAGCAGCCAACTACTTTTGCGAGGAGCGGCTGCTTTTTTGATGTTTATCTTTCGTCCTGTGGACAATGTCTATCACCCTCACAATAGTGTTGATGAGGGAAGCGGCAATGCCCAGAATCTTAAGGACCGTCTCTAGCATCATATCCTTTGCCTTTCGTAATATTTTCCATATGTATCATCCTCCTAAATGTACTGGAAGCTCTCAAAATGTACTCATCTTGGCGAAAGGCGAACCGCTGGCCGTGATACGGGCAGCACCCCATGAGGAAAATGATAGCATATGGGAGGGAGGAAAGCAATGGGATTTTGCGAAAAATGATACAAAAAGAGTTTTTATAAGGATTTTATCCGTTTGTCGTGCGCAGGAAGAAAAATATCTTGACATACCGCCGACAGAATGGTAGTATACAAATAAACGAGGTACTGACCGTGAATCAACGGTTCGCCTCAGTTATGGTTGCTTAAAAGCAGTCGGTCACTTGGCGGGATCGCGGCTGCTTTTTTGATGTTTATCTTTCGTCCTGTGGACAATGTCTATTACCCTCACAATAGTGTTGACGAGGGAAGCGGCTTAAGGACCGTCTCTAGCATCATATCCTTTGCCTTTCGTAATATTTTCCATATGTATCATCCTCCTAAATGTACTGGAAGCTCTCAAAATGTACTCATCTTGGCGAAAGGCGAACCGCTGGCCGTGATACGGGCAGCACCCCATGAGGAAAATGATAGCATATGGGAGGGAGGAAAGCAATCGGATTTTGCGAAAAATGTGACAAAAAGAGTTTTATATAGATTTTCAGGGTGCGCAGGAAGAAAAATATCTTGACATACCGCTGACAGAATGGTAGTATACAAATAAAAGAGGTACTGACCGTAAATCAACGGTTCGCCTCAGTTATTGTTGCTCAAAAAGCAACCGACTACTTGGCAGATGAGCGGTTGCTTTTTTGATGTTTATCTTTCGTCCTGTGGACAATGTCTATCACCCTCACAGTAGTGTTGACGAGGGAAGCGACAATGCCCAGAATCTTAAGGACCGTCTCTAGCATCATATCCTTTGCCTTTCGTAATATTTTCCATATGTATCATCCTCCTAAATGTACTGGAAGCTCTCAAAATGTACTCATCTTGGCGAAAGGCGAACCGCTGGCCGTGATACGGGCAGCACCCCATGAGGAAAATGATAGCATATGGGAGGAAGGAAAGCAATCGGATTTTTACAGAAATTCCGCAAATTACGAGAAAAATTTTTGCCTCATCAAAGCTTGTCCTTCAAAGGTATCGCCGACAGAAATAAAGGATACCATGGAAGAGAATCCGGAGCCTGCGAGGAAGAGGTATGGCCGTGTTAAGGGGCATTCGGATTGGGGAGACGAAAAAACGGCAGTGATCTTGTGGACAGGATTGTCCTGATAGGGAGGGGGGATATAATACTTGACAATGAGGAATATCTGTCATATATTATAAATGAGAATGGTTCTCAATATAGGAAAAGGAGAACCCTGCGGAGGTAAAAATGGCGGATTTTATTATTGTTGCAATTTTGGCTGTCATTGTGTTTTTTATTTTGAGAGGCCGGTTCGGCGGGAATGGCAAGGGAGCGTGCGGGGGAGGCTGCGCGGGCTGTTCCGGCTGCTGCGGTCATAGCTGTCATCAGGAAAAAAATACACGGAAAAAATATCGAAAGAATTTTTAATGTCCTTTTTTTAATTTTGTCTTTCACATAAAAGAGGAATATGCTATACTACATGTGAAGGTTTTAAAAGGTTTGGGATGAAATATGGCGGAAGACAATATGCAGAAGACGGGCAGGCGCAGGCGGGTGCGATGGCTAAAGTATTGCAATATGTGTATGACTGGCATAACGATTGTAATGTTGATAGCGCTTTGCGGCGCGCTGCTTGTCAGAGTACAAGATCAGAAGGGTACCATAGAAGTTCTCAGCGGACAGGTGGAAGAGTTATCTCTGCTTGCGTCAAGACAGCAGGTGCAGCTGGGGCATTTGGCGGAGGAGCTTCAGACCGTGCGAAAGGAAGCCGGGGAAAGCAGGGATTCAAAAGAACCGGATACCGGGCAGGAAGAGACCAAGGACGACAAAAAGACACCGGACGACAAAAAAATTCAGGATAACAAAGAGAGCGGGCGGGAAGACAAGGAGGATGCCAAAGAGACTGCCGCTCAGGCAGCCGCAGCACATAAGGTTTATTTGACCTTTGACGACGGCCCAAGTAATCATACACAGGATATTTTGGACATATTGGATGAATATGGCGTCAAGGCGACCTTTTTTGTAGTGGGGGATAATGCTGCCAATAAGGATATTTTAAATCGAATTGTGGAAGGCGGGCATACTCTGGGCATGCATTCCTGCAGCCATAAATATGGGGAGCTTTATGCGTCGGTTGAGAATTTTGCCGAGGATTTTGTAAGGCAGAGAGATTTTCTCTATGAGACTGTAGGAGTGAATTGTACCCTTTATCGGTTTCCCGGGGGCAGCTCGAATACGGTGAAAAGCCGTACCATAGAGATGGCGGAGTTCGCAAGGTATCTGGATGAACAGAAAACACGTTTTTTTGACTGGAACATATCCTCCGGGGACGGGGGCAGCGTGGTTCTTCCCGTGGAGACATTGCTGGAGAACTGCACTGCGAATGTGGGCAGGTACAGCACGGCCGTTATTTTGATGCATGACACGGCGATAAAAACGACTACGGTGGAGGCGCTGCCTGCAATCATTGAAACGATTCAGAGCATGGAAGATACGGTGATTCTGCCGATTACGGATGAAACTCCGCTGATTCAGCACATAAAATGGCAGGATAATGTTCAGACGTCCGGCAGGACGCTTCCTTGAGGGGCGTCCTTGTATAACGACTGTACTGCATGAAATATCAAATTTAGGAAAGGGCGTGACGGGGATGCGAAGGATATTGTTAAAATTGAGCGGGGAAGCGCTTGCGGGTGAGAAAAAGACGGGTTTTGATGAAGAAACGGTCAGGAAGACCGCCCTGCAGGTGAAAGAACTCGCGGAAGACGGAATGCAGATAGGCATTGTGATTGGCGGCGGCAATTTCTGGAGGGGGAGAACCAGCGAGAATATTGACCGTACCAAGGCGGATCAGATTGGCATGCTTGCCACGATTATGAACTGTATTTACGTATCTGAAGTCTTCCGTTCCGTGGGAATGGAGACCAGTATATTAACTCCGTTTGCGTGCGGAACTTTTACCAAGCTTTTTTCCAAGGATAGGGCAAATAAGTATTTTGCGGAGGGGAAAGTGGTATTTTTTGCCGGCGGAACGGGGCATCCTTATTTTTCTACGGATACGGGCGTGGTGCTTCGGGCGATTGAGGTGGAGGCAGATGTGATTCTGCTGGCGAAGTCCATCGACGGTGTGTATGACGCGGATCCCAACCAGAATCCTGCGGCAAAAAAATATGATGAGGTCCATATTGAAGAGGTGATTGCGAAAAATCTTCAGGTGGTGGATATGACGGCTTCGATTTTGGCAAGGGATAATAAGATGCCCATGTGGGTATTTGGCTTGAGCGGAGAGAACAGCATAGTAAATACCCTAAAGGGAAAATTCAGCGGTACCAAAGTAGTGGTGGAATAAAAAACAAGAGGCATGGCCAGTGCGGTCTGCAGTCGGGATTCGCGGCAGGTTTTATTGGTGTGCAGCATAAACTAAGAGAAAGAGAGAGGATAAAAAATGGATGCCAGATTACAGCAATATGAGGACAGGATGAAGAAAGCGTTTGAATTTTTGGAGAGCGATTACAATGCAATCCGTGCGGGGCGTGCGAATCCGCATGTCTTGGACAAACTTCGTGTGGATTATTACGGAACTCCCACGCCGCTTCAGCAGGTGGGCAACATTACCGTGCCTGAGGCCCGCATTATTCAAATTGCGCCTTGGGAGAAGTCGTTGATTAAGGCGATTGAAAAAGCGATCATGGCGTCGGATGTGGGGATTACGCCTTCTAACGACGGCAATGTGATTCGGCTGGTATTCCCTGAGCTTACGGAGGAGCGCAGAAAAGAGCTGGTTAAGGACGTAAAGAAGAAGGCGGAAGAGGGAAAGGTTGCGGTTAGAAACATCCGCAGAGACGGTAATGACGCGTTGAAGAAGCTGGGAAAAACGGAAGTTTCCGAGGATGAAATCAAACAGCTGGAGGATCAGCTTCAGAAGCTGACGGATAAATATATCAAGGATATGGACGCCATGATGGAAAAGAAATCCAAGGAAATTATGACGGTCTGATATTGCGGAGTGAATTGTACGGCATTTTGATTCGGCCGGTTGTCTTGAAGGAAAACAGGCATTGATTCTGTGGCGGAATGGGAGCTGGAATGGGTGAAGAGTTGAAAATGCCGCGTCATGTGGCGATTATTTTGGACGGAAACGGCAGATGGGCGAAGGCCAAAGGGATGCCGCGCAATTACGGTCATGCGCAGGGAGCGAAAACGGTGGAAGTTATCTGCGAGGAGGCCTATAAGATGGGCATTCAGTATTTGACCGTATATGCTTTCTCCACCGAGAACTGGAATCGTCCCAAGGATGAGGTGGACGCGCTGATGAAGCTTCTGCGCAATTATATGAAAACCTGTCTGAAGACGGCGGAAAAGAATCGCATGTGCGTCAAGGTGCTGGGAGAAAAATCCCGTCTTGATGAGGATATCCGCACGCGCATTCAGGAGCTGGAAGAGGCGACGAAACAGAATGACGGCCTTCACTTTCAGATTGCCATCAATTACGGAGGCAGGGATGAAATTGTGCGCGCCGCCAGAAAAATAGCAGGGGCGGCGGCACAAGGGCGGCTTTCGCCCGAGGATATCACCGAGGAGACCGTCAGCAGTCTTCTGGATACGGCGGGGGTGCCGGAACCTGATCTATTGATTCGTACCTGCGGGGAGCAGAGAATTTCAAATTTTCTCCTGTGGCAGCTCGCCTATACGGAATTTTATGTTACGGATATTGCGTGGCCTGATTTCACCAAGGAGGAATTGATAAAAGCCGTGGAGGCATATAATCATAGAAACAGGCGATATGGCGGTTTGGAGAACGGATGAAAGAATAAAAGGCGCAGGGGTTGTAAAGGAGGAACGGCTTTATGTTTTGGACCAGATTGGCGAGCGGAATCGTGCTGATGTTTGTGGCTCTTACCACAATGAGTCTGGGCGGGAGTCTGCTGGCGCTTGTATTGTGGGCGATTTCTTTAGCGGCGTTTAAGGAACTGACCAAAGCGTTAAAGTGCGGTTTCGGACTGGAACTGATTGGAATGGCGGGGATTACGGCTTATTATCTGCTGCTGTATTTCTCCGGAAGTCATACCATGCTTTTGATGTGCATTGTGGGAGTTTTTCTGGCGTTTTTGTTTGCTTATGTGGCGGCGTTCCCCAAATATCACGCGGAACAGGTGATGACCGCCGTATTTTCGTTTCTCTATGCGCCGGTGCTTTTGTCTTTTGTATATCAGACCAGAATGTATCATCAAGGGTTTTATATGGTGTGGATGATATTGATTAGTTCTTGGGGATGTGATACCTGTGCGTATGTCGTCGGAAAATTGATTGGAAAAAAGAAAATATTTCCTGTCTTAAGCCCGAAAAAGTCGCTGGAAGGGTGTATTGGGGGAGTATTGGGTTCCGCGCTGCTGGGGTGGCTGTATGGTTTTTTTGTTGTGGAAAAAGCCTTTGGCGACCCAAGAATCGCTTGGATGATGGCTGTCATCTGCGGTGTGGGGGCAGTGATGAGCATGGTGGGCGATTTGGCGGCTTCCGGAATCAAGCGCAATGTGGATATCAAGGATTATGGCAGGTTAATTCCCGGACACGGCGGGATTATGGACAGATTTGACAGCATGATTGTCACCGCGCCCATGACTTATTTTCTGACAATTCTGCTGTTGTCATAGGGCGGAGGATGTTTGTATGAAAAGGATAGCGATATTGGGGTCAACCGGTTCTATTGGAACGCAGACGCTGGAAGTGGTACGCACACAAGCGGACTGTCAAGTGACGGCTCTGGCGGCGGGCACCAATGTGAAAAAAATGGAAGAGCAGATTCGGGAATTCCACCCGTTGACAGCGGGAATGTGGACGGAGGAAGCGGCGGCGGATCTGCGAACAAGAGTCGCGGACTTGAATGTAAAAATTGTGGCCGGGATGGAGGGTCTGCTGGAAATTGCCGTTCTGCCGGAAAGTCAGGTATTGGTGACGGCCATTGTGGGAATGATTGGGATTAAGCCTACGATCGCCGCCATAAGGGCGGGCAAGAATATCGCGCTTGCCAACAAGGAAACGTTGGTGACGGCAGGACATATCATCATGCCTCTGGCAGAGGAACACGGCGTCTCCATTCTTCCGGTGGATAGCGAACACAGCGCTATTTTTCAATCTCTTTTTGAAGAAAACAAAAGCGCTGTGGAAAAAATTCTTTTGACCGCGTCGGGAGGACCGTTTCGGGGCTGGAAGCGACGGCAGCTGGAAACCGTCCGGCCGGAGGATGCCTTGAAGCATCCCAATTGGACCATGGGCCCAAAGATTACCATCGATTCCTCCACGCTTGTCAATAAGGGACTGGAAGTGATGGAGGCAAAGTGGCTTTTCGGAGTGGAGCTTGACAAGATTCAGGTAGTCATACATCCCCAGAGCATCATACATTCCGCGGTGCAGTATGTGGACGGCGCCATCATTGCGCAGCTTGGGACGCCGGATATGAAGCTTCCTATCCAGTACGCCTTGTTTTATCCGGAAAGGCGGTATATGGGCGGGAAAAGGGTTGACTTTTTTGAATTGGGCCGGCTTACTTTTGAAAAGCCGGATACGGAGACGTTTCCGGGACTTGCGCTTGCATATAAAGCGGCCAAAGCCGGAGGAAGTATGCCCACGGTGTATAATGCCGCTAATGAGAAGGCGGTGGCGCTGTTTTTGGATCACAGGATATCCTATCTGAAAATTGCGGATATCATCGGGGAAGCCATGGAAAGGCATCATGTGATTTCCAATCCGTCGGTTGAGGAGATTCTGGCGGCGGAGCGGGAGACTTATGAATATGTGCAGGAAGGATTGCTTTGTAAATGATTACGATTATATTATTCATCATCATATTTGGCGTTGTGGTGATCGCCCATGAATTCGGACATTTTCTTCTGGCGAAGGCCAACGGCATTCATGTGGTTGAATTTGCCGTGGGAATGGGGCCGACGCTCTGCTCTTTTCAAAAAGGGGGGACAAAATATTCGCTGAAGCTTTTTCCTATCGGCGGTGCCTGTATGTTTGAGGGTGAGGACGGACTGGCGGAGAAGGAGGAGGAACCCGGCGAAGGTTCGTTTTTGAGGGCGCCCATATGGGGAAGAATTTCCACAGTGGCGGCGGGCCCCATATTTAACTTTCTCCTTGCCTTTGTGATTGCGTTTATTATGGTGAATATGACGGATATCATTGCAATTCGCGACCCCGTTGCCACGCAGGTATCGGAAGGCGGCGGTGCGGAAGCGGCAGGGCTTCAGGATGGGGATAGGATACTTTCCATCAATGGAGAGAAGATTGGGCTGTATCAGGAAATTTCATTGTACATGCAGGCCACTTACCGGGGCGGAGCTTTGGAAGTGGTCTATGAAAGGGACGGCGTTAGAAATAAGGCCATGCTGACCCCTCAATATGACGAGGCTTCGGGGATTTATCTGCTGGGAGTGATGAATTCGGATTTTGTGTCGCCCAAGGGGTTTGAAACCTTGAAATACGCCTGGTATGAAATGCGCTATTCCGTAAAAGCCACTTACAAGAGTCTTGGGATGATATTCCAAGGAAGAGTCAAGCGTCAGGACGTGGCCGGACCGGTGGGCATTGCGGTGAACGTGGTGGGCAAAACCTACGAGGAGGCCAAAAATTACGGCTGGCAGAGCGTTCTGCTGAGCATGTTGAATATCACATTGATGCTGTCGGTGAATCTGGGAATACTGAATCTGCTTCCCATCCCCGCGCTGGACGGCGGCAGACTGGTATTTCTGCTGATAGAGATTATCAGGGGGAAACCGATACCGCCCGAAAAAGAAGGAATGGTTCATTTTGTGGGCTTGATGTTTTTTATGGTGTTAATGGTGGTTGTATTCTTTAACGACTTGGCCAATATTTTCATGAAATAAGGGAAACGCTTCCCGGCGGAATGCCGGGAAGCGGTACATATGTTCCGTAATTTATGATAGTAGAAGTTCTGATTTTTAGTGTATCTAAATGTTTTTTTCTGGTTTTCGGTCATGCCGTTGACGGCATCTGTGTCTTTGCAGATAGTTCTTTGTACATTTTCCATTTGTCAAATGTTAGGCAGGCATATATCTATTATTATTTCCAAAACAGATAAAATTAAAGCGGAGTGGGAATGGAATTTCGTTTACGTTCCCCTTTCTCGGTAAAGAACATATCAAAATTCAAGAGAAAAATATTCGAGAGAAACGAGGTATTCTATGAAATTTTTATCGGCGTCTTATTTTCGGCGAGGAAAAAATTCTACCTCCCTGCTGCTTCAGCAATATCGTTATAAGCAGGCGCAGATGATTTTTGCCTGTCTATGCGCGGGAAAAGGGGAGGATGGGGACAGGGCAGGAGGCTATATGGCAGAACAGCTTTTGCAGTGGTTCCGAGGCATGCATGTTAAAAAGCTGTTCAAAAATCAGGATAAGAGCATGATCCGGCTGACTGCGGATTTATATGGAGTGATTCGGCGGCTTGACCGGGAACTGGAAGACAGCGGGATGGCGCAAAGGGATGAAGAAACAAGCATTGCCGGTATGATATGTCTGGAGGACAGGTATATGGCTCTGCATCGGGGGGAGGGGTGTATCTGGCTGATAAATACCGCATTTGGGCGAGGTCATATTCAAAATATTATCGGGAAACCCGAGGAAGGCGGATTGTGCATAGAGCAGGGAATGCTGCAGCCGGGAATCGGCCTGCTGCTTGCGATGAAGGTTTTCTATGCGTGTATCGGAAACAATAGGATAATGGAGGGACTGGCATTGGATGAAGCAGTGACGGAGGAACAAATGGACAGGCATCTTAGAGAGCTTGCCAAAGAGGGGGAGAGGCAGGGGAATGCCGATATGAGCGCCATACTGCTCAGAACCTGTCTGCATTGATATTTGCAGGCAGAAAGCCCGTTTAGGAGAGGTGCTCTTCCGGACCTGCATCAGTTTGTTGATTCCCGCGGGCGGAATGGAGGTAAAACGATAAATGGAAGGTGACATAACAGTGGGGGAAGCATGGGAAAAAGCAGTTTTGGCGGAGGAGGGGTATTATTGCCGCAGGCTGTTGGGACAAGGAGCTTTTTCAAAGGTATATTGCGTGGAAAAGCAAGCTGACGGCAGAGTATATGCCTGTAAAATCAGCGAAAATATCAGACTTTTGAAAAATGAGGCGCAGATTATGGCGGAATTGCAGCATCCTTTGTTTCCTGAGTATTTTGGCCTGCGGGAAAAGGAGGGGACGGGATTTCTCTTTATGGAGTATGTGCCGGGAGAAAGTATGGAAGAAATGTTAAGGAGGCGGGGGCGTTTTCAATTGCTTCAGGCGCTTCGCGCCGGCATGGAGCTGGCGGAGGGACTGAGATATCTCCAAGAAGGGAGGGAACGGATTGTATACCGGGATGTCAAGCCTGCCAACAGTATCATACGGCAGGACGGGAGGGTGAAGCTTCTGGACTTCGGATGTGCCTGCCGCATGGGAGAAAGGCCCGATTCCCGCGCGGGGACTGTCGGATTTGCCGCGCCGGAGCAGTTGGATGGCGCGAAGATACTGACGGCGTCCTGCGATGTGTACGGATGGGGGCGGACCATGAAAGCGATGCTTGGAATCAAAGATAATATGGGCATGAAAGGAGCCTGTGTAAAAGACGGAGCGTCGGGCAGACAGGGCAGAGATAGGAGGGAAAAAGACAAGGAGAAACGGCTTTGGCAGATATTGGACGCCTGTACCCGAAAGGAGGCTTCCCAGCGAATTCCCGATATGAGGAGCGTCATGATGGCTTTGGCGCCGTTATGCGCGGAAGAGAGGACGCGCAGGGGGGATTTGAAGGGGCCGGGATTATTTATTCAAAAAGAAATAATATGTGAAAAAAATATTGTCGCAATGGGCAAAAATTCTTGATGTTTGCGCCGGAATAAAGTATACTGGAAACAGAAGCTTAGAAAGAAAAGGAGATGTGGCTATGCGTTTTTTTATTGATACCGCTAAGGTAGAGGATATTAGGAAGGCAAATGATATGGGGGTGATCTGCGGCGTTACCACCAATCCGTCCCTGATTGCCAAGGAAGGCAGAGTGTTTCAGGATGTAATTGCGGAGATTGCGTCCATTGTGGACGGGCCCATCAGCGGTGAGGTAAAAGCTACCACCGTGGATGCGGAAGGGATGATTCAGGAAGGCAGAGAGATTGCTAAAATTCACCCCAATATGGTTGTAAAGATTCCTATGACAGTGGAGGGACTGAAGGCATGCAAGGTGCTTTCTTCAGAAGGAATTAAAGTAAATGTGACTTTGATTTTCACTGCCAATCAGGCACTGCTTGCGGCTCGGGCGGGGGCGGCCTTTGTCTCGCCGTTTTTGGGACGTCTGGACGATATCAGCCAGAGAGGCGTGGATTTGATTCGTGAGATTGCCGATATTTTCGCAGTTACCGATTTGGATACGGAAATTATTGCGGCAAGCGTCCGCAATCCGGTTCATGTTACGGATTGCGCATTGGCAGGCGCGGACATAGCGACGGTTCCTTACGCAGTCATTGAGCAGATGGTGAAGCATCCTCTTACGGACGCCGGAATAGCAAAATTCCAAGCGGATTATAAGGCAGTGTTCGGAGAGTAAAAAGCATTGTAAAAGGCCGGAGCAGAATCCGCTCCGGCCGCTTTCGCATAGAATCAAACCAATACGAAATTGAAAAATTCATCTATGCTATTATTTCATCTGCTCTTCCTGCTTCTTGATCATACGACGCACCATTTCGCCGCCGATGGAACCAGCTTCGCGGGAAGTCAGATCGCCGTTATACCCTTCTTTCAGGTTTACACCCAGCTCGGATGCTACCTCAGTCTTAAAACGATCCATTGCTGCTTTTGCTTCGGGTACTTCTACTCTATTGCTTCTGTTTCCTGACATTTCTTTTTCACCTCCGTTTTGTTGAGTAAGTTTATATCTTCAAGATAAGTGCTGCCCGCACTTACCTTGAAATTCAAGCCTAAGTGTTTTGCCGCGACTTATCTTGGTGTTAGTATGACCCTGCATTAGAAAAATATGTTGGAAACTTTTGGGTGATTTCATTAAAAATGCGCCGTATCGACAGGCAGTGATAGAGACATGCTCTGTAACAGTATTGACGGAATTTTTTAAGGCTATCAAAAGATTTGAGATTGAAGTCTGATAGGTTTTGTTGTAAAATAATGATAGAACCAGCGTTTTAATGATTTACAAAAGCAATAGAAAATAAAATAAGGGGGTGCTGATATGAAACACAAAGCGTTGTTGACGGGAAAGAATGGTTCTGTAATCAGTGATTTCTTCGCTCAGGCGAATGGAGAATTTGAAGTTCTGACAACCTCGGATCGCATTGAAGATATTATGGGGCATATTAAATATTATCTGCCCGATGTCTTTGTATTTTGTATCGCCAACGAAACAAGGGATAATATCGTCCGGATGGCTAATATCAAGCATAAATTAGCGGATTATAGGATTCCCTTTGTTGTGGTCGGCACGGAGGACGACTGTAATGAATTTAATCGAATTGCTATTGACGGCGCTGATTTGACCATAGTGAAGCCTATGTCTGCCGGCAGCATTCAGAAACGGTTAAGCAGATTTATGGAGGGCCGGCAGCCGACGGCCCGCAGGGCGGCCAATTCTCAGGAGGGATTTTTATTTTCGGAAGAGCCTTCCTTTATGAAGAAGTCTCCCGTCGGCGGAGCATTGTTTTCACAGGAAGAGTATTCCAGCGAGGACAGCGTGGATTTGAAATCTCAGAAGCTTCAGCGAAAGCATATCTTGGTGGTGGATGACGCGCCCATGATGCTGAAGACCATTAAAGAACAGCTGCACAATGACTTTGATATTGCCACTGCCGTCAACGGAAGGATTGCCCTGAAGTTTCTGGAAAAAAAGAAAACCGATCTGATTCTGCTGGATTATGAGATGCCGGTGGAAAACGGACCGGCCGTGCTGGAACAGCTGCGCGCCAACCCGGCTACAAGGCATATTCCCGTAGTTTTTCTGACAGGTGTTTCCGAGCGCGAAAAAATTCAGGAGGCGCTGGCATTAAAGCCGCAGGGATACCTGCTGAAGCCCATTGACAGGGAGAAGCTGCTGGATGTTATTCATAAAGTGATTGGGTGAAATGTCCGCCGCGCGGGCAGAAAGGTATAGATATGGAAAAAGATAGTGAATTGCTTCTGACAGATTTGATTGATATCAAAACGCTGCAAAGAATTCAGGATGATTTCTCCGCGATGACGGGAATCGCGTCCCTGATAACGGACGAATATGGAAGGATAGTGACGGAAGGTTCTAACTTTACCGAATTCTGCAAAGAATATACCAGAAATTCGCCCATAGGGTGCGAGCGCTGCGGAAAATGTGATAAAATGGGCATGGATATGGCGGCAAAAGAAGGAAAGCCGATTCTGTATACCTGCCATGCGGGCCTCACAAATTTTGCCACGCCGATAATGGCGGGGGATAGGCTGTTAGGGTGTTTTATCGGCGGACAGATACTGACCAAGGCGCCGGATATGGAACGTATCCGGCAGGCTGCCGCCGAAATCGGGGTGAATGAAGAGGAATATGCCAGAGCCATCGGGAAAATTCAGATAACGGAACAGAAAGAGATCAATAATGCCATTGAGATTATCGCGATTATCGCGGATATTCTGTCCGATATGGCCTATAATAAATATCTTGTCTATCATGCGAATATTGAGGTGGAAAAATCGGCGAATATGAAATCCGATTTCCTTGCCAATATGAGTCATGAAATCAGAACCCCTATGAACGCGGTGATCGGTATGGCGGAGATGGCGTTGAGAGAGGAGCTGCCTTCCGCCGCCAGAGAATATATCAACCAGATTAAAGAAGCAGGCAAGTCGCTTCTTACCATCATTAACGATATTTTGGATTTTTCAAAGATAGAATCCGGCAAGATGGATATTATACCCGTGGACTATGAACCCATGTCCATGGTATATGACGTGGCCAATATTGTACAGACCCGGCTGAAGGAAAAGGATGTGGAGCTGGTGCTGGACGTTACGCCGAATCTGCCGAATAAACTGTTTGGGGATAATATCAGGATTAAGCAGATACTGCTGAATCTTGCCAACAATGCGGCAAAGTTTACCTCCAAAGGGCAGATTATTTTAAAAATGGATTATGCCAAGGTTTCGCCGAAGCAGATTGAAATGCATGTGGCTGTGAGGGATACGGGAATCGGTATCAAGAAGGAAGACATGGCCAGATTGTTCCAATCGTTCCAGCAGGTGGACAGCAAGAGAAACCGTAATATTGAAGGAACAGGGCTGGGGCTGGCGATTTCCAAACAGCTTCTGACCCTGATGAACGGAAATATCTGGGTGGAAAGCGAATATGAGAAGGGGAGTCAGTTTTCCTTTATTCTGCCGCAGGAGGTGGTGGATGAAACTCCCTGCATTGAAGTGAAAGACGCCGCTAATCGGGTGATGGCCGGCTTGATTTCCAATCCGTATGTGAGAGAAAATTTAATTTCCGACGCCGTACAGCTGGGCGTGGGTTATATTGCCATGCAGTCATGGAGAGATCTGCATATTCTTTCCGCGGAAAGCAATGGAAGAAAAGTGTTCTTTTTTGTGGAGTATCCTTTGTTCTCGGAGGTAGTGGAGGAATATATCAGAAATCATCCGGATATTACGGCGGTTCTTCTGATTAATTTTTACGACCATGTGAAATATGATATTCCGAATCTGCTTGTGATGAGAAAGCCGCTTTTTGTGTTGAATATTGCCATGATTTTGAACGGAGAAGAGCTGCAGTTTGATGACGACGACACGGATACGACGTTTGAATTTGTCGCGCCCGAAGCGGAAATCCTGATTGTGGATGACAATGCGGTGAATTTGACCGTGGCGGAAGGGCTTTTGGAGCCGCTGAAGATGAAGATTGACACGGCAATCAGCGGCAAAGCGGCGGTGGATAAGATTACCAAATGCCACTATGATATTGTGTTTATGGATCATATGATGCCCGAGCTGGATGGAGTGGAGACCACGCATATCATTCGGCGGTTTCATCCGGAATATAATGACGTGCCCATTATCGCCCTGACCGCAAATGCGGTTGAGGGGACAAAAGAAATGTTCTGCCGAGAGGGAATGAACGATTTTGTGGCAAAACCCATCGAGCTCCGCATGCTGGTGTCCAAAGTGAAACAGTGGCTTCCGCCGGAAAAGGTTCAGAGGGTCATGGGAGGGCAGAACATTAGAAAGACGGAAGGCGCGGACAATATAGAGGTGGGCGACTTGGATGTATCCTTCGCATTGAAATTCTTAGGAAGCGAGGATTTGTTCTGGACCGTCTTGAAGGTGTATTATCGTTCTATCGAAAAAAAGGCGGAGCTGATTAAGTCGCTGGAGGAAAAAGAGGATTGGCCGGGCTATACCATAGAAGTACATGCGCTGAAAAGCTCTTCTAAGCAGATCGGGGCAATCTCTCTGTCAGAGAAGGCGGCTGCATTGGAAAAAGCGGGAAACGCAAGGGATTCCGTTTTCATACATAAGCGCACGGATGAGATGCTTCTGCAATATGTGGGCTATCTACAGGTTTTGGAGCCATTCTGTACGGAGAAAGAGGAGGAGGGAAAGGAAAGAGTTCCCTTGGAGAAGCTGGGAGGATTTTTCTCGGATATGAGAGTGGCGCTGGAAGATCTGGATATGGATAAGATGGAAGAGGTTATCCGTGAAATGGATGAATACGCCTATGAAGGCCGGCAGCATGAATTATTTCTTCAGCTGAAAACATCCGTGGAGGATGTGGAGGTGGATAGCTGCGAGGAGATTCTACAGAAATGGGAGAGCGCGCTGTAAATCACCGCTTTGCGCGCAGGAAAGAGCTTAGGAGACGTTCCTGCGGGCGAAACGGCCGGAGGAATCTTTCCATGAGCGGACAGGGAGTTAAAAAAATGAAAGTGGTCGGTAAACAGAGAAACAGCAGGATGTGCATTGTCTGCGGGATGGACAATCCAATTGGCCTGAAGGCACAGTTTTATAATATGGAGGACGGCAGCGTCATAACTCCTTTCCGATATCGCAAAGAGCATCAAAGCTTTCCCCAGAGGGTGCATGGGGGCTTGATTGCCACGATGCTGGATGAATTGGGGCTGCGCGCCATGTGGGCGAAGTCCTCCGAGGATGCCTTCGGCGTCACTATGTCCATCGACGTAAAATATCGGAAGCCGGTACCTTATGAGGAGGAGCTGATTGGCAGAGGCATTGTGGAAAAGGAAACGTCCAAGTTTGTGACAATCAGGTCGGAACTGACGGATAGGGAAGGCATTCTGCTGGCGGAGGCCCAAGTGCGGTATCTGAAACTGGAGGTGGGGCAGATTGTGCAGGATGTGAGTCCTCATGAGGAAATGTGTTATTTGATAGAAGATAATGTCAGGGAGATTTTATTTTAAGAAAATTTTATGGAAAAACTAACCATTGTGTGATACAATATAATCTATCCGAAACATAAAATCATAAGAAAGAGAGGCGTAAACGTGGAACTTAGGACAGCAGTATCTCCAAGAGATGTAAAGCATTATACGACAGAACGGCTGAGGGAAGAATTTCTGATTCAGAATCTTTTTGTGCCGGGTGAAATCAAACTGGTATACAGCCATATTGACAGGATTATCACAGGGGCGGCAGTGCCCGTTAAGCCCATTACCCTGACGGCGGGAGAGGAGCTTCGGGCGGAGTATTTCTGTCAGAGAAGAGAGCTGGGCGTGATCAATATCGGAGGCGCAGGCACCATTACCGTTGACGGAAAGGTGTACAAGGTGGGCTTCAAGGAGGCTATGTATATCGGCATGGGATCTAAGGAGATTACCTTTGCCAGTGACGACGCTTCCAGTCCCGCAAAATTTTATCTGAATTCCGCGCCTGCCCACAGAACCTGCCCTACGGTGCTGATTAAGCCGGAGGGGACTCCCGAGGAGGGCGTTGTCATTGTAAAGGATGAGAACAAGGTGGAGCTTGGCAGTCTGGAGGATGCAAACCACAGAGTCATCTGCAAATATATCCTTCCCGGACAGGTGGAGAGCTGTCAGCTGGAAATGGGCATGACCAAGTTAGAGCCCGGCAGCGTATGGAACACGATGCCCTGCCACACCCATGACAGGCGCATGGAGGTATATCTGTATTTTGAAATGCCCGAGGACGCCTTTGTCATGCATTACATGGGCGAACCCAATGAAACGCGCCATATCGTGATGAGAAACGAGGAGGCTGTGATTTCCCCCAGCTGGTCCATCCATTCCGGATGCGGTTCCAGAGCGTATACCTTTATCTGGGGCATGGTCGGGGAGAATCAGGACTTTGACGATATGGACGGCGTGGCCATGAAGGATTTGATGTAAGGATGTAAGGAAAATGGGACGCTTTATGCAGCAGAGTAATTGGGCGGTGCATGGAAAGCCGATGAGGCCGCTGCGCGGGAATGAAAGCTATTGAGTCTGTTTTACGGGAATTAACTGCATCTGCTGTCGGGGAACAATCAGGGATGTGTCAGTTTTTTTGTGCAGGGCCGGACAGCGGGGCAGAATAATCTATATAAAGAAAAGGAGAAACGAACATGTCAGAATTTACGAACTTTTCACTGGAGGGAAAGGTGGCGCTTGTGACGGGCGCATCCTATGGAATTGGTTTCGCAATCGCATCCGCTTATGCGGAGGCAGGCGCGACCATCTGCTTTAACGACATTAAGCAGGAGCTGGTGGACAAGGGTCTTGCGGCTTATGAAGAAAAAGGAATCAAGGCTCACGGCTATGTGTGCGACGTAACCAATGAAGAGGCTGTGAACGCTCTGGTGGCGCAGATTGAAAAAGAGGTGGGCGTCATCGACATCTTGGTAAACAATGCGGGCATCATCAAGAGAATTCCCATGACCGATATGACTGCGGAACAGTTCAGACAGGTGATCGATGTGGATTTGAACGCGCCTTTTATTGTATCTAAGGCAGTGATTCCTTCCATGATTAAAAAGGGACACGGCAAGATCATCAACATCTGCTCCATGATGTCCGAGCTTGGCCGAGAGACCGTATCCGCATATGCCTCCGCAAAGGGCGGCCTGAAGATGCTCACAAGGAATATCTGCTCCGAATATGGTCAGTATAATATCCAGTGCAACGGCCTTGGGCCCGGGTATATTGAGACGCCTCAGACGGCTCCTCTGCGCGAGCTTCAGCCGGATGGCAGCAGGCATCCTTTTGATCAGTTTATCTGCGCAAAAACTCCTGCAAATCGCTGGTTAAAGCCGGAAGAGCTGACAGGTCCCGCGGTATTCCTTGCTTCCGAAGCATCCAATGCCGTGAACGGCCATATCCTGTATGTGGACGGCGGTATCTTGGCTTATATCGGAAAACAGCCGGGATGATTTGAAGGGTACTTTGGAGGGTAAAATTGATGAAAATAGCACTGATTAACGAAAACAGTCAGGCGGCCAAAAACGAGATGATCTGTGCGGCCCTGAAAAAAGTGGTGGAGCCCATGGGGCACGAGGTGTTTAACTACGGCATGTGCGGCGCGGAGGATCCCAATTCCCTGACTTATGTTCAAAACGGCATTCTGGCGGCCGTGTTATTGAATTCCGGCGCGGCCGATTATGTGATTACCGGCTGCGGTACAGGGGAAGGAGCCATGCTTGCATGCAATTCTTTTCCCAAGGTTCTGTGCGGCCACATCGAGTCCCCCTTGGACGCGTATCTGTTTTCACAGGTAAACGACGGAAATTGCGCTGCGCTTCCTTTTGCGGAGAATTTCGGCTGGGGCGGGGAACTGAATCTGCAATATATTTTCGAGAAGCTTTTCTGCGCGCCGGGAGGCGGCGGATATCCTCCCGAGAGAGTGGAGCCGGAACAGCGCAATAAAAAGATTTTGGATAAAGTGAAGGAAGTGACCCATACTGATATGGTAACGATCCTTAAAAACCTTGACAGAGATTTGGTAAAGGGCGCGCTGTCGGGCGCGAAATTCCAAGAATATTTCTCTGCAAACTGCAAGTGCGACAAAATCGCGGCCGCAGTGAAAGAGGTTTTGGCATAGGCCCGGAATGAAATTCGTTTTGGAGCGCCTGCGGATATAAAACGATAGAAAGCATTCCATGGCTTTCTATTGTCATGAAATAAGCATGCGTATGTATGCGGAAAGAGGTAAAGATGAACGCAATATTAGAGCAAATCAGCAAGATAGGCATCGTGCCCGTTGTCAAGATCGACAGGGCGGAGGATGCGGGTCCTTTGGCAAAAGCTCTGTGCGCGGGCGGACTTCCCTGTGCGGAAGTGACGTTCCGTACCAGTGCTGCGGCAGAAGCAATCAAGATTATGACAACGGATTTTCCGGAAATGTGCGTGGGCGCAGGCACCGTGCTGAATGCGGAGCAGGTGGATGCGGCGGTGGCGGCAGGCGCTAAATTTATTGTCAGTCCCGGCTTAAATCCCAGAACCGTAAAATATTGTATCGAGAAAAATGTTCCCATCACTCCCGGAACCTCAAGCCCTTCCGATATCGAGCAGGCCATCGAGCTGGGATTGGATGTGGTGAAATTCTTCCCTGCGGAGCAGTCCGGCGGTCTTGCGAAGATTAAGGCTATGGCGGCGCCTTATGTGAATATGAAATTTATGCCCACCGGCGGCGTCAATGCCAAGAACCTGACCTCCTACCTTGACTTCAACAAGATTATTGCCTGCGGCGGGTCTTGGATGGTGCCCGGCGATTTGATTAATGAGGGCGCATGGGACAAGATTGAACAGCTCACAAGAGAAGCGGTACAGACCATGCTTGGCTTTGAACTTGCCCACATCGGCGTCAATACGGCCAATGAGGAGGAAGCGCTGAAAGCGGCAAACCGCTTTGGGCTTCTGTTCGGTATGCCCGTGAAAGTCGGCAACAGTTCTATTTTTGCCGGAGGGGCATTGGAGGCAATGAAGGCGCCTTTCAAGGGGGCAAACGGCCATATTGCAATCAGGACCAATTATATTGAGAGAGCCGTAAATTACCTGAGTACCGTATTGGGCGTTGAATTTGAAGAGCCTAAGAAGGATGACAAGGGCAAGTATAAGGCGATTTACTTGAAAGAGGAAATCGGCGGATTTGCGATACATCTGGTGCAGAAGTAAGATATGTGACGACAAGGCTTGGAAGGCGTTCCTTCCCGCAGGCAGTGAGCTATTCTAGACATTGTACGGCAGGCGGGAAAGTATAATATAAGAAAGGATATCAAGAACAAATGGCAAAAGTTATTACCATGGGTGAGATCATGTTGAGACTGTCCACCCCTAATTTTGAGAAATTCATTCAGGCAGACGAATTCGACGTATGCTATGGCGGCGGAGAGGCTAATGTGGCTGTGTCTCTGGCAAATTACGGACATGACGCCGAGTTTGTGACCGCGGTTCCTAACAATGAAATCGGCGAGTGCGCGGTGGCTGCATTGAGAAAATATAATGTGGGTACGGAGCACATTGCAAAATGCGGCGAAAGACTTGGCATTTATTTCTTGGAGAGCGGCTCTTCCATGAGACCCTCCAAGGTGGTGTATGACAGGGCGCATTCCTCCATTTCTACCGCAACGGCGGCAGACTTTGATTTCGACGCTATCTTTGAGGGCGCGGACTGGTTCCATTTTACCGGCATTACTCCCGCTGTATCGGACAGCGCTGCAGTGTTGACCGAGGAAGCGTTGAAGGCTGCCAAGAAACATGGCGTAAAGGTTTCCGTTGACTTGAACTTCCGTAAGAAGCTGTGGTCTTCCGAGAAGGCTCAGAAGGTTATGAAAAACCTGATGCAGTATGTGGACGTATGTATCGGAAACGAGGAAGACGCGGAGCTGGTGCTTGGCTATAAGCCGGGCAAAACCGACGTCACCAGCGGCGATCTGGAATTAGTGGGCTATAAGTCCATTTTCAAGCAGATGGTAGAGGATTACAATTTTGAGTATTGTATTTCTTCTCTTCGTGTCAGCCGTTCCGCTTCTGACAACGGCTGGTCTGCATGCATTTATTCCAGAGATACCAAAGAGTTTTATCATTCCAAGGAGTACAGCATTCATCCCATTGTTGACCGTGTGGGCGGCGGAGATTCTTTTGCGGGCGGCGTTATCTGCGGTATGCTGGACGGCAAGGATTTCAAGGCGGCTTTGGAATTCGGCGTGGCAGCTTCCGCATTGAAGCATACCATTCCCGGGGATTTCAATCTGGTTTCCAGAAAAGAAGTTGAGACGCTGGCAGGCGGAGACGCTTCCGGACGTGTGCAGAGATAAGAACCAAATATATAAGCCGGAAGGGCTTGTAGGGACAGGCCGGAATTACAGGTCGAAAGGGCTTGGAGGAACAGGCCGGAACTAAAGCTTAAAGCAAAATACAAATAGTAAAATACAAATGATACGGCTCCCTCGGACACTGCTTTGCATAAACAGAATTTCGCGGGAGCCGTAAGTGTTTTCAGCTTATTCATATAAGAGTCAATTCCCCCCGGTAAGCTGACGGGGCCTCAGTCCTGTATCGCAGCAGGCTGACGGCGTCCTTTGGACTTCTTGGTATTTCTTAGGAAATTGTGACTCTTGCGGGAATAAAAGAATCTGTATGCCAATCTTTCATTCGAGTCTGGTTCCGTATAACTTCATAGGAGAGTTGAAATTTCGTTTTTGGGGCCTAGATATCTTATAATCGATTCTGGCCGTCCATCGAATTTTGTGAGCCACGGATGATATAGCCGGAATGTTCTTCCGTACAGGTATCCCCATCATGGAGATATACGGAGAAAAAATCACCTATAGTATCATCGTCAAATTCTTCCAAGTAATTGATGCTTAAGTTATTGCTGCCATAAGGGATTTTAAAGATAAGAAGCCCGGTGCGGCATTCGTCAGGGGCTAAAATATATTCATAAGGCAGCACGTTGTCTCCTGCAAATGCGGAGGGTTCCATATAGAATGTGATGGGATATTGAAGATTATCAGCATTTCCATTCCAATGGACTGCAAAATCGGTGTCAAACATGGGGATGGCTTCCCCGAAGGTATTTTTTATTTCAATCTCTATGACCGCCAGCTGATATCCTTCTTCAGTCAGATACGGCATACATCCTTCTTCGGGCAGGTACGGCGTCTCTCCTTCTTGGGGGACAAGGTTTTCGGATTGGCTGTAGAGTTCAAGGCTTTTTACAGTAAAATCAAAGAAATAAGTCAGCATGGTGTCCCCGATATGCCCCTCGGCGACGCCGTCCGTGTCCGCGCTGATCATCCGGCCGGCTGCATTATACAGGGCGTTTCCTTCCCCGGCAGATTCATTCTCTTCGCCTTGATCTTCCATATACCATTCCATATTGGGAAGCTCCGGCTGCGTCAATGAATCGTTCATGATGAAGCCGAAATGCTTTTGACTGCAGCTCTCCCTGTCATGAAAATATACGAAGAAAACGTCGCCATAAAGCTCCTCCTCATTATCGTCATAGGAATAGATTTCCAAGTAACTGAGGTTGAAATCACTGCTGTCCTTGGGAACTTCAAAAATAAGAAGTCCGGTGCGGCTTTCGCCCGGCGCAAGAGAATATTCGGCAGGGAGAGCATTCTCTCCGGTGAACACAGGAGGATTCTCATACCATGGGGAGGTGACAGGAACGCGATAAGCATCGTCCGCAGGGTCATTCCACTGAATCTGGAAGTCGTCGTCATACATGGGAATATCTTCGTCCATGGTATTTGTCACGGTAATGTCAACAGCCAAAAGCATATTGCCGTCTGAGGGCAGATAATTTTCATATTGGCTGTAGGTTTCGTAATGATTTACAGTAAAATCAAAAAAGCAGGTTCTCATGGAGTCGCCGATATGCCCCTCCGCGGCGCCTGATTTATTTGCCACAATTGTCCGGCCGACCGTATTGTCCGTGCTGTCTTGGACATTGCGGCTTCTATCTGCGGCATTGCCATAGTACATTCCGTATCCGACAGCGCCCGCAGGCGGAGTACCGCAGCCCGTCAATAGAGCCGCCGCGGCAGCCGTCAGAAAAAATAAAGCGATTCTTTTCATATAATTTCCTCCCCTCGTTCGATGATAGAGAAAATTATAACATATCTCACAAAAAATTCAATTTACCTGCCGAAAATGATTCAGAAATGATGCATTCAGACTAATTCACATACAAAAAGCAGAAAATATTGAAATGGAGCCGCTGTATTTCAAGCGGCGATACGAGGTTTATGTGTTAAGATAAATTCGTGCAAAGGAAAGAATGGCATTTAAAAAGTCCTTCTTAAAAAAGAAGGACTTCTCCGAGCCTGCCGCATAAAATTCCTTTGCGCATACAGAGAATTCATTTAGCAGGCATCCGCCTTATGATCGTACAGACAATCCGTGTATTATTTGTGCTCCGCAGTAAAGTAAACAAAGAAAAGATCTCCGGTCGTATCGTTGTCAAATTCCTCTAAAAAGGAAATATTGAAGTCGCTTTTGCCCTCGGGAACTTCATATACCAACAGTCCGGTGCGTTTTTCATTCACTCCCAGAGTATATTCCGCAGGGAACAGATCCTCGCCCAGATTATCGGTGGATTTAGCGGAGTAAGTGATAGGGAATTCAAAATCATCCTCTCCCGTACCGCCCCACTGAATCTGAAAATCCGAATCAAACATAGGAATACTTTCGCGCATGGTGTTCTTAATGGTTGCTTCAGCCACCACCAGTTCATGGCCGGATGCGGGCTTATAACCATTATATTCATTGCAGACATACGCACTGTTTATGGTAAAATCAAAAAAATATGTGTGCATAGTGTCGTTTAAACGACCCTCGGCATATCCGTCCTGAGCATACCCCGGCTGAGCGGCTGAAGAACCGTTGTTTCCTTCATTGGAAGCCGGAGTACCACAGCCTGCTAATGTAATTGTCATTACTGCGGCCAATAAAAGTGTAGCAAATTTTTTCATGTTATTTCCTCCATCTTACAGACTAATCATTTATTACAGCTATCATAGCATATTTCAGAAAAAAGGACAATTTAAAAATAACCAAAAATGACTGTCAAATGTGATTAAATTTATACAATATGCCAAAATGCAGTTTATCAGAATCTGCTGTCAAAGATTCTGATAAACGGCGCGTTCGAGCATACATATTGTTTTAACAGGAGAAATCTTAATATTTTAATAGGATACATTTAGGATACTGTTAAGATACATGGGAGATGTAGTGTGCTACCATAGAAACAGAACATTCAGCCATGGGTATGCAGACACTGGTTCATAATCGCAGTATATGTCCTAAAACACTGTGATGAACGCCATGCCGGCTGGTTTGAGACGAACGTCCATAGCGCCGCGTCATGTATCGTTATGCAGCGCATACGGAGCGGAAAGCTACAGGACGTAGAAAGGAATGATGATGAAATTGAAACAAGGGAAAAAATGGATTACGGCAATACTGTGTACTTCGCTGCTGTCGGGCTTGTGCGCATGCGGCAAAAAAGAAACCGGAATTGACGGCTTGGCGGAACAGCCCTCCAAGGGCAGATATGTGGAGACGCAGGAAACGCTGCCGGAAGAGCTGGGGGACTGGACCGTCAAGCAGATGTTTGAAGTGGAAGACAAGGTGCATCTGCTGGCGGCAAAAAGGGAAGGAGAGAAAACCGTCCTGCGGGAATGGGCCGGGCAGGGACAGCAGTTTGAGGATGTAACGCAGGACTGGCTGGCCGCCATGACGCTGCCCTGTGAAGAATGGTCGGAGATGAAGCTGATTCAGGGTGGGGACAACGCCCAATATCTGTTTGCTCAATATGTCGCGGAGGGAACGGAAGGATACACCGGACATTTGTGGAGAGGAGAAGGCGAAACGGCAGAGGAGATTACCCCGAAGAAATGGACCACAATCAATGAGGAATGGGGCAGCTATGAATATATCTTGGGAGTGACGGCCTTAAATGACGGAACTTTGGCGGCGTATTCCTATACTTCCATAGATTTGCTGAAGGGAGAGGACGGCAGCCTTCTGGAGAGCGAGCCGTTGAATTCTCAGTATGGAGACACCTTTATCGGAGACGGAGACAATATTTATCTTGGCATTGCCAATGACAGCGGGGGCCTTGGGGGAATTGAAAAACGCAGGGGCGGAAAAGAAAGCGGCGCCGAGACCATTCCCTTTTCCGAAAGCAGCGGATCCGTACAGCTCTGCACGCAGGGGGACGGAAACCTGATTGCGGCGTGTACGGAGGGGATATTCCGCTGGCAGCCGGGCACGGAGGACTGGGAGAAGCTATTGGAGGGAATGGAGACGGATTTCGGACTGACGGACTGCTGGTGTCAGGGCATTACGGCGCTGAGCGACGGACGTATTTATGCCCTGTTTCAGAAGTCGGGCGGCGAAGTAAAATTAAATAAATATGAATATGACCCGGAGGCGGTCATAGAGGTGACGGAGAGATTAAAGCTGTATACGGTTCATGAAAGTTATCTGCTGAATCAGGCGGCCGCCCTGTATCACAGAGAACACCCGGAGGTATTGATTTCCATTCAATATACGTATCCCAGATATTATTATGATGAGGCGGATTACGATGCTGTGTATCAGGAATTGAACACCATGCTTATGGGGGACGGGGCGCCGGATATTCTGGTAATGGATCATTTGAATATGGCTTCCTATGCGGGAAAGGGACTTCTGGAAAATATAAACGATGTGGTGGAGCCCCTTGAGAAAAACGGAGAACTGCTTTCAAATATTACCGGCGCTTATGTGCAGGAAAACGGAAGCAGATATGCGGCGCCCCTGCAGTTTGGATTTTATATTGCCGCAGGCAGGGACATCAAAGTGGAAAATATGGCCTCCATGGAAGCTCTTGCAGATTTCTTGGCAAAAGAAAAATATAGTTATATGGGCTCCATGACGGTGGATGAGCTGGTGGATAAATTCTACCCTCATTTCTGTGAGGAAATTGTGAGCGGCAAACAGCTGAACAAGGAGGCCTTGGACAGAAATCTGGAGTATTTAAGGGCGATTGCGGAGAACAGCGGCATCATCAATGCCCGGGAGAAGGATGAGAAGGGCTTTAATATGTGGGACCTGCCGGATCAGGCGAAGCTTGCTTTTGAGGAGGCGGACGGCTTTAAGGGATGTCTGTTCCCCATGTCGATTGTCAATTATATCAAGGGAGACTTTACGGCTTTTGACAACAGCTTTATTCCTTCCGTGCAGATGGGAATCTGCGCGAAGAGCCGGTATAAGGACACGGCGAAGGATTTTCTGCGCTTCGCTCTTTCCGAGACGATTCAGGATACGGATTATTACAGCGGTTTTCCCGTGCGGCTTTCCTCTCTGGAAAAACAGTCCCGTGCGGATAGGTCTGAGGCGGAGGCGGAGACCGCCATCATGGTGGACGGCGGATACGAGGTGTTCCAGATTAAAGATTATTCGGAGGATATTGCGGAAAGACTGGTAACGCTCTGCAAGGGGCTGGATAAGCCTGTGAAGGAAGACAGCAAAATAAGGGAGGTGCTGACCGAGGCTTTGGAGGGATACCTGACGGGGGACCAGTCCAAGGAGGAAACCATTCAGAAGATAGAAAGCGGGCTGAAAATGTATCTGGCGGAATAGAAGCCCGGGGGCGGTTCATTTCCGAGGGAACTGTAAATTTCGGTAAGAACTGCAAGTTTTGGTAAAAACCGTAAATTTCTACAAAGGCTGTAAAAATGTCGCCGCTAAGATTTCATGTTTTTGAATCCTTGGCGACGACATCTTTTGGAGCTTTATAGGCCGGTATGGAGGAATCGTTGATGAAAAATCAATAAAAATACGTGTCAGCTGTATGCCTGCCGCAGTACTGGCGGCAGGGGCGGTGAATACCCTTTGGGCCGATGCCGAGGCGTATTACGGCTGGGCTCAGGAGAGCGGCGGTAATTGGTATTGGTATGAAGAAGGCGTATAACAGGGAACGGAAGGCCGCGGCAAGGAGATTTTTGAACGGTGTGGAATACTGGTATGAGGGAGGCATTCGTCAGATGGCAGGACTGTTACAAAAATTCACGAATAAATTAAAAAAAGAATTGACAATAAATGCAAAAGATGCTAATATAATCCCGTCTTTGGCAGTAGTATGGACGATGAATCGCTGTAACCCCAGTAT
>CAOKFN010000010.1 GCA_948467735.1 uncultured bacterium
GCACCCAGCACCCAGCACCCAGCACCCACTAACGGCCCTATGCCGCAGGCGGCAGAGATAAACCATCCCACAGATTCAGTATACCACATCCGAACATATGTTTCAAGCCCTTTTTAATACTTTTCGATACACCACCGCAAAACAAACCAGATGTACCAGAAAGGTCAAAGCCCAGCTAATCGGATACGAAACATACAGACATTCCAGAGTACGATATTTCTGGAATACCGTATATATCCACACAACCCGGAACAGACACGCCCCTGTCAGCGACACAAGCATGGGCATTATCGCGTATCCCATGCCGCGCAGGGCTCCCACAATCACATCCATCATGCCGCACAGAAAATAAGTGACGCAGATATAGCTCAGGCGAAGGACGCCGTACCGAATTACCTCCGAATCGGGTGAATAAATCCGCAAAAGCGTTCCGGCAAAAAAGTACGCCGCATTCCCCATAACCGCCCCCACAACAATCACCAGTCCCTCGCAGATTAACAGCACCTTCCCTATTCTTTTATATTTCTGGGCGCCATAATTCTGGCCGCAGAAGCTGATAGCCGCCTGATGAAACGCGTTCATCGCCGTATAGACAAAGCCCTCTATATTGCTGCCCGCGGTATTTCCCGCCATGGCAACGGAGCCAAAGCTGTTCACCGAAGATTGAATCAATACATTGGAAATGGAGAACAACGCTCCCTGCATTCCGGCCGGAATGCCAATCTGCACCATTTTCAACAATTTGTCGGACGCTATCCGGATTCCCTTCATCTCCAGCCGGTAAACGCTGTCCGAACGAATCAGACATCTCACCACCAAGACGGCGGAAATTGCCTGTGAAATCACCGTTGCCGAAGCCACGCCCGCCACCCCCATAGAAAAGACAATGACAAAAATCAGATTCAACACCACGTTTACCACGCCTGCAATCAACAGATAATAAAGGGGGCGTTTGGTGTCCCCCACCGCCCTGAGAACCGCGCTGCCGAAATTATAGACCATCATAAATGGCATGCCGCCAAAGTAAATTCGCATATAGAGAACGGAATGGTCGATGACGTCCTCCGGCGTTCCCATCCAGCCCAGCGCGGGCCGGGAAACAAAAAATCCCGCGAAAATCAGAAACACGCCGCTGACAAACGCCGTTGCCACCGCCGTCTGCACCATCTCCTTCAGCTCGTCCTTTTGACCCGCCCCGTAATATCTTGCCACAAGCACATTCGCCCCCACCGACAATCCGATAAAGAGATTCACAATCAGGTTCGTCAAGGAGCTTGTGGAGCCCACCGCCGCAAGGGATTCATTTCCCGCGAAACGGCCTACCACCACAATATCCGCCGCATTAAACAACAGCTGCAATATCCCCGACAGCATCAGGGGGATATAAAATATCAATATCTTTCCCAGCAGAGGACCGTTACACATATCAATCTCGTATTTTTTTGAAGAAACCTTTTCCATAATTCCTCCTTAATTTTTCGGCTGACGAAATATACAGCGGAGTATCAAAACCCCGCTGCATTCTAACGTTTCAATATCACCGTTTTTCATCTTTGCAAATATCGCCGCGTTTCACCTTTGCAATATCGCCCCATTCCATCTTACATTTGACGTCCGCCAAAAGCCGTCGCCGCTCTTCTCACAAAATCCATCCCTTTAGAACCGCCCCTAACGCTTTACAGAGTCAGCCTGTGCAGAAATTTGTTCCTGTGAGCAATGGCAAAATCAATTAACTGACTTTGTATCGGTACACGCGCAGGCATAAGACCATGCGCCATGCCAAAGCCTGCCGCCGAACCCACGCCCCCGCAGGAACTCCATTATCATAAATTGGCTCGGCGAATGCCGCAAAAACCGCAATTTCCCGTCTACTGCCCGTTAATGTAATTGATCAGCCCTTCCGAAGCGATAATCTTCTGCATAAACTCAGGAAACGCCTGCCCTTGGAAGCTGACCCCCTTGGTCACGTCGGTAATGACGCCGGAATCAAAATCAATCTCCACCTCGTCTCCCGCCTCTATGCCCTTCGCCGCCTCGGGACATTCAATAATGGGAAGCCCGATATTAATCGCATTCCTGTAAAATATTCTCGCAAAGGTTTCGGCAATGACGCAGCTGACCCCTGCGGCCTTAATGGCAATGGGCGCATGTTCTCTGGAAGAACCGCATCCGAAATTTTTCTCCGCCACAATGATATCGCCCTTCTGCACCTTCTTTATAAAATCCCCGTCGATATCCTCCATGCAGTGTGCCGCCAGCTCCGCGGGGTCGGAAGAATTCAAATATCTTGCAGGAATAATCACATCCGTATCCACGTTGTCCCCATATTTAAAAACTTTCCCTTTCGCTTTCATTCCTCTGTTTCCTTTCCATAATTATTTTGGCACTCTCTTTTCGGCAGAATGCCCGGCCTCTGCTCCCGGCTTCTTCTATCCCCTGCTTAAAACGCAATATCTTTATAGCCGATTTCTTCTATCTCCTCATCAAGATAAGAGACGCCGATTCCGTTGTCGTCAAGGTCTTCCCCGCCCCATGCCCTTGAAAAAAGCAGGTATATGCGCCTTCCGTCCTCCATCTGAAAATCTTCCGCCACAACAATCGTCTCCAGCGTCACTGCCTCCAGAAGGGCTTCCTTCGTCTCAATCTCCGGCCACCATTCCTCTTCTTCCTCTTCGTCCTCCGGGCCGTAGGAAAAGCGTTCTTCTTCATTATAATACCTGATGAGTTCTTCTATCAGTTCCGTCTGGGAGTCCGGCCATTTTTCCATAAAGCATTCAAACGCCTCTCTCTGTTCGTCGCTGATCTCGCAATCCTCATCTCCCTGTATCAATACCTCAACAGCACATGCCTTCCCGCCAAAATCAACCGTCCGCTTTCCCAGCCAGCCGCTCTCAATCCTTTTCAATTTGCCAAACACCTGATCCGTCATATCTGCCTCCCTACAATTCACACTCTCTATTCTTCACGATTCACACTCTCTATTCTTCACAATCCATACTCTCTATTCTTCACACTTCCCGACATGCCGCCTGCGGCGCCTCTTATAGAGAAACAACCAATCAATAAACCAGTGCAAAGCCGGAAGAACGCAGCACTCGCGTTCTTCCCGAAATGATTTAGATTTTCGTTCACACTTCTTCCGGATCGGAAATCACGCCCTTAATCGCGCTGGCCGCCGCAACCGCCGGGCTTGCCAGATAGATTTCGGAAGAAACGTGCCCCATGCGTCCCACAAAATTGCGGTTGGTGGTGGAGACGCAGCGCTCCCCTTCCGCCAGAATTCCCATATACCCCCCAAGGCAGGGCCCGCAGGTGGGCGTGCTGACAATAGCCCCCGCTTCAATAAAGGTCTTTAACAGCCCTTCTTCCATGGCCTGTAAATAAATCGCCTGCGTCGCCGGAATCACAATACAGCGCATTCCCTGCGCCACATGCCTGCCCTTCAACACCCCTGCCGCAGTCCGCAGGTCATCCAGCCGCCCGTTGGTGCAGGAACCGATGACCACCTGATCGACGGCAATGGCGTCCATTGCCTTAATTTCGTCAATGGTATGGGTGTTTTCCGGAAGGTGGGGGAACGCAACGGTGGGCCGCAGAGTGCTCAAATCGATGGTATACTCCGCGTCATATGCCGCGTCCTCGTCCGCCTCATATATCCGGTACGCTTTCTTGGAATGCTCCTTAATATACGCCTCCGCCAGATCATCCACCGGGAAGATGCCGTTCTTTCCCCCCGCCTCGATGGCCATATTCGCAATGGTGAAACGATCGTCCATGGAAAGGTTCGCAACGCCGTCCCCCGTAAATTCCATGGATTTGTAAAGGGCCCCGTCCACGCCGATCATTCCGATAATATGTAAAATAATGTCCTTGCCGCTGACCCATTTGGCAGGCCTGCCCGTGAGGACAAATTTGATGGCCGCAGGCACCTTGAACCATGCCTTTCCCGTAGCCATTCCGGCGGCCATATCCGTGCTCCCCACGCCTGTGGAAAACGCGCCCAGCGCGCCGTAGGTGCAGGTATGGGAATCCGCCCCGATAATGACGTCCCCCGCCACGGTCAGCCCTTTTTCCGGCAGCAGCGCATGTTCGATTCCCATCTCTCCCACTTCAAAATAATTCGTTATCTCATTTCTGCGGGCAAATTCCCTGACACATTTGCAGTGCTCCGCGGACTTAATATCCTTATTGGGCACAAAATGGTCGGGCACCAGCGCAATCTTATCCTTGTCAAACACTCCCTCTGCCTGAATTTTGTCCATCTCCTTAATCGCCACCGGGCTTGTAATATCGTTGCCCAGCACCAGATCAAGCTTCGCCTCAATCAGCTGTCCCGCGTGAACCTCCTCCAGTCCTGCCGCCGCAGCCAGAATCTTCTGAGTCATTGTCATTCCCATATCTTCAAACCATTCCTTTCCATATCCTATACCGCACACCGATTCCATTTACAGTACTACCCGACTGCAGACCGTCAGTCCGGTACTTTCCCTGATGCGTCACTGCGCATCCTGACGGTCTGCAGTATAACAGCCGATATTTCTCATTTTCTACTGACGGCCGCCAAAGCCTGCCGCATCGCCCGATTCACGGGCGGCAGACGCTATGAGCTGACGTCAAATTTCTCTATCGCTCATGCGTAAATATGGCAGTCCAGCTTTCCGCCCTATCGGGAACCCTTGCCCCATATCAAGATAATAGCACAGTTTTTGGGATTGTTCAAATATAAGTTATTGATTTATCTTGTGTTATATCGCCAAAGATTCAAACCCTAATTCCCCGCCTTCTTGAAACGAAAATCCATCCATATCGCAGTTTATAAACTGATTCTCCTTCCCGCTTCTCTCTTCCCCCATGCTTCCCTCTAAGAAAACATCCCGAAATACCACCGCTTCCATCCGGTTCTGCTTTAATCCGCCGCAGAGCCTCACATGTTCCAGCCGCATATGGGACATTTTAATTTCTGTTATACTGCATGTGGCAATCGAAGTATTCTCTATCTTCCCGCCATTCATCTCCAATCCGTAAATTGCAAAGTGCCATTTTAAATCAACATTGCATAAATCACATTCTATAAAACGACAATCTGAGATGCACGATAAACCGACTCCGCTTATGCTTATATTTTCAAACGCACACTTAGTAAAAGTACATTCTTCCACCTCAATGCCCCCGCTTCCAAGGGTATCATGAAAAGTGCAGTCCGTAAATTCAGAACCTTCCATCCTTATATATCCTCTTCCACAGTGATTGTCAAATGTCACATGCTCAAAAATACAATTTGTAATCACAAGCTCTTTTTTCGCCCACGCCGAACACAGACCGTCAATCCTGCAGTTTTGTATCTTTAAATCTTCCAGACATATTGTGTTATCTTCTAAATATTCCGATAAATCAAATACCTTTTCATCGTTCATAAGAGCCCTCCCTCTCACCCGCGGCAATCTCCGCTTTTCTTTTCCAAAACCTTCCCCGAAAGCCCAGCCGTATCTTCCGGCTTATCTCAACAGGAAACTCCATAGGAAATCCCAATGGGAAACTCTAATAAAAATCCCGCTGGCAAATTCCCATAAAAAGCTCCAATGAAAAGCCCCAATAACAAACTCCCACAAAAAGCTCCAATGAGAAACTCCAACGAAAAATCCTATCAAAAGTTCCCCTAAGAAACAGCCCGCTCTCGCCTGCTTTCCCAAAAATCTTAATAAACGTTTTCCTCAAGCCCGGTATAGGCAAATCCTTCCGTCGTCACCTTCACGCCAAAGCCCGTATCATACCAAGCGCAGTCCCCTAAAATAACAATCCCGCCATACACTAAAATCATTTTCTTAAACTTCACCAGATCAAGTATTTTTTCCCGAGTGTCCGCACCCATCATCTTTTCCGCTTTATCCCTGCCCAAAAACCTCACACATTCCGCTTCGTCCGGATAATTGTTTTTTCTTTGGCTGTAATACTCCTCCACAATCTCATCTTCAACCATCTTCATCATCTCATTTGGCTTTTGGAGATATTTTTTATAAAGCTCTCTCTGCTCCTTCTCCCACTTTTCCGCGTTCTCAATCTCCTTTTCACTCAGCTCATCCAGACTAAATTCATTACTGATACCATATTTTATTTCCAAATAAATCTGTTCCACAAATTCTACGCAGAATGTAACCGGACATTCCCCGCCGTTATATGGCAGCATAAACGGAGCTGTTTTTTCCCATGCACCATACGCTGTTTCAATATACGCCACTTCCCCGTACAGCTCATCCTGATAAATATTCTTCATCCTGCTTTTTCCTCCCGCTTTTCATCTGTCAAATGCAGCTTTTCCTCCGTCTAATACGCCTTTCTTCCGTCAAATGCGGCTTTTCCTCCCTCTATTACGCCTCTTCTCCGTCAAATGCGGCTTTTCCTCCCTCTATTACGCCTCTTCTCCGTCAAATGCGGCTTTTCCTCCCTCTATTACGCCTCTTCTCCGTCAAATGCAGCTTTTCCTCCGTTTAAAACGCCTTTCTTCCGCCAAATGTGCTTTTCCTCCCTCTATTACGCCTTTCCTCCCCCATCACAATATCTTCAATAATGTCCCCGGTATACCGGAACCCGCAATTCTGCCGTTTTCAATTATCCTTTTTTCTTACTTGTCACCACTCATGCTCAATAAATTTCAGACCCTCCGTATCACATTGGTAAAAAATGCTGTCGTCCTGATAGACGTCCGCAATGCGTTTCAGCGTCACATTCCGAAACACTACGGAGGCCATTACATTGTCAGAATAAGCTGCCAGCATCTGCACATTCTCCATCCGCAGGTCTAAAAACTGGTTTTGCGTCATATTCGTACTTAACAGATACGCGTCCTCTATCTTTCCCCCTTTTATTGTCTGGGAAAGAAACTCAGTATCTCCGGCCAGTTTCACATTTTTAAAGCTGCAGTCAAAAAATCCGTTTCCGTTAATATTGGACTGCTCCCCTCCAAATTCCATGCTGATGTCCTCGAAAACACAGTCTTTCAACAGATTATCTCTTAAAACCAAATAGCTTTTCCCCAGACTGCCATGAAACACACAATTTACAAACTCACATCCCTCATAATAAATCTCATCATTCTCAAACTGTCTGTCAAAAACCACATTGTTAAAAACGCACCTTATAAAAATGCTGGCTTCACACTGCCTTCCCGCCAGCCTGCGGTTTTCTATCCTAATGCCTTCCAGCTCCGCTCTCCCATCCTTCACATACTCCTGCAAATCAAAATCTTCCATCGTTTCACCGCCTCTGCATTTTTATTCTTTCTATAAAATCATAACACAATGAATGCGATTGTTCAAACATAAGTTTCAGGACAAACTTATAAATGACAAACTTATAAACCCGTTTTTATAGAATGTTTATACTTTCTTTACAGGCAAGTCTCCTGTATGCGATTTTGATGTTCAATTTATCCAATTATTGAAAATTTCCTTCTGAAAATGCATATAGAAAATTTGTAAGTTTATCCTGCATCAATTTCACGAAGCTTACGGCTTGAAATTATGCATCTATCTGGTATAATATAGACATTAAGGAAAATGAGGTAATAAAAATGGACGCTTCGCCAATCACGGATATTGGCAATACTTCTGTCGAACATTCCTTTATCATCAATAATTTTGTGGTTATGATAGGGCGGCAGATAAAAGATTCCTTATGCCGCGTTTTAGGAGACGGGGTTTCAATATCAATGGCGCGAAAATGATGATAAAATCATTATTCCGGACGCTTCTATCAACTGCAATACAAGGGATAGAAAAAATGTCTCTTTGACAGGTATCCCTCGAATGATTATGGAAGTCTTATCGAATGCGACAGAAGAATACGACCGCGGTGAAAAAATGGAGATTTACCGGAAAGCAGGCGTTTCTGAATATTGGATTGTTGATTGGAGAAAGAAACGGGTGGAAATCTATTTAAACGACGGGCGAGAAGACGGAACCACATATTTTTATTTATACAAAACCGTTACAGCGGAAAATAAAGAAGCTTTACAGCTCGTTATGTTTCCCAACTTGAAAACCGATTTTGATGAATTATTTCATTTATGACAGGAGGAACCCGGCATGTCAATGATAGGAAATTTCGGATGGTATTCCAAGGATAAGTTTGACGACATTTTAAAACAGGTAAACAATACCCCTGCCGACACAGGGGTTCTGCTAACGGAAATTCACGACAATTTAGACGAGTCCTCAAATAAATTAATGAATGGCAGATGCTCCGGCGAAATATTCATCGCCCTATTTCAATACTTTAAAGAAGCACACGGGATGGACGTCCGGGAGAAGATGGCTTCGGCAGGGCTTATAGAAAGCTGGCTCGAAACCACCGGGGATTTTGATATCGTCGTGTTTTATGAAAAAGAAAAGCTTTTGTCATTGGAAAATACGCTCAATTATGACGAAATCTCACAATACATTAACGAGTTTTATGAAACCGACTGCCAAGACGCGGGACGGACTGCCTGCGAGGCTTTCTTCCATAACCTAAAGGAAACGGCGGAGGATAAAGTTCTGATCTGGCATTTGTGCTAGTCCTCCAATTAGACGTCAGCGCTGTGGGCCGCATGGTTCGCGCAGGCAAATACCTCCTGCCCGAGCCGTGCGGAATTTCCACGGCAATAGGGCGTCAGTACACCAATCATACATCGAAAGTATTCAAATAATCCAAGTATTCCGTTCCATGACAGCCCAAATCCATCATTTCATAGGTTTGAATCAATTCCTCCTTATCAATATCGCACTCACCGCCAAACGGAAGCACATACAGCCCCCCGCCGTCCGCTCCTTTGTTGTCATCTGCTTTCCTCCTAGTTTTTCACTGCCTGCCCCTGTTCCGCCCTGCCTTTGACATGCCAAGTGGTCGTCACCTTAAACAAATCCCCGTCCACCTCCAGCTCCAGCGTGCCGCCCTGAAGCTCCATAAAGCTCTTGGCAATGGCAAGCCCAAGCCCGCTGCCCTCCGTATTGCGGGACGCGTTTCCCCGCACAAAACGTTCGGTCAGCTCGGAGGCCTCCACTGTAATCTCTTGGGCGGAAATATTCTTTAACGTGATAACCACCGTATCGTCGATGCGGAAACCGTTGACATAGACCCTCGTCCCCGGCAGGGCATATTTCGCGATATTTCCGAATAGATTCTCATAAATCCGGAAGGTCTTCTGGCTGTCCAAGGGAAGAATCACCTTTTCCTCCGTCAGATTCAATCTCACATCCAAGCCGGAAGCGCTGATTTTATCGGACATTTCAAAGGACACCTGTTTCACCAGATTCATAATGTCCACATCCATGATATTCAGCGTGATATTCTGGGAATTGGCCTTGCTGAACTCAAACAAGTCTTCAATCAGGCTTTTCAGCCGCAGGGATTTGCGTTCCAGTATCTCCAGATATTCCGCCCTCTGTTCTTCGGTCACATCCCCCTTCTTCAACAGGTTCACATAAGTGATGATGGCCGTCAGAGGAGTTTTCAGGTCATGGGACATATTTGTGACAAGCTCCGTCTTAATCCGCTGGCTCCTGACCTCCATGGTCACGGCCTTTTTCAGCCCTTCCTGAATCTTGTATATCTCGTTGCGGAAAGGCTCAAACACACCCAGATCTTCCGTAATCGCCCCGTTCAGATTGCCGTCCGCGATTTCATTCATCGCTCTGAAAAGGGTCCGGTATTTCTCCTGCAGATCGCTGACATACTTTCTCAAAATCAAATAAACCACCAGAGAATACGCCACGGTCACTGCCAGACCGCCCAGCCACAGGCAGCTGATAAAGAAAAGAATCAGCGCGTTTGCCGCCACAATCTTCAAAATGGTTTTGTGGGCGTCCTTGGTCAAATCCAAATGCACCACCGCTTCGTATCCCCCAATCACCTTTCTCTTTACAAAAGGAAAGAAACGGTAAATCAAGCTTCTCTGCTTCACGTATTTTTTAATTCCCAGCCCCCTGACCGCTCTGGCGCAGATGCCCAGATACCAGCCGGCAAATAAAAACAACGCAATCACCAGCAGATTCAAAACATCCACCAGAAAGTCCGCCGTCTGGCCCCCAAGACCCAGATACTCTCTGGCCGCCTTATAAGTCCTGCCGCTGGCTGTATAGGCAATCAGCGCCACCACCCTGTCCGCAGCAGCCGCCGCGCCGATGCCGACCATACAGAGCGCCTCAAAGGGGAAGGCACATACCCTGTTCTCACGCCATGGCTCCGCCCTTTTGGGTATGGGCGCCAAAAATCCCAGACAGATCATGCCGAACAGGCACATTAAAATGATTCCGCTTGTTCCGCTCGTCCAATATGCCTCTACCACGGCGTTTTCGTAGCTATAATCATAGTAGGAAAAACTATAACCATTTACCGCGAAATACCCCCCCCATTTTCCAAAATCATCCCCCAGCCCCCTCTTTGTCCAAGCATCTCTGGAAATCGCGAACGTCACGGTGCAGTCCACAGGCGTCTTCAATCTGCCAAACTCCCTGAACTTGACCGTCAGGCCCTCCATGGTATCATTGCGAATCACCTCATTGGCATATTTCCGAATCTGGCTCTCATCCATGCCGCATATGGTATCTCCGATGGTCACGTTCCCGACGCTGTCAAAATGAAAACTCAGGAGGAAATACTGCTCGTCAATTTTCCTGTTTCTATCGGAAGAAGACATATTTGTGATATATTTTCCGGTGATGTCGTCCTGAATAATATAATCATAATTACTGTTCAGACTCCGAAAATGTTCATCCATCTTCTGAAAATATTCGTCCAAATGTCCCAGCTCGCTCAGCATACTCTCGCAATCGGAATATGTGAGAACCGCTGTTCTTCCCGTTTCGGCCCCGTCCGTTCCCCCAACGGCCTCCGCTCCTTCACCTGCCTGCGCCCTTTCGCCGCCGTCTAGGGTTTCCTCCCTTTCCTCCTGCTCCCGCAGGTAATTCTGGTATTCCCTCAGCCGCTCTTCCTCCAAAATCCACCGTTTCTCCTCCTCTATCTCCAGATAGAGGGCCTTATAGCTGAGCTGTTCTTTATATTGGGCGTTATATAAATCCCGATAGAGCAGATAACAGTTCTGATACAGCCATGAGATATTGTCCCCGTTTTCTATGGGACTGCTCAGGCTTTTCTCCGCATTTGTACGGAACACTCCATAAAAGCACTGAAGCACCAGCGCACAGAACACGCTGAGCGCAAGCCCCATAAACGCCCACTGCCATTTCCCATCTTTGACCGGCCCGCCCTTGTACGCCTTATTTGATATCACAGGCTCCTGAAATACCGGTTTATTCTGCTTTTTATTCTTTCCCAACAGTCCCATGTAACCCCTTCCTAGCCAAAGCTCTGCAATGCCGATGATAAAATCCTCCTGATTATTGCTGCTTACTGCTGTCCGTTACTTCTATTTGCTGTCGTCCGCTTCTGCCTGTTTACTGCCTGTCGATCTTATATCCCACGCCCCATACCACTTTCAGATATTTGGGATTCTTAGGGTCAATCTCTATTTTCTCCCGAATATTTCTCACATGTACCATGATGGTGTCCGTATTGACAGCTTTCTCGTTCCATATCCTCTCATAAATCTCATCCGCCGAAAACACCCTGCCCGGATTTTTGATGAGAAGCTGCACAATCTTGAATTCCATGGGCGTCAATTTTACCGGCTCCCCGTCCACCGTTACTTCCACCGTATCCTCGTTCAGCTCCAGTCCCCCTATGGTATAGACATGATCCTTATTCCCATCCTCCTTTAAAGCGGACAGATACTTAGAATATCTGCGCAGATGGGAATTCACCCTTGCCAGAAGTTCCAGCGGCGTAAAAGGCTTTGTCACATAATCATCCGCCCCCATGTTCAATCCCATGATTTTATCCACCTCTTCGGACTTGGCGGATAGCATGATCACAGGGAACTCATATTCCATGGAACGCAGTTTCATCAACATGGAGACGCCGTCCATCACCGGCATCATGATATCCACAATGGCAAGATGAATTTCCTCCTGTTCGATTACCTTTAATCCCTCGGCTCCGTCCGCGGCCTGATACACTTCATATCCCTGATTTCTCAGGTATATTTCAATGCCTTCTCTGATATCCTTGTCGTCCTCCACCACTAAAACATGATATTTCTGTTCCATGTATGTATCTCCCTCCCTGCCCTTCTGCGGCACAAACCATAGAAACCCTTTTGATAAGGCGGTTTCCCATAGCCTTAAATAATAAGATTTTTTCTCGCAATGCATGCCGTGGAATACAGGAAGGCAGCTTTGATTACATACGCATCCTTTGCGCTGCATTCAGTAATAGAAACTGTTTTTCGTCCCTATCGTCAATTGATGCTTACGGAATTTGGTTTCAAATCCAATCACAGATTTCCGTATTCTCAGATACGTCCCGGAAGCAGATGTATACTGCGCTTTTTTTGTCCTCCGTTTTCCACCGCAGAGCGCTTTTCTTCTATCATCTCATTATAATAATGAACCGCCTTAAAGGCAACTGTTTCTTCTTTGTAAAGGGCTGCTGTCTGAAACGCTTTTTCCGCCATGGCATGATAATTCATCTTCCCTGCATGCCCTGCGGCGTTCTCCCCCGCAGGCACGCTTTCCAAGAATTCCGTCAGTCTGCGGGCGTATTCTTCCGTATCCTCCTTTGTCAGAATTCCGTTCACGCCGTCCTCCACCAGATCCTCCACGCCCGTAGCCCGCACCGCAATCACTGGCGCCGCTCCGGCAAAAGCTTCCAGCACCACAATTCCCTGGGTCTCTGTCTTAGAGGCGAAGATAAAACCATCCGCGCCCTTAAAATAAGGCGCTATCCTGTCATTGGGAATCGAACCCGTAAATACCACCGTATCCTCCAGCCCAAGCCTGACGCTATACTTGCCAAGCGACTCCCTGTCCGGGCCGTCCCCTGCCATAAGCACACGGAAAGGCCTGCCATAGAGAGCTTTTACCCGCGCCAGACTCTCCAGAAGAAATGTCACATTTTTTTCATGGGCCATTCTGGATACCGTCAACAGCATGGGCATCCCCTCGGCTCCGTACTGCCTGCGGATTTCATCTCCCCCGGCGCTGCTCACCATAAAATTCTGCTGTTCAATACCGGTGGGAAGAATTCCTGTTTTTCGAGGTTCCACCCTGCACTGATTGATCAGATACTGCCGCATGCCTGCGGTGGGTGCGAATACAAAATCGCAGTGCTTCAAAAAAGCCCGCATCCAGCCAATCATAATACCGTCAAATTTCATAAAATTCCCCGTATAACAGCGCAGGTACTGCTCATATCTGGTATGATACGTGAACGCCAGCGGAATATTGTATTTACGCGATAAATACACCGCCGTCCTGCCTATGAGCACAGGATGATGCACATGAATCACATCATAGGTATTTTTCTTAAATTCTTCCTCTATTCTGCTGTCAAAAGGATTTGGCAGCACTATTCCCCCGATAAAATGATTCAGACAGGTGCTGTAACGGAATACATTTTCTTCTTCCTGCTGTTCCCGATACGTAGGCGCGAAAATCGTGACCTGATGCCCCAGCGCTTCCAGTCCCTTTGCCAGCCGCTCTATGGAAATCGGAACCCCTCCCATCATCGGTTTATAATTATTCGTCATCAGTGCAATTCTCATTTTTATACCCCCTATGCGCTTTCGTACACATGCCAGTCAAGAAGTTCCCTTATGCAATCCCCAACAATTGAAATACCTGCTCTCCAAGGACATATCCCGCCCCTACGAACACAAAATTCCAGATAAAAATGCCGCAGGTGGAACTGATAATATATTTCAGCAGATCCATCTTAATGACTCCCGCGGGAATGGATACAATGGTCCGTATCATGGGAAGCAGTTTTCCCACAAATACGCCGATACAGCCTTTCTGGCGAATCCACTCCAGATTTTTCTCAAGAACTTCTTTCTGCTTGGGGAATTTCTTCGTATAAGCGTTCAAAAACACCTCGCCGCCCTTGCGTCCCAGCGCGTACAGCGCAAGGCTTCCCAACAGTCCTGCCGCCACCGTAATCACCATCACCCAGAAAAAATTGATATTGCCCTTCGCCGCCATAATTCCTGAAAGGGGCATGATCACTCCCGCCGGAAACCCGGGCAGATTTAAGTATTCCAAAAATACAATCACGAATATGGCAATGGCGCCATATCGTGTAAAATAATAAGTTAACGTGGCAGCATCCATCTAACAGCTCCTCCTCATCTTTGAAAACATAGGCCGATCCGCCCGTATCCTTTTCTCATATCTGAATATTGTCAAAAGTAAACATTTTCCGGTCCGAATACCCTTTCACACGTCCTAAAAAATAGTATATGGATGAAATATAAACTACAACCACATAGAATCCTCAAGAATTCCTAAAGATATTATTAGAAAATAGGTAAAGCACCCCCGCCGCATCCGCCAGAAACCAGCCGATGGGAATCGCACACCAGATTCCCCAGACGCCAATCCGGGGAATGGGAGCAAGCACATAGGCCAGAAGCACTCTCGTCCCAAGAGAAATCACCGTCAGCACCAGCGACATTTCGGGCTTGTTGATTCCTCTGTAATACCCGTACAATAAAAACAAAAGCCCGATGCCGCAGTAAAATGCGCCTTCCACCCGCAGATACCCCACGCCCGCCGTAATAATTTCCGTCTCTTCGGCGTCCACAAACAGACTCATCAAATTTCCCGCGGCCGCAAAAACAAATACCGATACCGCCGCACAAAACAGCATGGACACTTTGACCGCGCCCATCATGCCCTTTCTCACCCTGTCTTGTTCCCCGGCGCCGTGATTCTGGGAGATAAACAAGGAAAATGCATTGCCGAATTCCTGCGCCGGCATATATGCGAACGAATCAATTTTTACCGCCGCCGCAAAAGCAGCCATGACCGCCGCCCCAAAGCTGTTCACCAGTCCCTGCACCATCAAAATACCAAAATTCATCACGGACTGCTGAAGGGAAGACGCCGCCGCAAACCGGAGGCATTCCCCCGCGCCGCTTTTATTCACTTTAAAGTATGGCTTATGAAAACGCAGCAGCGGCTCCTTCGCCCAAGCATAAATTCCCAGCCCCACGCCCGATACCGCCTGCGAAAGAATCGTAGCCCACGCCGCTCCGCCGATTCCCCATTCGCACACCACCACAAAAAGCAGATCCAGCACAATATTGAGCACTGCGGTACTTCCCAGAAAATACAAAGGCACCACGGAATTTCCCAGCGCCCGCAGCAGATAGGCAAAAAAATTGTACAAAAAAACAAAGACAAGTCCCATAAAGATAATCCACACATAAGTCCTCATCATATCCATCAGCTCCGCAGGCACCTGAAGAAGCCGCAGAATCGGATTGCAGAATCCCATGGCAAGCAGATTCAACACCGCCGTCACACTGCCAATCAAAAGAAAAGACATATGCATGCTGCCCTTCATCCGCTCCTCTTCCTTTTTTCCGTAATAATAAGAAAACAGCGCTCCGCTCCCCATGCACATGCCGATTTGAACAGAGTTGAGAAAAGTCATCAATGTATAAGCGGAACCCACTGCCGCCAGAGCATCCGCTCCTAGGAATCGACCCACAATCAGCGTATCCGCCACATTATACAGCTGCTGCAGGAGATTTCCCAAGATCATGGGCCCCGCAAACAGCAGCATGGTTCCGGTGACATTTCCCTGTGTCAAATCCTTTTTCATCCCTGTCTTCATTCCGCTTTCCTTCCATTTTTCCTTCCGCTGCTTGTCCTTAGCGCGGCGCAGACGCAGATTCTCTTTCCGGCAATGCAGACCCTTCGCCGCATCGAAAAAAGGCAGAGCATACCTCTTGTACACTCTGCCCCGAATTCCTCCGTTTTGTTCTGCTTGAACTGTATGTCCGTCCTCCCTGCATTCTACAGCCAAGCTTAATTGTTGATCAGCTTGTCTTCCTCATTGTTCCAGCTGTAGAGCTTCCTGATTTCCTCTCCCACTTTCTCAGCGGGATGCTCGGACGCCAGTTTTCTCATAGCCTTAAAGTGAACCTGCTTTCCTGCCGGGGACATATCAAGCAGGAATTCCTTCGCAAAGCTTCCGTCCTGAATATCGCTGAGGATTTTCTTCATTGTCTTCTTGGTCTCTTCGGTAATCAGCTTGGGACCTGTAATATAATCGCCGTATTCCGCCGTATTGGATATGGAATATCTCATGCCGGCAAAGCCGCTCTGATAAATCAAATCCACAATCAGCTTCATCTCATGGATGCACTCAAAATATGCGTTCCTCTCGTCATAGCCCGCCTCAACCAAGGTCTCGAACCCGGCCTGCATCAGCGCGCACACGCCGCCGCACAAAACTGCCTGCTCGCCGAACAAATCCGTCTCCGTCTCCGTGCGGAACGTGGTCTCCAAAACGCCCGCCCTCGCGCCGCCGATACCCAGAGCGTAAGCCAGCGCGATATCCTGCGCCTTGCCCGTTGCATCCTGCTCCACCGCAATCAGACAGGGCACGCCCTTTCCTTCCTGATACTCGCTCCTTACGGTATGTCCGGGTCCCTTGGGAGCGATCATGGTCACATCCACATCCGCGGGGGGCACGATGCAGCCGAAATGAATATTAAATCCATGGGCGAACATTAACATATTGCCCGCCTCCAGATTGGGCTCGATATCCTTTTTGTAGAGATCCGCCTGCTTCTCATCATTGATCAGAATCATGATAATGTCAGCCTTTTGGGCCGCCTCCGCCGCAGTGTATACCTCAAATCCCTGCTTTACCGCCTTATCCCAAGATTTAGAGCCCTCGTACAGACCGATAATCACATGGCATCCCGAATCCTTGAGATTCAGCGCATGCGCATGTCCCTGACTGCCGTAACCGATAATTGCGATTGTCTTACCCTCCAGCATGGACAAATTGCAATCTTCCTGATAAAAAATCTTTGCCATTTTTCATTCCTCCGTTTTTGTCTCAAATATTTATAACTGACAGGATTACCGAACTAACCCTGGAGCTAATCAATAAAAGTAATATGCTCCGTTCCTCTTCCCAAGCCCGCGATACCGGTTCGGGCCTGTTCCAAAATTTCATACCCGTCCAGCAGTCCGATAAAAGCGTCTATCTTCTGCTGATTTCCAGTCAATTCTATCATCAGGCTCTCCGGGGCCACATCGATAATCTTGGCGCGGAAAATATCCGCCACCGCAATGATGCTCTGCCTCTGATCCGCCGCCGCGCGCACTTTGATCATAATCAATTCCCGATATACGCTCTGATCCGGTTTTAATTCCCTGATATCCCGCACATCCTCCAGCTTGGCCAGCTGTTTCTCAATCTGTTCCAATATTTCATCATCGCCGGAAGCCACAATGGTAATCCGGGTAAAACGCGGGTCGGCGGTAACGCCCGCAGTGATGCTTTCAATATTGTAGCCTCTTCTCGAAAAAAGCCCGGTAATGCGGCTCAACACGCCCGCAGTATTATTGACAAGAAGCTGAAACACTTTTTTTTGCATATGTTATCTCCTATCCAAAATGATATCTTTTCTTCCAAATCATATCTCTGATTCAAATCTGCCGACTGCGGCATTTTGTTTTTCCATTTTCTTTTGTAATCATAGCAAGTTATTGGAAAGTTGTCAACAATCCTCTTTATTTTCCTTTATTCTTAACTTCGCCCGCCTTCACTCCATCCACAGTCCGTCACTCATCATTCTCCCCGCATTTAGGCAGCGCCAACGTCCCGGTTCTGGCCACTTCCACGATGCTGATGCTCTGCAGCATTTTAATCATGAGCTGTATTCTATCCGGTTCATCGCAGATTTGTATCATCATAAAATGCTTGGACATATCCACAATCTGCGCCTTCATGATTTCACACAGCTCCATAATCTCACGACGGTTGTTTTTGTTATACTTCACTTTAATCAGCATTAATTCTCTGGCAATGCATTGATGCTGGGCAAAGGTTCTGACCTTGATGACGTCCAGCTTCTTGTTCAACTGTTTTTCAATCTGTTCAATGGTTCTCTCATCACCGCTGCTCACGATAGTCATACTGGATACTGCCGGATCGTCCGTCTCCCCCACCGCCAGACTGTCTATATTAAAACACCTTCTGGAAAACAGACCCGCCACCTTGCACAACACACCGGAACGGTTTTCCACCAAAACGGAATAAATCCTTGTCTTCAATTTGACACCTCCTATATAAAGTCGCTGCGCGACGGCACTAAAGGATGAAGTACACCGATAAAACCTGCCGCAAATCCCGACTGCAGACTGCCGGCAGAATACCTTTGCTCATCTTCCTACTGTAAATTCTGGCGGTCTACAGTATAGTGCCGCCTGAACGGCACAAACATTCATACCAAATCCATGGGATCAATGATGCATTCCAGCAGCATGGACGCATCCTCTTTCAAGAAAGCGTCAATGGTTTCCTCACATTTTTCCATAGTTTCAAGCCGCAGGAACGGAATCCCGAAAGCTGCGGAAAGCTTTTCCAAGTCGGGACTTCCCGACAAATCGACCACGGAATAGTTGTCTTTATACGTAAAATGCTGATACTGACGGACCATGCCCAAATAATTATTTTTCAGCACCACAATCTTTACCGGAATATTATGCTGACGCATGGTCGCCAGCTCCATCATGGACATCTGAAAAGAACCGTCCCCGCAGACCGCCACCACCTGCCTGTCAGGCGCCGCCGTCTTCGCCCCCATTGCCGCCGGAATGGAATACCCCATGGTTCCCATGCCGCCGGTCGTGAGAAATTTTCCCTTTCTCACCTTTACATAACCGCAGGACCAAATCTGATTCTGTCCTACGTCCGCCACGTAGACCGCGTTCTCGTCCATCTTCTCCGAAAGCCTTGTGATAAATTCCGCGGGATCCACATAGTCGGGATTGGGATTGCGCTTTTTCTCCATGGTGCGCCGATATTCTTCCAAAGTTTCCAGCCACTCCACGCAGTTACAGGTAAACTCCTCCTTCTCGAAATCAGCAAAAATACATTTTGCGTCCCCTACCAAGGGGATGGTGGGTCCGGCATTTTTGCCTATTTCCGCAGGATCCACATCAATATGCACCAGCACCTTGTCCTTTGTGATCAGATCCGGCTGATTCACCGCCCGGTCCGCCACCCTTGCCCCCACCATAATCAGCAGGTCCGATTCATTCATGGCGCGATTGGCATATGCCCTGCCGTTATTTCCGACCATTCCGTAATATTGGGGATGATCCGTGGGCATCACGCCGATTCCCATCATGGTTGACACCACGGGAATCTTATGAGTTTCCACAAAATGACGCAGCTCCCCTTCCGCCTCGCTCAAAAGCACTCCGCCCCCGGCGCAGATCAAAGGCCTTTTCGCCTTCTCCAGCTCTTTGATTACCTTCTTAATCTGCACGGCATGGCCTTTTACCGTGGGTTTGTATGTGCGCAGAGATACTTCCTCAGGATATTTAAACCTGTTCACAGGCGCATTTTGAATATCTATGGGAACGTCAATGAGCACCGGTCCCTTTCTGCCTGTATTGGCAATGTGGAATGCCTCTTTAAAAATTCTGGGAATATCGTTGGCGTCTCTGACCAGATAACTGTACTTCACAAAGGACTCCACCGCCCCCGTGATATCCGCTTCCTGAAACACGTCGCTGCCCAAAAGCTCGCTGTTGACCTGTCCGGTAATGCAGATCAGCGGAATACTGTCCGCGAAAGCCGTGGCGATTCCGGTAATCACATTGGTCGCCCCCGGTCCCGAGGTGACGGCGCACACACCCGGCCTCCCCGTGATCCTTGACACGCCGCTTGCCGCATGGGCGGCATTCTGCTCTGTGCGAATCAATATGGTTCTAATATCGGACTCCAGAATACTATTATAAAACGGGCAGATGGCAACGCCGGGATACCCGAACACTGTGTTGACTCCCTCTGCCTCCAGACACTTGATGATCGCATCCGCACCTATCATTTTACCCTCATTTCCGCGCCGCCGATTGTATTTTCATAAACCTGCGCGCTGTTTTATATTATTGGAAGGCTTTATCGGCCATGGAACGCTTTTTCCATGATAAATCATATCACTCTGTCAGCCGCTTTGCAAGCTTTACCGCCTCCGCGGCGTCCCGGGAATAGCCGTCGGCCCCTATCTCATCCGCGTAATCCTGAGTGATGACCGCGCCGCCGACCATAATCTTCGCGTCCACGCCCTCTTCCTTCGCCAGCGCTATGACCTCCCTCATCCGCTGCATGGTGGTGGTCATCAACGCGGACAGCGCGATAATCTGCGCATGATTTTCCTTGGCGGCTTGGATAATTTTCTCCTTCGGCACATCTTTCCCAAGGTCAATCAGCCGGAATCCGTAATTCTTCAGCATCAGCGCCACCAGATTCTTGCCGATGTCATGGATGTCCCCCTCCACAGTGGCAATGACCACCACCGGCTTCTCTTCGCCGCCGTTCTCCTTTAACAGCAGGGGCTCCAGCACCTCGATGGAATTTTTCATTGCTTCCGCGCTGGCTATCAGCTGAGGCAGAAAATATTTCCCCCGATCAAACAGTTCTCCCACCTCGTTGATTGCCGGCAGCAATACTTCGTTTAACAGTGCGGAAGGGTCTTCTCCCTTTCCCAGCGCATCTTGGGTGATTCCGGCGGCTCCGTTCCGGTTTCCCTTCATGATCGCTTTATAAAGCGCGCTTCTGACATCGCTTTGCTCTGAATTCCCCGCGCCCAAACCGCCTGACGCCTGCCCCGTTCTGTCACCTCCGCCGTCATGGCCGCTCATATTTCCTGCACCGCCGACACAGCCGTCCGTACTGCCTGCCCCTCCGGCGTCGGCTTGTCCTATCTTTCCCAAAGCCCCTTCTCCCCGCAGCGCCGCAGCTTCCGCCAGCTTTTTCTGTAATTCTGCCTCTTTTTTCTCCCGGTTTTCCGCCACAACGCCCGCGTATTCTATATAACGGATATCCGCTTCTTCTTTGTCCAGAAGCAGATCCGCCGCCAGCGCGCAGCCCACCAGCAGCTCCTGCGAGGGGTTTGCGATTGCCATGGTCAGCCCCTCCCTGATGGCCAGCGTCAAAAAAGCCGTATTGACAAAGCTGCGCTCCGGCATGCCGAACGAAATATTAGAAAGGCCGCAGATGGCTGCAAGCCCCTTCTCCCTGCAGTAACGGATTGTCTCCAAAGTCTCCAGCGCCGCCCGTTTGTTCGCTCCCACGGTCGTCACCAGCCCATCCACCACCACATCTTCTCTTTCCAAGCCCAAAAGATATGCTCTCTCCAGTACGGTATCGATAATCCGCTTTTTTTCCTCTATATTTTCGGGCAGTCCCTTATCGGAAAGGGGCAGCAGGATAAACATTGCGCCGTATTTTTTCACAACGGGAAGCAGTTTTTCAAATTTCTCCGTCTCCAGCGAAACGGAATTGACCAGCGCTCTCCCGGGATAACGGCGCAGCGCCGCTTCCAGCACATCCACATGACTGGAATCCAGAGAAAGGGGCAGATTTGTCACGCCGCCCACCTCCTCTATGGCCCGCAGCATCATTTCCCTCTCGTCTATACCGCTCATCCCCATGTTGATATCCAAAATTTTTGCGCCGCACTGCTCCTGCTCTTCCGCAAACTGCAATACCTTATCAAAGCGCCCTTCCCGAAGCTGCGCCTGCAAAAGCTTCTTTCCGGTGGGATTGATTCGCTCCCCCACAATCATAAAACCGTCGTCCAGCCCAAATTCCACCGTCTGACGCTCCGAAGCGAGATAACGAATGCCCTCTTTCTTCCTAGAAATTTCCGGAACCGGCCCGCATCCGAAAGCATCTCTGATTTCTTCTATAAACTCCGGCGTAGTGCCGCAGCAGCCGCCCAAAATGGTCGCCCCCGCATCCACAAGCAGCTTCATCTCCTCGGCGAATTCCTCTGCATCCATGTGATAGCAGGTCCGTCCCTGCTCGTCCAAAAACGGAAGGCCCGCATTGGGCTTGGCCATGATGGGAATCCGCGTACACGCCGCCATGTCCGCCACAATCTGCCTCATATGGGCAGGTCCCGTGGAACAATTGACGCCAATCGCGGCGGCTCCCAGACTTTCCAGCACAACCGCGGCTGTTTTGGCATCCGTGCCATAGAGCGTCCGCCCGTCCGCTTCAAAAGTCATTGTCACCATCACCGGCAGATCACAAGTTTCCTTTGCCGCAATCAATGCCGCCCTTGCCTCCGCAAGACTCATCATGGTCTCCACCACAAGCAGATCCACGCCTGCTTCCCACAACGCCTCAATCTGTTCTTTATAAATCTCAATCAGCTCTTCCAGCTCCATCCTGCCCATGGGCTTAAGCTGTTCTCCCGTCATGGTCAAATCTCCGGCAACATATACCGGCCGTTCCACGCTCTGCGCCGCCTTTCTGGAAATCCCCGTCAATTCCTTTATCATGGACTTCAATTGATTTTCCAGCCCATACTCCGCCAGCTTCACCCTGTTTGCGGTAAAAGTAGGCGCATAAAGAATATCCGTACCCGCCGCAGCATAGCGTTTCTGCAAATCCAGCATCACCTCGGCATGTTCCAGAATCCATTGCTCCGGACAGACGCCCGAAGGCATGCCCGCCTTTACCAGATTGGAACCTGTCGCCCCATCTAAATACAAATATGACTTTGCAATATTGTGAAATTCTTTTTTTGTCATTGTCTATTCACTCTCATTCTTCCAAACCAATCAATCATTCCACCGCGCCGCATAACAACGCTTTTTATATCATACCACATATCTGATTTAATAGTAAAGGGGCGGATTTATCCAAAACTCTTGCGAAAAATCGCAAAACATGTTAAAATTTATAGTATACTTTCCACAGTTTACCACTTTCTTAACCAGCCCGACAGGAAGCCGAACTTCTTTCAGAACCTGCCTTTTAAGGCTCTGATAGAAAAGATTTTCCTGCGCTGCATTCGACGATAGGAACCAAAATTCCTGTCATGTACCATATTCCATTGCACCCTTTATCAAAGGTTTACATCTCATGCTGGCAGGCGTGAATCGGAGGATAAAACGATTGAAAAGAAAGATAAAGCTTCACAAGATCTGCATGGCGCTTCTCATTGCCGTACTGCTGACCGCCTGTGCAGATAATCCCGAATTGACCCAATTCAGAAAAAGCATGGATGATTTTTGTACGAAAGTCTCCGAGATAGATTCGGATATCAACAATATTGACGCGAAGGCTGAGAACGCCGTTTCGGAGCTTCTGGCTTATCTGGATGATTTGGATATTGTTTTCCAGTCCTTTGCAAGACTTGAATTTCCGGAAGAATTTGCTTATCTGGAGACCTTGGCCGACGAATCCAGCCAATATATGACGGAAGCCGTAAAAAGCTACCACGAAGCCTACAGCGGAAATTCTTACAACGAATCCACCGCCGAATATGCCAGACATTATTATTCCAGAGCATATAAAAGAATTCAGATTATCATTTCTTACCTGCATGGAGAAGAGCCCACAGATGCAGACTTATCCATTGAATATAACAACTAAACGCTTTCACTGGCGCAAAAATATATTTACTGCATAAATAAAACAGCCTCTTATCGGCCAAAACCAATAAGGGGCTGCTTTACTCTCCATAGATGGAACACTCCCACCGCATGCATCCAATTATTTCAGAATTTTAATTGCTCCAAGCAGGGGAATTTCTTTCTCTTCTTCCTTGACGGCGTATACAATTCCCAGAATCCAAACTGCCAGCAGCAGAAGGCTTAACACCCATGATATGATTTGGCCAACTCCAGGAATAAATGCAAGCACTACAGACACTATATTAAATAGAATCATAGCAACATCCACCACAAGCGCCTGATTTAAGTGAAACTTTGCACCCTCCTTATCTCCTGCCAAAAATGCAATAAGCCATCCGATAATTGAAATGTACGCCACAATCCCAGTTGCTTTCTTAGACATAATCCTTCTCCCTCCTTTCCGTAATCTTTGTACAATCTATCACAGCCGCCCGATACGGACAGGATTCCACTGTAATAGATCATAACTATTATATTGTAATCCCCCATATCAGCCGAAGCATATTTTTTATGAGGAAATTGCAACCAATCAAAGCAACAGCCGCATATAGATACCACGAATGAAATTTCCATCCCTGTATCCGTTTTATGCCAAGCCTGTGCAATCCCTGCGTTATCATAAACCCGCCGGCAATAATCACAAAATAAAGCACCAGCGGATGATACCAGAGAGACAATAAAAAACGCCCCTGAAATAAAGCGATGACCGCTCTGGTTCCCCCGCACCCGGGACAGTAAATGCCAAGTACGGACAAGAAAAAACAGGGAATTTCCGGCAGCCAGCCGCGGAGGAAAAAATAATACAACGCTCCTAATCCGCTTCCTGCCGCCAGAAAAACAAGCCCAATTTCAAACAGTTGATCTTCCAGTTCTTTCTTCATATTTATGTTTTCACACAGATTCTATGTAAGAGAAATTAATAGCCCATCTGTTCCATCAACTCCCAATATCCTGAACTTCCCAATTCCCCCATAACAGCCGAAAGGATCCATGCAAAGTAAATCAGCATAACAATACCCAGAATCAACCCGATGATGGAACACACAAGTCCCGCAATTCCCACGCCGTTTTTGCTGGTCTTGTTGCCCATGATGGAACATATCAGCCCTGCAATGCCAAGAATAATGCCCGGAAGACCGTAGCAGCAGCTGGTACATATGGCAAGAATACCGCAGACAAGCCCTGCAATCTGTAGTCCGTTTGATTTGTTGTCCGCCACATTTTCTATCGGTACCTGATAGGGCGCATTAGCCGTATTATCCTGATAATTGCTATACTGGCCGTTAGAGCCTGCGGAATTTTGTGAATTGTTGTCAAAATTATTCCCGTCCATTTCTTTCTCCTTTTTCTACATTAACGCTTTTGAAATTATTTCTCACTATTCCATTCTAGCATTTTACACCAAATAAGTCAACACCTGCATTATATTCTTATGCGGGGACAACCTGAAAATATACCGCCATCCGCACCGACAGCCCCGCAAATTTCCTCTCCTGTCAATGGAAATACGAAATAATATCGGCCAGCTTCACTGCCAGTTCATGAATTTCCTGTGTGGAAGCATTCAGCTGTTCCATGGACTGGACTACCATGCTGGTTGAAGCCGTGGTCTGTTCGCTGGAAGCCGCGTTTTCCTCAGACAATGCCGAAAGATTCTCAATGATTTCCTCAATTTTATGTCGAATCTCATTGATTCTGGTGATTTCGGCCTGTACATTCATTGTTCTGTCAAACATAAGATTCACATTGGAAAGCACATTGTTAAAATCTTTCTGAGTACTGCGCAGCTTGTCAATCTGATTTTTGGCATTGATGTTTAACACAGTCGTAAGCTCTGACGTCTCCGCAATATTTTGAACCAGCTCCTGTATAATATTCTCAATTTCAGCCGCGGATTTAGAGCTGTCTTCCGCCAGCTTGCCCACTTCCAGCGCCACGACCCCGAAGCCTTTTCCCTGCTCTCCCGCTCTGGCCGCCTCAATACTTGCATTTAGGCTGAGCAGATTGGTCTGGGACGCAATATCGCTGATCACATTAACAACTTCTTGAATTCTGGCAGCCGCGTTTACATTAATTTCCGACTGACCCACAATCTTCTCCACGGAAGCGCTGGTTTCCATATTAATCTGAATCAGCTCCTCCATGGCCTTTTCCGCATTCCTGCTGGTATCCTGCGCATGATCCGCCGCAGCCGCCAGATTATTGATTTCGCCCACTATCTTTTCAATGGAGGTTCCCATGGTTTCAATATTAATTGCGGCGTCCTGTGTGTCGCTTGCCTGCGACGTCGCCCCATTGGCCACATCCTCAATCGCCCTAGAAACTTCATCAATGGAATTATGCGTGCTTTCAGCCACATTTGTCAGCGTATCGGCATCGCCCTTCATAACATTAGAACTGTTCTTGATTTCTCCCGCAACGCTTTTTAGCCTGTCCGCCATGCTGTTAATGCTGTCCGCCAGCAGGGTCAGCTCGTCCTTTCTGTTAAAGAATCCCGTCTTCGCCTGAACATTTAAGCAGCCGGATTCTATCGTGACAACAGAATCCACGCAGCTTTGAATCGTCTTAATCAGATTTAATGCAATCACCAATACTGCCGCCGCACTGATTATCAGCAAAACAATAAGCGCTATAATAACGTTCATAATAGCGTTCCTTATATCATTATTCACACTGCTGCTGGGCACGCCGATGAATAACATCCCCACCACGGAACCGTCTGAATTTCTAATGGGATTATAATAACTAAAATATTCATCGCCGTTTATTTCCGTCTTGGGATTGTAATAATCCTCCCCGCCGATCAGGGCCGTATTAATAGCCGCTTCTCCGGCCTTGGTATTCACATAACGCTCTCCGTCATCCTGACGCACCGTCGTCATGATCCGGGTATCTCCCCAGAAAATCGTGATATGTACGTCATCCTCCTCATGAATAGTATCAATTAATTCGTAGGTGGCGAATAAATCCTGTCCCCCCTTCGTAAAGCTGCTTCCATCATATGCCCAATCGCCCTTGTACAGCTGCTCATATGATTCCAAAAGTGCATCACAGATATCTTTTACCCGTGTTTTGGAGAGCTGCTGAAGGCTCGACTGCATCGAATTGGCGCTAATCATAAACAAAATCAGCCCAACCAAAATTGCCGGCACTAATGTCAGCAAAAGCAATTTCATCTTTAACCCTTTAGCTTTTTGCTTTTTCATTGTTAAAAACTCCTCTCACTTATTTTTTTGATTCCAATTCTAGGTCATTTTGCCTAATATGCGCATTTCTAGTATACTACAGTTTGTACAAAATTTCTACATATTTTTTTACATACACTATTGCACTTAACATCGATAATTTTTTTAATAAATATAGCAGAATCCGAACCTTTCCTCTCGTCCAACACAATGCTGAACAGACTCAAAACAGCTTTTATACCGTGAATTCAAGCCAATATTAACTGACTTCCAAATATTTCCAAGCGGCTTTTCAATAAATCTTGAAACTCAGTTCGAGACGTGGTATCATGTACGATAGAAAAGCTGCTCCATAAGTTTTCTATTGTCACATAAAATGGACCGAATAACAATTCAGGAGGTAATGAATCATGACTGCAGACGAGTGTATCAGAGGCCGCAGAAGTATCCGCAGATATACGGACCGGCCCGTTTCCCGCGAAGTGCTGGCAAAGGTAGTGGAAACCGCTTCCTATGCTCCCAGCTGGAAAAACACACAGATTACCCGCTATATCGCCGTGGAAGGCAGCAAAAAAGACGCCCTTGCAAAATGTACCACGCTTTTTCCCGGCAACGGAGCCATTATCGAAAACGCGCCCATGGTCATAGCCGTCACCATCATCAAGGGGCGCAGCGGTTATGAAAGAGACGGCTCCTTCTCCACTCCCAAAGAAGACAGATGGCAGATGTATGACGCCGGCGCCGCCTGTGAAGCCTTCTGCCTTGCCGCATACGAACAAGGGCTCGGCACCGTTATTTTGGGGCTGTTTGACGAAAAAGACGCTTCCAAGCTGCTGGAACTGCCCGAGGACAGGGAACTGGCCGCTCTGATTCCCATCGGCTGGCCCGCTGAGAATCCCAGCGCTCCCAAGCGCAAGACCGTGGATGATTTATTGTCCTATCAATCATAACACACCCGCAAGTCGAAGATTTTTCTTCGACTTTTTTTGAGAATGGAGGTATAAAATGAGACATTTGATGAGTCCGCTTGATTTTACAACCGAAGAGCTGGACAGACTTTTTGACCTTGCTAACGATATTGAAAAAAATCCCGCCGATTACGCCCATGCCTGCGAAGGAAATATTCTCGCCACAGCTTTTTATGAACCCAGCACGCGCACGCGCTTGAGTTTTGAATCGGCAATGATCAGACTCGGCGGAAGGGTGATAGGTTTTGCCGACGCGGCTTCCTCCTCTGCGTCCAAGGGAGAAAGCGTCTCCGACACCATCCGCATCATCTCCTGTTACGCGGACATCTGCGCCATGCGCCACCCCAAGGAAGGCGCCCCCATGGTGGCCTCGGAGAAATCCGCAATTCCCGTCATCAACGCTGGGGACGGCGGCCACCAGCATCCCACACAGACCCTGACCGATTTGCTCACCATCCGCAGCCTAAAGGGACGTCTGGGCGATTTTACCATCGGCCTGTGCGGCGATTTGAAATTCGGCCGTACCGTACATTCCCTTATCAACGCGCTGGTGCGCTATGAGAATATTCGCTTTGTCTTTATTTCCCCCGAAGAACTGCGGGTGCCGGATTATATAACGGACATGTTGAAAAGCAGAGGCATTTCCTATCAGGAAGTTATCCGTCTTGAACAGATTATGCCGGATTTGGATTTGTTATATATGACCAGAGTTCAAAAGGAACGTTTCTTTAACGAAGAGGATTATGTCCGACTGAAGGATTTCTATATTCTAAACGCCGGCAAGATGGCTTTGGCTAAGAAAGACATGCTGGTACTTCATCCTCTGCCCAGGGTCAACGAGATTTCCGTGGAAGTGGACGACGACCCGAGGGCCGTATACTTCAAACAAGCGCAATACGGCGTCTATGTGCGCATGGCGCTGATACTGACTCTGCTGGGAAAGGAAAGGTAACATTATGCTGAACGTAGGAAAACTGGAAGAAGGTTTTGTACTCGACCATATTAAGGCCGGAAGAAGTCTGGACATTTACCATCTCTTACAGCTTGACAAGCTGGACTGCACCGTAGCAATCATCAAAAATGCACGCAGCAACAAAATGAACAAGAAGGACATTCTGAAAGTTGAATGTGATATCGATATGCTGGACTTCGACGTACTGGCCCTGATCGATCACAATATCACGGTAAACGTTATCAAAAACGGAGAAATTGTAGAAAAGAAAGAGCTTGCCCTGCCTAAGCAGATCCGCAACGTCATCAAATGCCATAATCCCAGATGCATTACCTCCATTGAACAGGAGCTGCCCCATATTTTCTATCTGGCAGACACGGAAAAAGAGATATACCGATGCAAGTACTGTGAAGAGAAATATTCCGGATATGCCGGTTCAGGAATCAAATAAGAAATAAATACTTATCAGACAGGTATTGTTTTACTATCGGGAACCGCCACATAATGCGGCTCCCGACACATAACGGAACCTCCTACAGTTCCACCAATTCATATTCCCTGCCGCCCGCTCCTATTTTGGCGGCGGCCTCTATGGTATGAACGCCATTTCTGGACTCTATCCTCTCCAATAGATGATCTCTGCCCGGGTCATCGGACGCATACACCAAATCAAGGCACGCTTGATCCAATGCCGTCGGATCCGTGGAGGCAAGAACGCCGACGTCCGCCATAGCCGGATCCTCCGCAACGGCACAGCAGTCACAGTCAACGGACATATTTTTCATTACATTGATAAATACTATCCGGTCCCCAAAATAATCCAAAACAGATTTCGCGGCATCCGCCATGGATTCCAGAAAAGAATCATGATCTGAAGACCAGATTTCCTCCACATTCCCGGCGCCGTGGATATATGCCTTCCCATGGGATGACGCCAGACCGATGGAAATGTTTTTCAAAGCGCCCCCAAAGCCCCCCATGGGATGACCCTTAAAATGCGACAGCACCAGCATGGAGTCGTAACGCTCCATATGGCCGCCCACAAAATTCTGTCTGATCCGCTGACCGCCGGGTATGGCGAGCGTCATCTCCCCTTCCTCGTCCATAATATCCACCTCCGCAATATCAGTCCAGCCGTGAAGCTTCATGGTCTCCCAATGCTCCTTTGTGGTATTGCGTTTTCCTTCATATGCCGTATTACACTCCACTATGGTTCCTTTCACATAATCAACCATGGGCTTCATAAATTCGGGCCGCAGAAAATTCTGATTCCCCACCTCGCCGGAATGAAGCTTTACAGCCACTCTGCCCTGCAGCTTTACGCCCATTGCCTCATAGAGCCGAATCATGGCCTGCGGGGTAATTTCTTTCGTAAAATAAACCTTTGCTTTTTCCATATTGAGCGCCGCCTTTCTTACACAAATTTGCCGATAATACTTATCATGCCCTGATTACGGTTCAATCACGGCATAAATGGCCTTTCCATGACATAAACGTGAATTCATTGTATCACAAACAAGGTAAAATGAACAGGCATAATTTACTCTTATCGGAATAAAAATGCTGCAATTCCGCCGCCAATACAGAAATCTCCTATATTTTCCTAAATGTCAAAATTACCTTAAACAAATCTCCGTCCGTCACAATCTCCATATTTCCCCCCTGTAATTCCATTAAACTCTGGGCAATGGACAGGCCCAAGCCGTTCCCCTCCATATGCCGGGATTTATCCCCTCTGACAAAGCGCTCCTTCAGATCCTCCGCCGAAACCTCCAGCGGGTATTTGGACATATTGCGGAAAATTATCAAAATGTTCCCTTCCTTTTCTTCCACACTCAAGTACACCCTTGAGTGTTCCTGTGCGTATTTGCAGATATTGTTCAATAAATTATCAAATACTCTCCACAAATACCGGCCGTCCGCCATAATTCTGACCGTCTCCTCCGGCTGTCTGGCCACCAGCTCCAGTCCCTTCTCCTCCATTTTCTTCTGATATTCCCCCACCGCCTGAGATAAAAGCACCCCCGCCTCACAGGGCTCCGGATTCACCTCCAGATTCCCCGTGGCGGCTTTGGACGCCTCCACCAAATCCTCCAGCAGCTTCTTCAACCGCCTTGACTGACGAAGCAGAACCTCCGCATACTCCGCAATTCTGTCATTCTGTATGGCTATATTCTCCGCATCCTCTGATTCCTTTCTGACACCCCCTGCCATTCTCAAAGAAAAATCCCCCATCGCCTCCTCGCAGATCAGCTCTGCGTAATTGATAATGGACGTCAGCGGCGTTTTGAGATCATGGGATACATTGGTAATCAGCTCCGTTTTTAGATGCTCGCTTTTCATGCGCTCCGCCACCGCAATGGAAATTCCCTGCCCAAGACTGTTCAACTTTTCCCCATGCTCTTTAAAATCGCCAAACATTCCCCAAGTGTCAACCTTGTAGTTTTCCTGCCCTTCTGCCAGCGCTCTGCTGGCCCTCAGCAGCCTTTTGCATGTCAGGGCAACATATAGGACAACCCCCAGAAGAACCACCTTCTCAAATCCCCAAAGCAGTACTCCTTCCGGCCTTCTGACAAACACCGATATCCAAAAAAATTCCAAAATACATATTCCCAGAAAGCAGATCATGGTCATCATTACCGTAGGAATTTCCTTCACCAGCGCCGCCGCTCCTCTGCCTAGGAAGCAGACCAATCCTTTAAAGCCGTGCAGCACCGCATAAATCAAGCTGTGCCTCCAGAAATTTCCCCTCTTCACCCGTATTGCAAAATCCATGGCGAAAATGACAAACCAGCCCGCCATGACCGTGACCATAACAGCCGCCAGCAGAAGAGCAGGATAAATGTCAAAGGAGCTGCCCGTTTCCAAGAAGAAATATAAAAAAATTATTTCTCCGCTGACAAAAAGCGCCGCCAGCACATCCAGATGCAGCCCTGTCAATACTCCGGACACAATCTGCCGATACCCGTTTCGGTGTCCCGCGCCGCACATAAGAAACAGAAAACAAATAATACTAAACAGCAGACCTCCCGCCGCTGTCCCTATCAAAACAAACCTGATTTCGTACAAAAAAGAATACGCTTCCGCAATTTTCTTAAAATTATCCTCTTTCGGGAACGCAGTATTGATATAAATACGATACATGTACTTCTCGTTTCCATTCAATGTATGGTGATTCAAAACCACCTCGTCGGACAGGTTGTTCTTCCTAAAGTTAAAATACCAGACCATCTTCAAATCCGTATCATAACCATCCCAAGTACTCCAAAGAACCCTCTCCCTTCCCTCGTCGTCCATCGGCCATACCAGATCAAAATCAATATTTTGTTCCCGACAGATTTCCTCCGCAGCCTTTTCGTCTCCCTGCTCCAGACGGGAAGTAACCTGATATATGACTCTCCTGCTCTCTTGATACATCCCGTTTTTCAGCATTTCGTTCAGGTCGGAATATCCCCCCTCTTCCGCTATGAAAATACAGGCCAGCCCGCTGCCCAGCCCGATAAAACAGCAGATAAGGAACAGGAAAAAAACCGTCATCTTGGCCGCCATGGAGCCTGTCAGACGACTCCCATTTTTCCTGCGGCCGCGTGCGAAGTCATCCTCATACTCTATATGCACTTCTTCTTTCTGCGTCAATCCAATTTCTCCTCCCATTTTCTCCTCCCTCGCCCTTACACTGGCACTCTGCGCCCATCCTAAGTCCGCTTCTTCCGAAGCCTTGGCATCACGCTCCCATTCTGTTTCTGTCTCTTCCGCTGCCGCTGCCTCCGCCTCTTTGGCGTCACACTTCCATTCTGACCTCGCCTCTTCCGCTGCCTCCGCCTCTTTGGCGTCGCGCTTCCATTCTGACCTCGCCTCTTCCGCCGCCTCCGCCTCTTTGGCGTCGCGCTTCCATTCTGCTTCTGCCTCTTTTGACATCATCCTTCATCCCCTCTCCGCCTTTTCCTGCATCTGCCATAGATTCTCTCAATCAGTGTTTAAGAATGTATGCTCCCTCTTTACCTGCTTAGAAAATTTTCTCACACTTGTAGCCCTGCCCCCATACAACTTTCAAGTATCTCGGCTCCGCAGGATTGATTTCCAGCTTCTCCCGAATATGTCTGATATGAACAGCCACCGTATTTTCACTGCCATATGGCATATCGTTCCATATTTTCTGATAAATTTCTTTCGGTGAGAAAACCTGCCCCGGATGCTGCATCAAAAGCTTTAAAATCTCATATTCCGTAGGGGTCAGCGATACTTCATCTCCATCCAGCATCACCTTCTTCTGAATGTCATCCAGCTCAATGCCCCCGCAGCGAAGCACCTTGGGCGACATACTGCCCGCTCCCAGCTGCATATACCTGCGAAGCTGAGATTTTACTCTGGCAGATACCTCTATGGGATTAAACGGTTTTGTGATATAATCATCCGCCCCCACCGTAAGCCCCAATACCTTGTCGGAATCTTCGGATTTTGCCGTCAGCAGAATAATCGGAACATTACTCATTTCCCTGATTTTGACCATGGCTTCTATCCCGTCCATCTCAGGCATCATAATATCCAATAATACCAGATGAATATTCTGTTCCTGAACCACCTTTAAAGCTTCTTTTCCGTCAAATGCTTCAAATAACGTATAATTAGAATCATTCAAATATATTTTCAACGCGTTTACAATGTCCCTCTCATCATCACAAATCAGAATATTATACATATTTTACCCCCGTATGCTTCATACCTCTCTTTTGCATTTCATTATTTTGGAAAGCATACTCTTTCCAAACCCTTCCTTTTTGTTTACAGCAATATAATTGTAGCAGGATAAATTTTAACAATAAATATACGAAGTGATTAAGATTTGTTTAAGATGGATTTTATCATTTGAATAACGACCTTTTTCTGCGTTTCCTTCGATTCCTTACTCTCTGCCGAAAAAAAATAAAAAGCACTTCTGAATTTTCCCTTATCAAAAGCGCTTTTCCATTTACTGCCGACGGTTTTTCCTGCTCTCCTTCTCACAGCAGTTCCCTCCGATAAGCTTACTGAAAATATTTGCCGTTGGACAGAATTAAACTTCTTTTTTTGAAGAATCCTCTCCTTCCGCCATTGAATTTTCCCCCACGGAATCTCCTTCCTTGGCTGAAACCCTTTCTGTCGCATAAGAATTTATCTCCTCAGATGAATTTTCCTTTTCCATAGGCTGTTTTTCCATATCATAAGATTTCTCTCTCTGTTTTTCTTTCGCCTTTTTCTTCAGCTCGTCCAAATCTTCCTGAAATCTTGCGGAGGTCATGTTTGGATTGCCCCGAAGCAGGTTTCTTTGAAAGAAATCTTTTAATCCGCTCACCCGCCGTCTCAGCTCCAAATTAATAGCATATTTTGTTTTCAGCTCAAAAAGCTCTTCTTTCACGCTTTCCAAATAAGCCGACGATCTTGTCTGCGCTGTGGTCTTGATATTTTCAAATTTATTTTCAATCCCCGCTATCACGTCCTCCATCCGCATTGACCTGACTTCATTCCAGCTTTCCTTGACAGTACTCACGCTCTCCGACAAAGCCTCCTTATAATTCTCCACTTCCCGATTTGCCGCCGTCATAATACTTTCCAGCCGTTTCTGAATATGAAGCATTTCCTTCTTCATCTGCTCCATTTTAATCAATACTTCCTTCAAGTCCACAGCCGCCTTGAAAGAAAGAGCAAAATCAGAAACAATCCATATGGTCAATGTCAGCGTAACCACATTCAATACCCTGCCGGGTATGGACAGCACAAACATTTCTATGGGCACATGGATGAATTCTGTCATAGCAATTGTCAAAATTCCCCATGCCAAAGTTGTTCCCAGACAAATCCGTCCCTGAAAATTGAATTTCAATCGAGTATAATCCCAATATCGAACCTTAAACAACGCTTCCATAACCACGCTTGTGATATATTCCAAAACCGTCGCACCCACGCATCCCGCTATATAGGTCATCACAACATTGTCTTGAAAAGGCATGGACACCACCAGCATCATAACAGCGCCGCTGCCGTAAAGCGGAAGAAAAGGCCCCCTCATAAAGCCTCTGTTAGTCAAATGTCTTGTTCTGATAGATACATAAACAGACTCAACGCACCAGCCCAAAAAGCAATACAGATAAAAAAAGAACAACCATTGAATCATCGTATAAGAGTACATATCTCCATACCCCTCCATCGTATTCATTCAAAAGCCTGATTACAAAAGCAGCTTCCGCCATCCTCTGTTTCGGACTTCTCTGTGCTTCCAAGGAACATACCTTTTCATGGAATGCACTTCTTCCATGGAATGCACTTTTTCCATGGAATGCACTCCTTCCATTTTATACCAGCCCGTCATCGATACACTGCCGCCTCCACAGACAGCCTTCCCTTCTTTGTCTCCCTTCCCTCCCCCATAAGGGTAAATTTCCCATATCCTCTGGCATTCACCGTTTCCCCTGCTTTCAACTGGCGCGAATGATTCTCGCAGAGTCGTCCATCCACATATACTTTTCCATTCCGAAACAGCTCTTGGCTTTTTTCTCTCGACATATTATAAACCCTTGCAAGTACTGCGTCAACGCGGAGAGACGGAACATGTATATTGTTCAAAACCGGCTCTTCCTTGGGAATACTTTGATAATCCTCTGTCACACTGCATTTTACACGGGTATGCTTGACCTGATCCAGATTTTCACAGATAAATCCGGCTATGGATTCCAGACAGAAAAGGTATGCCTGCTTTTCCCCCGTCTTAATATCGCCGACAGTACTGCGCTCAATTCCCAGATTCATCAATGCCCCAAGAAAGTCTCTGTGAGACAATTCATCCGCAAATTTCTGTGCAAGCGGGACGATATGAACACAGACAATGGGAAAGGGAACCTCATATCCCAATTCTTCGGCGCATCCAAAGCGAATCACCACTCTTTCCGCATCCTCAAAACCACCCTCCAGACAGTATCCGGCATATTTCAGTTCCGCCTCCTCCTGCCAGAAAATATCCTGCTCGCTCAACCCCAAAAATCCTGTAAAAGTAAAAATTCCCTGCTGAAAGGATTTCTCTGCCAAATCACGAAATCGATTCTTTAACTGTTGTATTTCTTTGTTCTCCTGTGCCATAGGATACTCACCTCTTCTATCGCAGCCCCCATACTGTCGTTACCCAAATCACGTCATAATCGACAAAAATACTTCTCTCCCCGTCCCAGCAGCCCCTCCTGTCCGCACTTTTTGCACGAAAGGCAGAAAGGACAGGCAAAAATCTTCACTGCCTTCCCGGAGCCAGCTCCCTCCCCAGCGGCATATACACATAAAAACGGCTGCAAAACCACAAAAGCCTGCAGCCGCTTACCCGCCGGATTTCCAGCCTTCTCACCCGGCCCTTTTTCAACAAGCCCCTACGAGAAGCTTATTACCGCCTCCTTGGGCGCCTTGGTCTTTTCCACGTTTACCGCATGAAGAATCGGCCCCTCGCCCTTATAATCCGCCCAATATTCCTTCGACACCACAGCAGTCACTTTCACCCATTCCCTCTGCTGCAGAGCATCCGTCCCCGCATATTCGCAGGCATATCCCAAAAATGCCATGTCGTCCGCACAGCAGGTCATTGCCATACGTCCCGGTACGAAATACCCTTTCGGAAAATTTTCCGGCTTCAGCACCATAGCAGCAAACTGCAGTTTCTTTCCAATATAACGCTCCAGATGGTCCATTGCGTCCAGATACCAGATTCCATATCCCGTATTATCCAAAACAATGGTTTCCTGATTCAAATCGTATGGAAGATCCTCCTCAAAAATTTCGTCTATCTCCCCTTTGGAATCTTCAAAAATCACATCCGCCGAAGCGTTGACCGCCTTGATATTGCGCTTATACGTATTCAGCTGATCCCTGACGGTATCGCAGCGGTTAAAAATAATCATCTCCGACTTGCGAATCATTTCCGCCAGCAGAGAGCGCATATTGGTATAGTACATAGGAAATGTAGAACCGTCAATGGTGGTAATCTGCTGTTCTATTTTCCAATACCATGGAAGCTTTGCATTCTTGTAATTCCACATTCCATTATACTCAATAATGATACGTTCCGGTTTGTGAAGCTTTTCCAAATCCGTCAGATGAGCCGGATTAAAATCTTCTTCCTTCTCAATCAGTTCAATCTCTGTGCGTGTCTTTTTCAAAAGCACAGGATCATACTCATTCTCGCCTTCTTCACAGAGTATCAAAAGCGTCTTTCCCCTCACCTGAAAATACTGCTGAGCCAATGTAAAGCTGATAAATTCGGTCTTGCCGCTCTCCAGAAAACCATTGATTACATATACAGGCTTCATTTTCCTTCCTCCATTCCTATCGGAACAGCTCCTCCAGCTTATCTTCCTTCAGCTCTGCGCCAATCACGCAGAACTTTCCTGTCACCTCAGGCTTTCCCGTCCTGATATCATGCTCCTCCGGCACATAATCATAGTAAATCCAAGTGCCGTCCTCTGCGGGAACCATTCCCTTCGCACGAAGAATACTGCCGTAGGCGCCGCTGTCCAAGGCTGTCAGGATACTCTCAATTTTCTCCCTTGTATATTTTGCGGGCGATTCCCTGCCCCAGCTGGTAAATACCTCGTCCGCATGATGATGTCCGTGATGATCATGCTCACAGCCGCACCCATGGTCGTGATGATGCTCATGGCCCTCCTCATGGTGGTGATGTCCATGGCCTTCTCCCTCATGGTGATGTCCATGGCCTTCTCCATCATGATGATGCTCACTGCACTCCCCTTCATGGTGATGTCCATGGCCTTCTCCCTCATGGTGATGCTCACCCCACTCCCCTTCATGATGGTGTTCATGGTTTTCTCCCTCATGATGGTGGTGATGCTCACCGCATTCCCCTTCATGATGATGTTCATGGCCCTCCTCATGATGATGGCCGCAGCACTCTCCCTCGTGGTGATGGTGCTCCTTGGCAGCATGTGCCAGCATTTCCTTCATCATTTCGTCCAGCGTATCCGCACCCTCTATTGTCTCCAGAACCGCTCTGCCATCCAGCTCCGTCAACGGCGTTGTGACAATGGCCGCCTTGGCATTATGCTCCCGAATCAGGCCGACGCATTCCTGAACCTTCTCTGCACTTGCCTTATCCGTCCTGCTCAAAATAATCGTGCCCGCGTACTCAATCTGATTGATAAAGAATTCTCCGAAGTTTTTCATATACATTTTTGCCTTGGAGGCATCCACCACAGCCACCGCGCTGTTTACCTGAACATCCAAATCCGCCGCCACATTTTCCACGGCCTTCAGCACATCCGACAGCTTTCCTACCCCGGAAGGCTCAATCAAAATGCGCTCCGGCGCATAGGTCTCAATCACTTCCTTCAGAGAAGCGCCGAAATCTCCCACCAAAGAACAGCAGATGCAGCCCGAATTCATCTCCTTGATTTCTATTCCGGCTTCCTTCAGAAATCCGCCGTCAATGCCGATTTCGCCGAATTCATTTTCAATCAATACGGTCCTGCTTCCGTCCAATGCTTCTTTTAACAGCTTCTTAATCAAAGTTGTCTTCCCTGCGCCTAAAAATCCTGAAAACACATCTATTTTTGTCATTTTTTGCACCTCCCAAACTTACTATTCCTATTTTGGCTCAAATTGAAATGGTTGTCAAGAACCCGAATCTAAAAGTTTTCTGAAACTATAAAGTTTTTTCGCTGCAGACGAGGACTCTGCCGCAAAATCTAAAGCTTATCAAATACCGTACCGAGGGGATTAGGGAATACTGGATTGTAAATTGAAAAGACATGCACCGTAAATATTTTTGAGACTGCGGCCGAAAGGCTTCCGGCCAATATGGTTATGATGAAGACATTCCCGTATGCATTTACAGCGGCCTCACCATCAAGATTGCAGATTTGCTTTTGCAGAAAACGTCTATAAAAATGAAAGAACTGAAATGGTGAGCAGGACGATAAGCCGGGTTATGTCGTGAATAATCATCTATCTAGCGCGGCTGTTGCCAGCCGCGTCAAGCGACCTACCTGAAAGCAGGCCGGGCAAACCTGTCGCTCTCTACTTGGTCTTGCTTCGGATGGGGTTTACATGGCTCCGCCCGTTACCGGACGGACGGTAGTCTCTTACACTGCCTTTCCACCATCACCGCGGCGGACCGCGCTGCCGCGCCCGCCGGGCTGTATCTCTCTGCTGCACTAGCCTTGGAGTCGCCTCCACCGGACGTTATCCGGCATCCTGCCCTGTGAAGCCCGGACTTTCCTCACCTGCATAAACATGCAGCCGCGATTATTTATCCTACTCACCCTTACCTGTTCAGCATCCGCTCCCAATCCGCATAGCTGAACTTCTGTTCTTTTTTGTATTATAACTTCTATTTTCCTAAAAATCAAGAGAAATTTTTATATTTCATGTTTTTATGCAAGGTTTTCTGCTTAAGCTTTTCGCCTTCCTACATTTTATCAGGCGCTTCAACCCCCAGCAGATCAATGCAGGTCTCCATCACGTCCCGCGTCAGCACAAGCAGCGCGAGAAGGCTGCGCTTTCTGGCTTCCTTCTCCTCCCCGAGAATCTTCGTCGCATGATAGAAACGGTTGAACGCATTGGCCACGTCATAGACATACGCGCACACCCTCTGGGGCGAAATCTCCTCCACGGCATTTTCCACCATGGTATTGAACTGCACCAGCGCCGTCTCCAGCGCTTTCTCGGCCTCATCCCCGGCCTCCGCAAGTTCCAGCTGGTCCAGACTCCCCCCCTGTTCCCGATATTTATTTAAAATAGACTTAATACGTACAATGGTATAAAGAATGTAAGGACCCGTATCCCCCTCAAAGGAAGTGAACTTATCGATATCAAAAATATAATCCTTGGAAGCCTGATTGGACAAATCACCGTATTTCAGCGCGGAAATCGCCACAATATCGGAAATCTCCCCTGCCTCCTGCTCCGACATCTCCCGGCCTTCCCGGATTTTTCGATACATTTCATCCTTGGTATCCTGAACCAGCTTCTCTAACCGCATCACGCCCCCGTCCCTCGTCTTAAAGGGCTTGCCGTCCTTGCCGTTCATGGTGCCGAAGCCCAGAAACCTAAGCTCCGTCTCCGGCTTCACCAGCTTTGTCCTGCGGGCGCAGCGGAATACCTGTTCAAAGTACAATTCCTGACGCTTATCCGTCAGATAAATGATTTCATCCGGATCGTACAGGCGCACGCGCTCCATAATGGTGGCCAGATCCGTGGTATTGTACAAAGCGGCGCCGTCGGACTTTAAAATCATGCAGGGCGGAACCTCTTTCTTGTCCGTCTCCTCCTTCACATCCACCACCAGCGCGCCCTCGCTGATATGGGCGTAGCCGTTTTCTTTCATATAAGCAACCATCTCAGGGATCAGATCATGAACGGAGCTTTCCCCCTTCCACAGATCAAATTCCACATTCAGCCTGCCGTAATTCTTCTTCAAATCCGACACGGACACATTTAAAATATGCTGCCAGAGCGCCCGATATCCCCTCTCTCCGCTCTGCAGCTTAAAAGTCGCCTCCATGGCCCGCGCCTTGAACTCCGCGTCTTCCTTGGACCTTGCGCTGGCGGCAGGGTAAATCTCCTCCAGTTCGGAAACCGTAAACGGAGGCTCTTTGGGGTATTCTCCCTCATAATTTTCATCAAAATACACCCATTCGGGATGCCTCTCCCAGAATCCTGTCATCACAAGGCCCATGGGCATTCCCCAGTCGCCCATATGAACATCGCCGATACACTCGTTACCCGCATAACGACAGATGCGCTTGACGCTCTCGCCGAGAATCGCCGAACGGAGATGTCCCACATGAAGAGGCTTCGCAATATTGGCTCCGCCGTAATCGATAATGATCTTCTTCGGTTTCTCCGGCATTTCCAACCCAAATTTCGGCTCCTTGGCCATTCCTTTTACCACGCCGAGAAGAAATTTCTCCGAAACCTTTAAATTCAAAAAACCGGGCGCCGCCGCGGATACCTCCCCAAATACCTCGCTGCCTTCCAGCTTCCCGGCCGCCTCGCCCGCAATCACAAGAGGTGCCTTTTTATAACGCTTTGCCCCCGCCATGGCGCCGTTGCACTGATACTCGCACAGGTCAGGACGGTTGGATATGGTCACTCTGCCCAAAGAAGCGTCGTATCCCGCCGCCTCGAACGCCTTTCCCACCTCTTCCGACAAAATATCCAATATTTTCTTCATAATCGTATCCCGCCTTTCCGCAGCCGTACACTTTCCTGCATATATTTTTTCATTATATCCTGTTTCCCCTGATTCTGCAAGAAAAAATTGAAATATATGTCAATATTGTCAATATATGCCGACGCTTTTTTACAGCAGACATGCGTCGCCCTCGTCATACGGCTCCGGATTGCCGGATGCTTTCTTACGGCAGCCGATACCTCTCCCCATACGCCAGCACCTTGCCGCGAAACTCTATATTCTCCTCCTGCTTCAGCCTGTCCAGATAAGCCCGGGAATCAAACTCATCATCGCCGGTCTGCAGCAGGCAGACCGCAATATTGGAGCAATGGTCCGACACGCTCTCAAAATCCGCCGCGATATCGGACAGTAAAAATCCCAGCTCAATGGTACATTTCCCTTTTCTGAGACGCTTTACATGCCGCCGTCTGATATCGAGATTCAGCCCGTCTATCACTTCCTCCAAAGGCTCCACCTGCCCCGCCAGCTGCAGATTTCCCTCCTGAAAGCTTTGCACCGTCAGATGCAGAATGTCACGAACCGCCCCTGAAAATACGCCAAGCTCCTCCTTTGCCTTTTCCGAGAACTGTAATCCCTTTTTTTCTATCTCTTCCGCCGTTTGCTTTAAATTACGGGCATGATCGGAAATCCGTTCAAAATCACCGATACACTGAAACAGGACGGAAAGGGTATGGCTGTCCCGTTCCGGCATATCCTTTGTACTGAGCTTTACCAGATAGCTCCCCAGCTCCTCTTTCAGCGTCTCCAGCCTCCGGGCCGATTCCGCCGCCTTCTCCGCGGTCTCCCCCGTATACCGGGACAACAGTTCCATGGCCAGATTCACGGACTCTTCCGCAAATTCCGCCAAGACGCCTGCTGCCGCCCGGCTCCGCTCCACCGCATAGGAGGGCACCTCAAGAAAGCGAACATCCAAAAAACGAAGTGCATTTGAAAAATGTCCCCTTCCCGCCAGTGCGTCCGGCTCTCCGATGTCTTTTGTCGGCTCCGCGTCCCCCTCTTCCTCCCGGACCGACAGACAGGCAAGCTTCACAATCCCCCCTGAAAAGGGCAGAAGACAGAAGGCTGCCACAAGATTAAATATGCTGTGTACCGCCGCAATTCCAAAGGCCGTGGCCGGTTCCTCCAAAAAAGCAAACGGCAGCAGGGCGTTTCCGACATAAAAAAACGTCATAAACAAAGCCGTCCCAATCAGATTAAAATAGAGATGAACCAGCGCGGCCCTTTTGGCGTTCCTGCCCGCTCCCATGCCGGAGAGCATGGCGGTGACGCAGGTGCCGATATTCTGTCCCAGAATAATGGGAATGGCCGCACGATACCCCACGGCCCCCGTAGCGCAGAGCGCCTGCAGAATCCCCACGGAAGCGGAGGAGGACTGTAGTATGGCGGTCAATACCGTTCCCGCCAAAAGCCCCAGCACCGGGTTGGTGAACCTTGTGAGCATTCCGGTAAATTCCGGCACCTCCGCCAAAGGCTTCACCGCGCCGCTCATGGTATCCATTCCAAACATCAGAATAGCAAAGCCCACCATCACCGCCGCAATGCTCCTGAGCCTGTCCCTCTGAAGGGCAGTGCGGCCCTTAGCCCCCATAAGCGCCACGCCCACGATTGCCAGAATGGGCGAAAAGGACGCGGGCTTGCACAGCCGCACCAGAAAAGAACTGCTGTCAATGCCCTGCGCTCCCAGAATCCATGAGGTAATGGTGGTGCCCACATTCGCCCCCATAATTACCCAAGCCGCCTGCTGCAGCTTCATAATGCCGGAATTCACAAAGCCCACCACCATCACCGTTGCGGCGGAGGATGATTGAATCACCGCCGTAACCCCGGCCCCCATAAGCACCGCCTTCACAGGATTATCCGTCAGCCTTTCCAATATCTGCTCAAATCTGCCTCCGGCGGCCTTCGCCAGTCCGTCCCCCAGCAGATGCATCCCATATAAAAAAAGCGCCAGCCCGCCTATCATTGTCAGAAAATCAAAAAAGTCCATACATGCCCTCTCTTCGGCCGCCTCGCCGTCAAACGTCGAAATTCCCTTAAATTCCCTGCAGCTGCAGATTTTTCGACGCCTCCGAATCACAAGACATCCCTCTATAACATGTATTACCATCTTCCGCACAATTTATGTAAGCTTCAATTTATTTGGAATATATTTAATCTCCGGCTCAATGCATGGCCCAAAAGGCAGCGGACGCCGCAGTCCATCGGGAGCAGCTGATCGGACTGATGGGAGGGATGTTATAGATATCCTACAATCGATCCTCTGCCGTTTCATAAAAATTAATTTCAACCATCTCCAAAATCTCCTCCTTATATCGCCGTCCTGCTCTCCTTTATCATTTCCAAAGGCCGCCCCGTTTTATCTTTTATAATAATCCAAAGTATGTAGATTTTCAGGGAAAAGAAAAATATCGGTTCCTCTCCTTCCTCCCAGATCCTTCCAGATAATTACCTTATATGCCAGTGCGGAATATGTCTGTGTGCCGCCGTCCTTATAGACTTCATGAACGGGAAACAGCACTATAACCAATATCATAAAAACAATCAATATCGCTATCTTCTTTTTCATATGTAAATTTCCTTTCCATTTTCTATGAAAACCGTCATGCACCCCAGCCAAATAATATCGTTTTCGTTCGCAGTACCATACAAACACACAATGCTATCGTGCAATAGTTTCCCGCTAAAACGCAGAAGTTCCCCATCATACCACGAGGCCTCCGCTATAACACGAAGCTTCCGTACCATGGCTTAACGCTTCCAAAATAACACGAAATTCCCAGCCGCAAAGCGAAATGCCTCCGCGATACGATAATATTGTATCATATCGCCTCCTCTGCAAACCACCATATTTTTCCTTAAATTTTCATAAAGATATTTCTTTTTCATAATTTTATGCTATAATAAAAATGTTATAGTATCTTCATATCACCGTATCATGTTATTTTCTTTCTTCGGAAAAACAATTCTTCCGAAAAAACACTCAAAACAATGGAAAACGCACTCTCGGCTTTCTATTGTCATGAATGGTTCGTATGCCGCTCCAAACGCCCCGCTGTCCCCAGCCCCATACGGCAGAATATAGCATGTTACAGAAAGGCGTGGACTTATGGACATAAAAGAATTGACAAACCTGCTGGAAAGCTCCAGCGCAAACACTCGGTGCAAATATATTCCTTGGTGGGAAGATGATTTCGACAACTGCATGTACCGATATGACCTTTTTAAGAAAGAGGAAATCCAAAATGTGGAGGCCTGCGCCGCAGAATGCGGAAAAGACGCCCTGCTCGCCCCCGGAGGAAGGTATGGCTTCACCGTATTTCATTACCTCGTATGGCTGAATTTCTACAACGCGGTCAACAGACTGTTAAGCGAAGGAATCCTCGGCGAAGCAGCCGTCAATCAAACCGGCCAGACCGGAATCACCCCCCTGATGCTGGCCTGCAGCCGCGGAAATCTTGCCATGGCAGAACTGCTGATAACACACGGAGCCGACTCTTCCCTGTGCGACGCTTCCGGCAGAAACGCATACCACTTTCTGGCCTGTCCCAAGGTGGAAGGATTGTCAAACGATTATAACTGCCTAAGAAACGGCCTGACCCAGCGGGAAGCCATTGCCCGCCTGCTTGGAGAGGGCATTGACCAGAAAGACAATGAGGGAAAAACTCCTTTCGTACTTATGCTGTACGACGGCAATACCAACTGCTCATGGGCGCTGACGGACATATTTCTTGAAAAAGGCGCGTCAACGGACTATGTGGACGAAAACGGCGATACCCTTCTTTTGACCGCCCTCAAGAAACGGCATATGACGGCCTCTTTAAAATTAATGGAACAATGCCCTTCCATGGTGAATGCCGCGAACAATGCAGGCGAAACTCCCATGGATATTGCCCAGAATTTCTATCGCGAATCGCTCCCCATGGCCTTAAAGGATTTCGGCGCTTCACAGCCCTGCGATACTGTGCGGATGGACATGAACAATTTGAGCCGGATTACCAGCAACGCCTTTGCCAGCTTTTCCAAGGACGAAAGAGATAATATCAGTCTGGCACTCTATCTGGCGCGAAAATTAATCAATCAGATAGACCCCGACGATGACGACGATATGAAATGCCTTCTGGGTATCCTGCACAATGGGCTCTCCCAAGACGACGACTGCCGGATACTGGATATCTGTCAAAAGGCCGGCGTCGATTTCACCGCCCCCATCCATTCCGGCGGCAGCGTCACTTGCGTGAGAGATGAATGCCTGGGGGCCGGTTACGGAGTCAAGGTCATTAAAAAATTCGTCAGTCTGGGCGTGGACATGAACGAAGCCGCAATCCGCGGCAGAACGCCCGCCAATATCACCGCCTCCAAGCAGAAAACTTCGTTCGTCTTTAATAAGTCGGAAAATTACTTTGAGGAAGCGGCCCGATTCTTTTCCAAAGAGTCCATGGAACAGGTGGATAACGACGGAACCACCGCCCTGCACCAAGCGGCGAAATTTGGCCACACGGACATGATGAAGGTGATGATAGAAAAGGGCGCGGACGTCAACGTGACGGAGGACGAACCGGCAGAGTCCGGAAACACCCCTCTGCACATCGCCTGTACCTACGGAAAAGCCGATATCGTACAGCTTCTTGAGGCTTCCGGCGCGGACGATTCCCTTCAGAATATCAACGGGGAAATTCCCGCCCACGCCGCAGTTATGAAAAAGAAATTCGGCGGAGATTTACAGTCAAAAGAAAGAGCCGCCGTGTTAAAGGAATTGAATACCTTGGACGTGGAACGAAACGACGGCCAGACTCCCCTGATGCTTTCCCAGTACCTTGACCTCAACACCACTCTGGAGCTCCTTCCCATCTTTTTGGACAAGGGCGTGGATGTGAACCATCGAGACAACAACGGCAATACCGCTTTGATTCTCAACACCAAAAACCAGTGCTATAAAAATGTCGTCAAGGAACTGATCCGGGCCGGAGCCGACGTCAATATCACGGATAATACCGGCAGCACCGCGCTTCACTATGCCCTCAGATACGGCAGTCAGGACGTGGCGCGTTTTCTGGTAAAAAAAGGCGCCGACTACAATCGCGCGAACAATCAGGGCGTCACTCCCGTACAGCTGGCCGTGGAACACGGATACGACACCGTATTGGAGGTTATGACCGACATCCAGTGACCATAAAAGCAGTCCTAAAAGCACACCGCCATTGCCTGGTGCCTGCGGACAAGCTGACAATACATCAAACAGGCGGAAACCGGATGCCTTATGATTCACTTTGGCATCTCGGTTTCCGCCGCTTAAAAACATACTATTTCCACACATTAACAGCCCTGTGTGCCGTCCATCATTTTGCCGCCGCCTTTGAGCTGTCATGCCTCAACTGCAGCACTCCTGAAAGCTGTTCCATCCCGTTCTGTACGTTTTCCATAGATTTCAGAATCTCCTCCACTCCAGCCGCCTGCTCTTCTGTGGAAGCGCTTATTTCCGCCGTGGTCAGCACCGATCCCTGTGAAATCTCTTCCACATGCTCCATTGCGTCCAGCAGGCTGTCCTTGATTGTGACAATATTGGCCAGCTCCTGCTTCAGCATATTCGCAACGGAAATAACTTCCTCCGAAGAATGCAGCATATTGTCAAATATCTTTACCGTATCGTTTAATCTCTCATTTGATTCTTCCACAATTATGTTATTGTTATCAATAACGCCGTTAACTTCGTTTACGGTGCCGATCACGTCTTTCAAAATAGCGTCTATCTTCTGCGTTGCGGCGGCAGATTCACTGGAAAGCTTATTGATTTCATCCGCCACCACTGCAAATCCTTTTCCTGCATCTCCTGCCCTAGCCGCCTCGATTGCCGCATTCAGCGCAAGAAGATTGGTCTGCTGGGCTATCTGGCTGATACTCTCTATTATCTCGCCGATGGAATTTGACTTATGCACCAAAGATACCACGCCCTCCGACGCCACTCTTGCAGCCGCAATATTCTCACTGAATTTTGCCGACAATACTTCAATGGACTGCATTCCCTCATCGTTCTTCTGCTTCAACTGCTGAATGGTTTCTACCGTCTGAAGCACCTGCTCTTCCGAGGTTTCAATCTTATTGTTCAGATCATTAAATATATCAATGCTTCCTTTTACCTGCTGAATCTGCAGATTTGCGCTGTCGGCAATCTGACTGGCCGAGGCGGCGATTTCCGTCGTACCCGCCTCAAAATTATGTAAGGAATCATATATTTTCCCGGTAGAGTCCTCCATTCCGTCAAACGCCCTGCGGACATTCCCGAGCAGTTCTTCCATTTCATGCTCTTTCTTTTCCACCGTCAAAAATAAAGACTTTGCCCTCTGTATAATGAACACTGCCACGATTACGGCCAAAGCATACACCATCCAGATAAAAATCCAGATGCTGAAACTATACATTGCCAGATATGCTTCCTGAAAAATAAACAATGCCGCCAAATTCGGCACTATGGTAGCCGCCGTACACACAACTATCAACGAAATATCATAATACGGCACCGCAAGGAATAGAATTAAGAAATACGCTTCCACCATGGCCCCGTAAGAAGCAGGATTTCCAAATACGATAGTCACCCCCCCCAATATGGGCAAAATACATATGTAAAGATATTTGGCATATTTCCCCAGCAGTTTCTCAAACAGCTTTACCACCAAGTCTGCCGCCACCATCAAAAGCACAATACAGTCTTTGGCCGTCCCATGATTAAACAAAAGAACATATCCCATCGCCACACAGGGTATCACTGCCAGAAAAAGAAACAAAACCAAGTTCATTCTCTTTTCTTCATTTTTTAAAATCTCCAGTTCCATTGTATATTCCTCCTTTACCCTTCCATTTCTCTCTCTTCATAATAAGGCTTTCCGTTTCTGACGCCCATCTTTATCGTACAGGGACCGTCCATATCATATCCCTCCCGTTCATAATCCAAGGGCTCTGCGTTCTTACTCAGCACTGACAGCTCGTCCGCCGCACGGCTGACCTCGTCCTGCCCGCCGCCGATTGCCGGACCGCCGGCCCTCCTGACACCTTTTTCACAGTTTCTTCCTCTTGAACCTTGAAATGAAATCTTGTTCCCATGCTGTTCTCCTTTTGTCACATTATCTTATTACTCGCCTTTCCCGCCGTCAAATCCCTCCATTTCCCCGATGCCGATCTCTAGTTCCATGCCGTTCTCCTTCACCAGCGCCGCCGTCGCAGTTCGCACCCAAAGAAATCTTTTGCTGCCGATAACATTCATCCCGCCCATCTGATTGCCTTTGATTTTAAATCTGTCCTTTCCTCTGCTGCCTTCGATACGAAAGTCTCACATGCTTTTTCACCGACATCTTATTTCATCGATATCCCAAATTCTGTTATATGATTATATTATCAAATTTACTGTCTCTTTTCAATCATTCTGCATGAAATTACCGTCAAGAATTTTGTGTTATCACAGTTTCATTGTTATCACAGCACAAATCCCATTGAAGCCGGTCACTCCAATGGGATTCTAAAATGCTGCTCCATCTCTTGCAGCAGCGCATATATCCTCTCCTGCGAAATTTTCTCCTGTTCGGCATACTCCAGAATCCCCCGCAGCCTCTCTTTTATATAGCGCTCCGGTTCCTCCTTGGCAATGCCCACAATTATTTTTAATCTGTGATATAATTTCGGATGTTCCGGCAGCTGTCGGATGAATTCCTCCGCCGGTATATCCGAAATCAATACTTCGCCGGCTCCCGCGTCAATCAAAATCTCCTCAACGGCCTTTTTTTCCACGGATGTAATTCCTTTCGGCACACATACGGCAGTCGGACGGCCCAAAATCGGACGTCTCGCCGTCGGCTTTTTTCCCAGCGCTTTCCCCAGCAGATAGGAAAATAAAGCCCTCGCCTCCGGAAATTCCGCCGCCATCCCTTGGCGCAGCGGGGACATGACAACGATATCTTCCATATCCTTCCCCTCCCGCCCGGCCAGCCTCTCCGCCTCCGTCCCGCATGCCACAATCTTATCGTCGTTTTTCCGAAATGCTATCAATGATTTTTCCTTTAACACAATCCCTCTGCCCTGAATATAAATGATAATGTCGGCAGGCTCATATGATATATAATCATTGTCCATAAAATTGCAGTCCCCCTTCTCCAAGCATCCTAGGGCACACCTAAAAACGGTTTCCCCCAAGATACGCGTCCTCTCTTGGAATGCAGGCCTCTTTTTTGCCATGTGCCGCCCTTTTTCAACGGTTTGGCCAGTTCGGCTGAAAAGCTCAACTATTTTAGGCCCTCAGCAGTACAAGTGATATATCTGCATGAGTTCTCCCGTCTCTTCTTCCAAGACTTCCTCGACAAATGTTCCACCATTACGCAGAATCGTCTTTGCCGAACCGATATTGTCTTTGGCGCAGGATAACACTATGGGATTGATTCCATAGCTTTTCATGATGGGCAGCGCCAGCGACAGCATTTTTGTCGCATACCCCTTATTCCGTTCCGAGGGCCTGATGCCAAAACCGGAATGCCCGGCTATGCCCGCGCATTGATATCTGATACTGACTGCGCCCAAAATATTTCCCCCGCCCATGAAAAAATACAAATCCTGAACGGTTTCCCTGTCCTCCTCCACCCATTCCAGCCATTCCTCATATGTCACGTTTCTTCCCCGCACCCTGCTGTAACGCCTGATCGCCCCCGGATTTATTCTTCCGCCAAACGCTTCCCACTCATCCATCATGGCCTCATACAAATGTTTATGCTCCGCTGAAGGTCTCACCAATTCTAAATCCTGCATTTTCTACCCGCTTCCTTCGTTTCTCATTTGAATCAGCCCCCTTCTTCCGGCGGCTTTCCAACGCTTCACCTCATACATCATTTATTTCAAAATAAAAGGGCGTATCCTTATAATCCTCAAAACAAAATATCATATCATGGGGATTTCCATCCCCAAAGAACACCACATGATCCTTCCAAAATACAATCTCAAATCCGTCGTCAAATCCATACCTGCTGCAATCCGGACGATAGAGCAGAGAATAAAATACCATATCGTCTTTTTGATACTTACAATTCAACGAAACATCGGTAATGCATCCCGCTTCCATTCCCGCAGCCACCTCGATCTCGCGGGCGTCGTGAAGCTGACGGATTGCAGTCACCGGTTCATGGGTGACGCAGTTCTGCATATTCCACCCCATCAAAATCGGCAGTATCCTCTCCAGCATCGCTTGATAGATATGGTCAAAATTTTCCTGAATATACATGATCGTATTGATTACCTTCTGCCTGCACTCAGGCTCTATCTTTGTTACCGCCCTGCCGTTTACTATACTCCCCTCCCAAATCCATAATTGGGATACAATATCTTTGTCAAACCACATGCCCTTCGCATTTAATATAATGACGTCGCATCCATACCAAGTCCGGCCCTCCCACTCCCAATCGCCGCCTCTTTCCAGCCCCTTCTCGCATCTCTCGTCCAAAGGGCTTCCAGCTCCTGCCTGTTTCTCACTACATGCTTCATATATCGCACCCTCCGTTTCCCGATTTACTGAGCCGTTTCATTCAACCCCTTCCAACGTCTGTGTATATCCGCCTTTCTCCCTTATCTGCTTCTTACTAGAAATAAGTTATCGATTATAATCAGCTTCTAACGGCGCCATAATATTCGGATTCCGCTGTACCCAGTCAACCGCGCATTCACACAATCCATCACATATATATTCATTACAGGTTCCCGCTTTGGCACATTTTAGCAGAATGCCCGATATTTTTTTCGCGGCTTTCGCATTATTTTCCAATGGATTTCCGAGCAGCATATATTTAAGAAAAGCCTTCATCATTTTGTTAAAGTCTTCATCCCAATTTATGCTTCCATTATCCATAATCTCATGGCTGATCCTTCCCGCAATGCGAATCACCTCACCTTGTGCGGTCTGCGCTTTCCCCGACGCCGGAACGAGATAATCCCAAAGCTTTTGAAACTGTGCCTTTTTCTCTACTGCGTTTTTCCCTTTCGTAAAAACAATTGGAGATACGCCATCGTGTTTTTCATATTCTTCCATGCTTCCTTCTCCTTTTACATTTTTATTTAAACCATTATTTATAACCTGCCTGCCATTTACATCGTATCTCTATAAGTTATCTGCATAAGCTCTTTCTATTGAACCCATAATTCCACGAAGAAAGTTTCCCTGACGCATCTTTCTCTTCATTTCCCCTGCTCTTTCTTACAGAGAAACGCGATTACCCGTTCCACATCCCAATCCAGTCTACGCGGAATATCCTTCCTTTTGGTGAAAACCGCCATCGTACCTGCAGCCTCCAGATAATGAAATACCGGATATTCCTCACCCAGCCCTTTCACCAAGCGCTTTATAAACTCCGAATATCTCATGACATCCGTGGTTCCGATATGAAATATCCCCTCTTTCTTCTCTCTGATCATCCATTCAACATAATCCGCTATCTGAATATCTGTCACATAATTGCTGAATAAATTTTCATAGACATCCAGCACTCCTTCTTTGCACCCATCCAGCATCTGACGCATTCTCACCGAATTTCTGCCAAACACAAACGGGATTCTCACAATTACTGCCAAACTGCCTAAGATATCCCTCAAATGATTCTCACAGCAGATTTTAAATTTTCCGTACTCGCTGACAGACTGCGGCTTGTCCTCCTCATAGTGGGCGCATTCCAGTGCGCCGTCAAAAACATTTGCCGTAGAAAAATAAATCATCCTCCCTTGATGACTCTTTAAATACTTAGCCGCCAGAACATGGAAATCTATCTGCTTATGAAAATCGCCCCGCAAGGCGGATATACAATACTTAGGGGCAATATCTTCAAATATATCGTTTATTTCCTCGGGATTGTCCAAGGAAAAATAGCGCATATGCGGTTTGTCCGGCTTTGACGAAAAATAAGTTCCGTACACATCAAAGTCATCGCTTTGACTCAGCCGCTGATAAATCGCGGCGCCCACTGTCCCGCCTGCCCCTAATATCAATACCTTTTCCCTCATTTTCAATCCCCCCATATTCATTTGGTCCTAAAAAACTTTGGACATTTGTATAATTTATTGAAGCTTTTACAGCATCGCCGCCCACACATAACCTCAATCCCCTTCACCAAAACGCATCTTTTGATAGGAATGCCTTTTAAATACGGCAAAGCATATAATGCTGCAGCCCAAATGCGTTACCATGCCAAAGCCGAACATCAGGCAGATAAATGTTATATTGGGTACGAATACTCCCTTTAACATCAATCCGTAGACGATAGGATAATATATCAAATTCACAATCGCCGACATGATAAAGCAATACTGTGTTCTTCCATAACCGATTAATATATTATCAAATAAAACCGTATACCCATAGGCAAGATAAAACGGCAATAAAATCACTAATATATGTTTTATTGCCTCATAATTTTCTATTCCCATCACATTTTTTAAAAACGGGGCCATAAACGGAATAAAACAGAGCCATAATAGAAATGTCGCAATTATCACAATATTGTATGATTTTATTTTTTGCGCAGTCAGTTTCCCTCCGCATTCTTTTTTAATAATTTCCGCCAATGCAGAAATCGGAATCAGCAGCAATCCCCATATGATATTATTTGCCGTCCAATAATTCCCCTGTTCCGCGGCCTCATTCACCATCTTACATACCACGGCGGAGTAAATCACATTGTCCAGCAGTATCTGAGAACCGCTGAAAATGCCCACAAACAAATACTCCTTTAAAAACGGCATATCGAACCGGAAGGACACCGCAATTAAATTTTCCCTGAATACGGCGGTCATACACAATACAACGCATATTGTATTTACCGCAATGTTCGTATAGGCGGCGCCGTTCACCCCAAACCGCGGGATGAGAAATAAATCTCCCATAATTGTCAATATTGTCTTCAAAATTGTCATTGCATATATGTAGAATGGTTTTTCCAAGACCACAAACAATACATTTACGAAATTAACAATATTTCCTATGATAAATCCGATTGTCTCCAGCCTAAGATATCCCGTCACTTCCCCAATGCGGTCGGACGTCATTGCCGATACGATATAACTGCAATACCCAAGAGTAATGACGGAAAACGCAATATAAATAACATTCACTATCAAAAAAGTCTGAAATATCCGCTCCTTCAAATTGCCGCCGTCTCTGATACATTTGTTAAACAGCGCAAATAACGGCACAATCAAAAATGCCTGAATGGTCTCATTAATCAGATCAAACCATTCAATATGGCCCGCAATGCCCAATCCGTCCGTTGACGGAAGCTCCGCGATTAAGTTTGTCCTCACAATCGTATACAAAAACGGAATAAAGCTCAACAGCATCAGGCTGCAGAACAGATTGACCGGAAACTGGCGATTTCTTTTGTCCTTTTCCATATTTTCCTTCCCCATGTTTATTGATATCTTTCTTGTATAAAAGGCCGTTCCCCAACTTCATTTCCTGTGATGCCAAACATCCTATAACGTGTCATCAATATACTATGCCAAAGCAGAAATGCTAAAGTCGTTCGCCATAACCCAAAACCTCCATGACCCTGTCAAATTTAGCGCCGTAATATCTTTTACTGTCTTCAGACAATTTCCCATAGCTTCTTATCAGCTTATTTTTAACAAATTCCCTGCCCTCCTCCAAAGCCATCCCTTTTTCAACAAACGCCAAATACAGCAGTCCGGGAACATCGTCAAAATGGGATATGGCGTCGGCGTCTGCCACACACAATTCTTCCACACTGTTTTTTTCAACGCGCACGCTTCCCCTGTGATTTTTAATACAATCCTGAACCAACGAAATTTTGTTATCATCATAGCCGTATCCTCGTAAAATAGCCCCGGCCATCTCCGCTCCGTGAACGTGATGCTGCTCATACAGACTATAATCCGTAATTGAGGCAATATCATGCAGCCAAGCCGCAATCATTACCACCTCTTTATCCGCCCCATATTGCTCCGCAAGCATTTCCGCATTTTTCACCACTGCCGCAATATGATAGAATATGCCCATCCCAAATTTGTTTGTCTCCTTCCGGCACCTGCCGTATATTTCCCTTTTTAAGTTTTCTAAGATATCTTCCCTCATCCTATGACTCCTTTTTATCAAAACAATAGCCGTTTCAGGTACGTTCTGACAATTCATGCCTTTTTGTCAAACAAAGAGCCGTTTTCATTTTCCGCCATAGTAAAAAACATCTCTTTGTCATTATGGGGAAACAGCCTCTCCATGTACAATGTTCCCAGCAGGCTTTTGATCCCCTCGGCGTCAATATCCGAAGCAGGAAAATCCTTAATATCCAAATGCTCCAGATTCCGCAGAATTTTCTCTATCTTCTGCCGCTCGGACAATTCCGGCTTCGTTTCAATATCGGAAGCCTGCGAAACCGGCGGCTCCATAATCGGCTTTGTCTCGGGGACATTGTATACGACATTCTTGCAGGTCTTCACAAAGCATTCCGGATCATATTCCGCCAAATACCCTAAATCATCCATTGTCAACGGTTTTTTATGATGGATTTTCAGATAAATATTGACAAGACGAATATTTTTTCCCATAGCCTTTTTCACCTCCCTATTGAAATGCCGCCGCCCTTCTCACAAAGCGGTCCGACAATCTGCATTTATTTCACATAATCTTATAACACTGCAATCCTTTAAACCGCAGCGCTGAGACCTTCTGATGCGTTTCTTCCCATAATTCTCTTTCCGCCGCTTCTCTTGCAGTCTCTCCTGCCTCTATCCCCCCTGCGTTCTTTCTATTTATCCTCTTGAAGCTGCATCCGTATTCACCGCCCCGCCGCCTCTCCTCACACAGCTTTATTATTTTCAATATAATGTTTTAAGAAATCCAATATTTCAACTGTGCAGTCCACCACCCGATTGTGTTTATAATTTCTATTGCAGGAAAAATATCCGAAATATCCCCATGGATCCTTGATCTGGGGTCCCCAGTCCCACACCCCGTCTTCCTGTACATTTTCCATAATCCAATCCACCACGCTTTTCAAGTACAACTTAGAACCTCTGAACTGATTGATATAATTAAATGTCTTAAACCATCTTCTCGTCTTATCATACCTAAAATGTTCCGGAAGCCTGTTGGGCGTTTTATCCCAAAAATATCCATTTTCACAGGCATAGCCCCCCAAATGCCGCAGCATGGCGTCTTCAAGAGAAACGGATATTTCCTCCCGCCTTTTTAACAGAAGCTCGCTCTGCATGGGCACCAGCCTGCTTTCCCTAGTGAGAAACACCTCATGCTGCGCGGCTTTGTCCCTCTCATAAGAATATTCCCCATCCTCATAAGCCCTGCCCGCTATGAACAGCCATTGACGCCATGTTTCATCACAGATCGGCGCATTTGGCGTTATGGCTTCCAGCAGATTACATACCCTTGCCCTCTGCCATGGAACGGCCCGTTCGTTTTTCTCCCAAATTTTCTCATGGCTTGTACCCAGAAGCAGTTCTTTCAGATATTCCACCGCCATAAACAAAATATCCCGATCCTCCACAGTCAGGCCAATGTACAGGCAGCGCTCAATTCCCACACTGGAAGTAGGGATTTTTGCTTTCACAGAATAATCTTTTGATTGAAAATTCCCCCATCCGCCATTGATATCCTGTGTCTGATACATCTCCTCCACAATATCGCTTTTCAAAAAAATTTTCCGCAGAAGAGACAATTCCCCATCCTCATAAGGAACATCCAAAATAGAATAGTTTACTTTGTATTGAACCGCGGGATATTCGCAGAATTCAAGAAGGGCCTTGGCACTCCGGTTAAGATCTTCAAAGGTAATCATCTCTTTTCCCCTTATAGATAATATGGTTTTCCAGTCTATTCATTTCTCCGCATAATGCATGATCAGCAGCGCCCTGAAAGTGATGTCGCAGAATCTTCGCGCTTCGGTTTTCCAATCAATTTCTAACTGCTGGCCGCCATAGGTGCTGAATCCTTTGAGCTGATTCTCTACAGCCGGCGCCCTGCATATCCCATCCTCGCCGACGAAACTACACAGAAGCTCCACTTCACGCCGCAGCTGTTCCAGATACGGCGCAAGCCCGCACCGGCATAACCATTCCACTCTGTCAAAATAAGTATAGTGAATTCCGTTTTCATCATATCCCAGCTGATATCCCTCTTTTAAACAGCCGATTGTCCCCAGCACATATCCGACCCACGAATCACCTCCCGCCTGTTTCTCGGGGCGGTCCGTTCTCATCAGCTTTTTAAATGATTCCGCAAGCATTTTGATATTTTCTTCTGTTTTCCACGAATTTGTATGGGCCAGAATATCAAAATGATAATAGCAGGGCCATTTTTCATAATCGTTAAACACGCGTTTGTCCCTGCCGCCGCTCTTTTTTACCCTTGTTATATCCAATACCGAATCCACCTCAAGCACACGCCGGAACGAATCGAGCGCCAGCTGTATCTGAGGCTTTATATCAATCACATCATCATAACCGGCACGAGCAATACAGGCGCATCGGATCATATTCTGACCGTTCGCGGCATATCGGAACTCGTCAAAATATTTGCCTTTTGTGCGGTAACAGAGATCTGTCAATTCGGTTGTCACAAACGCTTCCATGGCCCTTCTCAAGACCGGAGTGTCTCTATATACCAGCTTTTCACCGAGATATTTCGTCCCGACCTCCTGATTTTCAAACGGCCCGGCATTTTTGTTGGGTCCGTGAAAGCCGTTTCCAAGCCATCCGTTTTCCTTTTGGCAGGCTATAATAGATTGTATTATCGGCTCCTTTAGGATTTCTGCCTGTAACCGGTCCTTCTCCTCAGCAGATAATTCCTCATTCAAAACCTCCTTTTTAACACGGTACTGGATAGAGGGATTTGCATTAGCCAATAAATAATCAATCATTTTCGTTCTCATATCCCTTACTCCTCTTCGCTGCCCAAGCCTTAACTTCTCCGGGCCGTACCCTCTCACGCACCGCTGGCCAATTCGTAATAAAGCCCCTTCTTCGCCATCAATTCTTCATGAGTCCCTTCCTCCGCAATGCCGTGATTACTGATATAAAGGATGCGGTCCGCATTGCGGATGGTGGACAGGCGGTGGGCCACAATGAACGCCGTCTTGCCCTTGAGCAGTACCTCCAGCGCCTCCTGAATCAAAAGCTCCGTCTCCGTATCGATAGCGCTGGTTGCTTCATCGAGAATCACAACGGAAGGGTTCTTCAGCACAATTCTCGCAAAACTAATTAACTGTCTCTCACCGGCGGACAAACCGCTCCCCCGTTCCTCCAGCATATGCTCATATCCGCCGTTTAACCTTTGGATGAACTTATCCGCAAAAATCGTCCGGGCCGCCTCCCTGCACTCCTCGTCGGAAGCGTCCCATCTCCCGTACCTGATATTGTCCAGAATCGTCCCCTTGAAGATAAAAGGATCCTGCATCAGCACGCCCACCTCCGAGCGCAGGGAATACAGGCTGGCGTCCCGCACATCCACGTCGTCAATCTTTACGCTGCCTTCCCTGACGTCATAAAACCGGGTCAGCATACTGATTACCGTGGTCTTTCCCGCTCCGGTAGGCCCCACTAGGGCGATGGTCTCCCCGGGCCTTACATGCAGGGTAAAATTCTGCAGAATATTCACGTTCTCCTCATAGGCGAAGGTGACGTCCTGAAAATCTACCTTGCCCTTGACATCCTTCAGGACCACCGGATTTTCCTTATCATGAATTTCCACAGGATAATCGATGGTATCGAAGACCTGTTCCAGATTGGAGCTTACCTGAGCCAGCTCCTGAATAATGGTGGACAGCTGGGCCAGAGGGTCCTGAAACGCGCCCATATAGCTGGTAAAGGTGATGACCACCCCCGCCGTAATCTGCCCGCTGCCGCCCAGAATCAGCGCCAGCGCCGCCCCAAAGATACACAGCGTTCCCGCATGCCAGAAAAGCTGAACCACCGGACTGTTCAGCCGGGAACGCTTTACAATATCCCACCACATATTTACGCTCTCTTCATGAACCTGCCTATAAATATCCTTGTTGATTTCAATCCTGTTGTAATTCTTCACAATCTGCTCCCCCATGATGGATTCCACCAAGAAAGCCGTCCGATTGGAATTTTTCACCCGATGGGCCGTGTACATTTTTCTCAGATAAGAGCGCAGCCAGAAGATAATCGCCATCATGGGCACCACTATGGCAAATACAATCAGGGTCAGCATGGGACTTAAGGAAAGCATAAATACCGTCACCACCACCAGCTTGACGATATATATGGCGAACATCATGACATAATTGGAAAAAAAGTCCGCCAGACCATTGATATATTCCGTCACCCGCACCACAATCTTTCCGTCCGGGCGGTTGTCAAAATAGTCGAAGGAGAGAAGCTGCAGCCTCTCGAAAATATTCGTCCGGATGCGGGTGATGATGCTCAATCCAATCCGCCCCATGCTTCTGGCCTGTATGAAGGTTGACAATATCTCCATGGCCGCCAGCAGCGCCAGCCCTCCGCCCACCAGCGCCAGCTGACGGTAATCCTCGCTCACCACCACCTCGTCCACAATCAGCTTCAAAAGCCTTGGGGGAAGCAGGGAAACCACTGCCGCCGCCAGCATCATAACGCTTACCAGAACCAGCAGCTTCTTATAGGGAAGGATATACGAAAGCGTCCGCAGCAGCTGGCGCATATCCACCTTTTTTTCTATCTTTTCATCTTCGTAAAATGTGTTTCGCTTCGCCATTTTTTTACTCCTAATTTATTCAGCCTGCCCCACATGAACCTCATCCGCATTCTGCTCCTGCTGCACCCGGTAAATATGGGCAAAGCTTCCCCCAAGCTCCATCAATTCCTTAAAAGATCCTCTCTCCGTGATCATTCCGTCCTTCATATAAAGGATTTCATCGCAGTCCACAACGGAAGAAAATCTATGTGCCGTAATAATCAGGGTCTTCTCCGCAAAGTGTTCATAAATATTTTTCAGCACGATATGTTCCGTGTGTACATCCAGCGCGGATGTGGAATCGTCCAATACGAAAACGGGGGCGTTTTTTAAGAATGCCCTTGCAATGGAGATTCTCTGCTTCTGCCCGCCGGAGATCCCAAGTCCCCTCTCTCCCACGATGGTTTTGTACCGTTCGGGCAGCGCGTTGATAAACTTGGCCGCCTCGGCGTCTGCCGCCGCCTTCGTCACCATCCGTTCGTCAATATCGGCCCGGCTGAACGCAATATTTGACTCAATGGTATTGGAGAACAGGAATACATCCTGAAATACAAAGGAATACATCTTCCGCAGATTATCCAGACTGAAATCTTTAATATCATGCCCGCTGATGGTAATCTGCCCCGATGTGATATCGCAGAAGCGCACCAAGGTCTTGAGCAGCATGCTCTTCCCCGACCCGGTCTCTCCCACAATCCCCAGCTTTCTGCCATAGGGAAGTCGGATATCGATATGCTTTAAAATCTCCTGTCCGTCCAGCTCTACGCAGACATCCTTCATCTCAATATCCGGCGTATCACAGCGGAAGGCCGCTTCTTTATTTTCCGGCACCCTGCTTTCCTTTTCCATAAAGCGCTTCAGCGCCAGTCCCGCTATGGTCTGCTGCTGCATATTAAACACATGATTGTTGATGCTGGTAATATTATTCATAAACCGCATCACATAGGTAGAGGAAGCCAGAATATACCCCACCGTCAGCCGCCCCTGAATCACCAGAACCGCTCCGATGATGATGGTGCTGATATAAGCGATCTGCTTAATGGTATTGAACGTCAGGTCAAATTTGGAAGAGAGCCATATCTGCTTCATCCTTGCATTCAGAAAATCCGAGTTTACCCTGTTAAATTTTTCTTTCTCCAACTCCTCATTATGAAAAGAACGGACAATACGGACCGCGGCAATGTTCTCCTGTGTGGTCAGGTTCAGCTCCGCGCTTTTCTGGCGGATTTCCTTAAAATTTTCCCGCGCCCTGCGCTTAAAATCAAGCACCGACCTTACCAGCAGAGGCATCAGCAGAATCGGAATAATCAAAAAGGAAAAATTGATTCCCGCAATCATCACCAGAGTCATCACCAGCTGAAAGATGGAGTCTCCCAGATATGGAATCCTGTGGGAGAAAAGCTCCTTGAACATAATCGTATCACTGTTTAAAATCTGCAGCAGCTCTCCCGAATTATACTCGGCAATGGTGGCTGAATCCAGTTCCATCAGTTTCCCGTATGTCATATAACGCAGTTTCGTTTCCAGTTTCAAGCCGATCCACTCTTGGATCAAATCCCGGATATAGATCAGTACTATCCTAAGAATCGCCAATATTCCGTAAGCCGCCGCAACGGCTAAAAATAACTGCATGGTACGGGGTTCTCCGAAACTTCCTGTGAGAAGAAAGTGAAAGATGCCGCCGCTGTCCGGCTTCACCTCCCCTTTCCGGATCACAAAGTCTATCAAAAGCCCTGACAAAAGCGGCAGAAGCAGTTCCGCATATATTCCCAGAAAGCTTAAGACTTCCGCCAGTATTGCCGCCAGTATATTCTTTTTAAAATACTCATAGCCAAACCTTAATGTTTCCATAATCTCCGCTCCCGCTTAAAATTTCTCATAAAGTATATGATTCGTCAGAACTGCCGCGCCCTGTCACATCACCATCATTCCGCAGCAAGCGTAAACTGATTTACCAATTCCTTCAGACAGACAGCCTCGGCGGAAAGCTGTTCGCTTGCGGCGGCGCCTTCCTCAGCGGTAGCGCTGTTGCTCTGTACCACCAGCGATATCTGATTGATACCCTCGGAAACCTGCTCCACCGCCCCCGACTGCTCATTGGATACCAGCGCAATATGGTCGATGGCATCAACCACGGACTGGATGCTGTTTACGACGCCGAACAAAACACCTGCCGTATTTTCGGCAATTTCTGCACCCATATGTACTGCGTCCGTAGAATTTGCAATAAGCTCCGATGTATGCTTCGCCGCCTGTGCAGATTTGCCGGCCAGACTGCGAACCTCCTCCGCAACAACGGCAAACCCCTTTCCGGCGCTGCCGGCTCTGGCGGCCTCCACTGCCGCATTCAGGGCAAGTATATTTGTCTGAAATGCAATGTCATCTATTGTCTTGAGAATCTTTTCAATCTCCACGGAGCTGGTCTGAATTTTATTCATGGCCTCTATCAGATTCTGCATCTTCTGGTTGCACAGGAAAACTTCTTCCCCTGTATGATGCGTCTGGCTCCTGAGATCCAACGCCCCTCTCGCCGTATTTTTAACCTCCTCGGAAATCATGCTGATCCGCGACGCCAGCTCCTGTACCGAACCGGCCTGTTCTGTAGTACCCTGACTAAGCGTCTGCGCGCTTGAGGATAATTGACTGCTGGCGTTCGCCACCTCCTCTGCCGAATGATTGACCTGACGCATTGCACTGCTCAGCTCAACCCTCATATTGCGCATGGAACGCAAAATATCACGAAAGCTGCCGACATATACATCCTCATGTTTCGTATGGACATCCAGATTCTGATTTGCCATCTCATTGAGCAGATAACTGATGTCGCTGATAACGATACGCAGTCCCTCCACCAGAGTCTCTGTTGACCTGACAAGCACCCCCGTTTCATCTTTGTTGGATATCTTGGGCATCGGCGTCTCCAAATCACCCTCCACAAGCAGCTTCATCCGATTTACACAAGCCTTCATAGGATTGCCGATATTGAGAGCCAGAGTCAGGGCAACCCCAATAGAAATCAATATGGAGACCACAATCACCGCGATATTGATAATCATTGCATCACGGGTGGACGCCAGATAATTGATCTGCGGCGCAGTTACCGCGATGCTCCAGCCGTCCGTATCCGGCACGGGTGCGTAGGCCGCAAACATTTTATCTTCGCCGTGTATATAGCTTCCAAACCCGTTTTTCCCCAGACGCATCTCGGTATGGATCGCCGCCAGCTCCTGCAGCGAAGAGTCTCTCCGGGCCTCCGCTTCTATGTTTTGAACCGTGATGGTATCAAGGGTAATATCCGCTATCGTGTCGCCGGACTTATTAATCATATACGCCCTGCTATTTTCACCGAGCTGAATGGCAGATACAATATCGTTCAAAAAAGTCTCCTCCGGCACAAAATATACAACGCCCACAATGGATTTCCCATAGCTGCCCTCGGCATACAGAGGCGCCGCTACCATGATAGACAGCTCCTGCGTGATCTTGCTGATCAGCGGCTCCGACACAAAAACATTTCCCCTCAGCGCCTGTCGTACATATTCACGGTCTGAATAATCATTTCCGTCAAAAATGCTGATACCATCCGCGCCAACAATATTTCCCCTCCGGAATCCATGCATGGAAACGCGGCCGTCGATAATTGCCTGCTTTTCTTCCACCGACACCTTCGGATCGGACAGCTGCGGAATGCACCCCACCTCCATGACAACGTTTTTATACACCTCCAATTCCTGCTGTACACGTCCCGCCGCAAGAACCGCCGTCTGGCTCATCATCTGCTCTACGGTGGACATGGTATTATTGTAGTTTAAAGCGATACTTGAAGAGCCCGATGCGACTAGGCCAATCAAAACAGTCAGAATGAGACATAAAGTAATTTTGGTTCGGATGCTTTTCATTTCAATGTTACCCTCCTGCTTTCATGGTTGAACTTACAAAACATTTCAAATTTTTCTTCAACCGTTCTTACTAACATTATTATAAAAGTCACTGTCACTATTTGTCAATCACCATCTGTTTTTTTACGATACTCATCCCTGTTTCATCGGAGAGGGCACTGATATATTTCACCAAGAGCTTCCCGCCCCCTCACATTGCAGGAAATAGACAGGATCAAAAAAAGAGGACGGATCAAACCATGCCGCGGCTTGATCTGCCCTATGCCCTGCTAAAACCTTCCCTATTTTCCCCTTCAATGAAATCAGCATTTTAGAATCAGTCAATTTGGCATTATCCCTGTATAATGTACAATCAGCAATGCCCTGAAGGTGATATCGCATTTTCTGCGGATTTTTGCGCGCCAGTCCGTTTCCAGCTGCGCGCCGAAATAAGGCGACCAGCCCCTGATCTCCCCTTCGTATGCCGCAGCGGAGCAGCTTCCGTCCTGCTCAATGCTGTCGGCGATAAATTCCACTTCCTCCCTGAGCTGCGGCAGATAATCGTATAAACCGCAGCGGGACAGCCATTCCACCTTTTCCAAATTTGTCCTGCGCACTCCGTCGTCCCCATGGCGGTTCAGGCCATCCCCGGAAATCGAGAAGCCTTCATTGAGCAGCCATCCGGGACCGACCGCATGATTCCCCACCCAGCAGCTGACGGGCGTATTTATGATTTCCTCCCGATCCGTCCTCATCAGCCTTTGAAAAGCCTCCGCAAGCATGGCGGCGTTCTCTTTGTTATACCACCTGTCTGCGGTAAATGCCAGTATTTCAAAATGATATCTGCACGGCCATCTTTCATTTTTGTTAAATAACCGGCCCTTTTTCACGGGGCGGGACACGTCCTGTATGGAATCCACCTCCGTCACTCTCCGAAAGGACTCCAGAGAAAGCCCTATCTGGGGTGAAATGTCAATGACGTCATCATAATGAGCCCTTGCAATGCAGGCGCACCGGATCATATTCTGGCTGCCATAGGCGGGAATTTCAAATTCGCTCCAATACTGCCCTTTTGATTCGTAACATAGATCCGTCAATTTTGTGGTGACATAAGCATCCATGGCCCTGTCTAAAAGTTTGGTCCCCTTCAGTCCCTTCTCCCCCATATATTTCGTGGCGGTTTCCTGATTGTCATACTGGCCCGCATGTCTGCTGCTTCCATGAAATCCTAAGCCGATCCAGCCGTTTTTCAGCTGCTTTTCAGCGATAAACCGAATGAGTTTTTCATTTAATATCTGCTCCTGCAGAGTCTTTTCTTCCTGCTCAGTGATGTTATGAAGAATTTCCTTTTTGACCCGCAGCCGAATGGACGGATTGGCATTTTCCAGCAGGAACGCAATCATTCTTTGTTTCATAACCCAATGTTCCTTTCGTCAATTTCTGACATCAATTTATCCAAGAATGCATGGCTATTATCCAAAACAGCCTGTCCTTCTCACGGCAGCACTCCGGGTTTTAAATATCAGCAGGCAGAGAAAAAAGAGCAAATCAAACCATACAACGACTTGATTTGCCCTGAAAAATCCATATTTTTCGGTGTTTTATTAGAACCTCCAATCGTTTCTATAGAAACGATTTTGTTTCTTTAGAAACGATTTTCCTTAGCCGCTTCCTCAATGCTCACGGCCACAGCCACGGTAGCGCCCACCATGGGGTTATTTCCCATGCCGATTAATCCCATCATCTCCACATGGGCGGGCACGGAAGAGGAGCCTGCGAACTGTGCGTCCGAATGCATACGTCCCAGCGTATCCGTAAATCCATAGGAAGCCGGGCCCGCCGCCATATTATCGGGATGCAGGGTACGGCCCGTACCGCCGCCGGAAGCAACGGAAAAGTACTTCTTTCCCGCCTCGGTTCTCTCCTTCTTGTATGTACCTGCCACGGGGTGCTGGAATCTGGTAGGGTTGGTGGAATTGCCGGTAATGGACACGTCCACATTTTCCTTCCACATGATTGCAACGCCTTCGGGCACGCTGTTGGAACCATAGCAGTTTACCTTGGAGCGGAGCCCCTCGGAATAAGCGATTCTCTCGATTTCCTTTACTTCATTGGTGTAAGGGTCATATTCCGTCTCCACAAAGGTAAATCCGTTGATACGGGAAATAATCTTGGCGGCGTCCTTTCCAAGACCGTTCAGGATCACGCGCAGAGGTTTCTGACGCACCTTATTTGCCTTCTCCGCAATGCCGATGGCGCCCTCTGCGGCCGCGAAGGATTCATGTCCCGCCAAGAAGCAGAAGCAGTCCGTGTCCTCCTCCAAAAGCATTTTGCCCAAGTTTCCATGTCCAAGGCCTACCTTGCGGGTATCTGCCACGGAACCGGGAATGCAGAATGCCTGAAGTCCCTCGCCGATTGCCGCAGCCGCCTCGGAAGCCTTGCGGCAGTTTTTCTTAATTGCAATGGCAGCCCCCACCGTATATGCCCAGCAGGCATTTTCAAAGCAGATGGGCTGAATTTTTTTCACCTGATCATATACGTCAAGTCCGGCGTCTTTGGTAATCTTCTCTGCTTCTTCAATAGAGGAGATACCATAGCTGTTCAATACAGCCGTAATTTTATCAATACGTCTTTCATATGATTCAAATAAAGCCATTTTTCTTCGTCCTCCTTATATTTTCCGGAAACTTCCCAATTCGCTTGGTTCCTTGAGAAGCTTTATTCCTTTCTGGGGTCAATGATCTTCACGGCGTCATCCACACGGCCGTACTGACCTTTGGACTTTTCATATGCGGCAGCGGGATCGTCCCCCTTCTTGATGAAGTCCGTCATCTTGCCCAGATTTACAAACTGATAGCCGATAATCTGATCATCCTTATCCAAAGCAATGCCGGTCACATAGCCCTCTGCCATTTCCAGATAACGGGGACCTTTCTTTAACGTACCATACATGGTGCCGACCTGACTCCTCAGGCCCTTGCCCAAATCTTCAAGACCTGCGCCGATGGGCAGGCCGTCCTCGGAAAACGCGCTCTGGGAACGTCCGTATACAATCTGCAGGAACAGCTCTCTCATGGCGGTGTTAATGGCGTCGCACACAAGGTCCGTATTCAGCGCTTCCATCACTGTCAGACCGGGAAGAATCTCCGCCGCCATCGCCGCGGAATGGGTCATGCCGGAGCAGCCGATGGTCTCCACCAGCGCTTCCTGAATAATCCCCTCTTTCACGTTCAAGGTCAGCTTGCAGGCCCCCTGCTGAGGCGCACACCAGCCTACGCCATGTGTCAGACCGGAAATATCTTCTACTTTCTTCGCCTGTACCCATTTTGCTTCTTCCGGAATGGGCGCACAGCCATGATGCACACCCTGCGCAACCGTACACATTTCTTCAACTTCCTTTGAATAAATCATGTGAAATCTCCTTTCGATATGTAAGTTACTATTCATCAATCGTCATAAATTGATAAAATAATATCATTCCTTTCCATTTTCTCACATTTACGTAAAAAAATCCAGTGGTTTTTTGAAAAAAACAGACGTTCAATAGACTTCTGAAATTTTGACTACAACACAGTTTTCTATCTCCCTTATGGAACCCTCATAAGGAAATACGGGCATATTATCTAGGATCTTATTCTGTCGGATCCTGTCATACTGCGCTTCCGCCCCCAGATTTAAGTCCATGCCGCAATAACCGGATAAGACCCCCATCCAAGACCTTCTGTAATTCCCCGCATCAATGGCCCAGCTGCCGAAACGCGCATAGGCATTTGCATTCTGATAGGCAGTACTCCGTGTAAACAAGGGGTTGTCCGCAGGTCTTCCCACAAACACTATGGTCTCTCCCTGAGCCAGATATCCCTCGGAAATCAATTTTCCCGCCACATTCCGCGCCAAAGCGATCGATGCGGTTTTCCCCTCCTTCATTGCCAGCTGGTCGTTGGTGACGGCCGCCAGCTGAAACCAGAGGAGCAGCGCCGCCAGCAGGCACCAAGCCCTTTGAAGTCCCCAGCCCATCCTTCCTTCTTTGGGCAGGAATGCACAGCCAAGAGAAATGCTCATTGCCATAGCCGCAGACATCAGTATGGATACGGCGTTTCCCACCGCCGCCATAAGAACCGCATTGCACGCCGCGGGCACAAGCATCACACACAAGAGCAGTAAAACGGCATAGCCCTTGCGATATCGGAACAGCCTGACAAATTGAACCAGAACAACAGACATGCAGAGAATCAGCAGACAAAACATGAATACTTCCATCAACGGCAGATCCGCATACATTTTCCTGCCCATAAAATAATCATAATATTGTAGATAACACTCCCTCACGGAATCAGGCAAATTCATAATCATGCCCGTCAGGCCGGCACTGGACGCGCCTCTGTAATCGGCAAGCCCGACGCCCGCCCTGAACAAAAGCGCCCATACCAGAATCAGGTACAAAACGCCCCCGCAGCCAAGGGAAAGGACCGAACGCAGAACTAATCTCCGAATCTCTTTTATCTCTTCGCGCATGAGAAGCATTCTGCCAAACGCCGCCAAGAGAAGCAGGCATGTCACGCCCAGATACGCCTGATAACAAGCCATGGATACGGCGATGCAGCCCCCTCCTAACATCCAGAAGCGTCCCTTTCCACCCCGTATAACGCAGGCGGCGGCAGACACACTGAATAAAAACGCGATGCCGTAATTGACCGAGGTATAACAATAAGACAAGGTGGCGCAGACCACGGGACTCGTAATTAAAATCCCTGTAAAGAGTACCTTCAGTATTTTGTTTTTTACGTCAAACATATCCAGAATCATGGCGGCGGATACGGAAAAAAGCAGCAGTGCCAAAAGGGTATTCAGCGGTACCGATACCACGCCAAAGCGCATTTTGTCAAAATATCGCAGCAGACCTCTTCCCAGCGAGATTTCCCACCTGCCCGATATAAAATTAGACATATGCCAGATTCCATCCGCATCATTCACCAAGTCTTGGGACATCATGGGAAAATATACCAGCGCTCCCCCCAAAAGGGATCCGAGCAGCCAAAGAAGGTGCTCCCTTATCCATTTAAAAATCCGTTCTTCCCATTTTCTACAATATGACATTGACATTTCCTCAAAAGTCGTCAGGACCCTGCGTCCCTTAAATTTCATTTTATCCGCGCTTTATTGCTTCTGCGCAATCTCCGTGCTTTTCTTGTATATGCTGTGGGCGGGAATCACGCCGCGCACCATGGAGCAGGGATAAATGTTGGAATTCCTGCCAATCACCGTTCCGGGATTCAAAACGCTGTTACAGCCCACCTCCACATAATCCCCCAGCATTGCGCCCATTTTTTTCAGGCCGGTCTCCAGCAGGATGCCTTCTCCTTTGACCGTCACCAAGGTTTTATCGCTTTTCACATTGGATGTAATGGAACCCGCTCCCATATGGGCCTTATATCCCAAGATGCTGTCCCCCACATAGTTATAATGGGGCACCTGAACCTTGTTAAACAACACCACGTTTTTCAGCTCGGTGGAGTTGCCCACCACGGCGCCTTTTCCCACAATGGCGCTGCCCCGCACAAAAGCACAGTGGCGCACCTGCGCGTCCTCGTCTATGATCAGCGGCCCGTTGAGACAGGCGGAGGGCGCAATTTTCGCGCTTTTTGCAATCCAGATATGCTCTCCTCTTTCTTCAAAAATATCCTTGGAAAGACGCTGGCCCAGACTAATGATAAAATCATGAATTTGAGGCAGTACTTCCCATGGAAATGTCACGCCCGCAAACAGCTCGGCCGCAATCGTCTCCTCCAGATGATATAATTCCGAAACCTTAACCGCGTCCATATCTTTTCCTTCCGCTTCCAAATTTTTTCTTTCCTCCGTCATATTCCTTTCCCTTGACATTCCTCTCTGGCTCCAAATAATATGTTTCTCCGGATTATATTCTTCTAAACAAAATACGCCGTCCGGGGAAGCGAATTTTCAATTCTTGTAATTGGCGGCCGTCTCCTGAAACTGTGTGTAGAGCGCTCTCTGATTGTTCAGCCTCTTTACATATTCCGTCCTGCGTCCCACAAACCCTTCCAGCTTGTCCATATACTCCTTTGAGGTGATATTCCCCTCCGCCACCATGGTAAGGCCCTTTTCCCAGCTGGCAGTCAATGCCGGATCCAAAAGGGCCTTAATGGCTCCCCCCACCACATCGTAAATCATTTCTCCCATCAGGGTGGGGGTTAGTATCTGTGTCTTTTGATTCAATGCCAGATATTCAATATTTACCAGCTTTTTCAGTATTTCCGCCCGGGTAGCGCTGGTGCCGATGCCGCTCCCCTTAATCTGGGCGCGCAGCTCCTCATCCTCGATAAACTGTCCCGCATTCTCCATGGTAAGAATAATGCTGCCGGAATTATAACGTTTCGGCGGAGATGTCTCCCCCTCCTTCACAGCATAGGAATTTACCTTCAGCTTATCGTTTTTCTTCAAAGCATTCAACAGCTTCATAAATTCCTCGTCGCATTTTATCTCCCCGTCGTTCTCGTCCGGGGCGCCGTCTTTCCGTTCCTGATTACCCGCCGCCTCCGGTTTCTCCGCTGTTTTGTCCTGATTCTTCGCCGCCTCGGCTTGGTTCTTCGGTATTCCATCCGGATTCTTCGCCGTTCCATCCGGATTTTTCACTGTCCCATCCAGATTTTTCGCCGTTACTTTCAGATATCCTTCCTCGATCAGCACCTTAAAATTCGCAAAAAACCTCTCCCCCTTCACCCTGATGCACAGCGCAATTTTCTGATAGACCGCAGGCGGATAGAAAATGCTCAAAAACCTGCGCGCGATTAGTTCGTACACTTTTGCCGAGAGCGCGGGCAGGGCGTTCAGATTATACAAACCCTGACCGGTGGGAACGATGGCATAGTGATCCGTTATCTGTTTGTCATTCACATATCTGGTCTTTGCTATATTCTTATAGCCGCCCAGCTTCAGTATCTCTCCGGCAAATGCACCGACGGGCCCATAGCCGCGCAGCCCGTCGATATTCTTATGTATTTCCTTGGCCGCTGCCGTAGACAGCACCCGGGCATCCGTTCTGGGATAAGTCACCATCTTCTTCTCGTATAATTCCTGTACAATCCTCAGAGTCTCGTCAGGGCTGATTTTGAACAGCTTGGAACACTCGTTTTGAAGCTCCGCCAGATTATATAAAAGCGGAGGATTCTTTTTCTCCTTCGTTCTCCCAATGCTTTCCACCACGGCCTCTCCTGCCGGTTCCTGTTCCAGATATGCAATCAGACCCTCGGCCTCCGCCTCATCCTTGAATCCGTTTTCCTTATAAAGCTTCGGGGACCCGTACCAGCGAGAGCCTTCCACCGCGCGCCATTCTCCCGTTATCGCTTTATCGCTCAGCCCAAAATTCCCCAACACTCTGTAAAAAGGCGTCTTTACAAAGGAACGAATTTCCCTCTCCCTGTTTACCACAATTCCCAGCACACAGGTCATTACCCTTCCCACCGAAATCACCGCCCGGTCCCGTTTCAGATAGTCTTTCACCACGCGGCCGTATTTCAGGGTAAGGACTCGGGAAAAATTAATCCCCATAAGATAATCTTCTTTTGCGCGCAGATAGGCGGCGTCGCTTAAGCTGTCGTATTCTTTCAGATCTTTTGCCTCACGGATGCCTCTTAAAATTTCTTCTTCGGTCTGGGAATCAATCCAGACGCGCAGGCGTGTTTTGCCCTGAACGCCCGCCATCTGTTCCACCAGCCTGTATATGTACTCCCCTTCCCGCCCCGAGTCCGTACACACATAGATCGTGGCCACATCCGGGCGTTTCATAAGGGAGCTTACAATAGTATATTGCCGCTTTACGTTTTCAATCACCTCATATTTAAAATTTTCCGGAAGAAACGGAATGGTATCAAAACTCCATCTCTTATATTTTTCGTCATAAACCTCCGGATAGCTCATTGTCACCAGATGACCCACGCACCATGTGACAATCGTATCCGCCGATTCCAGATAGCCGTCTCTGGACGCCGCGTTTATTTTCAGGGCATTGGCAAACTCTCTCGCCACGCTGGGTTTCTCCGCAATAAATAAATTCTTGGCCATGGATACTTTAGTCTGTCCTTCCTTCTTTTAATACCGCCTCCATTTCCACCGGGGACAAGGGCTTACTGAACAGATACCCCTGAATCGCATCGCAGCCGATGGTATCCAGATATCTGTACTGTTCCTCTTCCTCCACGCCCTCGGCAATGGACTCGAAGCCCAGCGCCTTTACCATATTGACGATGGATTCCGTAATCACCCGGGTGGCGGAATCCGTGAGCACCGTGTCGATAAAGGTCTTGTCGATTTTCAAGGTATCGATGGGCAGTTTTTTCAGATAAGCCAGCGAGGAAAATCCCGTGCCGAAATCGTCCAGCGAAATTCTGACTCCCTGATTCTTCAGCATGGTCAGCTTTTCATACACAGCCTCAAAGTCCTCTATCAGCACGCTCTCCGTGATCTCCAATTCGATTTCATTGGGCGATACGCCATATTTATTCAACGTATTGACTATGGAATCGACAAAATCATCCTTTTTATACTGCAGCGCCGAAATATTGATGGACATGACAAAGGGAAATCCGAACTGCGTCCTCCACATGGCATACTGCCTTATGCTTTGATCCACCACCCATCTGCCGATAGGGATAATCGCGCCGTTTTTTTCCGCCGCAGGAATAAAAACGGAGGGCTGGATAAAATGGGAATCCTCATCCTGCCACCGAATCAGCGCCTCCACCCCCCGGAGCTTCCTGTTGTTCGCATAGTACTGGGGCTGATAATATAAGATGAACTTCTCATTGCTGATGGCCTTTTTCAGCTTTTCTTCCAATTCGATTGCGCCAAGAAAATCATCCATGAACGAGGTATCAAAATAATGAATCGTATCCTTGCCCAAGGACTTTCCCTTAAAAACCGCTATCTCCGCACAATTAATCAGCTCCAAGGCCGAATCAGCCGCCTTCGGATATTCAGCCACGCCTATGCTCACCGTGATGGAAATCTCCTGACCTCCGATAAGCTTAAACGGATTCTTCAAGCGTTTCTGAATCACCTTATGTAAAGCCTCCACGCTTGTTTTCCCCTCCGGATGGTATATCGCAATGCAGTACACGTCGCTGTGGAGGTGACAGGCTATGATATTGTCTCTGCACAGCTCCTTGATAAAACCGCCGAACTGCTGTACCAGCTCGTCTCCGATCATAATTCCCTGACCGTCATTGATATTTTTGAAATCATCCACATCAATCACCATGATACTGACAACATGATGATATTCCGCCGCTCTTTTAATGGATTCGCTTAAAAGACGCACAAAATAATTGCGGTTGTAAAGCCCTGTCATACTGTCATAGTAAGCCATGTAGATAAGCTCGTCATTCTGTGAACGGGACTTCGTAATATCATTGATATAAATAACCTTATCCGCGGGCTGTCCCTCTTTTGTATAGCACACCTCCACGTTAAACTGCATCCAGCTGCGCTTATCCTTCAAAAGACATTCCACCGTCGCGGTCTCCTCCCCTGTGGATTCCAGAAAGAGAACGTTCCTCAGACGCATTGCATACTGCTCGTCAACCGCATCAAGAATTTTAAATATATCGCTCATGCTTTGGACGTCAAAATCAAAGAAATCCTTCCACTGTCCCAGCGTACATACCAGTTTATTCTCAAAAGAACAGTACAGAAATGCCCCCACCGCCGACTTGCAGACCTGCTGGTACATCCTTTCTCTCTCTGATAATTCCCGGTTTCTTGCCGTCAGCTCATCTACCTGCTCGCTTAATTCACTCATATTTATATCCCCATGTAAGGAACTGCCAATCCATCTTCCCATTCGGCTTTTTTGTCCCCAGCCGCAAAATAATTTATACTGACGGCTGCCAAACTTTGCCAAGCCGCCCGACTCACAAGCGGAAAGCATCATGAGCAGGCGGCAGATTATACCGCTCGCGAGTAAAAATGCGCAGGTATCGATTCACAGTTCCTATGCCCTATCAAATCCCGGCCGTTTTGGCCGTATCTCTCAAATGTCCCGCCTCAAATCCATAGAACGCTTCTCTCTATAAAATCAAATGATTACCTGCCGGAAATATATCCCTGTGCCTTTAGTAATTCCGCGCAGAGAATCGCGCCGCCCGCCGCGCCCCTGACGGTATTGTGGGATAATCCCACAAATTTATAGTCAAACAGGGTATCCTCCCGAAGCCGGCCCACGCTGACGCCCATGCCCCTCTCATAATCCACATCCAAGGCTACCTGCGGCCTGTTGTCGTCTTCCAGATACCGGATAAACTGCTTCGGCGCGCTGGGAAGATTCAACCTCTGGGGTTCCCCGCGAAACTCCTCCAGCTTCCGAATCAGCTCTTCCTTGGAAGGCTTCTGCTTAAACTTCACAAACACCGCCGCCGTATGTCCGTTTAAAACCGGTACCCGGATGCACTGGCAGGTAATCAGAGGACTCTCCGCGGGAACAATGACGCCGTCCTGAATCCTGCCCCAGATGCGCAGGGGTTCCTTTTCGCTTTTCTCTTCCTCACCGCCGATATAGGGAATGATATTCCCCACCATTTCCGGCCAGTCCTTGAAGGTCTTGCCCGCCCCGGAGATTGCCTGATACGTGGTGGCTGCCACCTGAACCGGCTCAAATTCCTTCCATGCGGTGAGCACGGGCGCATAGCTTTGAATGGAGCAGTTGGGCTTTACCGCCACAAAACCTCTCGTGGTTCCCAAGCGCTTCTTCTGAAATTCGATGACTTCCATATGCTCCGGATTAATCTCCGGCACTACCATGGGGACGTCGGGCGTCCATCTGTGGGCGCTGTTATTGGACACAACCGGAGTCTCCGTCTTGGCGTAATCCTCCTCGATTTTCTTGATTTCTTCCTTGGTCATATCCACGGCGCTGAACACAAAGTCCACTTGGGAAGCAGCCTTCTCCACCTCGTTCACATCCATGACCACCAGTCTTTTGACCGCTTCCGGCATGGGGGTATCCATCTTCCATCTATCGCCCACCGCCTCTTCGTAGGTTTTTCCCGCGGAGCGGGGGCTTGCCGCGATGGTTGTCACCTCGAACCACGGATGATTCTCCAACAGAGAGATAAATCTCTGTCCTACCATACCTGTCCCGCCTAAAATACCAACCTTTAACTTTTCACTCATAATGATTCTCCTATTCCAGTCCCGTCTCTTCGCTGCAGCGCCCCTATAGGGGAGTAATTTTCATTTGTAAAGAGCACAAATGAAAATTCTCCCGGGCGCTTCCGCTCCGAGACTGTTTTTTAGTTTTGTTTTCGGTTCCCATTTATGGGAGCTTGTTCCGTTTTTATTCCAGTTTCCATAAATGGGAACTTGTTTTGCTCTCTGCGCTGCGGCGGTGTTTTTATTCCGCCAAGTATGTCTTATATTTTTTTATGGACTCACGCATGGCATCCGGGCCGGGGGCTCCTGTGGTTAGGCGCTTTCCGACGCAGGTTTCCAGAGATACCGCCTCGTAAATGTCCGAATCAAATTTGTCGCTGATTGCTCTCAGTTCCTCCAGAGACAATCGGTCGATGGACGTATTTTTTTCAATGCAGTACAGCACCAGTCTGCCGATGATCCCGTGGGCATCCCGGAAGGGCACGCCCTTTCCCGCCAGATAATCCGCCGCGTCGGTAGCGTTGGTAAAGCCGTTCATGGCGCTTTCGGCCATGCGCGATTTTTTAAATTTCATGGTGCGAAGCATCCCTGTAAACAAAATCAGGCTTCTTTTCACCGTGTCCATGGCGTCAAAGGCCGCTTCCTTGTCTTCCTGCATATCTTTATTATAGGCAAGAGGAAGTCCCTTCATGGTGGTGAGCAGGGACATCAGCGCCCCGTATACCCGCCCCGTCTTGCCCCGCACCAGCTCCGCGATATCGGGATTCTTCTTCTGAGGCATAATGCTGCTTCCGGTCGAAAAGCCATCGTCAATTTCCACAAACTGATACTCGTTGGAATTCCAGATGATAATCTCCTCGGAAAAACGGCTCAAATGCATCATAACCGTGGACAAAGCCGCCAGAAATTCTATCAGATAATCCCTGTCCGACACGGAATCCATGCTGTTCTGCGTCGGCCCCGCAAAACCCAGCAGCGCGGCGGTATATTCCCTGTCCAGAGGATATGTGGTCCCGGCCAGCGCCCCGGCCCCCAGCGGACAGTAATTCATCCTTTGGTAAATATCCCTCATGCGCTCCCTGTCCCGCCGAAACATCTCAAAATAAGCGCCGTAATGATGAGCCAAGGTAATGGGCTGCGCTTTCTGGAGATGGGTAAACCCCGGCATATACGTCTCCACATGCTCCTCCATAACGGTTAAAATCACGCCCAAAAGCTCCTTTAACAGCGCGTCCGTCTCCTGAACCTGCTGCCTCGTATAGAGGCGCATGTCCAGCGCCACCTGATCATTGCGGCTCCTTCCGGTGTGAAGCTTCTTGCCCGCCTCGCCGATGCGCTCTATCAAATGAGCCTCCACAAAGCTGTGAATGTCCTCGCAGGAATCGTCGATCACAAGCCTGCCTTTCTCCACATCCTCCAAGATGCCCCGAAGCCCCCGCAGGATGTCGTCCTTCTCCTTTTCCGTGAGGATTTTCTGCTTGGCAAGCATGGTCACGTGGGCGATGCTGCCCTCGATATCCTGCCGAAAAAGGCGTTTGTCAAAGCTTATGGATGCGTTGAATTCATATGCCAGCCTGTCCGTTTCACCCGTAAAACGCCCTCCCCATAATTGTGCCATAGATTGACACCTCCCTGTCTGCCTTGGTGAACATAAGTTCTCGTTTGTGTAACTATTTGTAAAAATTACCTTCATCAAGTTATCTTACCATAAATCACGCGGTAATGCAAGTTTTCCAATCACACTTCGGCGGATGGGGATTCCACAGCAGGGGATTCCGCTGAAAATCCTGCGGCATGAATTATATGGAGATAATATTGAGCCGAATGATTTTATTATGATCAACACAGAAAACGTTTTGGATGAAGATACAGGAAAGCCGTATAGGAAGGATGCGTCCGCACGGAAAATTTATGCGTCAAAGAACGGACCGGAATAAAACTGCATTGACGCAGCGGATCTGATAACGCCCGATTATGACTGCATAAGCGCGGAATGTCTATGCCGCGCCAGCCCCAAATTTTATTGAATATTTATAAAAAAGCCCTCATAAATTCCGACCGGTACAGCTTCGTCAAAAGAATACTGTTCTACCACATCTTTTTCAAAAAAATACACTGTTGTCATCTTTTTGCCGGGATCAACAATCCAATACTCTCTGACTCCTGCCGTTCCATACTTTAATAATTTTGTCAAATAATCATTCGTTTTACTGCTTGGCGACACGATTTCAATAATCCAGTCAGGAGCGCCATGACATCCCTTTTCATCTAATTTAGAAGAATCGCAGACGATAGAAATGTCCGGCTCTATATAGTTTATATCATCTTCATTTAAAAAAACAGCAAAAGGAGCAATATTTACTTCACAATCGCCTTTTTTAGATTCAATATAATCGGCAATTTTTCTGCTCAATGAGAATAAGATACGCTGGTGCGTCCTGCTCGGCGGCGCCATACCATACATTTTTCCATCAATCAGTTCTGCGCGTTCCCCGTCCGGCAAAGCATAAATATCGTCTATTGTATATATTTCTTCTTTTTTCAACGCATCCATAATGTTTACACCTCCAATCTTAACATCATTATATCCTGTCTACTTTGAAAAAACAATCAATATCCAGCCTGCGGAGCTGCCGCCCCATCTTCGCTTAGCGCAATGCGGGTACGGCAATTTCCCAATCCGCCTGATTGCACAGGACGTCAAACACATAAATCGGCTGATAAAACCCCTTTGAGTCAAGCTCATATCCCAGCCTCACTCCCCGGATCACCATGGAATCCGGATTTTCCCCCTCCATATCACACCGAAACCGCCCGGCCAAAATCTCCTCATAGGCCTCCCGCTCCGTCTTCACCGGAAACTCCTTATACTTTTCCCATGCAATCCTGCGGTCATTGAACTCGCTGATCTGATGATTGACATGATAAACGCAGCGCAGGGTACCGTCATACATATATTCCCCGTCCATGACCTGCTCCATCGTGAACAAATACTTCCCCTCCCCCAGATTTTCAAACACGGAATCCTTATGCACCGACACTCCCAATTCGGAAAGCGCCTCCTCAATCTCTTCCCTGTCCGCGTCTTCTTTCATCGGGATCCTCTCAACGCCGTCCCAAGCCGCATCATGATTGTTATATTCCATCGTGGGTCCCGCATATTCAATCCATAGACTATAGAAATTGTCGTCGCTGAAAAAAATAGCCGTATTTTCATAATAATCCTCCCGGGACATATCCACCCGATCCCCAAGCCCCGCAAAGAAATCCGAGGCAATCTGCAAAGTTTCTCCCTTGTCCGCTATGCGGCACCGGAAAACCTGCGCCCTGCCCTCTTCCTCCGACAGCTCTGCGTCCAGCCGGATATCCACGTTTTTCATGGATACACTCCCATGATAGGCGCTTCTTAAATTTCCCAGCTCCTGAAAATGATATGCCAGAAAAACGATGCAGAACGCCGCCGTTATGGCGCACAAAGGCGCCTGAAACAAGAGCGCCCGCCCCAGCCGCCTGTCCTTCCTGCGCCGAAACAGCTGCAGCAGATAACTGCCCAGCCTGTAAAATCCGTATCCGATGACGGTTCCCGCAAAATTATTCAAAATATCATCCGTCTCAAATACTCCCAGATGAAATATCAGCTGAATCAGCTCAAGCAAAAGCGAAAATCCCGCCCCCGCCCCATAAGCCGCCCAAGGCCTGCGGCATGTCCGAAACAGACAGGGCAGCAGAAATCCCAGAGGCACAAACATCAAAATGTTCAATATCAGATTCCGCCATGCATATTCGGAAAAACTGTACCACGCGTCCCTATAAGAAGAAAAAGGCCCCAGCATCACGGTCTGCCAGCCGTTCCCTCTTCCCAGAGTCGCGCCGCACACCACCAGCAGATAGCACAGAAATACCATTCCCAAAACAGCCGTCCCAAGCCGAAGCCTCTTCCTGCCCTTAAACAGCAGCTTATAAACCAGAAAATAACCCGCCGCAAAGACAATCGCCAATACCGCCGTGACTGCCGCGCCCCGCTTGAGCAAATATCCCGCCATACCCATAATGTCTGACATTGTCATAACGTACCTCCGCCAAAAGAAAAAACAGCTTTCTCCCAAGTATTTTCAGAATATTTTTATGATAGCACAAACCCGGCCTTCCCGCAAGAATGCTTCCATTACTTTTTACGTTTCGATTTTCCGCCGTTCCACGCAAAAAAAACCCTTTCACGCCGAACCCCTTTTGTTTCTTTTCATACATTATTATAAAAAAGAATAGGATAGAATGGCATATATGCAGAATATCTTGGAGTTAAAAAATATCGGCTATTCCTATCACAGTCTGCATGGCGAGACAAAAGCGCTGAAGGACGTCTCTTTCGGGGTTCGGGAAGGCGAATTCGTCGCCATCGTGGGTCCCAGCGGCTGCGGGAAATCCACTCTGCTCTCCATTATCGCAGGCCTTTTGACCCCCGAAGAGGGAACCATCATGGTACACAACCCCGACGGTTCCCTGCATTACCCGAAGATAGGCTATATGCTTCAAAGAGACCATCTTTTTGAGTGGCGCACCGTCTATCGAAATGTTACTCTGGGTCTGGAATTAAATCATAAACTTACAAAGGAACGTCTGGATGCAGTAGAACGCCTTCTGGAAGATTACGGGCTTGACAAGTTTCGGGATAAACGTCCCAGCGAGCTGTCCGGCGGAATGAAACAGCGCGCCGCCCTGATTCGCACCCTCGCCCTGGAACCTCAGCTTCTGCTGCTGGATGAACCTTTCAGCGCCTTGGATTATCAGACAAGGCTCTTTGTGTCCGCCGATATCTGCCGCCTGATACGGGCAGCCGGGAAGACCATGATCATCATAACCCACGATCTGTCGGAGGCCATCAGTCTGGCAGACAGAATTATCGTCCTGTCCGGGCGGCCCGCCGTGGTGAAAAACGAAGTATCCGTCCGCCTGACGCTTGCGGACGACTCACCCTTAGCCGCAAGGAATGCTCCCGAATTTCAAAAGTATTTTAATATGCTATGGGAGGACATGACACATGAAAACTAAACAAAAAAAAGAACTGACAAAGCAGGAAGAATTCGTTAAAATGCACAGAAGACACCACCACGAGATAGCGTCTTGGCGCACGATTCTCTTTCTCCTTTTTCTGGCGCTGTGGGAAATCAGCGCGGATTTGAAATGGATCGACAGCTTTTTCTTCGCAAGTCCAAGCCGGGTGGCCCGCTGTTTTGTGGAACAGCTGAAGCACAATTCCATGCTCTCCCATATCGGCGTGACCCTTTTCGAGACGCTGCTCAGTTTTCTGCTGGTGCTGCTGATCAGCCTGCTGGTGTCCACGCTGCTATGGTACTCGCCGAAGCTGTCGGAGATTATGGAGCCTTATCTTGTGGTCTTAAACAGCCTGCCAAAATCGGCGCTGGCGCCGCTGTTCATCGTATGGCTGGGCACCGGCACGAAAACCATTATCGTGGCGGGCATGTCCGTGGCCGTATTTGGGTCCATTATCAGCTTTTATACGGGATTTCAGCAGGTGGACGCGGAGAAAATCACCTTGGTCTACACCCTTGGGGGCAGCAGGCGGGACGCATTTTTCAAAGTGGTGCTCCCCGGCTCCGTCCCCATTCTGCTCAGCACCGCAAAGGTAAATATCGGTCTGGCGCTGGTGGGGGTCATTATCGGAGAATTCCTTGCCGCCAGAAGAGGTCTTGGATATTTGATTATATACGGCTCGCAGGTATTTCAGCTTGACATGGTAATCACCAGCATTATCGTGCTCTGCGTAATCGCCTTGGGCTTCTATAAATCCATCCAAGTCATCGAACATCAGATAAAGAAACGTTTTAAAATGTAGATTCTAAATGCAGCTTGCAATCCAAAACCGCATATGCTATAATGCCAATAGGCAGAAGGATAACAGTACCCTTGCGGTACAAAAAAAGAACGATCCCCCAGAAGTATTCGCGGTACTTTTGGGGGATCTTCTTCTTTTTCGGAGAAGTCAACCGTTCGGGCTAGGTTACTGACTATTCTTCACCGTCTAACCACCTGCACAGGTAGTAAGCTGCTACACCGGCCAACACGGAGAGAACAAAGGATAACAGAACTTCCATGCGGTACACCCCCTTCCCTGTCACCAGTATCGGGGCGGTAACAATATCAGTATATCATATTTTTTACATTTTTCCATATTTTTCGACCGCGAATTTCGTTCTCTTTTTCAAAAATATGCCAAAGTTGTCAAATGACAATAAAAAACCGCAAACCCTTGATTTTACTGAAAATCTCGGATTTGCGGCTGTAATTCGCCAAGCTCCCGAGGGGACTTGAACCCCTGACCTATTGATTACGAATCAATCGCTCTACCAACTGAGCCACGGAAGCAGCTATCCTGCCAAAATACTTTGACATTCTGTCTTGTTTCTACACAAGCAAGTATTATTATACACCCTTTCGCAAAATTTTTCAACTAAATTTTTTATTTTTTTAATGTTTTTCTATAAGTAAACTCCTTCCGTGGAATGCTCTTCTATGGAGTGCTCTTCTTTCATGGAAGGCTCCCCTTCCATGGAATGCGGCGTCCCGCCATTTCCAAAACCTTCCTGCCCCGCGCTTTGACCGCGTCCGGCGCTTCTCAAATTCCCGCGCAGCAGGGCAGAAAAACAAAATTTTGATCCGGCCCCGCTCCCTGTCCCGGCGCAAAACGCGCAAAATGGCTTTCCGGGTCCGTCCGAAGCCATTCCTCCAACGCCCTGCTTCGGGAATTTGGCTTCTTTTGCAGGTTCGTCATGGTCTTTGGTTCCTCAAAATAAGAAAACAGCACATTTTCATGGATGCTGATCAAATGATATTTATCTCCTTCTATCAGCCCTTCCCTCATGAGCGCCAGATGGTGTTCCAGATAGCTCTGCCACCTGCCCGGAGACAGCAGCGCAATCCTCCCGCGGCGCTGTGCAGGCTTCCGGCCCTGCATCCATTCTCCCCCATTGTCTGGAACCGCATGAAAATAATAGGGCCGCATACACGCCCAGAGCCTGTCTTCTCCCGCCTCTTCCATGGAAGGAGGCCACGGCTGCAGCACCGCCCCCATGGCGGGAAACATTTTTTCGGGCGCCGCCGCTTCTCCCAGTCCTTCGGTATATAGAAAAAGAAAACGCCCATATCGGTAAAGCGACGCCGTCAAGAGCCGCCGCTCCCCATATGCCTTCTCCATTTCGGCCTGACACTCCGCAAAAGCCTGTGCAATCCGCTCTTCATGGGCCTCCCTCTGCAATACCCCCCGAAAACTAAACCGGATGACACTTTGCTCTCTCCACAAATCACTTTTCATCTAATCAGCTCCTCCATCGCCTGCCGAATCACTTTTTCGATAGTCTTATCCGCCCCACGTATTCCGCCATGCCAAAATATACAGCCGCCCCCGCAGCAGCCGCGGCAAAGAGCGCCGTTCCCATGCCAAATCCCGGCGAAACATAAGAAAACGATATCTCATGCTCGCCGCTCCCTGCCTCCACCGCAAGGAAAGTATCCGCGAATTTTGTGACAGCCGCCTTCCTGCCGTCCACCTTCACCGTCCAGCCGCTGTCATAGGGAATGGATGTGATAATCTTTTGATTTTCACCCAACTGGATTCTGCCCGATAATTTTCCATTCCCATGCCTCTCAATCCGCATTCCGCTGCCGCTTAGGCCTGCAAGCGTCCTCTCAAGCAGATCCATATGCAGCTGGGCGATGACGGCAGAACTCACCGCCGCCTCCCCAGACGGTTCTATTCTCACTTCCACCTGCTGCCCCGGCTGAAAATTGCCCAGAAATAAACTACAGTTGGTTTCCGTCGAAAAGTAATTGCCCGCCCATGTTCCGTTTACATAAACATTTGCCTTGGAACTCTTTATCGGCTTCATGTACAGATAAACCGGATTGGCGGAATCCGCTATGAAAGTGTAGCTCCAGCTAAGCCCCGTCTGCTCCGTTATGTATGGATATGAGGTAAAATAAGCCTCATTGGTTCCCGCTATTGCGTTCAGAAAAGCATTTTGATTGGAAAACGGATCCCCCGTGTTCAGATTCGGATTCAAATTGATACACGGAGCGCCGTAGGCAATGGGCAGCGCATACCCGTTCTCATATACGGCGGCGCTCCCGCCGCCAGCCCATGAATACTCCGCCGGAACCATTCCGTCCTCCAAAATATATTTCACCGCGAACAAACTGTCCAAAAGAGGATTCGATCCATATCCCGAATTCCAGATATGGGCCTGCGCCAGCCCCAGCTTCTTAGTCAATGCGTTCACAGCCCCATGAAATGTGGATGAATAATGGGTCATCCCGTGATACCCCAAGAGCATCGCATCGTTCTTGGAGTACTCATAACCCTGATTGATACGGTAAAATCCTTCATCCTGCTCCTTCACCTGCTCAACCAAGGGCTGCGTCTTATCCAAAAACGCTTCATAATCCGCCATGGCCCCATATCCAAACTGTCTCTCCAGCCCGTCAAACATAGCGTCGGCATTCAGATACATATCCGCTGACACCGCCGCCGCAAGCACTGTCAAAATCCAGCCATAACTGCGTCTCCCCACCCATTTCATACCGCACATGACGCCCATACTCCTAAGCGCCATATACAGCAGAAAAAAACTGCACACAAAGGCATATCGGTACGGAAACCAGTTGGGATACCTGAATCCATGCCATGCAATATCCCATTTGGTAAAATAAAAACTGCAGGCAGACAGAGCAAGTATCAGTAACGCCCCCGCTTTCTCCCTCAAGGAAATACCTCTCAGCACAAAGAACAACGCCGCCAGCCCAAGAGCCGCATATCCGCAATAGATGGCGGGCAGACCGGAATTGGTAATGCTGTCATACACTCCGTTTTTTAATTTGGATAAAAGCTCCGCAAAAATAAAATTGGTCTCACTATCAGGCATATAAGAAGCTGTGGACAATTTCCCCTGTACCAAATCTTTTATCACCGGAAACAAAAGCGGCGCCGAAATTCCAAACGCAAACAGCGTAGTTATCCCAATGCGGAGGAATTTGATTCCATATTCTTTGACACTCTTTTTTTCCACCCGACATAGAATTCGATATACCGTATAAATCGCAGTAAAAATTCCCACCATATAACCGGTATAATAATTGCAGTAGAACAACCCGGCCAGCGCCAGCATATACTGCAGGCCTTTCCCGCCATCCAATATTTTTTCCACCCCAAGAAGAATCAGCGGCAGAAAAATCACCCCGTCCAGCCACATCAGGCACATGGAATATACCATATTATAAGAAATAAGGGCGTAGCTCACCGCCAGCGGCGCCGCTAAGAGCCTGCCGTACTTTCCATCCGCCCGCGGCGTTTTCCCCGCCCTTTTATCAAACGCCGAACCGCCGGAATGTTTCCAAAGATAATCCCCATAAAAGGCGAAGCTCATCCCCGCCAGCCCAATCTTAAGCAGCGTCAGCAGCATAATGGCGCAGGTCAGTTTCTTTACCGGAAAAAACACAGTCAGAAAAGACAGAGGACTTGCTATGTAATACGCAAACAATCCCAGATAATTTCCTCCCATGGAACGGGACCATGACAAAAACAGCGAATCATCCCCTGAAATCACATTGCGGAGAGAGGCAAAGAATTCTACATATTGATCTCTCATATCCATGATAAATAAAGTTTTTCCGCCAAAGGGATAAAAACCTCTGTTCACAAAAATTAACAGCAGGATTATCACCGGAAGCAGAAAAGACAAACCGTATAATAAAAGCGTTTCATATGCTCCGAATGAAAATTTGTTTCCTGTCCGCTGTCTGCGTCCCCCTGCTGTCGGCCGGAGGAACGACTGTGTATTTGCGTCCATTCCCTTCCCGCTTTCGTCCGTTTTTATCTGTTCCTGCAGTTTTTCATTCTGTGTCTGCGGATTCTTATTCTGTGCCTGTGAATTCTGCTTTTGTTCCCGCGGATTCTTATCCTGCGCCTGTGGACTCTTCTTCTGTTCCCGCGGATTCTTATTCTGCGCCTGTGGACTCTTCTTCTGTTCCCGCGGATTCTTATCCCGCGCCTGTGGACTCTTCTTCTGTTCCCGCATATTTTTCTTTTGCGTCCCCGGATTTTTCTTGTTCTCTGCCATGCCTCGTCCATCCTCAAAGCTTCTCTGTTTTTGTGTCCAGATGTACATCCAGCTGATGATAGGGAATCTCAATTCCGTTTTCATCCAGCTTGAGTTTACAGTTCTCCGTAATACGCCATTTTCCCGTCCAGAATTCCTCCTGCGGAAGCCAGCACCGCACTCCCAAAACCACGCCGGAACTACCAAGCTCGTCCACAAATACCAGCATATCCTTATCTTTCAGAACAGCCTCCTCTTCCTCCAGAACTCCCAGCAGAACCTCCTTGGCTTTCTTCAAATCAGCCTGATAGGATATCTCCACTTTCATGTCCATACGCCGACAATCCTGTGCCGTCACATTCACCAGACTGCTGTTTGCGAGGCTCCCGTTGGGCAGAATAATGGTCTGGTTATCTGGAGTCAGAAGCTTCGTATAAAATATCTGAATTTCTTTGACGGTACCTTCCATACCGCCCGCGCCCTCCTTGATGTAGTCCCCTACTTTAAAAGGCTTCAGCATCAATATCAGCACGCCGCCGGCCAGATTGGACAGGCTGCCCTGCACCGCCAGACCCACCGCCACGCCTGCGGATCCCAGCACCGCAACGATGCTGGCGGCATCCACCCCAAAGGAGGACGCCAGCATCAATACCAAAATCACATACAGCGCCGCTTTCACAAATGAATCAACAAATTGGACGGCTCCCAGCTCCACATTCGCCCGGCTCATGGATTTGTGAATTATTCTGCGGACCAGCTTAATCAGCTGCGTTCCAATCACAAAAAACAGCACTGCCATCAAGATACGCACGCCTAAATTCAAAATCTTATCCGGCAGATCGGCCCAGAATGTCCTGATGGCGTCGTACTGCCCCATTGCCGTTATGGCATGGACTATGTCTCCCATATCGCAGGCAGTGTTTCCTGTACCATATACCGAATATCTTGTATCGCGGACTGCCAGTTCCATAGTATGAGCGGCAGATTCCGCAATGACCCCCGCCATCCTTCCTGATATCATCACAATTTCGTTCCCTTTCTGCTGTTTCTCCCGCGGCCCGCTCCCTCGCTTCTCCCTGTTTTCTCTGTCTGTATCCCGGACTGCGGCCTGAGTTATTCATTGCCCGAGCTCTTTTTGCCTGCCTTCTTATCCGCCGCCTTTCTGCCTGCCTCTTTTGCGTCCGCCTTTTTGCCTGTCAGCTTTGCATTTTCCGCCTTGGCCTGTGCTTTCTTCTTTGGCTTCTCTGTCTGCCCGGCCTGCGCTTCCGTCTTAAGCTTTTCCGATTCTTGGACTTCCGATTCCCGAACCTCCAATTCCGTCTTAAGCCGCTCCGATTCTCCGGCCTCGGCTTCCTTTTCCAGCCTCTCCGATTCTTTGGCTTCCGCTTCCTTTTCCAGCCTTTCCGATTCCTTGGCTTCCGCTTCCTTTTCCAGCCTCTCCGCCTCCTTGGCCTCAGCTTCCTTTTTCAGCCTCTCCGCCTCCTTGGCTTCCGCTTCCTTTTTCAGCCTCTCCGCCTCCTTGGCCTCCGCTTCCTTTTCCAGCCTCTCCGATTCCTTGGCTTCCGCTTCCTTCTTCAGCCTTTCCTCTTCCTTGGCCTCCGCTTCTTTTTTCAGCCTCTCCGCTTCCTTTTTCAGCCTTCCGGCCTCCTTAATCAGCCTGTCCGCTTCCTCTCTCAGCCTTTCCGCTTCCTCCTTCAGATTCTCCGCTTCCCTGACCTTCGCTTCCCTTCTCAGCCTCTCCGCTTCCTTGGCTTCCGCCGCCTTCCTCTGCCTTTCCGCTTCCTCAGCCAGCGCCTTTTCCTCGGCAAGCTCCTCCTTCGTAAAAGGAATATATTCCAGAATACTCAAGGACAAGGGCGCCGTTTTCACGGTCACGCTGTAGACCCTGTCGTCCCATTCCCGCTCCCTGCTCTTCCTCACACAATCATTCACAACGCCCGTACCGCCGTATTTCTCGTCATCGGAATTGAAAATCTCCCTATACTTGCCTTGGAACGGCACTCCGGTAGTAATCTCCCGGGCAGTGCCCGAGAAATTCGCCGCCACCAGCAGAACCTCCTCTTTTTTCTTTCCTTTCCGCAGAAACGTCAGGTAACAATCGTTTGCGGAGATGTGATTCACCCATTCAAACCCCTCCGGCGCATCATCCAATACGGACAGCTCCGGTCTGGTGCGATAGAGATGATTCAAATCCTTCATCAGCAGCGCAATCCCCCTGTGTTCCGGTTCTTCTGAAAGCTCCCATTCCACACAGCGGTTCTCGTTCCACTCGTCAAATTCTCCCAAATCCTGCCCCATAAATAACAGCTTCTTACCCGGATGCGTCATCATATAGGCATAGGTCAATCTCAAATTGGCAAATTTCTGCTCCCGGTCCCCGGGCATTTTCCCCAGCAGAGTCGCCTTCCCATGCACCACCTCGTCATGAGAAAATACCAGCATAAACTTCTCGCTGTAGGCATAAATCATGCTGAAAATCAATTCCCCGTGATGATGGCTTCTGAAATACGGGTCGTATTTGATATAATCCAGATAGTCGTTCATAAAGCCCATATTCCATTTTAAGTCAAATCCCAGCCCGCCTTCCTCCAAATCTCCTGTAATCATCGGGAAGGCCGTGCTCTCCTCTGCAATGGACAACACCCCCGGATTGCGCTTTTTCATAATGGAATTCAAATGCTTTATCATCTCGATGGCTTCCAGATTCTCTTTTCCCCCATACATATTGGCAACCCACTCGCCGTCCTTCTTGCCGTAATCAAGATACAGCATACTCGCCACAGCGTCCATCCTGATGCCGTCCGCATGATATTTCTCCACCCAGAACAGAGCGTTTGCAATCAGATAATTGGAGACCTCCGGCCTGCCGTAATTGTAGATTAAGGTTCCCCAGTGAGGATGGCTCCCCTGTCTGGGATCCGCATGTTCATAAAGGCAGGTGCCGTCGAAATTGGACAGCCCGTAGACGTCCCTAGGGAAATGAGCCGGAACCCAGTCTAAAATAACGCCGATGCCCGCCTTATGAAGCTCGTTGACAAAATACATGAAATCCTCCGGACTGCCGTACCTTGCCGTGGGCGCATAATACCCGATGACCTGATACCCCCATGAACCGTCAAAGGGATGCTCCATCACGGGCATCAATTCCACATGGGTATACCCCATCTCCTTGATATAGGGAATCAGCTTGTCCGCAATTTCCCGATAATTGGCATAGGGCTCCTCCTCCGTCCCCTTTACGAAAGAACCCAGATAAAGCTCGTATACGCTTACGGGCGCATTGCCTGTCTGAAATTCTGTCCTGTTTTTCAGGAATTTCTCATCCTCCCAGACGAATTTCCCCAAATCCGCCACCACCGAAGCCGTCTCCGGACGCAGCTGGGCCGCGTTTCCATAAGGATCCGCTTTCAGATAAGTCACGCCCCCCTTCAGCTTCAATTCAAATTTATAATTGTCATTTTCCTTCGCATCGGGCAGAAACAGCTCGAAAATTCCGGAGTCCCACAGCCTGCGCATCTGGTGCATCCTTCCGTCCCATCCGTTAAAATCTCCCACCACGCTGACACGCTGGGCCGAGGGCGCCCACACCGCAAAATAAGTGCCCTCCACACCCTCCAGCGTCATGGGATGGGCGCCCAGCTTCTCGTAAATGGTGTAATGAATGCCGTTTTGGAATTTTTCCGTATCCTGATGCGTTATCAGCGGTTCAAAGCGGTATGCCTCCCCGTGAATGCGCTCCGTTCCGTCCTCATATTTCACCGCATAGTGATACGACGGCTGCTCTTTCCCCGGCAGAAGCGCGGCGAAATAGCCGTCCTCATCCGCCCGTTCCATCAAAACTTTCCTGCCTTTTTTCTCAAAGACAAGGGAAACCTCCTCCGCTTGGGGGAAAAATGCCTGCACAAGCGTCTGATTTCCCACCCTGTGCGGCCCAAGAAGCTCATGGGGATTATCGCATTCGGAATATATAATCTCTTCTATTTGGGGCCAGTTCATCAATTCATATAATTTGTCTGTCATACCACCCATATCCTTTCTATTCTTTTCTATATCCTTTCTATTCTTGGTTTCCTTCCTATTCCTTTCTGTCCCTTCCTGTTTGACAGCGTTTCTTCTAGCCCAAATCATGCAGGAATAACCCGCTTCTAAGCTTCGGCTCAAACCATGTGGACTTAGGAGGCATCAATCTTCCCGCGTCCGCAACCGCGAAAAGCTCCTCTATGGAAGTGGGATACATGGAGAAAGCCGCCTTCATATCCGTATGCACTCTCCTCTCCAGCTCCTCCAAGCCCCTGATTCCGCCCACAAAATCTATTCTCTTATCCGTCTTCGGATCCTGTATTCCAAGAATCGGCCCCAGAAGATGATTCTGCAGCAGGGACACATCCAGCCCCTCCACGGCGTCCTCGGACAATATATGAGACTTTGCCGTCAGCGCATACCATGTCCCCTCCAAATACATTCCAAACGTTCCCTTTCTGTCAGGCCCATAGGGCGTCCTCGCCGCTTTCTCCACCTGAAAGCTCTCGGACGCCTTCTCTAAAAATTCTTCCCTCGTATATCCGTTCAAATCCCGAACCACACGGTTATAGTCCATGATATGCAGTTCCTCGTCGGGAAAAAGAACGGACAAAAAGTAGTTAAACTCCTCCTCTCCGGTAAATTCCGGATGGGCCTGCCTTCTCATCTGTCCTACCTTGACCGCCGAAGCGCAGCGATGATGCCCGTCCGCAATATACACGGCCTCCATTTTCTCAAATTCCCGCCGAATCCCGGCTGTCTTCTCCTCTTCCCCGATCACCCACACCCGATGGCCTATGCCGTCCTCCGAGACAAAATCACAAACCGGATCCCTGCGCTTTGTTTCCTCTATGATGGCGCCAAGGGCCGCATTCCTGCGATATGCCAGAAAAATCGGTCCTGTCTGCATATTGCAGGCGTCCACATGGCGTATTCTGTCCAGTTCCTTGTCCGCTCTGGTATTCTCATGTTTCTTAATCACATGATTCAAATAATCATCTATGGAAGCGCAGGCTACAATGCCCGTCTGACTCCTTCCGTTCATGATCAGCTCATATAAATAATAGCATGGATGATCCTCTTTCACAAACTTCCCCTGACCAATCCAGCTTTGAAGCAGCCCTGCCGCCCGCCCATACACTTCCGGCGCATAAGTGTCCACTTCCAGCCCGAATCCTGTCTCCGCCCGGTCTATCGCCAGAAAAGAGTCCGGGTTTGCTTCCACAGCCTCCGCCGCCTCCTCTCTGTTATATACGTCATAGGGCAGCGCCGCAATTCTGCTCTCCAGCCCGGACGCCGGACGATATGCACAAAAAGGTCTGATATCCGCCATATTTTTTTCTCCGTTTCTTTAGAATTTCCCGGTTACAACCTCACGCTCCGACACAAAAAGGCGCATTTATGCTCAAATCATAACCATATATTTACTATTTTAACAAAAATATCTATACATAACAAGCATATAGTGATAAACTGAGAAAAAAAGTAATGACCGTTTATACTGCACATCGGTAAAACCTGCCGTGAGTCTTGGCTGCAGGCTATAAACTGACGGCTGCTAAAATTTGCCATGTCACTCGACTCACGAGCGGAAAGCGTCATGAACCAATGGCAGCTCCGACCGCTCATGAGTATAAATGATTCATAGAAAAAGAGAGGTATCCTAAGATGACAGACGAAAACAGAAAAATATTGGAACGCATTAATCAGTACGCAGAAAATGTTCTGGGTCAGATCGACCCTCAGAAGGTTCCGGTTTCCGCTCAGTTAGAAAAACTGAAACCCGTCATGGAAGAAATCGCGAAGGAAAAGGGCATGAGTCTGGAAGAGGTCTTTATCCTCTATATGGACATTGCCAGCGAGGCGTCCTGCGCTTCCAATGAGAAACTGAAAGAGAGCCTTCAGGATTTGAACGACGGCTTTGACGGCGGTTCTCCGCTGCTCTTCCGTTAGAAAGCTCCCATGTAAGCTCTCCTTCCCCTCGCCGGACGCAGCGTACCTGTCAAAACCCCCATTCCCCGAGATGTGCGCCGCCCTTTATGGGATGCGCGTCTTAGGGAACGGGGGTTTACCCGTCCATGTCATTCATATGCGGCTTGATCTGACCAACATCATACCTCTATATGCCCGCCGGTATCATAGCATTCATCCGTCGTAAAATCCACCTCCACATTCCGGTTCTTTTCCATGATATCCAGCAGCCAAGCGGCTTTCAGCTCCACGGACGGACGAAATTCCTCCCCTGACAGATACCGGAGCATAGCCCCGTACAGCGCCTTGGCCGCCGGGTCTTCGCTTTGGACATTCATGGTGCATACCAGCATTCCTCCCCGTCCTATTTTTACTTCAAAGATTCCCGCCTGCTTTCTAATCATTTTATAGGTGCTGACAATTTCAACAATGGGCTGAAATTCCATCTCAAGCTGATTAAAGACGACGGCCCCTCCTCCACAGAAAAGCGGATAGAACTGCCAGTCGCAGAATCCATCATGGGGAAAGCTCCGCATCAGGGGATGATCGTAGATTACCGTGGCGCAATTTCCGTTCACCCGGCCTCCCGGTGTAATTTGGAACGTAATCGGCAGCGCAGGAAAAGGCCCGTTTCCCAGAAGCAGATAACGGCTCCCCCGTTCCATCTCTTCCACATCTCTCGCCGTAATCTTCCCCGTCACTCTCACCTCATGTCCTTCCGATACGTCAGGCTTGGAAAATATCCAATAATCCCATTCGTTGGATATATGATACATGCCCCCATGAAGCTCCGCCTGCAGCCTCACATGTTCCCCGATTCCGTCTATCTTATCAAGTCCCACACAGATTTCCCCAAGGCAGGAAGCACCCCCGTTTTTCTTGTCATAAACCTTCAGGCTTCCGGATTCCCTCACATGATTTCTGTCGTCCGTCAGCGCCCATATCAATATCCCCTCCTTCAAATCCTCCCCGCCGTACAGAGAAGCATAAATCTTGATATTCCTTCTGTCGCCCGCGTACAGATTTCTTTCATGTCCCGCGTCGGACACAAGAATGCTTTCTCCGTTAAACTGCTGCAGCTCCCGTTTGGTAAAGCCTGATTTCAGCTCGTAAAATTCATTCATCACTCCCACCGCATATCCGGTTCTGTGCCAATGACAGTCAATGGCCCCCAGAAAATCATATCCCGCAATCGCCTCGCAGCGCCGGGCCTTTTCAAGTCCAAATTTCATCAAAAGCTTCATCCACCTGCAGGAATTCCGATAATAAAGAGGCGCCTTCTCCAGCAGTCCCATCTCCTCCACATACCGCCTCACCGCCCGAAACAGATCCGTTCCGATTCTGGTTTTCTCATATCTGCTTTCCAAATCCAGATTCAGATAAGTGTCAAATATCCCGGCCTCATGAATCAGGCACGGACGCTGATAGATTTCCATGCGCCGATTGATCTTCTCCACATCGGCATACAGGGAATGATAGCTGAACACCCATACGCCCGCTGCCAGCACGTCGGCATACTGCCGAAGACGTTCCAGCTTCACCGCGTTATGGGGGACGGGTTCCTGCGTATATCCCGGCAGCTTCTCATCCAATGTACATTCCACATCCAGCAGAGCCTCCATCGGGTCATAGAGACAGTCCGGCGCCAGCGTATGACAGAGCTCTCCCATCCTCTTAAGCCGCCGTTCAAAATCCTCCGTTATATGTACCTCGTTTCCGCAGCAGTACAGCATCACCGAAGGATGCTTTCTGCACAGCATCAGCATTTCCCGGAAATCCTCTTCCGCAAATCCATTCTGGGTTTCCGTCTGTATTATCATTCCCAGCCTGTCCGCCGCCTCCATGCATTCCTCCGGCGGAATCGTCGTATGAAAACGCATCCAGTTAAAGCCCGCCTCCTTCAGCGCCTTTATCGTCCTCATGTAATAAGACACATCGTTGGGAACCGTACAGGTTTCCGGGAAATAGGCGTGATCCGTGGCGCCGCGCAGGAATATCGGCCTGCCGTTCAAAAGTATTTTCGTCCCCTCTCTCCGGGCAAAACGCATTCCATACTCCTGCTCCACCCAATTCACGATTCCGTTTTCGTCCAAAAGCTCCAGCCGAAGCCGATATAGGCAGGGAGCGTTATCCGACCATGGCTTCATGTCGAAGGTACCCGTGGTAAAATGCAGCTCCTCCCCCATGACCGGGCAGACTCCGTCTCCCAGAGTTTTTCCCGAACAGGAATCCAAAATACTCCAATGCAGCGTTAATTTCGTTTCCCTTCTCTTTTGGAGCCTTATTTCCCAGAACAGAGCGCTCCTGTCCGCATCCGTCCTTACATAGCAGTCCTCAATCCTTGCGCTCCCGCAGACTTCCAAAAGAACGGAGCGGTTCACCCCGCCGCTTCTGCCTTTATAGCCGCGGATAGAACATCCAATCCGATTCCTTCTTGTATTGGAAACCGCAATCAGAATCTCGTTTTCCTCCCCCGGCCTGATCCCTTCGCTTAATCTTACCTCAAAAGGCTTCCCGCAGCTGTAATAAGTTTTCAGGAATTCTCCGTTCAGCCATACCCCTGCGTCCAGCATGGCGCCGCCTATTTTCAAGGTAATGCTCCTCTCGTTCCAATCCGTCCCCGCCATGAATTTCTTTCGATACCAGCCGGTGCCGATTAAATACGGCAGGGAGGCGTCCGGCGGTTTTAAGCCTCCAAGGGGAAATTCCTCCACCCTCCGGGCTTTGGGATTAAATGTACATTTTCTCGACCAGAATTTCGCATATTTCATGTAAGACCTGCAGTCGTCCCAATAGGCCGGTATGGGGAGATTGATTTCAAAATCCTCCTCTTTCGGAACGTCCCCTGCCAAAACCTCCGGCGGCTCCGTGGTATAAGCAAACTGCCATTCTCCGTCCAGCGTAATGATTTCTTTCGCCATATTCACTGCCTCTCTTTCTGTTCTTGATTTATGGTTTTATTTTATAATCACGAGCGGCCAAATCCGCCGTCCGTTCACGATCCTTTCCGCCCGTGGGCCGGGCGGCTTGATAGGCTTTATAGCAAACGGCTTAATTATTCTTACTTTGCCTGAACCCTATCTTGGCTGCAATAATCAGCCTAGGGTATCAAAATAAATATTTTAAGATAGACAGCCGCATCTGCCCATACTGAGAATAGGCAGGTATAGCAGATTATCAAGAAAGACAGCCGCGTTTGCCTATACTGAAGATAGGCAGGCAAAGCAGACTATCAAAGTCATTTACTATAATAATTAAAAGTATAGAGTCCCGTCCCTGCGCATGCAATGCCCAAAAGTCATAAATCATGTCAAAAAGTATTGCATTTTTAGACATCTTCCGTTAAACTATACTGACGACCTATAAAATCTGCCATGCAATCCGACTCACGAGCGGCAGACGCTGCTAATCAGCGTCAGATTTTATCTCTTGTGAACGCATCGGCTTAACTCACTGCCCGCAGACATCGGCACATTTGGCTTGACTCATTGCCCAACAAGCAATACTTGTCCGCGGGAATCAACAGAAAGGAACCACGCATATGAACGCTCCCTCCCGGATCAATCCTTCCTTCTCCACCCTGTCCCTTTTTATCAAATTCAGCCATATTGTCCGTTATCAAGACAACTGGCTTGAAAATAAAACCAAGACAAATTATACCCTCTGGAACGTTTATGAAGGAACCGTCTTTATTGAAATCAACAATCAGACCTTTGAAGCCTCCGCCGGGGACAGCATTTTATTCTATCCCGGCGATACCTATAAGGCATACTGCAAAGAAAACGGCTGCCGCTTTCTCTTTCTCCTGTTCGCGCTGGAGACGGAAAACCGCCTCGATTTCCTGTCCGGGAAAAATCTGGACGGCGTATACCACGCAAAAGAACTTCAGGACAGATGCCTGAAGTTCTGTAATGAGTACGTCCGCAGTTATCATAACAAAAATACCGCTTCCCTAAAGTTCTATTCCTTCTGCCTGAGTTATCTGGCAGATTTGTTAGAGCTGTCCTCCCAATGCCTGCATTTCCGTGAAAACGCCCATTCCACCCAGAACCTGCCAATCAACCGTATCCTCGACTATATCAACAGACGCTTTACGGAACAGATACGGATGAAAGACTTGGCCGCCTATGCGAATATGAGCGAAAAGTATTTCATCCGCTATTTCCGCAGTTACATTAAGACTTCTCCAAAACAATATATCATCGAATGCCGGATGAAATACGCCATGGAGCTGCTTGCCTCCACGGACGAAACGCTGGCGGCCATTGCGGGAAAGCTGGGTTACTCGGATCAATACAGCTTCTCAAAGGCCTTCCGGAAATATTATAACGACTCTCCCAGCTCTTTCCGGAAATATGGAAATCATATCCCCTGATAATGGCCCGGCTTTCATGGAAGCTATCATCCCCTATATGGCAGTCCGATGGCTTTTTATGAAAATCATAATCCCCTATAAGACAGTCCGATGGCTTTTTATGAAAGTCATAATCCCCTATACGGCTTCCTCGCGCCTTTCTCCAGCAGTTCGTTTATTCCTTCCATATCTTCCGGCAGCCATTCGCGGATAAATTCCAGACACATGATGGTGTTCAGACACCACTGAGCCGTAGTATTGGTGGATATCCACGGGATTTCGCGCAGTTTTTCTTGATTTGCAGTCTCCGGCAGTTCCCGGACGGCAAAGCCTTCACGCCCCTTGGGACGCATCACCGTCCCAAGAATCTGAAGCCAGACGCTGTCCGAGAGCTTCTCATCCTTTAAGCGTCCCGCGGCGAAAGCGCCAATCCCCGCGGCCAGCATGGGAAGCGTAAACCCTCTCCCGCTGATAATTCCCTCTGTCTGCGCCCGCTTCGCCTCACCTTCCATGAAATAAAATCTCCCATATTCCTCTAACATTTCTGTCCATTCTTCGTCCTGAAGCAGCAGCGAAAGCTCCAGCCATATCTGAGCCGCTCCCATGCATATCTGCAGATGGGATCCTCCGGTGGCGTTCTCTCCGATATACCTGAGATGACAGGAGGCGGGGTCAAATTCGTAATCGGGGCCGGAAATCAGCCGAAGGGGCGCTTTCTTAATGTCTCCGATACCGGTCCGAATCTTTTCCAAATCCTTCCCATCCTGACGCCTCTCCCATTTCGTCATCCAGTTGGCGCACAGAGAAGACCAGTCCGGCCCGCTGCGCGCATGGGTGGGATAGGTTTTCTCCTGTCCCTCATAAAATGCGCCTATGGGATCCTTGTATAGAAGCACCTCTTCCACATCGGCAAAATCATCCATAATATCCCCCAGCCGCTCGTCCCCCGTAAGGTAATAATAAAACCTGTCATGCCCGGCCATGGCTATGCGGAGTTCTTTACAGGGGCAGCCCCAATGCCTGACATTATGTCTGGAACCCAGACCTTTTAAGGGGCCGAAATGATACACGTCCACCTCCGAAGCATGCCTTGTCATCCTCTCCCCAAAGGAAAAAATATCTTCCCTGCCGCTTCTCAAAAACGCGTACCAAATCCAGTAGGTCGGCACCAGCTCCGTATTGTCCCACGCATAGCCGCCGATATCATAGCGCCAGATATGCCTTTGGATATCATAGGAATGCATCACGTCCCCATAGTTGAATAAACCATACCAATTCCTTTGCTCCGCCTCCCCCAGATAAAAATCCATGGCCTCGTCCAGCTGATCCTCCAGCCAGTTCTGGGCCGGAGTTTCCCGGCAGGGCAGGGACCAATAGCCGAACGCCTTTCTCTCGTGGTAATACTCCGGCGTCCCCACATATTGGGCAGGCTTGTCAACGCTTCGCCGGAAGGCCTGCAGCTCCCCGTCCTCCGGAATCATATGGGCGCTGTACCCCGCTGCAAATTCGCTGGTGCAGGCGACGCCCTTGGGATCCGCCCCCTTCCACGGATATCCTTCATAATAGACCTGACTGTAGCCCGTATCCGTGTAGTGCCTAAAATCCATGCTCTCCGCCAAGGGACTGTAAATCCACACAATTCCCTCCGCCATGTCCGTGCTTAAATTCCGGAACGTATATCCGGAAGGATATTTCTGCCAGAAATCCCTGAGCGCAAACAGAAAGCTTCCGTTTTCACTGCCGAAAGCCGCGCCGCCGGGGCACCTCCCTCCATGCAGCGTCTCCAAGCTGCAGAAAGCATCCCCCCGCAGTTTCTTCCTGACGCCGAAATGCTGTGCGCTGTCCTGACTCAATTCATACTGATCCCATACAGGATAGAAGGCAAGATTTTCTTTGACCTCCTGTATTCCCTCCCGATTTTCCGGCAGCGGCATTCCTTTCATCTGCTCCTCGTAAATGCCGCCGGGAACCTTCCTTCCGCCTAGAAGCTGAACCAAAGCCTCATGGACGCATCCGTAATCTCCCTCAAATTTTACATGCCTGTTATAGACTCCTCCCCCCATGGGAACGTAGAATCTGACTCCCAGCCCTTTCAGGAAATCTTCTTCCTCATTGCCGTCATAGAAAAAGGTATGGGTAAAACGAAATTTCTTCTCTCCTGCGCCGATTTTCAGATAAATGACAAAGGGAATTCTCTCCGCGGGCCACTCGCTGTCCTCCGGAGCCTGCTCCGGCACATGGATTCCCTCGTATTTTATCACAAGCTGCAACGGCCCCCGCTCTGCAATGGACACCCTGCCCAGCGCGGATATATACTGTTTTGTTTTCCTGCAGCCCTCGTATTCTCCTCCGCTTCGATGCTCCAGAATCAGCAGGGAATCCGCGCCCTCCGCAATCATTTTATCCTTTACCTTGATGTCCTTTAAGAGATATCTTCCCTCCCGGGGAACCTCAAATGTAAAATATCCGTTGGAAATCTGCCATCCGGCGTTTGTCTCGGTGAGCCTGAGCGCGGGCGCTTCCGCCTGTTCCTGCTTCTGCACTGCTTTTTCCTCCGGATACTGCTTTTGCTTCGGGTTCCGTTCCGTTTCCTGCTTCTCTTCTGAGTTCCGCTCTGTTTCCTGCTTTTCTCCTGAGTTCCGTTCCGTTTCCTGCTTCCCTTCTGAGTTCCGTTCCGCTGCCTGCTTCTCTTCTGAGTTCCGCTCCGTTTCCTGCTTTTGTCCCGATTTCTGCGCCTGCTTCTCCTCAGCTTCCTGCGACAGCGACAGAGCAGTCACTTTCGCGGAACTGCCCATCCTTGCGGCGTCCGCCGTATGTGCGGTCCATTTTACGGAATGATCCGGCCACCATGCCGTTACCTTGGACTGAACGGGAATCCGGGTTCCCTCTTCATTCTCCAGCAGGTACTCGCTGTCCTCATGCAGTTTTCCCTGCTCCCAGACACAGCCCCACGTAGTATAACCTGTCCGGCTCCGTCCTGATAAGTTATGTACCTCCATAACGCTCCCATTTACTTTTTCTTCGTTCCACTTTGTTTTTTTGTCCTTTTGCTCCATCTTATCCCTGCCTTTCCGTCCTGTGATTATGTGGACATACCGCCTGTATATTGCTTCCTGCTTTCTTTGTATCCTATCTCACATTCTTTGTCAAGCAGTTTTTCTATTTCCGCCATGCCTACATTTTATTTCCGTCATGCCGCCGCAGACAGAATTGCCTCCACAGACGACATTGCCTCCGGCGGACGCAGGGCCTCTACAGGCGGCACAAACAAATTAATACAAGGACGGAAGAATGCCCGCACTTTGAGCATTCTTCCGTCCCTGTGCATAGATTCCGCTCTGCGGAATCGTAGATTTTCTTAGTCCGCGTACTCTGCGGGCTTAGAGAATCTTTGCACACTACTCCGCCAAGTACATTTTCAGTCCGGCCTCTATCTTTTGTATTGTCTCCTCCTTGGACTGGCTGCCGTCCAGATAGCCTCCGAGGCATTCCGCCAGCACTTCGCTTATCTTGGCGTCCTCCTTCACGGGCTTCTCCAATGTCTCGCAGATATCGGCCAGCTTCCGGGCCGTCTCCTGTGAGAAGGGCTCGCTGTCAAATGAAGTATATCCCCCGTCGTCGTCTGCAATCACAACGGAAGCCATATATTCGGAACGGTCTTCGGCCGCCTGTTTATTCAACGCCGCCCTGTTCACCGGAAATCCGTTCCCCAATTCCATGCTCTGCAATTCCTCCGAAAGCGCAAACCGCAGGAAATCCTCCGCCGTATCCCGATACGGGCTCTTTGCACAGATTCCCATCTGCAGCGACGGGCTGAAGCTGTTCTCAAACGCGGTGAAATCTCCCTTAATGTAACTCGCCATGGAAACAGGGAACATGCTGTCCATAAAGCCTCCCACTTCCTCAATGGCCAGCTTCGCCTCCGCGCCCAGCTTCCACATATCAAAGGGCCTCTCATTTTCGGGGCGGCTGCCCAGAATGCCGCAGTTGTCCCCAATCATTTTCAAATATTCCAGATATCGGCCCACAGCCTCCTTGTCCAGCTGCTTATCCTTCACTATCTCCTCACAGAAATAGGGGTAAAATTGGTACGCCAGCTCTGCGGCGGTCCAAGGCCCCATATAGCTGTAATCCGACTTGGACAGAAATTCCGCCAGCTTTTCCATGGAGCTCATATTTTCCGCCGTGATATCCCGTCCAATGGCCATATAAAATTTAAACTGCAAAGGCACCGCATACCGTTTTTTATCCTTTGCATATATTCCCGTGATATTTGACAAAAGCTCCCCGCCTTCCTCCATGGGCTTTATCACCTCCTCCAAATTCACCAGCAGTCCCTTTGCCGCGTAGGAATCTATATTCAGGCCATCCATAACCAGAATATCCGGCGCCTCATCTCCCAGAAGCATGGTGTTCAGCTTTTGATAGACTGCATTATAATCAATATGGCTGTAAAAATACTCCGGATAATCATTCTCTATGCGAATCAAAACCTCCGGATGTGCCTTATGATACAGAACCGCCGCCTGCTTGAGCAGCGGGCTTTCCGTCACCGCATACAGCCTCAGAACCTGCGTCACCTGCGAAACCGCATTGGGATCATATTCATATCGGTTCAGCTTTCTCTCTCCGTTCGCAAGGAACAGCGCGTAAATCGTTCCGTCCTCCAGCACGGCCAAATCCGTACACTGATAATTTCCCAAGGAAAAATCCGTCTCCACGCCCTCCGCCAGCTTCTCCCAGTTGGCAGCCGCCGGTTCCCCTGCGTTTCCTGCCTGCCCGTCTTTATCGGGCTGTCCCTCCTTCTCGGGCTGACTTTCTTGGCCGGGCTGTCCTTCCTTCTCAGGCTGGCTTCCTTGGCCGTTCTGTCCCTCCTTCTCGGTCTGGCTTCCTTGGCCGCTCTGTCCTTCCTTCTCGGGCTGGCTTCCTTGGCCGCTCTGTCCTTTCCCCTCGGGCTGGCTTCCTTGGCCGCTCTGTCCTTCCTTCTCGGTTTGGTTTCCTTGGCCGCTCTGTCCCTCCTTCTCGGTTTGGCTTCCTTGGCCGCTCTGTCCCTCCTTCTCGGTTTGGCTTCCTTGGCCGCTTTGTCCTTCACCATCGGGTCGGCTTCCTTGGCCATTCTGTCCTTCCCTTTCAGGCTGTCCTTCCTGTCCTGTCGGCCGTCCCGGCAGCCGAAAAATACCGTCTTCTCCTGCGGCAATCAATGTGCCGTCTTTCATGACGCCCAGCATCAGACCTCCCCCGTCTCCCACGGCCATGGAAACTCCCGCACTGCTGAATGTGAACGATGAATTGCCTCCCGATGCAAAATCCCCATCCCCCCGGGGCACGGGAATCAGTACTGCGTCGCCGCCTTCTGCGCTTCGTTTCTCGATCTGTCCTCCGGCGCTGAGGTACACATTTTTCCCGTCGCTCACAGGATGCCCTTCATAAAAAGAAGTCATCGGTTCGCTTTTCAGAATATTGCCATCCTCCCCTGACAGAATATCCACCGACGAATAAGAAACGGATAGCAGCGTATTGTCGTCCATTACCGCCAGCCCCTGTATCATTTCATAGCTGCCCCAGTCTTCATTGGGAACCGCCCATTTCTCCGGCGTGATTTCCTCCGCCCTGTCTCCTGCGCTTTTCCAAAGATGCGGCTTATAAGCGTCCTCTCCGTCCGCCACATATGCGGCATAGAGGTACTGCCTGCCATCCACCCCCTGCAGCAGCTGTGCTTCCAGCCAATCGCAGGAAAATTCTAAAGAGGAAAGCCATTTCTGCGTCACATCCACAAAACCATCCCCCTGCTTCTCCCACTCCCGCAGAATGGTTTTCCCCTGTGCCGTATTCTGCGTCTCATTGGATGCCGCGCCGACTGTCCCATTGGATGCCGCACCAGCCGTCTCATTGGACGCTGCGCTGGTCGTCCCATTGGATACCGCACTGGCTGTCTCATTGGATGCTGCGCTGACCGTCCTATTGGACGCCGCGCCGACCGTCCCATTGGATGCCGCACCAGCCGTCTCATTGGACGCTGCCCCGGTCATCCCATTGGATGCTCCTTTGGAGGTTCCGCTGTCGTTTTCCTGTTTTGAGACCAAAAAGCGTAATCCCCCCTCTCCCGCATACATCTGGTGAATGTCCCAGCCAGCCAGCTCTTTGGGCAGTTTTTCCTCCTTCTCCACATACCTTCCCTTGGCCTGTTCCGGTATGGCGCCGCCCAAGCTGCCGCCGTCATGGTTTCCCTGTTCCGTTTTTTGGCAGCCGCAGAGGGCTCCCGCCGAAAGCCCCATGGCAAGCAGGACTGCCAGCGCTCTTCTCCCGCATCCTTTCTGCCGTTTTTTCGAGACGCCCTCCTTTCCTGTGTTTTTTGCCTTTTCCGATTCGATCCATTTTTTCCTATTCCACATTTTCCTGTTTACCTCTCCATCCGCCTTTTGTCCGCATCCCATAAAGCTTTGAGAACAGTCCTCCTATGCGTTTTAATAGGCTTCCAGTCTTCAAGTTTCCCATTTTTCTACAGACAGCGGGGATTTTTCCTTTCTTTATGCAGGATATCAGAAAAATGTCAAATACCTGTGTTCTACTTGTGCCTAAGTTGTAAAATCTCTCGCAAAATCGCATAGGATCTCGATCTTAACTTCGCGGGGAGAGCTGAACTGTCACAATCTATCCGCAGATGAAAGCTTTTCCATGGAAGGAAATCTTTTCCCTTTGCCGGAACCCCTATGCTCAGATTCCAGCAATGAACGGCAGGAAATCCTTTTAACGGCGATAAACGCAGGCAGGCCGTCCCCCCTGATATGGGGCATACGGCCTGCTTTCACTTTTATAAATCTTATGCATATATAATTAAAAAACAACACAGTGCTTGGCCTAATCATGCTCGGCCCGCATATTTTTGTTATTTTCAAAAATCCGCCTCAAGATTGGATGTAAAAAAATACACAAGCTCCCTCTTATCATCTTCTCCCAGCAGAGAAAATGCGGAAACAGCAGCTGCCAAAAGATATACGAAAGCAGTCACTCCTAAAGACAGCAGAATTACCTCATGCAAAGGCACTGCCGCACCGTCTCTGTTGATTACATACAAAAAAAGCAGAAACGTAAGCAGCGCAAAAATTATCACCTCAATCAGAAGGAAACCATATACAAAACGCACTCGGATGGCGCTGCCCTCACCGGAAGGAAAAATGCTTCCCCTGCAGTAAACCATTACGGGAAGGCCCCGCCCCGGCTCCCTAGTCCCCAGCAGCCCATGATGGGAACGATTTGTGATGCAGAAATGACATTTTCCCACTCGGCCCCAGACTCTCCCGTAAAGCTGCGTACTTCTGAAAGCGTCCTTCATCTCACGCCTGCATTCTTCCACGCTCTTTTTTGACTCCAGTAACATACTCATGCTGACCTGCCTTTCTCTGTGCGGACAGGCCATGGCCTCCCGCACAGCCGCTGGAACCATACTGCTTAAAACGCCATATGTGCAATATAATTAGGCGCATAAATTTCATTCACCAATTCTACACTATCTTTCGATGTACTTACAACCTGAACCTCACAAATATATGTTTCTGCCTTTATCCCCTTACTATATGCAGTATCTGCATCTTTGGCGGCATTTTCCCAATCGCCTTCTATCCATATGGGTCCAAAATCTTTTGATTGATTAACCGCTTGGCCATTAATGCATAACGCCGCGCTAAGGCTGAGAGAACAGCTCCCTTTATTTGTAGATAAGCAGTACATCCACTCATCTTTCGCCGCGACATACACATAGACAAATTTTTGTACTGAAACAGTATTTAGTAAAGCTGCAACTTTCCCCCTTTAATATAGCAGCATTTCATAATACAACAACTGCAATTAAAATATCCCTTCTCCCATTATCAAACTGTATTACACTACAATTACTATATTACACTTCATAAATAGCTGTTATATGTATAATTTATGAACAATATTTATATATTTTGTAAATAGCAGATGTGTAATCTGTTATATCACAACCTAAACCTGTCATATATTCAATTTTTGCAAAAGTTTAAGTTATTTCCTCCTTCCACTTTTAGAGCTGAAAATTCAATTGTAAAATCTATTTGTATACAAAATATATTTCCTCAATATCCCCGTCTACAAAACGCAGGCCGTCCTCCTGATATGGGGCATACGGCCTCCCAGCTTTTATCATAGGAATACATTTTCCTATCTTTAAAAATCTGCGTGTTATATTGTAGACCGCCAGAATTTACAGCAGGGAAATGAGCAAAGGCATCCCGTCAGCGGTCTGTAGTCGGGATTCGCGGCAAGTTATACATAACAGTTCAGCGACCTGTCTGAGCTGTTACGGTTTTACCGATATACCTTATAAATCAAGAAAATATTGATTGCCTTTTTTATCAAATGGAGATATAATCCCGTCTTTGGCAGTAGTATGGACGATGAATCGCTGTAACCCCAGTA